>CAVDRM010000011.1:0-64020 GCA_963611355.1 Anaerovibrio sp.
GGACGGTTTCCCGCCCTATGCCGAATGCCGATGATGATTGTCCCGTCTGCCTGTCCTGCCTGCCGTCAGGCTGGTCGTCGGCAGTGCCGGCGTTTTTTTATCTTCCCGTGATGCTCAATTCTTTTTTCAGCGCCGCTTGCAGGACGGCGGAAAAATTGATTCCTTCGCGCTCCGACATGGTATTCAGCCATGCCGGAATCGTCAGCGTTTTTTTGACCGCCTTGTTATCGTAGTATTGCCGATACTCTAACGTATCGCAGGCAACGAGCGAAACAAACTCGCCCTTTTCCGTTTTGACGGCAGACGTTTCCGAAGCGGGCGGAATACTCGCTTTTTTCTCTTCGAGATTATAAAGCGTCAGGCACAGCACATCGGAAGCCATTTCATATGCATCCTGAAGGCCGTCTCCCTGCGTGTAGCAGTTTTCCAAGTCGGGAAAACGGACGGTATAGAACCCGCCTTCTTTGGCGAAAACTGCCGGATAGATATATTTTGCCATTTCCAAAACCTCCATTTGTTGATTGTATGCATCGGATAGGGGCTTTACTCAAGCCCCGCGTCCTTCTTGATGCTCTTCAGCGTTCCCAGTGCAATCTCTTTTGCGTGACGCGGAACGGGAAAATTTTTTTCGGTGATTGGGCTGTAATAGATGTCGTGTCGTTTGCCGTGCTGCACACATTTGATATTGTGTTTGCTGAACAGCTTGAGCAATTCACTCTGCTTCATGTCCTCCCCTCGCTTTCCGAATACATAATAGCACGTGTAAACACGTATGTCAATGTATTTACAGAAAAAAAGCGAATTTCGTATAAAAAAATCCGCCCCTCTCGGAGCGGCTCGTGCTGTTGTCATGCGTTTTATTCTTCGGGCGGTTTCTCTGCCGCGTCCCCCGTCTCCGGCAGTCCTGTCGCAATGCTGGTCAGGACGGACAGGACGCCCGCCAGAAGGGACGCGCTGCCGACGGCCAGCCAGTTCACTTCGCTGAGCATGGCCGCCGTGCCGATGGTGGCAACCGCCGTCTGGCAGAGAGTGCGCAGGGCGCGGATGAGCGCCGCAGTCCAGAAGTCCTTGTTTGTGAGAGTCTTCATTGTAAATTTCTCCTTGTATTATAGAGTAGTAGTTATTAGAGCCCCTCTCCAAGGGCTGTGCTACACTGTACGGGTTAGTCTTTCTTTTATCAGCGCATGTCCGGCTTTACTGTCTGTCTATGCGGTGCTTGCCGCTAAGAATTGACAGCTACGAGCTAATCTGCCACGTTCCGGAGACTGCCGCGAACACGGAGACCGTGACGCGGTCCTTGGCTGAGCCGATTTCAATCTCCGTCACGTGCCCTGTACAGGCGTCCGTCTTAACCGTGTTGATGCGTCCCGTGACGTCAACGCCCGTCAGGTCGTCAACCACGTGCGCGGTATCGAAGACGGAAACACCGTCCAGCGCTCCGGCAAGGCACGCAACCGTCACCGTGATTTTGGGCAGGTCGCTGCCTGCTGCGTACAGCTTGGCGGCCTCTGCCTGCCCTTCCTCTTCGGTCTCCACGGTCACGCGCTCGATGTATGGAAACGGATGTTCGTCAATGTGCTCGCTGTCTATCGCTTCTTGGTCTGCGGGGTTCCCGTCCGAATCGTTGATGACCGGAATAACGCGGGTAATCAGGCCGCTTGTGTCCGTCTTGGTTTCAAGCCGTGTAATATTGCCCGTTTCGCCCGTCTTCAGCTCAAGCGTCACGTTGGAGGTATCGGCGGGCAGGATGTACACGTTGCATCCGTCGCGGATGAGCTGAAGGTCGTTGTCCTCCGCGATGTCGCTGACGACGGTCACGGAGGTCGGCGCCTTCCAGCTCCGCGTGATGTACTTTTCCACGCCCGTGATGTATTTGACGCGGTCGGTGGTCAGCGCGTCACACAGCTCGGAAAGCGGTTTGTTGGTCAAGTCGAGCGCCTGCAATGTCTCGTAGTTGCAATCAAACGTCAAATGCTCCGCTCTGGCTGTGTACGTGCCGGGGCTTTTCTTTTCCGCCGACACGATGCGGAAGGGCTGCATTTTATTCGCATACGTCCCATCGTCCACGACGGTAATGACATCGCCCTGCTCCTCGCGGACAAAATAGCATTCAGTTTTTTTGATGTAGCCGACCAGCCCGCCTAAGGACGCGCAGAAGATGGCGCTGTCCGTCTCGCTGATGTAGGTCAGCTCTTTCCCGTGCGCGACCTTGCCCGCCTCGTTGGTCAGGGTGTCGGAGACGTACATGGGGACGCTGCTGTATGTGGTGATGAATCTGTCGACCCACTGTTCATGACGCCCCAATTCGTCAATATACCAATATCCGCTCTTTTTTGTGGTCGCCTTCCCCTTGGCCTTGTAAATCCGCACCGTGCCTTCTGTCCTGACCGTGTGCCGGATCGGCACGTTTTTGCTGGATGCCGGAAGAAAGAGGATGTTTTCCGGCGCAAGGTACTCGTGCCGGTTGTACGTATCGTCCCGCGGCATGGTGAGCGTCACGTCAAACGCTCCGTTTGCCTCTTCCGTCACAATGCACTCGGAGGGCTGGAGGGCGATGCCGCCGGACGTGAAATCCGTCGCCGACGGCGGGAACACCCGAATCATCTGAATCGCTCCCTTCTCGTGACGGTGAGTCTGGAAATCTGCCCGCTGAACGAAACGTCATTGCTGCCGCGCCTGAGCTGCGGGAAATCCCCGCTCCACGCGCCGAACAGCGCCCCGTCTCTGGTCACGGTCAGGGCATTGCAGTCAATCACGCCCGTGCCGTTCAGCCCCGTCACGGTGATGTGGAGCTGTTTTTGCCCGTCCAATGGATACCGTCCGCTTTTCCGTCACACTTCCAGTTTGAGACGCGGAGCGTATTTCCATTTTCATCCTCGCGCGTGTAAGTGATAAGGCGTTTATAGCCGAGTGCCTTAGCCGCTCTTTGCGCTGCACCGTACAGCTTTGAACAGGCGTTTTTTGTTTCATCTGTGCAGAAACGATTGACCTCAAGCGTTAGTCCATCGTCTAAATATCTGCTTACCGGCCTGCCTACCATGCAAACGCCACATAGTCGTTTTCCCTCATAGCACGCAATGGATAATTTGTGACCGACAGGCGGTTTATTATGGCGATGGTTTTCCTTAACAAAGTCCCTCGCCTCTGCAAAACTGATAGGCCGCAAAACCAGCACGTCCATACCTCCATCGCTGCCGCGCCGCATCACCCCCGTGGGGGTGAAGTGCACTTCCGGCCTCGTTTCTTGAAATGTTCCTTAATTGCCTGCTCTGCTTTGTCAGGGTCGTATACGTCCCCCTGCTTTTCTACCCCTCCGCGCTTTAGTTCCCTGTACAACGTTGCCAGGTGTACGCCGAGAGTGCTGCTTATCTCCGTCAATGGGATATGGTAGGCGTGCATCGTTGCAAGGGCCTTTCTCTGCTCATAAGTCATGTATTTGTAACTATCTATCCCTGTCACCTCCCTAAAAAAATAATGCGTCGGCGGTGGTGTTCCGCTTTCGCATTTAATAATAGACTCTTTAAGCCCGAAAAAATTTTTCAAAAACGCTTGCATTTTGGAACGCCCTGCGCTATAATAATCAAGCTGTTGAAAACAGCTCCGGTGTGCGCCCTTAGCTCAGCTGGATAGAGTGTTTGACTACGAATCAAAAGGCCGAGGGTTCGAATCCCCCAGGGCGCGCCACAGTCCGTCTCATGCGAGGCGGACTTTTTCATATCCGCTTGGGGAAATCCTCCGCGCAATTTCCGATTTTCGCCGCAAAAACGGTTGACAAAGCAGCCGGAATCCGTTATAATAGTCAACGTTGCGGTAAGCGGCCATGGCGGAATTGGCATACGCGCACGTTTGAGGGGCGTGTTCTTAACCGAGTACGAGTTCAAGTCTCGTTGGCCGCACCACACTCCGTCTCTTTCGAGACGGAGTTTTTGTATTTTGGCTTATGAAGCCGGGCGTAAAAAAGCTTTTTCCAGCAAAAAACCGTTTTGCCCGCAATCAATCATTTTCCGTTCCGCGCCTTTTCAAATGCGAACACCTGTGCTATAATGGGCGCTGTCCGTGACATTGATGTGTGGAGGAACGAGAACGGAATGCATGAGTCCATTGTGGTCAGAGGGGCGCGGGTCAACAACCTGAAAAATGTCGATGTGACGATTCCGCGGGACAAGCTGGTGGTGTTTACGGGGCTGTCCGGCTCCGGCAAGTCGTCCCTGGCGTTTGATACCATTTACGCCGAGGGGCAGCGGCGGTACATCGAAAGCCTGTCGTCCTATGCCCGCCAATTTTTGGGGCAGATGGATAAGCCGGATGTGGACACCATCGAAGGATTGTCGCCCGCCATCTCCATCGACCAGAAGACCACGGCGCGAAACCCGCGCTCAACCGTGGGCACGGTGACGGAGGTACATGATTATCTGCGCCTGCTCTATGCCCGCATCGGCCATCCGCACTGTCCCGAATGCGGGCGGGAAATTACCCAGCAGACGGTGGATCAGATGGTGGATCAGCTCATGCGGCTGGGAGAAGGAACAAGGCTGCAAATCATGGCGCCCGTTGTCCGCGCCCGCAAGGGTGAACATACGAAGCTGCTCGCGGATGCTCTGAAGAGCGGCTTTGTCCGCGTCCGCGTGGACGGTGAAATATACGAGGCGGACGATGTGCCGCCGCTGGATAAGCAGAAAAAGCACTCCATCGAGCTGGTGGTGGACCGTGTGATTGTGCGTCCGGATGCGCAGCAGCGCCTGACGGACAGCCTGGAGACAGCCATGAAGCAGTCCGGCGGGCTGGCGGCGGTGCTGAATGTGACGACGGGCGAGGAAATGATGTTCTCCCAGAACTACGCCTGCCCAGATTGCGGCGTAAACATTGAGGAGCTTGCGCCGAGGATGTTCTCCTTCAATAACCCCTATGGCGCGTGCCCGCACTGCTCCGGCTTGGGTGCGACCATGAAGGTCAGCCCGGATTTGATTATCCCCGACAAGCAGAAATCCCTGCGCGAGGGTGCGGTTTCCTGCATGGGCTGGAACAACAGCGCGGAGGAGGGCAGCATGGCAGCGCAGCTCTTCAGCGCGTTGGCCGCACACCTTCATTTTTCGTTGGACACACCGGTGGGAAAGCTGCCGAAGGCGACTTTGCATAAAATTCTCTACGGCCTTGGGAATGAAAAAATTAGGGTGCATTATGCCTCGGCGGGCGGCGAGGGCGTTTATATGACGGCCTACGAGGGCGTGATTCCCTCCTTGGAGCGGCGTTACCGCGAGACGACGAGCGATGTTATGAAGGCCGCTTACGAGGAATACATGGCCGAAGAGCCGTGCCCCGACTGCGGCGGCAGGCGGCTCAAAAAGGAGTCGCTGGCGGTCACGATAAACGGGCTGAACATTGCCGAGGTCAGCGATATGAACATCGAAAAAGCGCGGGACTTTCTGTCCGCGCTCACCTTGACTCAAAAGGAAAGCATGATTGCCGCGCCCATCGTGCGTGAAATCACGACGCGCCTGTCGTTTTTAATCGATGTGGGCTTAAAGTACCTGACGCTTTCCCGTGCGGCGGCGACCCTGTCCGGCGGCGAGGCGCAGCGCATCCGGCTGGCTACGCAGATAGGCAGCGGGCTGGTGGGCGTTCTGTATATCTTGGATGAGCCGTCCATCGGCCTGCATCAGCGCGACAATCAGAAGCTCATCCGCACCCTCAAAAATCTGCGCGATTTGGGCAACACCCTGATTGTGGTGGAGCATGACGAGGAGACCCTGCGCAGCGCGGATTACATCGTGGATATCGGCCCTGGCGCGGGCGAGCATGGCGGGGAAATCGTCGCCGAGGGAACGGTGCGGGATTTGATGAATGCGCCGCGCTCCGTTACGGGACAGTATCTGAGCGGGAAAAAGCGCATCGCCGTCCCCGCGAAAAGACGCATCCCGTCCGGCTATCTGACCGTGCGCGGCGCAAGGGAGCATAACCTCAAAAACATTGACGTGCGCTTTCCTTTGAGCGTGTTCTGCGCCGTGACGGGCGTGTCCGGATCCGGCAAGAGCAGCCTTGTCAATTCCATCCTCTACCGCGCCCTGGCGCACGACCTCAATCGGGCGCGGCTCAAGCCCTCCGGCTATGCGGCCATCGAGGGAGAGGAGCAGCTCGACAAAATCATCTGCATCGACCAAAGCCCCATCGGGCGCACCCCGCGCAGCAATCCGGCGACCTATACGGGGCTGTTTGACCTCATCCGCAGGGTGTTTGCCCAGTGCCCCGAAGCGAAGGTGCGCGGCTACAAGGAAAACCGTTTTTCCTTCAATGTGAAGGGCGGGCGCTGCGAGGCGTGTTCGGGCGACGGCCTCATCAAAATCGAGATGCATTTCATGGCCGACCTTTATGTTCCCTGCGAGGTCTGCAAGGGGCAGCGCTATAACCGAGAGACGCTGGAGGTTAAGTATCGCGGACACTCCATCAGTGATGTGCTGAACATGACGGTGGAGGAGGCGATGGCGGTCTTTGAAAACCATCCGGCCATCATGACCAAGCTGCGCACCCTGTATGACGTCGGCCTTGGCTATATGCGCCTTGGGCAGAACAGCACCACCCTGTCGGGCGGCGAGGCGCAGCGCGTGAAGCTGGCCACGGAGCTGTCGCGCAGGGCAACGGGGCGCACGCTGATTTTGCTGGATGAGCCGACCACGGGTCTGCATGCGGATGATGTGTCGCGGCTGATTGCCGTTTTACAGCGGCTGACAGACGCTGGCAACACGGTGCTGGTCATCGAGCATAACCTGGACGTTATCAAAACGGCGGACTACCTCATCGACTTAGGGCCGGAGGGCGGCGAGGAAGGCGGACGAATCGTTGCTCAGGGGACGCCGGAGGAAGTTGCCGAGGCCGAGAAATCGTATACGGGGCAATTTTTGAAGAGCCTTTTGACCTGAAGCAGGGGATATGCTATAATATAAATGACAGAACGCTTTTGAGAAAGGAAGAAGGCCGATGAACGACTGCCTGTTTTGCAAAATCATTGCAGGGGATATTCCGTCCTCGAAGGTCTATGAGGACGAATGCTGCTATGCCTTCCGCGATATCAATCCGCAGGCGTGCGTCCACGTTGTGGTCGTGCCGAAAACGCACGTTCAGAGCATGGATGCGCTGGAGGGTCTGAAGGACGCGGAGGTCGTCGGGCTGATGCGCGCCGTGAGCAAAATCGCCCGTCAGGAGGGACTGGCCGAGACCGGCTACCGCGTCATATCCAACTGCGGCGCGGATGCCTGCCAGAGCGTACCGCATCTGCATATCCACATCTTGGGCGGCGAAAAAATGAGCGAAAAGATGGCATGATTCGCCTGATTTTATCCGAAACCGCGCAATAAGTGTAAAAAACCTGTGACGCATAAAAAATCAGTTGACGAGTATGCCCGTTCGCGGTATAATACAGGCACGGTCGCCAGTCCGCTGTGGAAGCAGCGATGTCCGAGGCGAGAGTGGCGAAGGGAGGGAAACAAGGTGTCTGAGGTTCGAGTCAAAGAAAACGAGTCGCTGGAAAGCGCTCTCAAGCGGTTCAAGCGTCAGTGCGCTCGTGCGGGCGTGTTGGCTGAGGTTCGCAAGCGCGAACATTACGAAAAGCCCAGCGTAAAGCGCAAGAAGAAGGCGGAGGCTGCGCGCAAGCGTAAGTACTGATTCTTATCGGATGGAAGCCGGCAAAGGCCGGCTTCCATTTTTTGTATAAAGCAACTCCCTGCTCGCAAAACCGAGCGGGGAGTTTGATGATAAGCTTTTTTGTTTGGCGGCGCAGTGTCGTTTTTTTTTACATCATTAGCCGTTTCCGCCTTCGTCCACGGAAAGCTCAAGACATGCGCCCGTATAGGCATTCAGAACAATCGCAAACCCCAAGGCGTGCGTCATGACCGTGATGCGAAGCAGGTCGTTCTCAAGGGTCATCTGCGGCTCATAGTCTGCCATCATTTCCCATGATGTGTCCTGATTGACCTGCATGCAGTAGGTTGCCAGTACACGGAACAGGGCTTCGGGCGAAAGCATTTGCTCATGGCTTTCAAGCGCCGAACAGACATTGCGGTTTTCGTCCTGCGCGCCCCATGCGGCCAGCACATCATCGATGGTGCTTTCCTTCGCCATAGCGGGCATCACGGCCAGCAGCAGGCAAAGAATACAGATAAAGAAACGCTTCATGTTTTTTTCTCCTTCGTAATTGTTATGATTTGATGCGCCTGATGCGGATGCGGCCGCTTTAGCCGTTTCCGCCCGTCAGGACATTGGTCAGAAGCACCTCGCCGGTCTTGCCGTCCAGCACCACGCCGAAACCGTATTCAACGCCTTCGTAACGAATATAGATGGAGAAGGCCCAGCGGGTCTGCCCCTGCGCGTTCTGAGAGAAGTCGCTGTTTTCATCGTTTTCGTCTTCTCTGACCAGCTCCCCGTTCGCAACGACGGAGGCGTCCAGTCCGAATTCCTCGCTGACAGCCTGCACAGCAATGTCAAACGCCTGCCGGAAGGTCAGGTCGTCCGCGCCGGGCGTGGCTTGTGTCCAGATTTCGCCCATCCACAGGCGCTCGCCCTCTTTGAGCTGCACGGCGGGTGTGGCGAGCGGTTCTGCATCGGCTGTCTCCTGCTGATACAGGGGAATGGAATATCCGCTTGCCGCGTCCCAGTCTTTCAGTGCCGCTTCCAACTGTTTTTCGCCCCAGACGGATGCATCCAGCGCGCCGGATTCATAAACGGCCGCGTCCACATCGTCATAGCTCCACGAGGCCGTTGCCTTTCCGTCCTGAACGGTCACGGTATATTCTCCGGTCAGCGAGGGATGAATCGTGTCGCTCTTCAGGGTCATGACGAATACGCCGTCCCGCTCTTCTGTCGTCCATTGAAACAGGCCGAGGGTCTTGGCTGTCAGGCCGTATTTTTCCTGGAGGGCGGTGCGCGCAAGGCTGACCTTTTCCGCCTGCATGGAGCGCGTCACGGTGACGGCGGCCACGGCGACCGCTGCGATGAGAACAAGCGTCAGTGTAACGGCCAAAGCCGTGGAAATTCTCTTTTTCATAATGGGGAACTCCTTTCCGTATGTCCGTCGGACGACGGCACGGCGGCTTTCCTCCGAAAACCGCAGAGAGGAAAGCCCTTGGTCAAGGAGGTCTTTCAAATCATTCTTCATTGTAATACCACCCTTCTAATTCCTTTCGCAGCTTTTGGTTGGCGCGCCTGAGACGCGCCTTGACGGTTTCGGGTGAAATCCGCAGGCTGTCGCCGATGTCTTTGATTTTCATGTCCTGCCAGTATCGCAGAAGGACGGTTTCACGGAGCTTGGCAGGCAGCCGCAGCACGGCTTCCATGACCGTTTTATCCGCGCTCGGCGCGTCCGAAAACGGTTCGGGAAGCTCCTCTGCGGAGCGGCTGCGGTCCACGCGGCGTATCCACGCCGTGCGCAGATAGTCTCGGCAGGTGTTCAGCAGAACCCCTGTCAGATATGTTTTTGCGGAGCATTCTCGTCGGAAGGAGAAACGCGCTTTCCAGACCTTCACGAATGTGTCCTGCACCGCGTCCTGCGCAAGATGCGGGTCGCGGAGCATCATGCAGGCCAGCCGCACCAGCATATCGCCGTACTCGTCCATCCAGCGATTCAGCTCTGCCTCATGGTCATTGTCAGGCGCCTTGACAATGCTCATCGCGTCACCTCCTTCAACCGATTAGACGGATGGAAATCTCAAAAGGGGTATATCTCGTCTGAAAAATCCCCGTTCGGAAAACCGAACGGGGATTTTGAGGATGGTTCACAAGCCCGTTTCAGCGGTATTTCATTTGATAGAGCATCGCGTTTCTTTCCTCCGCCCACGAGAAACGGCGCATGTATTCGCCCGCATAACGCTTGAGCGGCTCGGCATCGCCGCCTAAAATGCGGTACAGGTCGCAGTCCACCTGCTCGCAGTCCACATAGCGCCGCCGCCCGTCCACACGGATGATGCTCCCTACGCCGTTCGCGTTGAGGACGTCCATCAGGCGCTTAAAGGTATTGCGGAAGAGAGCGCCCGTGGCTGCATCGTCCGGCTTGTCCGGCCACAGACAGGCAATCGCATCGCCGCTCGTCAGCCCCGCATCGGCGCGGTCAATGAGCAGGGCGAACAGCTCCTCGGCCTTGGGACGGTGAACGAGCAGGATGCGCCCGTCCACGTGCACGACAAAATCGGGGATGGTCTCTATCTGCACACGGCTGTCGCTGATTGGGCGCATCCGCGCCGCCTTGTCCAGCTCATTGCGGATGTCGGACAGGGAATAGGGCTTCAGCACATAGCCGATGGCGTTCACCGAAAAGGCATCTAAGGCGTATTGGCTGAACGCCGTCACGAATACCAGGCGGATGCTGCGGTCGATGTGCATCAGCGTCCGCGCCAGCTCCAGCCCGTGCATATCCGGCATTTCCATATCCAGAAACGCCACGTCCACAGGATGCTCCCGCACCCAGCGGATAGCCTCGTCCGCACGGCTGAAAAGCTGCAGCTCCCGAACGTCCCCGAATTTGGCGGCCGTCAGCCTGAAATTGTCGAGCGCGGGCTGCTCGTCGTCCACATAGATTACGCGCATGGCGGCACCTCACGATAGCGTATTGTCATGGTCACGGTTGTTCCGACGTTTGGCTTGGACTCCACCAGCATGGTGCCGTCCGCCATCGTTTCCAGCCGGAAGCGGACGTTGCGGAGCCCCACGGCCCCTTCCCGCGGCTTGGCGTTCCCATCAAAGCCGATGCCGTTATCGGCAATTTTTATCATCACGATGCGCGGGGTCGGGAAATGCACCGTCAGGCGGATTTCACCGCCGTTTTTCAGGGGACGCAGCCCATGCTGAATGGCATTTTCCACAATTGGCTGCAAGAGCAGCGGCGGTAGGAGAAAGTCCCTGCCCTCCGCGTCCTTCATGTCCGTGAAAAAGCGAATCTTATCTTCGCCGAAGCGGAGCTGCTCCAACTGCACATAGTCCTTCAGATGCTGAAGCGCCTTGGAAAACGGCTGCACGGCATCGTTTTCCAGCACCTCGACATTGCTTCTCAAATACCGCGAAAAGCGCACCACGGTTTCATCCGCCTTTTCGGGGTCATATTTGCACAGGCCGCTGATGGCGTTGAGGACATTGAAGATAAAATGGCTTCGGATTTGGCTCAGCGCCATCGTCACGCGGGTCGTTTCCAGTTCCCGCTGAAGCTGCTCTGCCTTCTGCGCCTTTCGCTGGCTGTTCATCAGCTGGCGGAAGCCGCCGCAGAGGAAGCCGATGTAGATGATGACGAACATGGGCTTCATGAGCATCCCGCTGTCAAACCAACCGAAAAGGCCTTCGTTCAGCAGCTCGGCGGCGGAGGCAAGCATCAGGAGCGGATAGCCCAAGAGCAGCCACTGCTTGCGATTTTTGAAGACCGAAAGGAAGCAGCAGACGGACAGCGCCAGCAGGACGATAAGCTGCGCGGGCATCCAGACATACCAGGTATCCATGATGCCGATGCGTCCGACCAGCACCAGCGCCAGCAGCGCCGTGGTGACCATGAACAGAAACGTCCGCACAAGGCCGGCTGCCGTGCGCATCGCGTTGTGCATCAGATCCGTCACGCAGCAGGCAAGCAGGACGGCATTCAGCATCAGGCATACCTGACGCACGTATGTGCCGAGCGTCATCTGCGGATAACGGAAGGCAAAATCATCCGCATCCACTACAAAATATAGGCCGGTGAGCAGTACCATCAGTCCCCAATGCATGAGATGGCGCTCGGTGTCGGCGTTCCGCTTGCGAAAGCTGAGGGCAACGCCCAGCATCAACAGGGCGGAAAAGGCGGCGCATAAGCCCAATGCCCATTCCGCCAGACAGTGCATTTCCACATAGGAGTGCAGGATGGAATTTGAGCCGATGACCATGTGCTTGAGAAAGTCCCGAAAGGCAACGGCATTGCCCAGCGCATGGAAGTTTTTGAGGCGTATCTCCACCGAGTCCGTTTTTGTCAGCCCGGTGCTGACCCACTGCGACCATTTCTGCCCGCACCGGTCGGGCGCTTCGCTGTCCTCGGCAAACGTCCGGTCTGCCCAGACCTCCTCGCCGTTGACGAAAAGGCAGATGCTCAGATGCTTTAAGTAAAAATTGACCGTCGTGCCCTCCGGCACAGCGCCGTCCTGAAGCCCGGACTGAAAATGTCCGCGCAGGACAAGCTCCCTGCCGACAGGCCGGCTGCCGCTGTCCAGCGTCTGAAAGGGCTGACCGTCCGCACTGTATTCACCGACAAAACTGAGTGCCGTCGGCTCAACGGGATGCGCCCGCATGGATTTGAGAACGCCGGACAGTACAGTCGCTAACGCCAGCAGAACCAGTATGAAGATTCCGACCCGGTTATTCGGCCTCCCGATTTTCATGGCGCGACGTCCTTTCATATTATAAAATCAGTACATTTGCGCAAGCATCTGCCCGCTTGAGTCAATCAGCAAAACGGCAAAATGCCCGTCACAGGCCGCGCCGGGGTTGAGAAGCAAAAGGCCGCCTCTGTCCTCCTGCATCGGGCGGTGCGTATGGCCAAAGAGTGCCGCCTTTGCGCCCATATCCCGTGCATGATACTCCAAAGCGGAAAGGCCGGACTTGACGCCGTAGCAATGTCCGTGCGTGGCAAGAATCACTGAGCCGAAATCGGGAATAAAGATTTCCTTTTCGCCGCGCAGAAAGTCGCAGTTCCCGCCCACCTGATAGATGACGGGCAGCTCGGCTGCATAGGGGTCAAGGTCGTAAAAGCCGTCCCCCAAGTGAATGACCGCGTCCAATTTTCCCATGCTTTCGGCGCGCATGAGCAGAGATGAGAGCGGATAGCCGTGCGAATCGGAGAGAACGAGAATTCTTTTCGTAAACATCACAGAACCTCTTGAATCAGCGGCAGCATGGCCTGCATAGCGCGGGCGCGGTGCGACACGCGGTTTTTATCCTCGGCGGACATTTCGGAAAAGGTCTCGCCCGTTTGAAACAGAAAATGCGGGTCATAGCCAAAGCCACCCTCGCCCCGCGCTGTTTCGATGATTTCGCCGGCGCATTCGCCGCGCTTTTCAAAGATAAGGCCGGAGGGCAGGCACAGCGCCATCGCGCAGATAAACCGCGCCGTCCACGGCTTGGGGAAGGAGGACAGATTTTGAATGAGCAGGTCATTGTTTTTCTTATCGTTTCCGTGTTCGCCCGCGTACCGCGCCGAATACACGCCCGGCGCGCCGTTTAAGGCGTCCACGGACAGGCCGCTGTCATCTGCCAGCGCCGCAAGGCCGGTCATCCGCGCCACAGCCTGCGCTTTGATGCGCGCATTCTCCTCAAAGGTTTTTCCGTTTTCCTCAATGTCCTGCGCAAAGCCCGCCTCACGCATGGACAGAACGCGGATATTCCCGCCCAGCAGAGCCTTCAATTCGGCGATTTTGTGCGCGTTGTTGCTTGCCAGCACCAGCGTGTGCTTCTGCCCGATAGACGCTGCCGCCTCGCCCAAGACACTCTTTTGAAGCTGAATCAGCTCCGCGCAGCCCTTTTCGCCCAGCGCAATCAGGCTGTCCAGCTCCGAGCGGGAAAACGCCGCGCCTTCTCCCGTTCCCTGCAGCTCGATGAAGCCGCCCTGTTCGTTCATCACAAAGTTCATGTCCGTTCCGGCGGCAGAATCCTCCGTGTAGCACAGGTCAAGGCAGGGCGTTCCCTGCCAGATGCCCGCGCTGACGGCGGCAATATGATGGATTATCGGCGATTCCTTCAGAAGCCCCTTTTTCATGAGCTTATCGATGGCAAGACACAGCGCTACATAGCCGCCCGTGATGGCCGCCGTGCGCGTCCCGCCGTCCGCCGTCATGACGTCGCAGTCTATGGTGACGGTGCGCTCGCCCAGCCAGCGTCTGTCCACCGCCTGACGCAGGGCGCGGCCGATTAAGCGGCTGATTTCCACGCCGCGTCCGTCCTTTTTGACGCCGTCCCGCGCCTTGCGCCTTCCCGTGGAGGCGGGCAGCATGGCGTATTCCGCCGTCACCCAGCCCTCGCCTTTCCCGCGCAGGAAGGGCGGCACGCTTTCTTCCACAGAGGCCGTGCAGATGACGCGGGTGTTTCCCGTGCGGATGAGGCAGCTCCCGTCCGCCGTCGGGACAAAATTCGGGATGATTTCATGCGCTCTCAGCATATCGGGCCTGCGCCCGTCCGTTCGTTCCATGTGTTTCATGCTCCTTTTATACGATTCACGGGATTGTTCAACGCGCAGCGCCGCTTTTCCTGCCGAAAGTGTATTCGTGACGAAAAGGAAATATTTCGTCATAAAATTGTAAAAATTCTTGTGCGAAATGATTGTAATTAAACAGAAAATATGTTATGCTATAGGCGTAGAAAGAGCGGGAAAGAGGAGGGTCTCTGTGGATAAGCGGCTGCTGGAAAAGGACATTCTGGTCTTCGATGTGGGCAATGTGCTGGTGCGCTTTGACCCGAAAATCATCGCCAAGGGCTTCTTCAAGCCGGAAAAGGCACAGCAGCTTTTTTCCGGCGTATTTGAAAGCGGGCTGTGGCCGCTGATAGACACGGGGCTGATAAACACGGGCGCTTTGGCGCATCTTATGTGCGAGGCGGCGCATACGGATGATATCAGGGACTATCTGACCGTCTGCGACCTGCTGGATAATTTCTGCGAGCATGAATGTGCGCTGAAGATGTCCGAGCAGATTCCGGTGCTGAAGGCGATGGGCAAGCGGCTGTATTATCTGAGCAATTACGCCACCCCCGCGTTTGAACGTACAATGGCGCGGTTCTCCTTTTTCTCCCTGTTTGACGGCGGCGTCGTCTCCTCGCATGAGCATGTCTGCAAGCCGGCACCCCGCATTTTTCAGATTCTCTGCGAACGCTACGGCTTTCAGCCTCATGATGCGCTGTTTATCGATGATACCCTGTCCAATATCGAGGCCGCGCGGTGCGAGGGCTTTGCCGTCTGGCATTACTTGGACGGTCAGAAGGAGGCCGTTGACGATTAAGACCGAAATTTTCGCTTGGCGCAACAAAACGGCCGGCAGAATCGTTTAATAGACGGAGAGACAAAAACGCTCTCCTTGTCCTTGAACTGCTTGAAGGGATGGATGCACATGGAAAGATTGATGAAGAAAAAAGCGCTGCTCCTTGTCCTGCTGCTCCTTGTGGCAACGGGCTTGAGCGGCTGCTATACAGAGCCGGAGGTCATTCAGGGCGGCACGGATTCCGTATATAACGGCAATGTGCCCTATCCGGTTTATTCCCAGAGCGTCGAGCCGACGGCTACCCCCACGCCGGACGGCAGCACGGGTCAGCTTGTCATCTTCCCCGATGTGCAGACGGATGAGCCGACCACCACGAGCACAACTTCCGGAGGCATTACCGTTATCGGCGTAGATACGACCGGCACAATCATTCCGACGGCCACCCCGACCCCAACGCCCACCGCCTCCACCGTGCTGAAAAAAGGTTCGACCGGCACGGCTGTGCGCGAGCTTCAGCAGAAGCTGAAGAACTTGGGCTATCTGACAGGCTCTGTGGACGGCTCTTTCGGCGAGGCGACCGAAAAGGCGGTCAAGGCGTTCCAGAAGGCCGTCGGCCTGAATGCGGACGGCGTGGCGGGTACGAAGACGCTTGAAAAGCTGGCAACCAGCAAGGTGACCGCCAAGCCCACCGTGACCCCGACGCCCAAGCCCACCGCCACGCCCGTTGTCAGCAAGAACACCTACTTAAAGGTCGGCTCTTCCGGCGCGCAGGTAACCAAGATGCAGGAGCGGCTGATTGCGTTGGGGTACCTGGACGGCAAGGCAACGGGAAAGTTTGACAGCATCACGGAGGCCGCCGTCATCGCCTTCCAGAAGCGCAACACCGCTTATTCGGACGGCATCGCCGGTTATCTGACGCTGACCGCCCTCTATCAATCCAGCGCGAAAAAGGCGTCCACCTCCTCCGGCATTATCGGTATTTCCCTGAAGGAAGGCTCGACCAGCACCTCCGCCGTGAAGACCTTGCAGCGCAAGCTGAAGGAGCTCCAGTATTTAAGCGGCACGATTGACGGCTCGTTCGGGACGGCCACCACATCGGCGGTCAAGGCGTTCCAGAAGAACAACGGTCTGAACGCGGACGGCGTGGCAGGCGGAACGACGCTGACTAAGCTGTTTACGGGCAGCCCCAAGAGCGCCTCGGGATCGAGCGGCAGCGATGATGATGATGATTCCTCGACGGTAACCAATCCGCCCTCCTACCGCACGGTGACAGAGCCGCCTGCAGGCTCGGACTATATCACCCTGCGTCTTGGCGACAGCGGAACGCCCGTTAAGACCCTCCAGACCTACCTCAAAAAGAAGGGCTATTTCTCCGGCACGGTGGACGGGCGCTACGGCACGGCCACCTATGAGGCGGTCAAGAAATTCCAGAAGGCCAAGGGGCTCAAGCAGGACGGCATTGCCGGCGCTGCCACCCAGCGTGTGCTGATTGAGGGTGACTTCCCTATCGGCTCGTAAAACACCTTCTGTTTTCAGCCAAATGAAGCCGCTGCTTCATTTGGCTGAATTTTTATGTTTTTTGCGCGGCATAATTTCACCGTGCAATCCGGCGGCAGCGCTGAATACACCTTTCAGACGCCTCGCCTCAATCTTCGAAAAAAGCACCGGCATTCTGCCGCTTTTCAACTCGGAAATCTTTTTGGGTTTTCGATTTCCGCGTATCTGCTTTATGAAAAAATCCCGATTTTCAGAAAAGAAACCTTTGATTTTTGTATTTTGCATCTGACGCAAAAGGACTGTTTATGGTACGCTTCATTTGTTCGGTGCTGCCTTAATACCTATCTCCGTATTCCAGCTTTGCTTTTTCGGTGTATTTTCGAATGAAATTTGTTTTGGCATTTGTGTAACCGTCTCTGTTAAACTCATATTCTTTCCATAATCTCAATTTCATTCTTTCGTATTCTTTCGCAACATCGGTATGCTCCATGAGATAATCTCTGAAATATAGCTCATCATTATCTCCGATATACTTCAGGTGCAGGTGAAACACTTTTTCGGCAAACCCTTTTTCCGTATAGCCCTTGTTAAAAGGAATGCTGTCAGAAGTTTCGGGCATGCAAACATATATTACTCAACGCAGGGAATGATTATTTCTTCCGTTTTCATTTTCGATGCGGCAATTTGAACGCTGATTTTTCCTGCCTGGCGTGGAGCGCGGAGCACGGCATAGGCAAGGCCGTGCCATGTGGTGCGGGTCGTGCTCTTATAGGGTGTACGGTCGTCGGAACGGCCGTTGTCCATGCCCAGAAGCTCCGCGTTTTCGATTGTCAGCGTAACGGGCAAATCATGATTCGGCACAAGCTGTCCTGCCCGGTCGACCAGCTCAATTTCAAGCTGGGCAACATCCCGACCGTCGGCAGACAGAATTGGCCTGTCGCAGGAGACCCGCAATGCGGCAGGCTTTCCGATGGGCCGCAGGGTTCGACGGGCGATTTCATCTCCCCGCGCATCATAGCCGATGACGGTGATTTCATCATGCGTGAACGGGACATCCCAGCTCAAATGCAGGTCGTTGGTGGTGATGGGCGCAAGCGGGCGGTCAAAATGCTCCCAGCGCTGCGTCATGCCCTGACTGGGGAATTCATACGCCTTGCGGCCATAGCTTTTTCCATTGACAAACAGTTCTGCGGAAAAGCAGTTTGTATAGGCAATCAGGGGATAAATCTGTCCATCCGAAAGCGGAAGATTCAGATGGGGGAAAAGGTGCAGCACCGGCTCGTCCTTTTTCCACAGCGATTGATAAAAATAATAGCCATCCTTTTCAAAGCTGCAGCTGTCTAACACACCTGCATTGCTGCCTTTGTGCGGCCAGAAGCATTCACCCAGATAATCCACGCCCGTCCACATAAAGCTGCCGATGACAAAGGGGCGCGTGCGCTGGTATTTCCAAAGCCTTTCCGCCTTCAGCATACGGGCGTAATACACCGTGCGTCCCCAAACGGAATCGGCGCTGTCAAAGGCATAATCGCCGCGTTGCCCGTTGACGGCAACATCCTCCGTGCCGACGAACAGCCAATCGGGATGCTCGCGTTTTTCTTCATCGAAGAAGGTCTCCGTCCTCTCCCGCCAGCGGTCGACATAGTTTACGCCAACCACGTCAAGCTGTTTCAAAAAAGCCTCGGTTGCCGGACGCGGCTCTGCCTTCATCTGGTCGCAGCCCTGCGTGACGGGGCGGGTCGGGTCAAGCCGATGACAAAGTCCGGCCAGCATTTTTGCATATTTCGCGCCGTCCGCTGCGCCCTGCTCGCCCACCTCGTTGCCGATTGACCACAGCACTACAGAGGGGTGGTTGCGGTCGCGCTCCACCATGGCCGTCAAATCAGCGGCAAAGCAGGCATCGAACCATTCGGAATAGCCGCGGCTGGAATGGGTGTTCGAGCCGAATTCCTTCCCTTTCATATAATGCCATTCATCGAACGCTTCATCCATCACCAAAAAGCCAAGCCGGTCGGACAAGTCAAGCAGCGCAGGGTCCGGCGGATTATGACTGCACCGCAGGGCATTGCAGCCCATGGCCTTCAGCTTTTTTAAGCGGCGCTCCCAAATCGCCGCCGGAACAGCCGCGCCCACACAGCCGCCGTCATGATGCAGGCAAACGCCCTTCATCAGCAGCTTGCGCCCATTGAGCAGAAAGCCGTTTTCCGAATCAAAGGCGATTTCCCGAATGCCGAAGGTAAGCGCCGCTTCGTCCAGCAGCGTTTCTCTCCGATATAAACGAAGAAACGCCAGATACAGCTGCGGCGCATCCACATCCCAGCGCATCGGTGACAATACCTTCATTTCCTGACAGACGGAAAGGCGGGGAACCGGCGCAAGAGCGGTGCTGACCTTCGCGCATTCCCTGCCGCTTGGGTCAAGCAGGGTCGTTTGAAGGCAAAGACCTTCATTTTCAAAAGCGCCTGCAACTTCTGCCTGTATGCAGACGGTTGCTTCCGCCTCGCTGATGTTTGGCGCGGTCAGGAAAATGCCGGGGATTCGAAGATGCGTTTTCTCCGTGCGCACAAGGAAGACCTCGCGGGTGATGCCGCTTCCGGTATACCAGCGGGAATTGGGCTGCCGGCTGTTGTTGACGCGCACCAGCACAGTGTTTTCGCCCTGCCGGACATCTGCCGTCAGCTCTGCTTCAAAGGGCGTATAGCCGTAGACATGGCCGCCCAGATGCACGCCGTTCAGCCATACATCGCAGTCCATGTAAACGCCCTCAAAGCGAAGGATATAGCGCTTGTCCGCTTCCCTGTTCAGAAAAAAGACACGTCGATACCAGCCGATGCCCGTCCGCGCATAGCCGCCTGAGCCGCAGACGGGGGCGTTTTCTTCCGCCGGATAATCCGCGGACCAGTCATGCGGCAGCTGCACGGGCCGCCATGCCGCCGCTTCATCGGGAAAGCACAGGTTGTCCGTCAGGGCAAACTGCCAATCAAAGCCGAAAAATACGCTTTCCCGAACACGGCCTTTTTCTTCAAAAAAATGCTCCATCATATCACCTCTTCAAAAACGGGAGAGCAGGTTCGTATCTGCTCTCCCGATGCTTGTCACCTGTTGGTTCAGCGCGTTGCGTACCACGCATCATACTGAGCGAAGAATTCATCATAAATCTGCTGCAGGCCGGAATCATAGCATTTCTGAATCATTTCATCCAGCGTTGCATCCACATCGTCCACCAGACCAAGCTCCAGGATGGGGACATACTCCTGCAGAACGGACTGCACAGCGGAGGTGTAAGCGGAGACATTGCTGTCATCAAAGACGAAGGTAATGGTCGGGTTGGACATCACGCGCTTCTGCCAGGCATCCTCCATTTCCTTTTCACGCGCCGGCGTTCCGGCCTCGCTCAGGTTTCCGTTCTTGATGGCCCAGGAAGCGGAAATCAGCATGGCGGGATATTCGGTGTTCTTTTCCAGCTTGGTATATTCGCCCTGCTCGTTGATGCTGTAATGCTCGCCCTCAATGCCCAGCAGCAGAAGACGGTTCAGGTATGTATCAAACTTAATCATATCCAGCACCATCGCGGCGCGTTCGGGATTGGCAGAGCCGGCGGCAATGGCCATATCATTGTTGGAGTAGGCTTCCGCGCTGACAAACTGGTCAGTGTTCAGGTCGTAAGCGGTGCAGTACACGCCCTCATTCTTTTCCGCCTGCTTCATGTAGGTGAACACGGAGGCATTCCAGCAGGTGGATGCGCCCTGCAGGTTGCCGAAGGCGTCATCATCGGTGATGGTGTTGGTCAGGGCGCTGCGGCTCCAGCAGCCGGCGTCCGCCAGCTCCTTCATGTCATAGGCATAGGTGCGGAATTCGTCAAATTCATACACCAGCTTGATGTCGTCCTTGGTGGGCAGGGTCGTTCCGTCGTATTTGTACATCATGTCCATGTAGCTTGAATCCAGCGCCAGCAGCGTGCCGAACTGCTCACGATAGACATCCCATGCTTCGTTGTTGTTTTCGGAAGCGGCCAGCGCATAGATGCCGGATTCGGGAGTTTCCTTTTCGGCGATGGTCAGGAGGAAATTCTTGTAATCCTCCCAGGTTTTCAGCTCGGAGATGCCGTATTTGTCCGCCAAATCCTGACGAATGGCGCAGATTTTGTTCATGGGCTGCGCCACGTTGGAAGGAACGGCAATCGTCTTGCCGGACAGAGTTGTCTCGTCCCAGCTTGCCTCGGACTGATATTGGGCAGACAGCGGCATATAGGTCTGAATGAATTCATCGCTCAGTTCATAGAACGAGCCTTTGGCCGCCTCGGTGTACATATAGCACCACGGCGCGGTAAAAATCAGGTCTATCTGCTCGCCGCCTGCCAGCACCAAAGAGTACATGGTGCGGTAGTCACTCCAGCTCATGAAGGTCACTTTAAGCTGGGTGTTGAAGGGGAGCAGGTAGTCATTGACCAAGCTCAGCACCTTGTCCCAGTCATTGGGCTTGTCGCCGATTAAGTACATATTGACGGTGTAGTCCTTGCTCAAGTCCGTGTTCGCGTAGGTTTCCGGGGTGGCGGTGATGGTCAGCGTCGGGTCAAGCTCTGCCTGCGCGAAAGCGCAGAGGGAAAGCGCCAGACACAGAGCCAGCATGAGAGCAACCGTTTTTTTCATATCGAGATACCTCCTTGCTATTTGAAGAGCCTTATGGCTCTTTGGTAACATGTCTAACCCTTCACTGCGCCGATAGTCAGACCTTTGACGAAGTAGCGCTGCACAAAGGGATACAGAAGCACGATAGGACCTGTGGCAATGATGGTCATGGCCATCTTCATGCCCTCCAAGGGAACGGAGGGAAGGGCAATGCCTGATTTTTCCGCCACAATCCGCATGGCCTGCGCACTGCCCAGCATCCGCTGGAGGTAGTATTGCAGGGTGAACATGTTTTCATCCGTGACATAGAGCATACAGTTGTACCAGTCATTCCAGTAGGCCAATGCGGAAAACAGGCTCAGCGTGGCAATCAGGGGCTTGCTCAAGGGCAGAATCAGCCGGATATAGATTGTCAGGTCGTTCGCACCGTCAATCTTGGCCGATTCGATAATGGCTTGCGGAATCCCTGACATAAAGGATTTGGCGATAATCATATTCCAGACCGAGAACATCAGCGGAAGCAGCAGGCCGAGATAGGAGTTTTTGAAATGCAGATAGCGGGTACACATGATGTACCACGGCACAAGGCCGCTGTTAAAGAGCGTCGTGAAGAAGAAAAAGAACGAGAAATGATTTCGGTACGGGAAATCCCTGCGGGACAGCACATAGCCCGTCATGGAGGCCAGCCAGACGGCCAGCGCCGTGCCCGCCGCCGTCACGCCGATGGTGTTGGCATAGGCAATCAGCACACTGGTCGGATTTTTCAGGCACAGGAGATAGCTCTGCACATCAAACGCTCTGGGAAAAATCGGATACCCATCCCGAATCAGCGAGGTCTCCGGCGTGAAGGAGGCGATGACGATAAGATAAAAGGGAATCAGGCACATCAGCGCAAACAAGCCTATCAGAACATAGCCCAGCGTATGGAGGACGACGACATCCTTTGTCCAAACGCGGCGGCTCCTGTGATGCACGGGAACAGCAGTCATGAGCAAACCTCCTTTTTTAATACAATGCGTAGTCGGGCTGAACACGCTTGACCAAGAAATTGCAGATATTGATAGTGATAAAGCAGAGAACACTCTGATACAGGCCTGCCGCCGCAGATACGCCGATGTTGCCGTCCGTGATGAGAAGCTTGAACACATAGGTGTCGATAACCTCGGTATAGGGCTGCAAAATGGCGCTGCTTTTCACGGTCTGGTAGAACAGGCCGAAGTCGCCCCTGAAAATGTTGCCGATGCCCAGCAGCACCAAAATCATCATGGTGGGCAGCAGCATGGGAATGGTGATATGCCGCACCTTCTGCCAGGCGTTCGCGCCGTCGATGGTGGCCGCCTCGAAGATTTCCTGGTCAAGCCCTGTGATGGCCGCCAGATATACGACCGAGCCGTAGCCCGTCTGCTTCCACAGCTTCAGCGCAATCAGCACCGCAGGCCAGGCCTTCGGCGTGTTGTACAGGTCGAAGGGCGGAGAGCCGAAGGCCTTCAGCAAATTCGAGACTACGCCGCGTTCGTAGTTGAAAACGTTGTATGCGATGGAGCTGACGACCACCCAGCTGATAAAATAGGGCAGGAACATCAGCGTCTGCGCCGTTTTTTTGAAGGACTTGCAGAGTAACTCGTTTAAGAGGATGGCGCTGCCCATTTCAAAGACGACGCCCAGCAGGATGAAGCCCAGATTATACAGAATCGTGTTGCGGGTCGCCATGCCCAGCTTGCCGGAAATCATCAGCGCTCGAAAATTATCCAGCCCGTTCCACGGCGAATGATAGATGCCGCCCCGATACTGATATTTTTTGAAGGCCAGCACCAGACCGCTCATGGGCGCATAGCTGAAAACAAGCACATAGACGACTGCGGGCAGCAGCATCAGGAGCAGCAGCCAATGCTTTTGAATATTCGACAGAAAGCGCTGATGGCGTGAGCACGGCCGCACCGAGCTGCATACTTGACGCATATACTTTCAACCTTTCGGTATGTGTTCCCTTTTGACAGTCTCATCATACCACGCCGCGAGGCGTCGCGGAAAGACAAAAAAACCAAGAATTTTGGTAAGTTTTTCAGGGTGAAATATGTATAAAACGGAAAAGCCTCTGCCTGATATATCAAGCAGAGGAGAAAAAACGGGAAAATATCGGCAGTTGAGTAAAGAAAAAACAGCCCCATTCGCAGCGCGTCAAGACAGAGGCACGATAATCGAAGTAAGGTTCGGCCGGCTTTCCTCCAAACGAAGTACAGGAGAGCGGCCGTAATAGAGGCACAAGCGCCTTTCCACATTGCGCAGGCCATATCCACCTTCTTCGCCCGCTTCAGCCGAGAAGGAGCCGTTCATGACTTTTTCCCACACCTGCGGCGAAAAATGCCCGCCCGTATCCGTCACCCGAATGAACCATGCACCGTTCGCATCCTGACCGGCCACGACAGCCACCTCCCCAGTGCCGGTTTCCGACTCCATCACCCCGTGATTCAGGGCGTTTTCCACCAGCGGCTGCAATGTGATTTTGGGAAGATTGCGGGAAAGCAGCTCTTCCGACACATCAATGCGCAGCGTCACTGCCGAGCCGTAGCGCGTGCCGGCAATGGCAAAATAGTGCCGGACGATTTCCAGCTCCTTTTCCAGCGGCAGCACCTCGCAGCCTCGGCTCAGGCACAGCCGATAAAAGCGCGTCAGACTAAAAACAGTCTGCTCCACCTTGTCCGGCTGCTGCATACGCGCCATCCAAGTGATGGTCTCCAGCGTGTTGTACAGAAAATGCGGCTTGATTTGCGCTTGCAGGGCGGTCAGCTCCAGCTGGCGGCGTTCCTCCTCGTTTCGCGCCTTGTCCTCTACCAAAGCGTCAATACGGTCCAGCATGGCGTTATGCTCCCGAATCAACAGCCCGATTTCATCCTCGGCGTGCGTTTCCAGCCTCGCGGGGGTCACGCCCTTCACGGAAAGACTGCGGTTATAGTCCTGAACGTGCTTGGAAAAGCGGCGAATGCGGGAGGCCGTCACCCACAGGATGGGCAGGGCGCAGAGAATGCCGGCCAGCGCCATGCAAAACGCGCCCGCCGCCAGAAAAGAATACCGCCGCGTGATGCTGGCATTCAGCAGGGAGTTCTGTACCGTTGTGACAAGCAGCCAGCCGGAACGCGAAAGACGCCGACTGAACATCGTGCTAGCGTTCACGGTGCGTTTATTCAGACGATAGGAGGAAAAGCCCGTCCATTCCTCCTCGGAAAAGACCGCGCCGTAATCCGTATCATCCGCCGCGCCGGAAACGGCAAGCCGTTCGCCGGATGGGGAGAGCAGCAGGAAGGAGGTATAATCATCTCCCTGAGACAGGGTGAGCATCCTTTCAAGGGCGGAGGGGCTGATATCGATGCGAAGCAGCGCCACGTGCTCAGTCAGCTTGTCCAGCCGCCGAAGCGGAGCAATCAGCGCCGGACGGTCGGCCTGAAGCGCCGCCGCGTCATAGAAGCGGCGAAAGCCCCAGCCCGTCAGACTTTCCTGCGCCCATGCTTCCTCGGCCACGTCATTGAGCAACCGGATTCGGCTGCTGCGATCCAAAAGGTCAAGCGACGAATCTACATACAGACAGCAGAAGTAATCGCCGGAGCCGTCCTGCATGGAGTACAGCTTGGGCAGAAGGTCTTCCTTGGCCCGCAGATATTCCATCATGGAAAAGCTCTGTGTGCCGGAAAGCATGCGAATCGTGGCGGAATCGCACTGCAAAAGGGTCGCCAAATGGTTCAGCCGCTCCTCAAAACGGGTCAGTTCTTCATAGGTTCTTCCAAAGGAATCCTCGGCACTGCCGACCGCGCCGGCATAGGACGCACGATACAGTCCCGTGACCGCATACAACCCGCATAAAAAGAGGCACAGGAGCAGCATGCCGACGGCCAGCAGATATTTGGTGCGGATGGATGCATTGCGAAAGCGGCTGAGCAGGCTCATGGATGCGCCTCCCCGCCGTGTTCCCGAAATTCATTGGGCGTTTTGCCTGTTTCCTGCCGAAACAGCTTGGAAAAATAATTGGCATTGTCGTAGCCGCTTTGAGCCGCCACCTCCGCAACGGGCAGGTTGGTGCTTTGCAAAAGCCGTTTGGCGGCCTCAATGCGGACGTCCGTCAGCACCCGTTTGACCGTCCTGCCCGTATCCTCCTTGAAGGCGGTGGTCAGATAAACGGGTGAAAGGTGTACCTCCTCCGCCACGCTGTTGACAGACAGCATGGGGTCAGAATATTTTTGCGCGATGAGCTGAAGCACCAGACGAGTCGCATGGCGAAAGGCGGGAGTGTTTTCTTCGGGCAGCGAAGAAAAATGGCGCTTTTCTTCCATCTCCCGAAGCAGCAGCCGCTTTTTTCGGCGCTGAACGGCTTGCTGAAGCGCCTGCCGCAGTTCATCCAACTGCACCGGCTTTTCAATGTACGAGACCGCCGAAAGGGAAATGGCCGTTAGGAGATATTCCTTGTCCGAATAGCTGCTTAAAATGATGACTTCGCTGTCCGGGTCGTCCTGCTTGAGCTGACGCGCAATGTCCAGCCCCGTGACAAAGGGCATCCGAATGTCCGTGAGCAGGATGTCCGGCTTGTCCCGCAGCTTCTGCTGTCCCTCCCGCCCGTTGCCCGCGCTGTCCACATGGTCGATGCCCAGCGCCGACCAGTCCATGCTTTGCAGAATGCCGGTGCGGGTGTAGTATTCGTCCTCCACAAACAAGAGCTTCATGCCGCAGTCTCCTTTTATGTCAAACATCCGTATCGCTCTCGGAATACATTCGTTAAAACTGCTGATTTATATTAGCACATTTTTAGCGGAATTTCAAGAAAAATCAGAAGAAAAGCCCTTGCAATTATGATATTTCTATGGTATCTTTTATGAAATCTATTAACGGAAGATAGATTTATATGGAAAAAGAAAGATATTTTCTGGAAGAAGGAGAGAATCAATCATGAAAAAGGTATCCTTCATTTTTGCCTTTCTGCTTTGCTGCTTCATGGTGATGCTTTCAGCAGTGGCTGAAGGCACTCCGGCTATTGTTATTGACACAAGCAAAGCCACAGTCCGCGAGGTAAATACAGAGGATGGGCAGTCTATCACCGAGGTTGTCATCTTCCAAGGAAAAAGCGCCGCCTTGACTTATTCAATCGAAAATGCATCTTCTTCAAAGAAAGCGAAGGTTGCATGGTCGTCTTCCGATAAAACGATTGCTGCTGTTTCTGAAGGTAAAATAACCGGAAAAAGCGCCGGAACAGCCATCATCACCTGCACTGTGAAGTTGGCTGATGGAACAGAAGTCAGTCAGTCTGTTCAGACCACGGTGGAAATGGGCGTGACAGCTCTTAAAACAAAAACAAAAGTAGTAACAGTCAATGTCGGAGAAACTGCCGAAGCCGTTGATGTCACCATTGTGCCCGCTGATGCGACTTGCCAGACGATTGTTTGGTCATCCGCCGATGAAACCATCGCTGCCGTGGATGAAAGCGGAAGGATTACGGGCAAAAAAGCCGGAAAAACAACGATTACAGCGACTTCGGGCGAAAATGTCGAAAAGCCTAAGTCTGTTGCAATTCCCGTGACGGTATTGCAGCCCGTTCAGACAGTTAGTTTGAATACTACGGAAGCTGAAATTGCAAAAGGCAAGACTTTGAAACTGACAGCAACAGTTTTCCCTGAGGATAGCTCAAATAAAAAGCTCACTTGGACATCCGCCGATGCAAAAATTGCAACCGTTGCCAATGGTGTTGTGACGGCGAAGAGCGCCGGAACGACAACGATTACTTGCACGGCCGCAGACGGCAGCAAAACGGCAACAATATGTACTGTTGAGGTCTTTTTGCCTGTTACTGCCGTTGCTTTTGAGAGCGAAAAGGCAACTGCTTTCGTTGGCGGAGAGTCCATCACGCTGTCTGCAAGCGTCAAGCCGAGTGACGCAAAGTATACTGCTTTGACTTGGAGTTCTTCCGACGAAAGCGTTGCTACGGTTGATCAGAATGGTGTCGTTACGCCAATCAAGGCAGGAAAGGTGACAATTACCGTCACGGCAAATGACAAAATCGAAGTCTCATCCAAGCAGAAAACCGTCAAGTGTATTGTCAAGGTTGATCAACCCGTAACCGGCATTTCGATTGACGGCGGCAATCAGGATGTTGCCAAAGGAAAAACGCTCAAATTGAAGGGTAATGTTGAACCCGCAGATGCAACGAATGCGAAAATTTCTTGGAGTACATCGGATGCGGAAATCGCTACGGTAGCAAACGGGACGGTGACAGGGAAAAAGACCGGTGAAGTGACCATTACCGCCACAGCTGCGGACGGAAGCGGCGCGTCTTCGTCCGTCAAAATTCGAGTGATTCAGGGTGTTACGGCAGTTAAGTCTTATACGAAACAGTTAGTTCTTTTTGTCGGGCAGGAAGAAGAGGCTTATGTAACTGTTGCGCCGACTGATGCAACCATAAAGAAAGTAAAGTGGTCTTCAGAGTATCAATCCGTTGCTTCTGTTGATCAAAACGGTAAAGTAACCGCAAAACGGGCGGGAACTACCACCATACGAGCAGAAGCAACTGACGGCAGTGGTAAATACGCAAACATAAAGGTTTATGTTGAGCCGGCAGTGCCTTTAACCTTGGAAGGGCTGGGACATGGCATATATATGGCCAATATGCTTGCTTTTACGGTTGAGAATCAATGCGCGAAGACAACCATCGTTAATTTCTCTTTTGATATGACCTTAACAAGTTACTTTGGCAGTTCAAAAGGCGGCTCATATACGCTTGGCGACAAGAATGTTACTATCGGTCCGGGCACTACTAAGACAATTAAGCGAACTGCAAGCGGTGTTGCGTCTGCCTATAAAGTAACCATTACCATAACAGGCGTGACATTAAAAGACGGAACTTATTATGCAATACCTGATAATTTGCAGAATACATGGACATTTACTTTCTAAAGGAATGCGATTGCTTGCTATCGATATGAGTGTTACCAATGTCCATAAAGCCTATATATTATAAAGAAGGCGGCTTATTAGCACTCTGCGAATACGATATCGCCATCAACATGATTGATACAATATCATAACGGAAAGGCATATTGGCATAGACAGTCACTCAATTCGGGTGGCTGTTTTCATGCCGCTGCCCTGTAATTTTTGTTTTTCCCGTTGACGCGCCAAGCCTCAAATGCTAAACTGTTTATGCAACGGAAGAGGTGAAGGAAATGAGCGTCTTTGAAAGCGTATTGGAAGGATTTTTGACCGAAAGCCAGCGAGCACGGCTGTATGCCGCCGTGCCGCAGCGCATGAGCGTGCGGACGTTTCAGGCACCGCCCGATGTGGCGCAGCTAAGTGCGCTGTCGTTTTCCGCACAGCGGCTTGCACTGCCCGGCGTACGCATTGAATTGGGCGAGGCGGACGAAACGAAGCTGTATCGGCATTTTCCGTTTACGGAGACCATCACGGGAAGCGGCCGCTATGCCGCCGTCATCGTGTCTAAAAAAGCGCCGAACGCTATGCTGTATGCGGGCATCAGCGGGGAGGCGATTGTGCTGGAGGCGGTCTCGCTGGGGCTCGGCACCTGCTGGGTGGCGGGAAGCTATCGCAAAAAGGCTGTGGATGTGCCGATAGGCAAGGGGGAAAAAATTGCCGCCATCATTGCCTTGGGCATCTCGAAAAAGGCAAAGCACGGGCGCGTTAAGCACAAAAAACTGACGGACATTTGCGTGGGCGAGCCTGCCGTTTGGCCGATGTGGGCGTATAACGCGGCGGAATGCGTCCGCGTTGCTCCCTCGGCGATGAATCGCCAGCCGTGGCGTCTGTCCTTTGCGGGGCGCACGATGATGCTGGAGAAGAAGGGTTTAGCGGGCAGGCTCGACATGGGCATCGCCCTCCTGCACATGTCCCTGGGCGTGGAAAAACGGCCGCACATCATCCGCCTGGGCAGCGGAAAACAAATTGCCACCCTGAATTCGGAGGACAGAGCATGACCTTGTTTGACGCCGTCAATCCGCCTGAAAAAACAGCGCCGCTGGCGGACAGGATGCGCGCACGAAATCTGGATGAATTTTACGGCCAGCGGGACATTGTGGGCCCAGGCCGTCTTTTGCGGCGGGCGATTGAGGCGGACCGCCTGACGAGCTGTATTTTTTATGGGCCGCCCGGCTGCGGGAAGACTACCTTGGCCTCTGTGATCGCGCACATGACCCGTGCCGCGTTCGTCAAAATGAACGCCGTCACCTCCGGCGTTTCCGATGTGCGGGAGGCGCTCAAGGAGGCCGCCGAACGCCGGCAGATGTACGGACAGGCGACCTACCTTCTGCTGGACGAATGCCACCGCTGGTCCAAGGCGCAGAGCGACAGCATTCTTCCCGCGATGGAGGAAGGGCTTATCCGCTTCATCGGCTCGACCACGGAAAACCCCATGATTTCCATGACCCCCGCCATCGTATCCCGCTGTCGGCTGTTTGCCTTTCGGCCGCTGTCCCGCGAGGATGTGCTGGCCATATTAAACCGTGCCATCCATGATGAGGAGCGCGGGCTGGGGACGATGCATGTTCAGGCGGACGCGGACGCGCTGGAGCATTTCGCATATGTCGCCAACGGCGATGTGCGCATGGCACTCAATGCCCTGGAGCTGGCGGCGCTGACCACGCCGGTTAAAAACGGGCAAATCCATATCACCCTGCCGATTGCGCAGGAGAGCATTCAAAAGCCCGTACTGAGATGCGATGACACGCTGTTTTATGATATGCTGTCCGCGTTTTGCAAATCCCTGCGCGGCTCGGACAGCGATGCGGCGCTGCTGTGGTTTTCGCGCCTTCTCTATGCGGGCGCCGATCCCAAAATGCTCGGCCGCCGCATCATCGCCCATGCGAGCGAGGATGTCGGCCTGGCCAACCCCATCGCCATGCTTCAGGCGGTTGCCGCTGCGGAGGCGCTTGACCACATCGGGATGCCGGAGGCGCGGCTGCCGCTGGCGCAGGCGATTATCGCCGTGTGCGAAAGCCCCAAGTCCAATTCCGTGGTCATGGCGATTGACGCGGCCATGGCGGATGCGGAAAAAGGCGGCTTCGGCCCTGTCCCGCCGTACCTGCGCGATACCTCTTACAAGGGCGCGGAGCGGGTCGGCTCGACGACAGGCAGGGAATACCTCTACCCGCACGATTTTTCAAACCACTGGGTCAGGCAGCAGTATCTGCCGGATGACAAAAAGGATGCCGTGTATTATGTGCCGAGCAATCAGGGGCATGAAGCAAAGATAAAAAAGCATCCAAAGTGAGGGGATGCCGTGAATACCGAGCGATTACAGCCGATTTTGGATAAAATCGAGGATTACGAGCATATCATCATCTTCCGCCACCTTCGTCCCGACGGGGACTGCTTGGGCGCAAGCAAGGGTTTGCAAAGAATGCTCCGCCTTTCCTATCCCGACAAGCGGATTGACCTGCCGGAAAGCGACGCAGCGGAGCATCTCCGCTTTTTGGGCGCGGACGATGCGCCGCTGAAAGACGAGAACTACGGGGATGCGCTGGGCATTGTGGTTGACACCGGCTCGGCGGGGCGCATTTCAAACCCGAAATATGTCCTGTGCAAAGAGCTGATAAAAATCGACCATCATCCGGACAAAGAACCGTATGCCGCCCTTTCGTGGGTAGAAGAAAAGAGCGCCTCGGCATGCCAGATGATTGCCGCTTTTTATGACTTTTTCAAGCCCCGCCTCAAGCTGGACAGGGAAACGGCGACATTCCTGTTTTGCGGCATGGTGACGGACAGCGTCCGCTTCCGTTCGCCGGATACGGACGGCGACAGCCTGCGCTATGCCGCGCTGATGCTGGATGCGGGCGTAGATACGGAAGGCCTGTATGCGCAGCTTTATCTGCGCGATGAAAAATCCCTTCGGCTTGAAGCATATGTGTACGAGCATTTTCGACAGACGGAAAACGGCGCGGCGTACTTCTATGCGGACAAGGCGGTGCAAACCGCTTTCGGTCTTTCCTTTGAGGACGCGAGCGATGCAGTGGACTGGCTGAGTGCTGTGCGCGGCTGCCTCGTTTGGCTGGCATTCATCGATGCGCCGGACGGCTCTGTCCGCGTCCGTCTCCGCTCCCGCTTCGTTTCCGTGACCGAGTTGGCCGAGCGCTTTCATGGCGGCGGCCATGCGAACGCTGCCGGCGCAACGGTGTACGGCAAGCGGGAAATGAGCGCGCTTATCGCTCAAGCAGACGAAATCGTTAAGCAGTATAAAGAAAAATTAGACGATGGACACACAAAGCCTTGAAATACAACGGTTTTTGAACTTTACTGTACCAGAGCTGTACCAATAATCGAGACTGTAAATAATGCACGATACGAGGTAAAAATAGGAGCTGCACTATTGCGGCAACTCCTATTTTTGCTTCGTATTTTTTAGCTGCTTGAGGTTAGAACGGATAATAATTATAAAAACGTGACAGCTTCATCGTCATGGTAAAAGCATTAAAGTCCATATCAATGCTCTTCACCATATACTGATGCACTTCGTTTGTTCGCGGTGATGTATACTGAATTTTCTGGTTTACCGAAAGGAATGGGATGAGAATTGTTTGCAGCTCAACATCTGTATTCATACGCGCTTTTAAATAGTTCTCATACTTGCCACGCTGTATGGCTAAATCGGTAGTATAAATAGCTGCGTAGTCTCCGTTCTGCAACACCTGTCTTATCTCCCCGTACCGCATTTCCTGTCCGCCCCTGCCGCAAGCATAGGGGCTGTCGGGATTCACCACATAGTCAATATCTTCGCAAGCGTTGAACGATTTGTCATCAGCAATGTCTTGCTCAGACGGCATGGCATTCACTTCGCGCACGATAACGTGAATTTGCCTTTGCCCTTGCAGCAGCTTCTTAACGGTTGTTCCGTCAACCACACGCAACACGCTTTGAAAAACATATGAGCGCCCCTTTGTCAATGCCCCCGCCGACAAACTCTTTTCGTTCGCATCAAGCAATTCATAGCCTTAAAAGAAAGGACGGAATGAACATGAAAAACTGGCTTTCTGAATATCTGGAACGGAGTCGGAATCGGGGGAGCGGCGCTTATTACTTCTGTGACGGACTGGAAATTATCAAGGAGGATATGCTATAATCACGGCAGAAGCTATTGCGGAATTTCGGACAAAGACAAGGGGGGTATGGATTGACGCGGACGATGTGACGGACAATGCGATGCTGTCCGTCGCCCTGTATCTCCATAGACGAATCGACAAGACGGAAACGCTGACGAAGACCTTCCTGTTCAATAACGGCGACATTTGCCGTATGCTGAAAGAAGCGTATGAGAAAATCGGGGTTCTGGAACAGATGAGAGAGAGGGGTGAGATTTGAGTCTTATATTGGGTACTACTGGGTATGTGTCATTCAAAGTGTGGGCGCTGAGGTGTGTCAGCGGATTTAACCAGATTATACATGGAGGTGGAAAATGAGAGAGCAGAGAGTCTATGTTTGCGAATTTTGCGCGAAAGAATACAAAAGCAAAAACGATTGCTAGAGATGCGAAGATAAACATAAGCGCATTGAAGAAATCGGAAATCTCTATTACGAAGCGTGTGCAGAATATCCGCATCGTATATCGGTTCGGTTCTCGGATGGCAGGACGCTGCCGTTTGAACGGCGGCGGTGAGTTCGGGATGTATCATCGCGTTTATGACAGGAACATGATTCGGGCTTTTCTTGGCTGCACTGCCGAAAAACGGAGGGATTGAATATGGAATGGATGGAACTGCTGAAAACGCTCGGCATTCTGTTGGGGCTGTTTCTCATATGCGTCGTCGTGTATATCGGAATCACGGCGCTTCAAATGTATATATCAGACAGGGACTTCAACAGTGAGCGCAGACGAGAGAAAAAAGACAAGTCCATTCGGGATATGTACGGACTGCACACAAAGCGGACAAAGAAAGAGTAAAACAGTTTGTTCGGTATCTGCCGTCGCTTCAACAGCGGCGGCTTTTCTGATGGACGAAAGGAGGTTTGTATGGCAAAAATTTCAGATGTATCAACAGGATGGCTGCGGTTTGCGAACGGCGTTTGCATGATGTCGGATTTCGAATCGGAATGCTGCGAGTGGAACTACGCGGACTTTGAGGAGCTGGACACGGAGGCGCTCAATTACGATTTCGACACGGACAATCTTCGGTTCGAGGCTTGCGAATACGGTTTTCGGTTTGGCGATTGTCCGGAAAGAATGTTCTTCGTGCCCTGCTATTCAGAACAGAACGGTTGGTACAGCAACAACGTTGATGTTTATTTAAACGGAAAGAAGGTGCTGAACGGGGCTGAATGCGAGATAGTGTTGTAAGGATATAGCATTGGCGCGGTTGGACGCGGACGAGGCAGGTTGGGGAATTGAAATCCACCCGCCCACGCATATGGAGAAACATACGGAGTGGATGTAAAGACACCGCCCACATGGAGCGTCGGCGCCTTTTGCTGCTCTGATGACCTCTTTGCCGTTTTTGAGAATGCCGTCTGTGCATCATCGTTTTTTTGCCGATTTTGACGATGCGGGGCAGCGCATACCCGGCTGTTTTTACGAAAACCGTCAAGCAGTATGATTGAATTTGCGGGGCTGCTATGCTAAAATATCAGATGAAACCAAGAGCGGGAGGACGGGAAAATGCGCGCAAAACGCTGGCTGGCATGGCTGCTTTGTCTGTTGCTGCTGCCTGCGTACGCCCGCTGCACGGATGATGAGGAGGATATCTCCTATTCACCCGCCCCGCCGCCGCCTACCGCCGTCCCGCAGGAAACCATGTATCCGACGATTGGCGAGGTGCAGGTGACGGAGAGGCTGCTGGTTTTATCCTATGTGGATAAACCCATTACCATTTGGGGAAATCCCGATTTCGGGGCGGACGGTCCTGCCGTCCCGCGCCTTTATCAGGGCGATTTTCCGACTTATGTCTGCCAATATGACGGCGAGCCTCGTTCGGTCGAGACTTCCGGCTGTTCGGTCGTCTGTCTGTCCATGGCGCTGTATTATCTGACGGGGGATACGAGCCAAACCCCTGTCACTCTGTTTCGGGAGGCTTGTCTGCAGGGCTTTTACCGCGGGAACGGCGTTCAGCAGGCGAACATTGCGGAACTGGCGGAGCAGCACGGAGTAAAGGCCGTGCGCTTGGGCAAAAAGGCCGCTAACATTCGCACGGCGCTTCGCAAGGGGTACCCGCTGATTGCCTCGATGGACAAGGGCATTTTTGGCGGCGGGCATTACATTCTTCTGCGCGGGCTGACGGAGGATGACCGCCTGATGGTGAATGACCCCAACAGCCGTGAGCGCTCGGAGAGGACATACCCCCTTGCTTCCGTGTTTTATGAGCTGGACGGCGCAATGCCGCTGCTGGCGTTGATGCCGCCCGACGGCAGTCTGGAGGATTAGTGTGTTATGGATTTGTTCGACATTTTAGGACCGGTCATGATAGGTCCAAGTTCCTCGCATACGGCGGGCGCGGCGCGAATCGGGCGCGTGGCGCGGCGCTTGCTCGGCGAAATGCCGAAGACGGCGCGAATCGGGCTGTACGGCTCGTTTGCCAAGACATGGCAGGGACACGGCATAGACCGTGCCGTTTTAGGCGGTCTTTTGGACATGGGCGTGGATGATGAGCGGCTTCGTGACAGCCGGAGGCTGGCGCGGGAGACGGGCATGGATTTCCTGTTCACCACCATCGAGCTGAAAAATGCGCATCCGAACACCGTAGTGCTGGAGCTGACGGGCGTTTCCGGTGCGCATGTCACCGTGCGGGCGGCCTCCGTGGGCGGCGGCAATATCCGTGTGCAGTCCCTTAACGGGCTGGAGGTCGGCTTTTCCGGCGACTGCACCACCATTGTCATTCAGCATTGCGATGCGCCCGGCGTGATTGCGGATGTCAGCCGCCTTGTGGCGGCGGCTGGCTTGAATATCGCCACCATGCGCGTGTTCCGCTCCGAGGCGGGCGGCAACGCGGCGATGGCGCTGGAATTGGACGAAGAGCCGCCAAAGGGACTGATGGACGGCCTTCGGTCTTTGCATAAAATTCAGCAGGTGACACTGCTCAACAAGCTGTAAAGGGCTGAAATGATGATTGAATCCTTAGACCAATGGGTCGCGCTGGCGGAGAAAACGGGCGTTTCCGCGTCTGCCCGCGCCATTCAGAAAAAGACGGAGCGCGTCAGTGACGAAGCACTGGATAAGCGGATGCTCGGTCTTTTGACGGTCATGCGGCAAAGTGTTGAAAAGGGCATGGACAGGAAGCTGAAATCCATGTCCGGCATGACGGGCGGCCAAGCGCCGCGGCTGTGGGATGCGGCAAACAGCGGGCAGACCGCGGGCGGAGCGCTCCTTGGCAGGGCGGAGGCACGGGCGCTGGCAGTCGCCGAATGCAACGCGGCAATGGGACGTATCGTGGCCGCGCCGACAGCGGGCGCCTGCGGCATCCTGCCCGCCGCGCTTTTGACGGCGCAGGAGATGTATTCTCTGAGCGATGACGACCTGCTGGCGGGCTTGTACACAGCCTCTGTGGTCGGGCTGGTGATTGCACGGCGCGCAAGCATTTCGGGCGCGGAGGGCGGCTGCCAGGCGGAATGCGGCACGGCCTCCGCGATGGCTGCTGCTGCTCTGACCGTGCTTCGCTCCGGCTCGCCCCGGCAGGCGGCGGACGCGGCGGGTTTTGCGCTGATGAACGTGATGGGCCTGGTCTGCGACCCCGTTCGAGGGCTTGTGGAGGTACCGTGCGTATACCGAAATGTCATGGGCGTTGCCAATGCCTTTTCTGCGGCGGACTTGGTGCTGGCTGGGCTTTCCTGCCCGCTCCCGCCGGATGAAATCATCGACCAGATGAAGGCTGTCGGCGATGCCCTGCCCTGCGCCCTGCGTGAAACAGGCGATGGCGGCTGTGCGGCGTGTCCTTCGGCACAAGGCAAATAAAGCCCTGCTGATCGGGCTTTTATTCGGCACATCTTTATTCTTTCTGTCTTTTAGGACGAAGCGCGGGGGAGTCCGTCCTTTGCCGCTCAAAGAATGAACTCCCCCGCAGTGATTGATTTACACCCTTGCCGTTTTCCATTTTCCGTGCAGAAAGCGGGCGTGCAGCAGAAAGCCGCGGACGGCGAGGTCGGCGACCATTGCCCAAAGGATGGAATACACGCCGAGGTGCAGGACGTCGCTTAGAATGACCGCGCCTAAAATGCGGATGCTCCACATGGTCACAAGACCGTAGAGAAAGGGACGCATGGTGTCGCCCGCGCCGCGCAGTGCGCCGGAGGCAACAATGGAAAAGGCATTAAAGGGCTGCTCCACCGCGCAGATGGCGATAAACACGGATGCAATGCGAATGACCTCCGCATCGGGTGAAAAGAGCCGCGCCAGCCGGTCGCTGCCCAGCCCCATCAGGACGCCGATGATTGACAGCAGGAGCAGGGACATATAAACAGCGCGTTTGCCCAGCCGCTCCGCCTCATCCGGTTCACCTGCGCCGAGGCGCTGACCGACCAAGGAGGCCGCGGCGGCGGAAAAGCCGTAGGCGGGCATATAGCCAAGCCCCTCCACGTTGATGGCAATCATGTACGCGGCAGATTCCGCCGTGCCTGCGGCGTTAATCATGCCGGCAAAAATCATCTGGCCTACATTGATGACAACGCGCTCCAGCGCAGCGGGCATGCCAATGCGCACCACACGCCAAATCAGCGGCATATCCGCAGGCGTTTTAAAGGAAAGCCGTGCCTTCAGCACGCTTTTTTTGCTGTACATATGCAGGCACAGGTACAGCCCCGCAGCTCCCATACCCACGGCGCTGGCAATGGCCGCACCGCGCACACCCCAGCCCGCACCCCACATGGGGAAGGTCAGCCCGAACAGGGTAATGTCCCGCGGAGCATAAATGAGAAAAAAATTTCCGATGGTGTTGATGACGTTGGCCATCAGGCCGGCAATCATGGAGGTTTTCGTATCGCCCGCGCCGCGCAAAAGGGCACTCATGGTCATGCCCGTGTAATGAAAAAGATAGCAGGAGGCCACGATGCGCATATACGCTGCAGCCTCCTCATGTACCTGCGTTTTGGCACGCATGATGACCGGCACAAGCGGCGCAAGCAGCAGCACCAGCGTCATAATCAGTGCCGAAAAAATCAGCGCCACGCGGAAGAGCTGTTCTGCCGTATGCTCGGCATCCCTTTGGTCGCCCCCGCCGATGGAACGCGCCACCAGCGCCGTGCCGCCGACGCCAATGGACTGCACGATACCGTTGATAAGCCATGAGGGAGAGGCGCAGGTGGATACGGCGGCCGTTGCCAAAGCACCTAAAGAGCCGACCATGGCCGTATCCACCAAGGAGACCAGCGTTGCCGATAGATTTTCCAAAATGCACGGCCACGCCAAATCCATGATCAATGCGTTTTCCCGTTTCACTTCGATGCCCTCATATTGATTTAACGCATATCGGTCACAATATCATCCAGAACGGCTACCACCACGGGCTTTCCCTTGTCTGCAAGCGACTGGACGGGGAAAATCTGACTGCTTACGGGCGTTTTTAAGCCGCCGTGCTGTGTAATGATGACTTCGCGCGGGGAGGACAAAAGCTGCGCCGACGCCAGATAGGTGCCGGTCGTGCCGTTTTTGTTAAAGGGGAAGCAGCGGGCGCCCTTGCCGGCCCGTCCCTGTACATCGAACATGACGCCTAAGACGGATTTGCCGTAACCGCGGTCGCTCAAAAGCAGCAGCTCGTCCTGATTGTCCGTCTGTGTGAAATACAGCACCTCGTCGCCTTCGTCTAATTTAACGGCGCGGACACCGGCGCTGACACGTCCCATCTGCGGCACCTGGTCTGCCCTGAAGCGAATGCTCATGCCGCGGCGGGTAATCAGCAGCGGGTCACGCTTTTCATCAAGGGGCAGGACAAAACGCAGCTCATCCCCGCCCTTCAGGCTGATGGCCGCCACACGTGACCGGCGCACATCGTATTCATTGGCGGGCGTGCGCTTGATTAAGCCGTCCCGCGTCATAAAGAGAAAGTCCGGCAGGGCGTCATAGCCGTTCGGCGCGATGCAGAAGAGCGCGATGCAGCGCTCGTCCTTTTCAAGCCCCGCCAGCACACCGGACAGGGACACACCCCTGTCCTTCGGACGGCATTCGGCGAGCGCTCCCACGGAAAGGGGGAAGCAGCTTCCCTTGTTCGTCATAAAGAGCAGGGTGCAGGCCGTATCGCACTGAAAGCGGTACTGCGGCATATCGTTTTCGTCCGTCGGCGCATCTAATTTTTCGTACGTCTTGGGAAAATAACGGCGCAGAAGCCCGCTGCGTGTCAGCACGACAACGGCCTCCTCCGGCACCTTTTCTTCGGGCGGCGTGACGGTTTCCTGCACAGCGCTTTCATGCACCAGCGTTGTGCGGCGTGCATCGCCGTATTTTTCGCCGATTTCTGAAAGCTCCTTTTTGATGACCGCCAGCAGCTTTTTTTCGCTCTTTAAAATACCCTCCAGGGTATCAATGAGCTTGATGATATCGGCATATTCGCGGCGGAGCGCCAAAATTTCAAGGCCGGTCAAGCGCTGCAGGCGAAGATCAAGGATTGCCTGCGCCTGAATCTCCGTCAGGCCGAAGCGCTCCACCAGCCGAGCCTTGGCCTCCTTGCCGGACTTGCTGGAGCGGATGAGGGCAATCACCTCGTCCAGATTGTCCACGGCGATGATGAGCCCCTCTAAAATGTGCGCCCGCGCCCGCGCCTGCTCAAGCTCGTATTTCGTGCGGCGCGTCACGACATTCTTCTGATGGGCGATGAAATAGTTCAGCACCGTTTTGATGCCCATGAGCTGCGGCTTGCCGTCCGCAATGGCGAAGAGATTGACGCCGAAGGTCACCTGAAGGTCGCTGTATTTGTAAAGATAGGCCAGTGTCTTCTGTATATCCGCATCCTTGCGCAGCTCAATGACGGCGCGCAGACCCGTGCGGTCGGATTCATCGCGGATGTCATAGATACAGCCGAGTTGCGCCTTTTTTTCCTCGCTGAGCTTGAGAATTTTTTCCAGCATTTGCGCTTTGGAGACGGCGTAGGGAATCTGCGTAATGACCAGCAGGGTGCGTCCGGCGCTGCCTTTTTCAATTTCAATGCGGGCGCGCAGGGTGAGCTTTCCCCGCCCCGTCTCGTAGGCCGTGCGCAATTCGGGCGTGTCAATCAGAATGCCGCCGGTCGGAAAATCGGGCGCGGGCATGACGCGCATCAGTTCGTCCGTTGAGGCATCTGGATGGTCAATGAGCAGGCAGGCAGCGCTGACCGCTTCTTTGAGGTTGTGCGGCGGGATGTTCGTCGCCAAGCCGACCGCAATGCCGGACGCGCCGTTGACCAGAAGATTCGGGTAGCGGGCGGGCAGAAGGTCGGGCTCTTTGAGGGTGTCGTCAAAGTTCAGGCGGAAGGGGACGGTATCCTTATCAATGTCGCGGAGCATCTCCATGGCCAAGGACGCCATGCGCGCCTCGGTGTAACGCATGGCGGCGGCACTGTCGCCGTCAATCGAGCCGAAATTGCCATGCCCGTCCACCAAAAGACCGCGCATGGAATACGGCTGCGCCATGCGCACCAAGGCATCATAGACGGAGGAATCGCCGTGCGGGTGGTATTTGCCCAGGCAGTCGCCCACGATGCGCGCACACTTCCTGTGCGGCTTGTCGGGAGTCAGCCCTAATTCCTGCATGGTGAAGAGAATGCGCCGCTGTACGGGCTTCAGACCGTCCTCCACACGCGGCAGGGCACGCTCCAGAATGACATGCTCGGCATAGGGCATGATGCTGTTGGGCATGACCTCCTCCAACGGCACCTGAATGATGACATCATTGTTTGTCGGGACGGGCGGTTCTTTGGGCATAGCTTGCTTCCTCCTTGGGATATAACGCCTTTGGCGGTGGGTACGGGGAGGCGCTTTTGCAGGCAAAAGCATCCTCCCCGCGAAAAATATTTACCTTTCGGCAGGCTCAACTCTTTCCTTTTACGAAAAAAGGAATGGGCTGCCGAACATTTGTCAGTTTACCGCATACATGCTGTACAAATCGTAATACAGGCCGTGCTTCTTCATCAGCGCATCGTGCGAACCGATTTCCTCAACGCCCTTCTCGGTCAGCACCCAGATGGTGTCGGCATTCCGTATGGTGGTCAGGCGGTGCGCGATGGTGAAGGTCGTGCGTCCCTTCGCCAGCTCCTTCAGCGACTGCTGAATCAAATGCTCGCTCTCGTTGTCCAGGGCGCTGGTCGCCTCGTCCAGAATCAGAATGGGCGGATCCTTCAGAAACACACGCGCAATGGACAGGCGCTGCTTCTGCCCGCCGGACAGCTTCACGCCGCGCTCGCCGATGTAGGTGTCATAGCCGTTCGGCAGCTTCATGATAAAATCATGCGCACCGGCGCGTTTCGCGGCTTGGATGACATCCTCGCGGGCGGCATTGGGACGGCCGTAGAGAATGTTTTCGGCCACTGTGCCGGAAAAGAGATAGACCTCCTGCTGCACCATGCCGATGCTGCGGCGCAGGGACTGCTGCGTCACATCCCGCACATCCTGTCCGTCAATGGATACGCTGCCGCCTGTCACGTCATAAAAGCGCGGAATCAGGCTGCAAAGCGTCGTTTTGCCGGCACCGGAGGGCCCGACCAAGGCAATGCTTTGTCCCGCAGGCACGGTCAGGTCGATGTCGGTCAGCACCTCATGCTCTGCAGCATCGGAATAGTGGAAGGAGACGTGATGAAACGCCACTTCGCCGCATACGTTCCGAAGCTCGGCGGCGTTTGGTTTGTCCTGAATGTCCGGCTCAACGTCCATGATGTCCACAAAGCGCTCCAAGCCCGTCATGCCGCGCTGAAACTGCTCCATATAGTCCACGATTCGCCGGATGGAGGTGAGCAGGGTGCTGATGTAGAGCAGGTACGCCAGATAATCGCCTGCCTGAAGCAGCCCCTTGGAAAGGAGAATTGCGCCCAGCACCACCACAAGGATGTACATCACGCCCTCGTAGGAGCGGGTGATGGTGGAAAAGCCTGCCATCGCAATATACTGACGCTTCTTGGTCGTAAAAATACGCTGGTTGTTCTCGCTGAATTTTTTATTTTCAAGCTCTTCGTTGGCAAAGGATTTGACCACGCGGATGCCGAGCAGACTGTCCTCAATGCGGGCGTTCATCTCGCCTACCTCATGGCGGCATTCCTTGTATGCCGCCCGCATTTTTTTGTTGAAATGCCGCAGAGAGACAATCATCAGCGGCACCATCAGGAAGATGATAAGCGTCAGCCATACGTTCATCCCGCAGAGAATGACGAACGAGGCAACGATTTTCAAAAGGCCGATAAAAAATTCCTCCGGGCAGTGATGCGCAAACTCGGCAATCTCAAACAGGTCGGAGGTCAGCCGCGCCATGAGCTGCCCGATTTTGCTGTTGTTGTAATAGGCAAAAGAGAGCTTTTCCAAATGCTCAAATAAGTCCGCCCGCATGTCCGTTTCGATGTGCGCACCCATGAAATGCCCGCGGGACTGCATATAAAACGCCGCCGCGCTGTCCAAGAGCCGCAGCAACAGGTACAAAAGCCCCAATTTCAGCACATACGGCACGGTAATCAAGGTGTAATCCGTCGACGCCAAGTTGGTAATCGAGCGCACAATCAGCGGGAACACAATCTCGCATACCGTGGTCATGGACGCACAAAATAAATCGAACGCCAAAAATGCCTTGTATTTCTTAAAATAGGGCAAAAAGCGCCCGACCAACGTCTTCACGGGAAGCTGTTCATTCCTTTGCGTCTCCATAGAGGCTCCTTTCAGCGTAAAAACATACATATTATATTATACTCAAAGGGCCGAAAAAGTAAAGGCGGCGTTTTCCGTTGACTTCCGAGACTGAATGCAGTTCGGCGCTGGACGGCGTCTCCTGCGTTTGGAATTCACGTTGTGCAAATTTTTCTTTTTCGCATGGATATTTATCTTGACAAACGAAGACAATGCGCATATAATAAATAACGCTGTGCGAATCAGCATGGTTTCTGGGTGTAGCGCAGCTTGGTAGCGTGCTTGAATGGGGTTCAAGAGGCCGAGAGTTCAAATCTCTCCACCCAGACCAAAGAAAGTCCTCCGTAAGTCAGCTAATGCTTGAAATACGGAGGTTTTTTATGCCCTTTTGCAATTTTGCAGCCACAGCTCGCAATCTTCTTTCAGCTCTTTTGACCGACCAAATTCTGTTGACGGTGGTCAATTGGTGGTGCAGGTAAATTTTAGCGGATGACGGCAAGATGATGACTGACGGCGGAGCAGCGGCGTCGGCCGGACACCGAGACGGCTGAAAATCGCGCCTGACCACTCTTGGCGGCTTCACCGACGGAGATGCGCTGTGGAATAAGACTCCATTTTTTTGAAAGAGGTGCGGTAAAGCGCTGCTGTGCTTCTTTGCATATTCAGTGACACTGTAAAAAGACCCTTAACAAAATCATTCGGATATGCTATACTATACAATGTTATTCTGTGATTAGTCCGCGCAGGGGAGGAAACGCATGGATTCGTACAAGCTGCTGATTACGGGTGGGGCGCCGCTGACGGGTGAAACCTATGTGTCGGGCGGAAAAAACACCTCTGTCGCCGTGCTGCCGGCCGTGCTTCTGTGTGATGAGCCGTGTGTGGTGGACAATCTGCCGGACATCGAGGATGTTCATGTGTTGGTGGACATTCTGACGTACTTGGGCGCAAAGGTTGAGTATGAAAAGGCGCTCAAGCGCATGACCATTGACCCCCGTTCCGTGACGGCGAACCGCGTGCCGTATCGTTATACGCAGAGGATGCGCGCCAGCTATTATCTGTTGGGCGCTTTGCTGGGGCGCTGCGGGGAGGCGGAGGTCGGCTATCCCGGCGGCTGCGCCATCGGCAACCGCCCCTTTGACCAGCACATCAAGGGCTTTGAGGCGTTGGGCGTTGAGGTGAGCGACCAAGCGGCGATGATAAAGACGCACGGGACACTGACCGGCTCTGCGTTTTATTTTGACCGCATCACCGTCGGCGGCACCATCAATGTCATGCTCGCCGCGGCCAAGGCTGTCGGCTCGACCACCCTGTACAACGCGGCCAAAGAGCCGCACGTTGTGGATTTGGCGAACTTCTTAAATTCAATGGGCGCGTCCGTCAAGGGCGCAGGGACGGACACCATCCGAATTCGCGGCGTGCAGCACCTTCATGCGAGCCAGTACACCGTGATTCCCGACCAGATAGAAACCGGCACGCTGATGATTGCCGCCGCCGCTACCCGCGGGGATGTGACCATTCACGGCTGCATTCCGACACATATGGAGGCGCTGACCGCCAAGCTGCTGGAGATGGGCGTGAGCGTGACCGATATGGATGATGCCATTCGGGTGCGTCCCGTGCGGGCGCATCGTGCCGTGAACATCAAGACGCAGGAATACCCCGGCTTCCCGACTGATTTGCAGCAGCCGATGAGCGCCCTTTTGTGCAAGGCTAACGGCGACAGCGTGATTGTGGAAACCATTTTTGAATCCCGCTTCAAGCACCTGAACGAAATGCGGCGCATGGGAGCGCACGTCCGCATTGTGGATCAGACGGCGATTATTGAGGGCGTGACGGAACTGTACGGTGCGCCTGTTACGGCGACAGATTTGCGCGCAGGCGCGGCGCTGGTGGTGGCCGGTCTGATGGCCAAGGGAGTGACGGAGATTTACGAGCCTGAATACATCGCACGTGGCTATGAGCATATTGAGGATAAGCTGCGTTCCTTAGGCGCGGATATCCGCCGTGAATCGCTTTGAACCGCATCACCGAAAGGGGATGAATGAATGAACGCTTTTGAAGTGCTGGGACTGAACGCGGATGCGGATACGGAGGCGGTCAAGCACGCTTACCGTACGCGGGTGAAGCTCTGCCATCCCGATTTATTTGTCGATCAAAAAAAGCAGGCCGAGGCGCAGGAACAGCTCATTCGGCTCAATCTGGCCTATGAGGAGGCGCTGAAGCTTTCCTCCCAGCGGCAGGTCGGCTTCCATTCCGTCCCTGCGGCGCAGGCCAAGGCGTTTGCGCTCAAGCTGTTTGAGCAGGGAAATTATCCCTCGGCTCTGCGTCAGCTCGGCCGCGCCGAAACCAAGGATGCCGAATTTTATTATATTGAGGGGCAGATTTTGTTCGCCCTCAAGGAATATGATGATGCGCATCAGGCGTACCGCGCCGCCGTGCGCATCGAGCCGGACAATTTGACCTATCGGCGCGGCGCGCTGGACGCTGCGTTAGCCGCAAAGAAGCACCATAAGCCCGTTTATCGTGTACTGGATTGGGCAGACGGGTTGCTGCATCCGCGCAAAAAAATGTGATATGAGATAAAAAGCCGCCATGCACAGACGCATCGCGGCTTTTGCAATAAGCATTTTTACAGCACGATATCTCCGACCCGATATCCATCCGGCAGCGGCTCTTCGGACACGAAGGGCAGGGTCTCATCGCGCAGAGCGGGGAGAAAGAGGGCGTAGGGGAGAGAAGAGAATTCGCGCCCGTAACCGCTCGCGCCGAACCAGCCGCCCTCGTGCGCTTTGAGATTCAGGTCGCGGGCGATTTTGGTCATATTGGAACAGTCATGCACGGCAAGCGGCCAATTTTCCTCGGCGGCGCGGCGCATGAATCGAAGCGTCAAATCGCGGCTCCAAATGGGGGAAACATAGCCAAGCCGCGTCATATACATCGGTTCCCCTTCGTAATTGCCCGCATTGTTTTCATTGAGGTGCAGCTCCGCACAGTTGATAAAATCGATGCCAGTCGAAAGTATTTTTTCCTTCTTCTTAAAGAACTTTTCGTAGAATTCGGGCGTCATGGGCGTTTCGATGCCGACCTGCGGGATGAAGCGCTTGGCGGTTTTCATCGCTTCGATGACACTGTCCGCACAGCCTGTCGCGCCCAAATTAAATCTGAGTTCATCCAGACCGGCCGCATCCAGCGCCCGCAGGTTTTCCTCCGCAGCCAACGTGCCGTTGGTGTACATATGCTGATGCACACCCGATTGATGGAAGCGGCTGATGATGCCGTAGTATTGTTCGATTTCCATGAACGGCTCCAAGTACACATACGAAACGCCGCTCGGCTTTTTCTGGACGGACAAAAGCAGCGGGACGTCCTCTTCATAATATTTTGCACCGCCGATTTCCCACAGCCCGTCCCCAATCGGCTCCTGACAATCTAACTCACCGTAGTTATAGCAAAACCGGCATTCCAAATTGCAGATGTTCGTCCGCCGAATCGCGCCCAGTCCGGACCCTAACAGGCAGGACTTGCAGCCGCGGGGGAACTTTTCGTCAGACCCGACATACATCGTTCGTCCGGCCAGCGTTTTCAGATTCGGAATCGCTGCGAGCATGCTTTCCCGCCGGCGGGCTACCGCACGCTCAATCTGCGCGATGGCCGCCAGCGCCAGCTCCTGTTGGTGTACGGGCAGCGGCTCGTCCTCCGGCAGACCCGCAAAAAACTCCATCCACATCAGCGCATCCTTTTTTGAAATCCTCATGTGCCCCTCTCCTTAAAAGCCGAAAGGCTCTTTGCTTTTATAGGAAGATTCCGCTGTTTCACGGAATTTTATCATATCGGGCAGAATGAAATTTGTCAAGGCTGCGGCGTTTTGCAATAATTTTTTATAACTTTTTGTGTTCAGAAACTGCTTTTTCTTTTTGTGCAGTTTATGAGAATGAACTGCTGAGATGCATTCGTTTAATTGTCGAACACGGTTGTACAATCGCCAATGAGTACAACTATCTTACAAAGTATTGTGCTAATATTTGTGAGGTTTTGAGACTGGTATTTCAGGGGGAAAAACCGTATAATAAAAGCATCCAAGGCGGGAGCGCAGCGCCTTATTCGCCGTTTTAGCGCTCGATTTTTTACAAGGAGGACATGATTTATGTCAAGCGTATCTTTACAGCACATCTATAAGGTTTATGCGGGCGGCGTGACAGCAGTCAGCGATTTCACGCTGGATATCGAAGACAAGGAATTTATCGTTCTGGTCGGTCCTTCCGGCTGCGGCAAATCTACCACCCTGCGCATGGTTGCCGGTCTGGAAGAAATTTCTGACGGCGAGCTGTACATCGGCGATAAGCTGGTCAACGATGTCGCCCCCAAGGATCGTGACATTGCGATGGTGTTCCAGAACTACGCTCTGTATCCGCATATGACGGTTTACGACAACATGGCCTTTGGCCTGAAGCTGCGCAAGACCCCCAAGGATGAGATTAAGCGCCGCGTGGAAGAAGCTGCCCGCATCCTGGATATCGGCTACCTGCTCAACCGTAAGCCCAAGGCTCTGTCCGGCGGTCAGCGCCAGCGCGTTGCTCTGGGTCGTGCAATCGTCCGTGAGCCGAAGGTCTTCCTGATGGACGAACCGCTGTCCAACTTGGATGCGAAGCTGCGCGTTGCGATGCGCACCGAAATCACCAAGCTGCATCAGCGCCTGCAGACCACCTTCATTTATGTTACCCATGACCAGACAGAGGCCATGACCATGGGCTCCCGCATCGTCATCATGAAGGATGGCTTCATCCAGCAGGTCGATACCCCGCAGAACAACTATGACTATCCCGCCAACAAGTTCGTGGCCGGCTTCATCGGCAGCCCGCAGATGAACTTCTTCGATGCCAAGCTGGAAAAGGAAAACGGCAAGGTCGTTGCGAAGTTCGGCGATTCCACCATCGTTGTACCGCCTGAAAAGATTGCAAAGCTCAAGGACGAGAGCTACATCGGCAAGGAAGTCACTTTGGGCATCCGTCCCGAAGACATCGACGACGATCCCGAGTTTGTGGCCGCGCATCCCGAAGCTGTCATGAACGTCCACGTTGAAGTGACCGAGCTGATGGGCGCTGAGACCTACCTGTACTTCAGCACCTCCGGCAAGGAAGAAAGCGTCATCGCCCGCGTTGACCCGCGCACCAAGACCAAGACCGGCGATGATACCAAGGTTGCGATGGATACCCAGCGCCTGCACTTCTTCGATAAGGAAACTGAGGAGACCATCCTCAACCGCTGATGATTGTATCGGTCATATCACCCGCCTGGCAAACGCCAGGCGGTTTTTTGTTATGCGGCAGTGCAATCAAAAACGGCTTTGGCGATTGCGTCAAGGCCGTTTTTAACAGAGCGAAGCTGAATTATTGAATCATGGGCAGCGACGCGGCCGCAACGGACTGACCGATACGGCGGCTCTTTTCGTCTGGAATGTGCAGGGTGATTTTTTCGGACAGATCCGGAAATTCGATATCCAGCACCTCCTGCGCCTTTTTCAGCAAGAGAGCGCCGCCATCGCCGCTGGTCACGCGCCCCATGATAAGGACATGGTCAATGTCATAGAAGGAGGCATAATAGGCGATGGCATAGCCGAAATACACGCCGATGGTTTCATAAATTTTTGCGGCTTCGGCGTTTCCGGAGAGCATTTCCTTCTGGATGACCTTGAGTTTTTCGGCGGGAGTCAAGTCCGCGGAAAGCCCGATGCCCGCAGCGGAGGCTAACTTGATTGCGCCGTCCTGAGAGAAATACTTGACGCCGCAGCCAGAGTCGCCCGACCATTCATCGATCATCGCAGTGTCACAGGCATCGACAGGGGCGAACGCCAGCTCGTTGAGCCAGCCCAAAATGTTCATCTCCTTGTCCACATAGCCGCCGGCCTCGCTCGTGCCCATCGCAATGCCCAGCACATTGCCGCAGCCCAAATCCATCGCGCCGGCCAGCGCGGTCACATCGCCGTCATTGGCGACCACCAGCGGCACATTGCCGATTTCCTTTGCCACGTCGATGTACATTGTCTTGACACGCTTTTCAAACGCTTCCGGCGGGACTTTGAGAAACAGGGAGGCGACCATGATTTTGTTGTCGATGTACACGCCCGCGCTGGACACGCCGATGGCGTCCACCCGCGGCATATGCGCGGCGGCGGACTTCATGGCGCTCAGAATGCCCTGATAGTGATATTCGGGGTCGGGATTGACTTTGGGCAGCCACACGACCTCTTCGGAATATACGGCCTCGCCGTTGACCACGGCGGACACCTTGCGGTCTGAGCCGCCCGCGTCAAACCCGATGCGGCAGCCGTCCAGATGCCGTCCTACGGCGCTGGCAGCGTTCCTGGCCTTCGGCATAGCGGCAATGTCTTCAACGTACAGCACTTCAAAGGGCTTTTCGTACACACGCGCCATAAAGTCTTCGTCAAATGCGCGCGCGCCGCCCGACTGATATGCGCTCTTCAGGCAGTCATAGAGAGGCTTGCAGCCGCTCACATAAATTTTATAGCCGCCGCTGACCCACAATGCTGTCTTGGCGATGCGCTCCATCAGCCTGACCGTGCGGGCGTCGTCCGTTCCGAGCGGGAGAATGGGAAAATCCCTGCGATACACATAGCCCTGATTGCGCTCGATGGCAATGGCGAGCATCTGAGAAGAACCGGATGTCCGCACATCCTTTTCATATTCGCGGAGTACAACGGACAGGGGCTGAAACTGCGGGTCCAGCGGAGCCTGAACCTTTAACTGCATTGCGGTATCCTCCTTGCAAAAGCGCTGTTGCGCGTGTTTTTTCATCTGCTATTTTACCTTTTTCAAATTTAATCGTCAAGTCGTTATAACAGTATAATAATGTGCGCTTTTTATGAATCGGGCACGGTGGTCGGCAGCAGGGTGCTGACATCCTCGCCGTCGCGCACTCGCCGGAAGACCACCAGGATTCGGCCGTTGTTGCCGGAAGAACAGGTAGAGAGGGACAGCAGGGCATCGGAGGCGTTGACGTCAATCGATGATGGATAGACAGAGACCGCATCCAGGCGGGTCAGGTAGGTCTCAAAGGCCTTTTCGGAGAAAAAGCGCGGGCTGGAGTAAAAATACAGTGCATCGACGTTTAAGTACGTCTGACCGTCCGATTCCTGCGCGACCTCCAGCGGCAGGACTGCAATCAGCACATAGGTCTCGGTGCGGTAAAGGGTATCCAGCGTGGCGATGGCGTGCTGCGCGGCAAAATCCTCGGAGCTGTAGTGCGTCAGCATGGCGAACATGCTGCCGTTTTTCATGTTGTGGCCGTGAATCAAAAGATTTTGCGTTTCGGCCTCAAGAGGCGAAAATTCATCCAAAAACAGCGTTCCGGAGCTGCTCTTTTTGCCGTAAAAATCATGATCGACATAGTAGGCATTGTCCTTGTAGACGACCGGCTGGCTCACCACGCCGTCAATCGTCAGCCAAGCGACCAAATCATTATTCTGCTGCCACAGGCTGTCTAATTTTTGACGGTGAAGCGGCGTAATGTACTGATAGGCGTCCAAAAGGGTTGGCTTGGCGGTGGCTTTCGGCGCTTCCTGCGACAGGTTAACCTCCTGCGCGGGCGCGGCGGTCTCCTCCGGCGCTTCCTCATACAGTGCGGCGACCTGTAAACTGACCTGCCTTGCCTGTACGGACGACACGATATACCCGACCAAGCGTACGGCACAGTACAGGAACACGGCGACGCCGGCAAGCAGCAAAACAAGCTGCGGCCATTCTCGTTTCTTTGACCGCGTCTCGTAGCGATACGCGGTTTTCCGCCTTTTCCTGTGCCCGTTTTTTAAGAAAGCCATGCGCGCCTCCAAAACAATGCCCGCCTATGCTGACGCGCGTTTAGTTCGCCCTCAGCAAATCGTTTTCCTGCAAAGCTGATGATGTAAATTCCCCGCAGGATATTTTTTTCTTCGGCAGGAAAAAAGAAAGCAAGCGTCGAAATGAAATCTTTCCGCCTCAAGGCGGAGCTTTTCCGACATTTTCCCGCCGAAGGCGGCACCGCTTCCGCAATGCCCGGTAGGAAAAGAAAAATTCCGGAGATGAGTCCGTTTGTCCGAGTATGATTCCGTGATTCGCCGCTCGCTGCTGAAGCAGGCGGGCGACGATCCCCTGCTGGCGCTGTCGCCGGCGCTTTTGCCCGAAACAGACGGCGTTCGGCTGGAGCCGACGCTGTTTTTGACGCGCGACGGGCTGGCCATCGGCCTGCGAACGGGTTTGGAACGGCTGTATGTGGTGCGCCATATCCCGCATTTTCTGCGCGAGCTGCATCATGCCGAGCCTATTTCCTTCGGCAAGGGCTTTGAGCTTGATCCGCAGCTGATGCGCTATGATACGGCGCAGCGCGCCCTTTTGGACGTGCTGGAGGAATACTGCGATGCGGCCAACCTCTCCTGCACCCTGTCCGGCGGCGAGGCGCGGGTGCTGGCGCTTAAACCCCTGACGGCGCAGCGCATCCTGGATGCAGTTAAGCTCCTGCCGTTCCGTCTGAGCGTGGGCGGCGAGGTCACAGAGCAGATGGGCATTGAGGAACGTGAGCTGCCCATCGTCTGCCGGCTTTCCGGCACGGTGCAGATGATGCGCGTGTCCGTTCGCTTTCCGCAGCCGCTTTTGCGCCTGACGGCAGACTTTTCCTGCATTTTCTGCGAGGGACGCGTGTCATTTGTACGGCCTGAACAGCGGCGGCTCCTGTCCGCGCTGGCAGGCTCTGCACATGAAGGCACGGCGGATTTTTGCTATACGGCTGCTGATGTCGACAAATTTCTGACGGAGGTGCTGCCCGTTCTGTCCGCCTCCGCAAGCGTCACCATTGACGAGGCACTGAGCAGACGGCTGATTCGCCGTCCCCTGAACGCAAGGGTCTATTTGGATAAGGTCGGCTCGGCGGTGGCGGCGCGGGTGAAATTCTGCTACGGGATGGATGAAATTGACCCGTTTGAGCCGCAGCAGGAATCGCGGGCGCTGCTCTTGCGCGATACGGCGAACGAGGGCGCAGTGATGCAGATTCTGTCTCGTGCGGGCTTTCATGTCACCCGCGGGACGATTTACCTGACCCGCCGTGATGCCATTTATGACTTTGTGACGAGCGGCGTTCGCGAATTGACAAAAATTGCCGAGGTCTTTTTCAGCCGCGAATTTAAAAAGCTCACGCCGAGAAAGCCCGCGCTGTCCGGCCGTATGACAGTGAAAAACGGAGGCCTGCAGCTTACGATGATAGATGCGGATGCGGATGTGGAGGAGCTGCTGCCGCTGATGCGCGCCATTGCCGAAAAACGGCGCTATTTTCAATATAAATCCGGCGCATTTCTTGATTTGACCGAGGCGGACGACTGGCAGCCGCTGGCGTTGGCCGTGACCGAGGCCGCCGAGGGCAGAGAGGATGCGCGTCCCCTGGCCATGTGTCGGGCGTCTTATCTGCGGGCGCTGATTGAGCAGGCGCATCTGCCGATTGAATTGGACGACGAGGCTCGTGACGCGGCCGACCTTCGCTATGCCGCGCCGCCTGCGCCCTTTGAGGGCCTGCGTCCCTACCAGACCCGCGGCTATGAATGGCTGATGACGCTGGATGCGCTGCAGCTGGGCGGTATTTTGGCGGATGATATGGGGCTTGGCAAGACGGTGCAGATGATTTCCGCCATTGACCGCTATGTGCTGGATAACCCGACGCATCAGCCCTCCCTGATTGTCGCGCCGACCTCCCTGCAGTTCAACTGGCTGAGCGAGCTGCATCGCTTTGCGCCCAATTTGCAGGTCGTTCTGATTCGCGGCGCACAGCCTGCCCGCGCCGAGCAGCTTGAACAGGTCAGGCAATGCCCGCCGGATGTCGTTCTGACCAGCTATCCGCTCATTCGGCGGGACATTGACCTGATGGCGGACATTTCCTTCCGGTTTGCCGTGCTGGACGAGGCACAGCAAATCAAAAACAATCAGAGCGTGGGCGCTCATGCGGTCAAGCAGCTGAATGCGCGGACGCGCATTGCCTTAACGGGGACACCAATGGAAAACCATGTGGGCGAATTATGGTCGCTGATGGACTTCTGTCTGCCGGGCTATCTGCCGCCGTATCCACGTTTTTTGCGGCGCTACGGCGAGGGGCAGGAAGCGGAGGATTTGACCCGCCGCATCCGTCCCTTCCTGATGCGGAGGCTGAAAGGACAGGTGCTGTCCGAGCTTCCGGAACGGTTGGAAAGCACGCTTTACGCCGAGCTGACCGCAGAGCAGCGCAAGGTTTACGATGCGGCGATGCTCCAATCGCGGCAGCGCGTGGACGAAATTCTGCGCGTCAAGGGCATGGGCAGGGGCCGCGCTGAGGTGCTGGCGGCGATTACTCAGCTCAGGCAGATCTGCTGTTCACCGGAGCTTGTGATGAACGGTTATCAGGGCGGCTCCGGCAAGGAGGATATGCTCATGGATGTGCTGTCCTCTGTCCTCAGCGGGGGCAGCAGGGTGCTGCTTTTTTCTCAGTTCACCTCCATGCTGCGGCTTTTGGAAAAGCGCATCCGCGAGGCGGGCATTGATACACTGTATTTAGACGGCGCCACACCGCCGGAGCGGCGTCAGCAGCTCACCGAACGCTTCAATGCGGGCGAGGGGCAGATATTCCTCATTTCCCTGAAGGCGGGCGGTACGGGGCTGAATCTGACCGGCGCGGACACCGTCATTCATTATGACCCGTGGTGGAACCCGACCGCGCAGGACCAGGCGACGGGCCGTGCCCATCGCATCGGGCAGAAAAAGGCCGTCACCGTGCTGTCGCTCGTGGCACATGGGACGATTGAGGAGCAGGTGGTCAATATGAGCCGTCGGAAGCGCAAACTGTTTGACAGCCTCATCACGGCGGGTGAGACCATGCCGACTTCTCTGAGTGATCAGGATATTCTCTCTCTGTTTGGCCGTTAATTTCGATGTTTCGGCAGGAAAATACGCCTTGCAGAGAGAATACTTTTCAAATGCTTCCGAATGCGTCTCTGCCGATGCTTTCGGATGAAAGGAAACCTTTTTACATGATTTATCTGGACAACAGCGCCACAACCCGCGTTTGCGCGCCTGCGGTCAGCGCCATGCAGCGCTGCATGACAGAGGGCTTTTTTAACCCTTCCGCCCTGTATGCGCCGTCGATGGATGTCGAAAAGATGATGACCTCCTGCCGCGACCTGATTTTGAAGGAAGTTCACGCGCCGCAGGATGCGCGTGTAGTCTTCGTTTCCGGCGGCACGGAGGCGGATAATTTGGCGGTTTTAGGCGGCACGGCAGCGCTCCGCTCCGGCCGTGTGCTGTATTCCGCGGGCGAGCATCCCGCCGTGCGCGAGGCGTGTCTTTCTCTGCGCAATGTGCAGGCCGAGGAGATTCCCCTTGCGCGGGACGGGCGCATCAATCTGGAACGCTTGGAAGAGATGCTGGACGCGGATGTCAAAATGATCTGCATCATGCAGGTGAACAATGAGACGGGCGCGATTATGCCGATTCGGGAGGCTGCGCGTTTGCGCGACATGAAATGTCCGGATGCGCTGCTTCATGTGGACGGCGTGCAGGGCTTTCTGCGCGTTCCGTTTGACATGAAGTGCTGCGGCGCGGATTCCTACGCCCTGTCCGGCCACAAAATTCACGCGCCCAAGGGCATAGGTGCTTTGGTGATGGGCGGCCGTCTGCGTCCGCTTCCGCGGCAAATCGGCGGCGGGCAGGAGAGGACTTTGCGCTCCGGCACGGAGAACACGCCGGGCATTGCGGGCTTAAAGGCCGCGATGGAATGTTATCCGCGAGATAATCAGATGCGCGTCGTTAAGTTGATGCTTTATGCAAGTATTCTGTCCCTTGTGCCGGAGGTGTCCGTCAACGGCCCTGCGCCGGACAGCGAGTACGCCGCGCCGCACATTATCAATCTGTCCCTCACGCCGGTCAGAAGCGAGACGATGCTGCATGCCTTGGAGGGCGATAAAATCTATGTCGGCATCGGTTCGGCCTGCTCATCACAAAAGCAGAAGGTATCGCGGGTGCTGACGCAGATGGGCGTCACGGGACGTGTTGCCGAAAGCGCCTTGCGCTTTTCGCTCTGCCCTGATAATACGGCGGAGGAAATGGCCGTTGTTGCGCAAAAAATCAAGTGCTATTATGATATGCTCAAAAAATACACAAGACGATAAGGAGTGGGCTTCATGCAGCAGCTATTGCAGGTTCGCTACGGCGAGATTTACCTCAAAGGTCAGAACAGACCGTATTTTATGCGTGCCTTGGTGTCCCGCGTCAAGCAGGCGGTCAAGAGCGTTGCCGCTCAGGTCTGGCTTCGGGATGCGCGGATATATGTAGACGGCATTGAGGACATGGATGAATGCATCCGCCGGGTCGTCAAGGTATTCGGCGTTCATTCCGTCTGCCCCGCCGTGCGCATGGATAAGGACGATTTTGATGCCGTTTGTGCCGAGGCAGCCGAGATGATGCGCGGCAAGACCGGCACCTTCAAGGTGCTGGCGCGGCGCTCCGACAAGCGCTATCCCATTGATTCTCCGGAAATCGGGGCGAGGATGGGCGAGTACATCCTCAGCCATGTCGACGGCCTGACGGTCGATGTGCACAACCCCGACCATCTGATGAACGTAGAGATACGCGACCATGCCTATCTGTATGTTAACGTCATCATGGCGGCAGGCGGGATGCCTATCGGCACGAACGGCAAGGCGGCCTTGCTCCTCTCCGGCGGCATTGACAGCCCTGTGGCCGGATACATGATTGCCAAGCGCGGCGTCGAGCTTTGCGCCGTTCATTTCTATTCCTACCCCTACACCAGCGAACGCGCCAAGCAGAAGGTGCTGGATTTGGCCAGAATTCTTTCCGAAAGCTGCTGCGGCATCCGTGTTCACGTTGTGCCGTTCACGGACATTCAGATGCAGATTCACGAGAAATGCGCCGACGAGTACGCGACGCTCATTATGCGCCGCTACATGATGCGCATTGCAGAGCGCATTGCGCAGAAAGAGGGTGCGAAGGCGCTGATCACGGGCGAGAGCATCGGCCAGGTCGCCAGCCAGACGATGGACGCTTTACAGACAACGGACATGGTGGTTTCCATGCCTGTTTTCCGCCCCGTGATAGGCTTTGACAAAATAGACATCATTCGTTACGCCGAGCAAATTGGCACATACGAGACCTCAACCCTGCCCTATGAGGACTGCTGCACTGTCTTTACGCCGCGCCATCCCGCTACGCATCCGAAGCTGGAAAAAATCTTGGACAGCGAGGCCAAGCTCGACCAAGATGCGCTCATCGAGGCGGCGCTTAAGGGAACAGAGGTTGTAAAGCTGTAAGGAGAGATGGAGAAAACTCTTTCCGTTAAACAAGAAATAAGCGGCTGTCAGAGAGCCTTTCATTTTACGCTTTATTTTCCGCCTCATTCGCCCGAAAAGGAGCCGCTATGGACATAAAGGTGATAGCACATATCTGTACGGATTTTCCGACGAAATTCGGTCTGCCGCGGCAAAGCGGTTTAGCGGGCGGTCTGCAGGGGAAAATCGTGTTCGAGCGCGAATATCGTCATCCGGATGCTTTGCGCGGGCTGGAGGGCTTTTCGCATCTGTGGCTGATTTGGGATTTCTCCGCCGCGCACAGGGACACATGGACGGCCACGGTACGTCCGCCGCGCTTGGGCGGGAACAAACGCATGGGTGTATTTGCCACGCGCTCGCCGTTCCGTCCGAATCCCATCGGGCTGTCCTTGGTGCGCTTGGAAAAAATCGAAAAAACGGAAACGGAAGGCAGCGTCCTGCTCGTCTCCGGCGCTGATTTAATGGACGGCACGCCGATTTTCGACATCAAGCCCTATCTGCCCTATGCCGAAAGTGTTCCGGACGCCCGCGGCGGCTTTGCAGACGAGCACGCAAAAGACCGACTTGAGGTTGCCTGTCCGGAGGAGCTGTTAACGCTGCTTCCGGAAGATAAGCGTTCGGCGCTCCTGGAGGCGCTGGCGCTCGACCCGCGCCCTTCCTATCAGACGGATGAAAAAAGGGTATACGGCTTTTTGTTCGCGGGGTTTGATATCCGATTTACCGTGGTGCATAATATCATTCATGTGTTGGAATTGGGCGCACAGAATTGACGAAACATACATTGTGCGGTATAATATCAGCGCTCAAGTATGCTGTAAGGAGGCTTTTGATATGAGCAAGCAGCCGACTCTGGTTATTCTGGCCGCCGGTCTGGGCAGCCGTTTTGGAGGCGAGAAGCAGACCACCCCGGTGGACGATCACGACCATTTTATCATTGACTACTCCATTTATGATGCCTATCGCGCCGGTTTTGACCGCGTCGTTTTTATCATCAAGCCCGACCATGAGCAGACGATGCGCGAAAAAATCGGCGACCGTGTTTCCAAGTATATGCGCGTGGACTATGCCTTGCAGCGCATGGAAGACCTGCCCGCCGGCTTCACCGTGCCGGAAGGCCGCGTCAAGCCGTGGGGCACGACCCATGCTCTGCTGGCCGCCCGCGACCTGATAGACGCTCCCTTTGCCGTCATCAATGCGGACGACTTTTACGGCCGCAGCGCTTTTGAAACCATGTATCAATTTTTGACCGCCGATGTGCAGCCGCATCATCATGCGATGGTCGGCTACAGGATAGAAAACACCCTGACGGAGAACGGCTCCGTTGCCCGCGGCGTATGCGCGGAAAAGGACGGTTTTCTGGCCGGCATCCATGAGCGCACCGAGATTTACAAGCGTCCGGGCGGTGCCGTGTATGTCGAGAACGGTCAGGAAACCTTTATTCCCGCCGGAACGCTCGTGTCCATGAATTTCTGGGGCTATTCTCCCGAAATTATGAAGGATTGCATGGACGGCTTTGCGCCGTTCCTTGAAAAGAATCTGCCCGTGAACCCGCTTAAGTGCGAATACTTCCTGCCGCTGGTGGCCGACCGCCTGATCAGCGAAAAATCCGCTGATTTCCGCGTCCTCCCGACCCACGAAAAGTGGTTCGGCGTGACCTACGCGACTGACCTGCAGGGCGTCAAGGATGCCTTGGCTGCCATGCGCGCCGACGGACAGTATCCCGAAGTATTGTGCGACTAAACGTACAATAACGTATAATAATGAAGAAGACACTGCCTTGCAAAATGAAGGCAGTGTCTTTTTTGATGCGGTATGGGCGAAGCAGTTCAAAGGGACGTGATGCTCAAAACAGTATAAAATCGTTTTGGCGCTATGGATACACGCAATCATCACTCTTTGCTTTTCAAATGCTCCTGCGCGTGGCGTTTCATGGCCTCGTAGGTGGCTTGGCTGAGGTCATGCTCGACCTTGCAGGCATCTTCCCGCGCCGTTTCCTCGTCAACACCCAAGTACATAAAAAAGGCGCTCAGGGTCTTATGCCGTTCATAAACGCGGGAGGCGATGGCCATGCCCGCATCGGTCAGGGTAATCAGCCCGTCCTGATCCATCGTAATATAGCCGTTTTGACGCAGCCGCTTGGTGGCATAACTGACACTGGGCTTGGTCACATTCAGCTCATTGGCGATATCAATCGAGCGGATATACCCGTGCCGCTCCTTCATCATCAGCATCGCCTCTAAATAGTCCTCGGAGGATTCCAGAATGCGCATACCCCCGTCACCTTCTTTCTGTATTCAAAGTATCATAAGATGACCGAAAAATCAAGAAAAAAGCATAAAATGTACGATTTTTGCCGGAATAGGCCGAATACAGCTTTCGCTGCCTTTATAAGCTGGCTTCCAGCCTGACGCAACGCCCGACGCATATGATTTCATTCATGTTTTTTATCTCGCTTTCGCAAGCCTCGTCATAGCGCTGGAGCATCACCTGAAAGCTCGCCATGCGGCTGACTTTGCGAAGCATTTTGCCCTGAGGCGTGTCCAGCAGCATGATGGCGCCGTCTACGGGCGCTTGCGCCGGAACAACCAGCAGATAGTCGCCGCGCAGCACACGGAAGCCGCGCATATCGTTATCCGGCGCAACAAAATAGAAAACCTTGTCGGGATGCGCGCCCTCGATTTTGCCGTCCATGACGGGCAGCAGCCGATGGTCGACCTCCTTCATGACGGCGTTGTACACGGGAACGTGCTTGAGCACGCCGGACAGCGCATCCAGCCAAATCGAGCCGGATACGCCGGGGTCGCTGTCGGCGCCCTCGCGCTTTTCCTTTTTCGTCAGCTTCTTTTCCTGCACCGCCTGCGTCAGCTGCGGGACAGCGGACTGCAAATCCACCGTGGCGGCGATGTCGTCCAAGGTAAATTCCGCTTCGGTCTGCTGCCGCATCCCCATTGTTTTGAGGATACGCCGCGCCTGATCGTCCGCAATGATGCGCGTCCCCTTTTCGACCTCCATCAGATATTTATCGCTGACGCCGCACTTTTTGGCTACCTGCTTATAGGTCAGCCCCTGCCGTGTCCGTTCCAGCTTAATTAAATCACCCAATCTGCTCATAGTAAAACCCTCCTGCCTGACGGTATAAATTATACCACGAAGCAGGAGGGCAGACAACTCCCCCGAATGAAGTTATTCCTTGCTCAGTTTGCCGTCGATGCTCTCGGCCTTAACGATGAGCGTGCCGAAACCGTACAGACACAGAGAGCTGAGCCAAGAATACAGAGAGCCGACGACGATTACCAAGATGCCGACGACCGTACTGGGAAGACCGACATATATGCCGTTCGCTTCATCGCCGGCAAGGATATAGCCGATACCGGAAATGATGCAAAGAACGATGCCGACCCAGCAGACGAACTTTGCAAGCTTCTGAATTTTTCCTCCGATATTTGAAAACATACCTTCAACCCCCAATATTTTATTGAGCCGGCAGCAAGGCCGACTATTAACCAACCGAACCGTCATCATCCTGCGGGGGCAGCGTATGGAGGGGAGCGTCCGTCGCCGTGCCCGCGGGCAGAAGACCGTTCAGCGTGGTTTCAAGGTTTTGGAGGATGGACTGCACGAGCTGCCTTCCCTCCTCGCTGTTCATCAGGTCAATGCGGACAGCATTCGCCGTGGCCGCATCCCACTGTGTGGGCGCCCATGCAACAGCTGTTCTGCCGTTCAAAGCGGCGCTGATGGCCGCGCCCGTGTTCATGTCCGTCCATGTCAGCGCCCCGTCCAGATAGGTGATGGACGACCGAGAGGAGCTGTTGGAATAGATGGAGGCGGTGAGCTGAATGCTCTGCGGGCCGATGCCCATGCTTTCATCCGGCTTGATGAGCAGCACGGAGCTATAGACCCGCTCATAGCGGTTGTTGTAGGTGTCCGCCGTGTCCGTAGGTGTGGGCAGATTCAGGTTATAGGTGAAGGCGAGGTCAAGTCCCTCCTGCTCATCGGCGGAGACGGAATAATTGTCCGCGGCTGGCAGATGCAGGGCGACAGAGCCTGTCCAGATGCCGTCTTCGGCGTTTTCCGCGCTGACATCGAAGGTGACGCCCTTGAAGGCGCTGAGCTGCTCGGAGACAGACTCACGCATTGCGCCCGTTACGCGCCATACATCGCCCGTTTCCTGCGGCAGCCGAACGATGCTGATTTCGGACAGCGGGAAGCTCTCGGCAAAGGGCAGGTATACGCTTTCATACAGGGAAGCGCCCGTGACATCATATTGACGCTTGATTTCGATGCTCCCGTCCAGCTTGACGTTGTCAATCATTTGCAGGAAGGTCAGCAGCATGGAGGGCTGCAGGTAGGCCGCCTGCTCCGCGGTCGAAAGCACCTCGCGCAGGAGGGACAGAAGCTGAGAATCCGAGAAGAAGTCCACAATCAGCTGCTTTGCCTCCTGCAAAATGGCGGCGGAGGGAATGGAATAGGAGATGGTGGTGATGTAGCCGCCGTCCGTAGAGCGTTCGGTCTGGGTAGAGGCATACGCCTGCATCCATCGGGTCATACTCGTTTTATAAGAGGAAAGGACTGTCTCGGCACGCTGCTGCCAGTCCGCATCCGCGTTGTTCACCGTCCACAGCACATGGAAGATGGACGGCCAAGCGTCCCTGTCCGTTCCGTTCGCCAGAAAGCCGCTGACATCAAAGCTGCGGTCAAAGGAGTACACCGTGCCGTTTGGGTCAAACAGCCCGCTCTGCACATAGGCAAGGCCGTTGGCATCTGTCCACCAGCCCGCCTGCAGCAGCGTTTCCGAGCCGAGCGATGCGGAGAACAGGCTCTCCGTGCCGTTTGTCTGATAGCCGTTCCGCACCGTGCGGGTGTAATTCAGGGTCAGATTAGACAGCAGAGCCTGCAAAAAAGAAGCTGTGCTTTCGTCCATGCCGGCGGGTGCGCCGGACATGGAGAAGGTCAGCGAGGCCTGAAAGCCGGAGCGCTCCAACTGAAGCAGCAGCTTTTCCTCCTGCGTAAAGCTCAGCGCACCCACATCTGCCGAGGCGGAGGCGCACAGCAGCACCAAAATCAGTCCGATTGCCGTCAGCCGTTTGAACATCGTTTTTTCCTCCTTATGTTGTTGGCACTTCATCGACAGCCCAGCCGTCCGAGCTCTCATCGGTTTCCGAAACAGGAACGGCAGCGCCGTTCATCCATGCATCCGTGCGGAAAATGTGGGTCAGCAAAGAGCGGCTCTTTTCATCCAGCGTGCTCAGCTTTTGAATGAACGCATTGGTCAGCTTCTGCACGGCGGGTTTTAAAGCGTTTTCGCGCTCTTCCTCGGAAAGATCGGTCAAATCGACCGTTTCTGCGTCACTGTTAAAAGATTCCCCGCTGCCCTGCGTAAGGCGGACGGCGGCGGTCATCTGATACACAGTGGCTCGTTCGTTGAGCTTTTTCAGGGTAATCGTACCGCTCAGCGCCGCGCCGTCGCCCTGAAGGTCGGATGTCCATGTGGCGGTCGTCTTCACGCCGTCCTTGGTTTCGATTGTCTCCGCCGTTCCTGTGATTTTTTCGCTGTCCTTTATCTGATTTTTCAAGGAAACCTTGGCGGAAACGGAATAGCTCTTTTTGTCCGCCTTGCGTTTGACGGCGGAGGTTAGCGTCCATGTGTTTTTTTGGGCCGTTTCCTCGAATTTGGAGGACAGGGTGTATTGAAAATTGTTGCTGCCCTTGACGGCCGGACAAGCAAAGGAGAGATATGCCCCCTTGCCCTCTTTGTAGCCGCCGTACAGCGTGACGGAGCGCTGATCCTCGTCCGCGCTTGCCGCCTTGACGGTGATTTGCAGCCCCAAGTCCGCTCCGTCCTTATCCAGATAGCGCTTGACGGTCAGCGTCCCCGCAAAACCGAGATTTTGCCAGTAGGTCAGAAATTCGTCCTTGTACGGCGCGTCCGTCAGCAATGTTTTCAGCGGCGCGTCCAGCAGCGTGTGCAGATCCGGCAAGAGCGCGGCTGCGCTTTCCCTGTCGCAGGTGTAGACGATTTGCCTGCTTACGCTGCCTACGTTTTTGATGCTGAGGCTTTTGCTGCTTTCTTTTCCCTCAGTATCCTGCGCAAGCCGCTCATAAAACAGCGGCAGCGTGTCCTTAAACAGCGATTTAAGTTGAAGGAAGGGCGTGAAGGCACTGCTTCCCGCGAGCCCCCTGCCCTGAAGCGACAGCACCGCTTCCCCGCCGTCCAGAAGGGCAACGGCCTCCTTGTCCGGCGCTATGGACAGCGTGAGCGACAGCGGCGCGAGCAGGGAGGAGAGCAGCGCCTTGGCCTCATCCGACAGATTCATCTCGTCCACCGTCAGCTCGGCATTCAGCGTTACGGGCGTCCCCGCCTGATACGCCGCCTGAAGCACGGAAAAAGTTTCGGAGAATTCCGCCCGTGCGCAGGCAGTGCATAAAAGTACCGCGCACAATAAAATTGCAAAAGTCCGTTTTTTCATACCCCCACTCCTTGCGCTGCCGTATTCCGTCCGATATATAAACGACAAAGCCTGCCGCTTTTATCCTGCCTGATGCGGGAATTTTTATTGTTGGATGAAGACATCGCGCCGTTCTTTTACGCCGTGCCTTCATTTTATATTATAACGCACATCAGAAAAATTGAAAAGCACTGCGGAATAAAAACAATGGGCAAAAAGGTAGCTGTGGTCGATTTTTATCCGTTTTTTCGCTGGACGAAACATATGTTCTGCGGTATCATTGTTTCCATCATTCAAACGGGAGGCGCAGGCGTATGCAGGGGGAGAACAGAACGTGGCTGCTGCGCGGGACACGCGACGGCATACCGATTATGACGGGCTATCTCGCTGTGGCGTTTACCTTGGGCATCGCTGCCCGCAATGCGGGGCTGAATGCTTTTCAGGCGGCGCTCATCAGCATCACGAACAATGCCTCGGCCGGAGAGTACGCAGGCTTCACCGTGATTCGGGAAAACGCGGGCTATATCGAAATGGCGCTTATGATTTTCATTGCCAATGCGCGGTATATGCTCATGTCCTGCGCGTTGAGCCAAAAGCTCTCGCCGAACACGGGCATCGGACAGCGGATGCTGATGGGCATGGGCGTAACGGACGAAATTTTCGGCGTATGCATGTCGGTCAACGGCTATTTGAATCCCTTTTACAGCTATGGAATGTTCATGGTGGCGACGGCGGGCTGGACGACCGGCACATACTTGGGCGTGATGATGGGAAACCTTCTTCCAGCCCGGCTGACCGGCGCACTCAGCGTCGGTCTGTACGGAATGTTTCTTGCCATCATCGTTCCGCCCTCCAAGAAAAGCCGCGTGCTGTGCGCCCTGGTCATTCTGTCGATGGCACTTTCCTTTGCGCTCAGCCGCTTGGCTGTCGGCCTCTCGTCCGGCATGCGCGTCATTGTGCTGACGGTTTTGCTTGCAGGCGCGTCTGCTGTTTTTTTTCCTGTGACGGAGGCATCTCATGCAGTCTGACATTGATGTGTACATCCTCATTATGGCGGCTGTCACCTATGCGATTCGCACCCTGCCGCTCACACTGATTCGCCGCCCCATCAAAAGCCGCTTTATCCGCTCCTTCCTGTATTATGTGCCGTATGTGACCTTGGCGGTCATGACCTTTCCCGATATCATCGATGCGACTGCCGCGCCGTGGTCCGGCGTGCTGGCGCTGTTCGTGGGCATCGCGCTGGCATGGTCGGGACGCAGCTTGTTCACGGTCGCCGTTTCCGCCTGCGTTGTGGTTTTTTTGAGCGAGCTGGTCATATTGTAAGCAAGGATTGCCTGTGCGTCGGAGAAAAACGGCGCATTTTTCTTTGATTTGACAAGACGGCGGTTTTGCATTTGACATAATCAGTCTATCCTTATTTGTGTCGAGCGAAGGACTTGACAGAGAAAAGACGAGTATGCGGAAGGAGAAAAAAACGTTATGAAGAAACTTGCGGGACTGCTGCTGGCACTGACGGTTACCATGATGAGCATCGGCATGGCCGAGGGTGTTGTGGCCACGGACGGCTCTACCTCGATGGAAAAGGTCATCGGCGCTCTGGGCGAATATTTCATGGAGGAAAACAGCGATGTGACCTTCACCTACAATCCCACTGGCTCCGGCTCCGGCATTACCGCGGCCTTGGAAGGCCGCTGCGATATCGGTCTGTCCAGCCGCGCTCTGAAGGACGAAGAAAAGGCGCAGGGCTTGACCGAGACCGTTCTGGCCTATGACGGCATCGCCGTCATCGTTCATCCCGATAATCCCGTGAACGACCTGACGATTGATGAGCTTGCCCGCATTTACACCGGCAAAATCACCAACTGGAAGGAGCTGGGCGGCGAGGATGCGGCCATCGTGGTCATCGGCCGTGAAGCCGGCAGCGGCACTCGTGACGGCTTCGAGTCTATCACCGGCACCAAGGAAAACTGCGTTTACCGTCAGGAGCTGACCTCCACCGGCGACGTCATCACCGCCGTTTCTCAGAATCCTGCCGCCATCGGCTACGCTTCTCTGGCCTCTGTGAAGCAGACCGTGAAAGCGCTGTCCGTCGACGGCGTCACACCCTCCGAGGAGAGCGTGAAGGACGGCAGCTATAAGGTGCAGCGCCCCTTCGTACTGGTCACCAAGACGGGTGTCGCCCTGTCCGAAGCGGCGCAGAAGTTCTTTGACTTCGCTACCTCTGCGGAAGCTGCCGAAATCATCGCGACAGCGGGCGCTGTCGCAGCGGTCGGCGAGTAAAGCAAAATACCGCTGGGCTGCTTCAGCAGCCTTCAGTCTGTCAAAGAAGCCACTTCGCTGCCTTGCGAAGTGGCTTCAAACATATGCAGAAAAGCGGAAAGCAG
>CAVDRM010000012.1:0-62987 GCA_963611355.1 Anaerovibrio sp.
CTATAGGAAAGAAAAAATAATATAAAAAAGTTTCGCATTTGGGTTGACTTTTGGGATATCGGCATAAGAGTACCCCTTTTTTTCCCTTTTCGGGGCATATAATCAATTATGGGTTACTGTGCAATACAGACAGCCCCGCAAGAATACACCGTGCAGAGGAACAAAACGCATGAACATCCTGATTGTGGAAGACAGCCCTCCGTCTTTGAAGCGCATCCAGCGTCTGCTTCAGGAAGCGGAGCCGTCTGCCACGCTTTTCGCATTTTCCGATTCTTCCGATGCCATGGATTTCATCAGTGCGGGCAAACATTGCCCGGATGTCGCCTTTCTGGATGTCGAAATGCCCCGGCTGAACGGTCTGCAGCTTGCAGACGGGCTGCTGGCGCACAATCCCCGCGCCAATGTGATTATCGTTTCGGCGCATACGCAGTATCAGGAGGCCGCCTTCAGGCGCTTTGTCAGCGGCTATCTGGTCAAGCCGGTTCGGGCGGAGGACGTTCGTGCGCAGCTGGCGCACCTTCGCTATCCGCTGCAAACGGAAAGCCTCTGAGCATGCGCTCCTCCGAAGTGCGGCGCACCCGGCGGGGGAAAGCTTTACAATATAAAAACCGACACAGGAAGAAGGAATCTGAGGAATGAAGGCTTCGCAAAAGAGCGGCGGCAGGGTTCGGCGCTTCATCAGCCTGCTGACGGCGTGCATCCTCCTGTGTTCCGCAGCGCCCCTGCAGGCTCTCGCCGAGAACGGGACGACGTATGAGGCGTATATTATCCATGACGGGAAAGTCTATACATACACGCACTATGATGACGCATGGTCCTACGCCGTCAGCATGAACAACAACACCGTCATCCACATGAGAAAGGACTGGAATCTGACCGGCCGCTTGGATGTGAAGAAGGGTGTTTCCATCACGGTCAACATGCACGGCCATGTCATCAACCGCGGGAACGTCAATTCCAATAACCCGACCCATGCCAGCGATTCAAGCGGCAGCGGCAGCGTGTTCATGATTAATGAAAACGCAAAGCTGACGATTATCGGCTCGGATGAATACGATGTGCCGACCGAACACAAGGGAAAGCGCCTTACCAACTACCTGTGGTACTGGGACAAGCAGGGGAACGATGTGATTAACGGCGCGCTGATTACCGGCGGCGCGACGGACAGCGAATACGGCGGCGGCGCGTTCATCCTGCGCAAGCAGGCGCAGCTCATCATGACGAACGTGACCGTGGCGGGCAACGTGGCCGATGCGTGGGGCTCCTACTACGGCTTCGGCGGCGCCATCTCCTTTTTCAACAAGGAAGGCCGCGCCACTTTGACGAACTGCGACCTGATATACAACTATGCCGAAAAAATGGGCGCAGCCGTCTGCTTTGATTCCTCGGACTGCTTCTTGACCATGAACGGCGGCATGATTGCCAACAACTATACGGAGGGCAGCGGCGGCGGCATCGCCCTGTATTCGGGCGCCGATGACGCGACGCTCAACCTCTCCAACGCGGAAATCATGGCCAACAAAGCGGACGCAGACGGCGGCGGTCTCTACCTTGGGGCGCAGACGACCGTTGTCAATAACGGAAAAATCACTTACAACTCCGCCGGCGCAAGCGGCGGCGGCATCTTCGTCAAGCAGGAGGACTGCACCCTGAACGGCTGCACCATTATCTATAATAAGGCGGCGGAAAATGGCGGCGGCGTTTTGCTTGAAAACGATAATCTTGTGTATGTGCCGAAGCTCAATTTGCTGGGTACCCTCACCATCAAGGAAAACACTGTCAAAGGCAAAAAATCCAATCTTTATCTGAAAAACGGCACTGATGTCTGGCGGGACGCGAAAATCTACGGCATTCCCGAAACCGATTCCGAGATTTGGGTCTCCGCTTCGGTGGATGGCATCATTTCCTATATCCCCGATTCCTATAACGACACGATTTTCTATGCTGATGAAGACGGCAAGCTCGTCTACTGGGCTAACGGCGACTTGGTCAGCGCGGATGACTATCGTCATCTGGTACTCGCGAGCGGCACCAAACCGGAGGACACGACGATACGCCTGCCTGTCACGACGCTTGAGGCAACGCAGGCCTCCAACACCGTTTCGGCCTCGGCGGACGGCCGGCCGCTGCTGCCGACGTCAGTGTATACCTATAACGGCTATACGGTCTACAAGGGCTACGGCATGCGGGACGACCATACCGAAGCGAATGTGTATTATTATTCCGACGGCTACTTTATGGGCGACCCCGCCGACTATAACGAGCATCTGGCCTCCATGTCCCTTCGTCTGGCGGCGGCGGCCATGGGATCCGGCGATTTCAGCGATACGCATGAAAACGACAGGGATTATACGATTCAGGCGAGCCACATCAAGCAGCTGCTTTCGGACATCGGCGTTTCGGATGAAAACATTTTTCTTTCGCCCTCCTATTTTGTCAAACCGACCGCAGACAGCATCGCCTGCGCCATCGGCAGCAAGCCGCTGCTTGGGAAGGACGGAAAAACGGACACCGGTTATGTGCTGATTCCCATCACTGTCCGCGGCGCGGGCTATGAGAGTGAATGGGCGAGCAACCTGACCCTTGGCGGGGAAGACGGAAAAGAGCATCAGGGCTTTGCCGATGCAGCCGATAAGTTGAAGAGCATGCTCGACAGCTATATGGAGGAGCGCGGGCTGAAGGAGAAGGCGCAGGCAGGCAAGGTGCGCTACTGGATTTCCGGCTTCTCCCGCGCCGGTGCAACCTCCAACCTGCTGGCCAAGCGGCTGATTGACGAGTACGGTGATGCCGCCGTTTTCGCCTATCCCTTTGAAGCCCCGCAGGGCGGCCTTAAGAGCATCATGCGCTCCGACAGAAAGTATACCGGCATTCACAATGTTCTGCTTGCCGGCGACCTCGTGCCCCACGTCGGCATGGTCTCGATGAACTTCCAGCGCTACGGCGTCGATCATTTCCTGCCCGGCACGGACGCTGGCACCGCGAAGACCGATACGACCGATGTCACCGTCGGCGACGCCAAACAATATACGCGCAAGCGCTCCGGCAGCCTGGCCCGCACGATTCAGGTCAAGGATGGAAAGATTCAGGGGGATGTCAACGCTTATACGAGCGAGACATTCTTCCTGAAGGATAACGACTATTACATTGTAGGGACAGACAAATACAAAGAGCAGAGAAAGAAAATGCTCCTGCAGCTGGCGGCGACCAAGGACGGCGTTATCTTTGACGATTATTTCCATCTGGCCACGCTGACGCTTGAGGGCATCTATGCTAAAAGCTGGATGAAGGAGGTCGGCTCCGCCGAGGTGACCCTCACCGACTGGCTGCCGGACATGGCCTTCTATCTGAACTACTGGCTGATCGACGAAGACCTTCTCCAGAAAGAGAAGGCGCGCTCCGCCTATGTTTCCACCAACGCGCAGAGCGCATTCCGGACGCTGGCCGTGAACGCCTTCACAAACAGGCTGCAGCCGGGCAATATCAAGGATAAGGTGCTCAGGACGCAGACACTCGCGGCCGTGGGGAAGTGGATGGGCTCGTGCATTACCGAAATGATTTCCGCGATTAAGCCCGATTTCACGCATTACAGCAACAGCTTTTATGACGTTCTGGCAGACACCGGCATCTTTGATGACGACTGTATTCCCCTGTCGAAGGAAGAAGCGGTGGGGGCGCTCAAAGCCCTGTTCCATATTTTGTGGGGAGATTTGACCGAGGTCACGAACTATCCCACCGCTACGCTCAAGCATTACGGTACGAACGATTATCTGGTCGTCCTCGGTACGCTGCTTTACAACATGGGCCGCATCATCATGAACCATACGCCCGATGTGGTGTTCGCATGGCTGCGCAGCTATGATTCCTTCTATACCGACAACAAGGACGGAGTGAGCGATCAGAGCTACGTCGTCAATACCGCCAAGGATGCCGATGTGAAGCAGCCCTACCTGACCATGAAGGTCAACGGCACGGAGGTTCGGCTGGAGGCAGGTCAGTCCTATCTGCTTCCTGACGACGGCAGCGAAACGCAGCCCGCGGTCACGGATATCTGCCTGCATACGGCGGATGAAAACGCGGGCGGCATGGTGTTTTATACCCTCGGCAGCGCCGCTGCCGCCGCCAAGGCCGATTATAAGGATTACACGTATTTTGACGGCACCAATCCGCTGGCGGACGTTACGGACTGGAGCACGCCGCAGAGCATCACGGCGCATACCATCTGGTACGATACGCCGAGCAGCAATGCGACCTTCACCATTTACTTCACCAGGAATCCCGCCCTGCACAGGGTCTATGTGAACGGCGAGCAGTTCGGCGGCGTGTGGGCACCCGGCGAGACGGGCTCTATTCCCATCGTGGACCCGGATGCCTACCATGAGTATACCGGAAGCCGGCTTGACAGCAGCAAGATGGATATGCAGAGGGGTATTCCCGATTGGACTGTTGCAACCGATGAGGCCACGGGCGATAAGACGCTGACATTCACGATGCCGAAAAGCCTCACGCAGGATGTATACTTTATCATCAATTATACGCAGAAAAAGGTGAAAGAGCCCGTCGCCTCGCCGCAGGACGGAACGTACGCATACGACCAGCTCGTGACCTTCTCCACGCCAAGCGGCACGGCGGAGGAAGGCTTTGAGCTTCATTATGAATATCAGGCGAGATACAAGCTGTCGTTTGACCCGTGGCAAAAGACGGACAGCGATAAGCTGCAGATTTACGCATTGGGCAATGAGGGCACGACCGTATGGGAGGTCAGGGTTTGGGCTACGCGTGACGGATGGCAGGACAGCAATACGCGGACGTTCATTTATATGATTGACCCCACCCAGCGCGAGTATATCGTGCGGGTGCTCAACGGCACGCTGACCGGCACCACCGAATCCTACGGCCGGTTCAAGCCGGGGCAGCCTGTCAGCGTGACGGCGAGCATCCCATCCGATTCCTACTGGCTGGAGCGCTGGAACACCGAACCGGACGGGCTTATCCCCGAAACGATCGCAGAGCTGACGACTACGTTCACCATGCCCGCAAGCGATGCAACGGTTCAGCCTGTTTTCGTGAAAAATCCGCCGAAGACCGGGGACAGCGCAACCCCGTTCCTTTGGGCGGCCGGCGCGGTGATTTCCGCAGCGGCCATCATTCTGTTCGTTTGCAGCCGCAGGCGTCAAAACCGCGGATAACGGCATGCAAAGCTTTTCCCCGATACGGGTCGGAAAATCACGATTGACACAGAGACCGAAAAACAGAGGAGGGACAAAAAAGTGAAATCAAAGAAGAGAACGGCGCGCTTTATGCTCCTATACGCCATGGCGCTGATGCTTTCGGCGCTGAGCCTGACGCAGGCCTATGCCTGCACAGCCGTCTATGTGGGGGCTGCCGCCAGCGACGACGGCACGGTCATGCTGGCGAAATCCAACGATTATCAGGACGTGTGGGCCAACTACGTGACCGTCACGGAACGGGTGGAGCAGCAGCCCGGCAGGACGATGCCGGTTGACAATGATGCGACGGTCTTTGCGGAGCTGCCGGCGACGACCTACCGCTATACGTCCACTCCGTGGATGGACAGCACGACGGCGGCCAACGGGCTTGGCCGCGATGCCACCGTCTGCACGAACGAATACGGCGTGGCGATGGTCATGTCAATCACTTCCTTCTCCAACGCTGCCGCGCTGGATGCAGACCCTTTGATTGAGCACGGTCTGTCCGAGTTTACCGCCGTTGATTTGGTGACCTGCCAGAGTGCCACCGCCCGCGAGGGCGTGGAGGTGCTGCTGTCCCTGATTGATACCTACGGGAGCAGCGAAGTCAACATCGCCCTGATTGCCGACCGGACAGAAGCATGGTATGTGGAAATGTACAACGGCCACCAGTATGCGGCGGTCAAGCTGCCCGCCGACAAGGTGTGCGCGTTCGGCAATGAGTTTTCGCTGGAATATGTATCCGACTATGAGGACGCGATTCTTTCACCGGAGCTTGAGAAGCTGGCGGTTGAAAAAGGGTTTGCGGTGTACGGCGACAATAACGAGCTGAACCTGCTGGCCACCTATTCGGGACAGGAAGTCGTCACCAATTATTCGCACATGAGGACATGGATTGCCCATCAGATACTTTCTCCCTCCGCCTACGGGGAGTATGATAAAGAAGCGGTTTATCCCCTGTGCTTTGCTCCGGACGAAAAGGTCTCCCTGCTCGACGTGATGGAAATCATGCGCAACCGCTTTGAGGGCACGGCTTACAGCCCCGATGAAACAGGCAGGACGGATATGCGCGTCATCGGCACCGATACGGCGCTGAGCGTGCATATCGCGCAGATTTATCCCGAACTGTCCGCAGACATGGCCTGCGTCACTTGGGAAAGCACCGGCCCTGCGATTTACGGCGTTTTTGTGCCTGTATCCAATGCGGCGACCGGCATCAGCGAACCGTACAGCCGTAACCAGAGCGCGGAGCAGGCAGGCGTGTTCGATACCGCCTTGTATCCCTATTACCGCTTCAAGGAGCTTACGACCCTGAGCGTGGAAAAGAACGACTATCAGATTTACGGTCTGCCCGTGCGCGCCTACTGGCACGAGGCGGAGACAGGCATGACGCAGGGCATGCGGGCCGTGCTGGAAGCGGCGGCGAAGCTCAATGACAGGGAGACCGCCCATCAATACATCACGGATTACTGCAACCGGATGCAGGAGCAGGCGTTCTCCGATGCGGGCGAGCTGCTCAATGCCGTCCGCTGGTATAAGAGCAAGAACAGCAATACCATGAAAAACGGCAGAAATCCGGAAACGCTCGAAGTGATGGACGAGCTGAAGGCGGTCGTCCCGCTGACGGTGACGCTGGATGCTGCTGCCTATCAAACGATTCCGACGCCTCCGAGCGCGGAATGATGCACACTTGCACGGCATTGCCCGAAAAACGCGATTGTTCGAAGCCATCATAACAGCCTGACGCCGGAGCGCACGGACAGCACCTGGCCGCATTGCGGCATGGAAAAGCCGCTGACGGGTGCTTTGAAAACAGGGTTGGGCGCTCATCGGCAGACTTTTTGAAAAAAGATTGATAAAGCGGCAGTCACTTGTTCTCAAGCGGCTGCCGCTTTATCGTTCGGCGGTTATGGCGCGTTTCCATTTGCGTACAGTGTTTTCTTTTTTGAACCGCAGCCCCCAATAGCGTTCATCACGTTTCGCTCTGCGCTGCGTCCTTCTTCTGCCAGAAATGGCGCTTGGGCTTGGGCAGGCCGAAGGTGTGGCCTTCATCGTAATTGACCGACTCACAGGGCTTTTCGAGCTGAGCGGGGTCGTTCAGGTATTGCAGCATACGGGCGCACATCATGCCGAAGACGCGGCCGGGCGCGATGCGCTCATCCACGTTCACGCCGATGGGCAGCTTGCGGACGCGCTTGGCCTGACCGTCCGCGCCGATTTCCACCGTGCGCTTGGGCGCGCCGATGGACCAGAACATGCTGGTGCTGCCGAAATTGTAGATATGGTGCTTGACCGCCGGCATCCCGATGGAGGCCATGTTGGTCAAAAAGAGGCTGGTGTGGAAGGGGCTGGCGTCAATAATTGCCTTGGGCATGATGCCCCAGCGGTCGGTCAGGCGGGCGAAGGCCACGACAATATTGGCAAGCACCGGGCGCTTGAGAAGCTGCGCCATCTTCATGGTTGCATTGTCGGCCTCCTCCTGCCGCGCCTGCTCGATGACCTCCTCCACGCGGTCGGCCACGTCAAAAATGGTGTCCGTAGGGTCAAAATAGCACTTGGTGGTGTTCTCTTCCACCTGCGAGGGCGAATCCGCGTTTGATTTCAGCACAGCGAAGGAGACCGTCAGCGTCTTGCGGGCATAGGTGCGTTTGTTGATGATAAAGCGGTTCAGCTCCGGCAGCTCGGCCGTCGTGCGCACGAAGGCGGCAATCAGGATTTCCATAAACGTCAGCTTATAGCCCTCCTGCCCTTTTTGCACGATATACCGCGCCAGCTTTTCATAATCCACCGAAAAGTCCATCATCACCTGCGCATCACAGCGCATGGGCATGATATACGGCGTCAACGCCACGATCGGGTCGATTTTTTTAATTAAATAGCCGTCCGAACGATGTCCAAACATAAAAAGTCCCCCTTTCGTCATCTGCTTCCATGAAACACGCATACAGTATATCATGCTTTCATTCATTTCGTCAATGTGACAAAATTATGGCATCTCGGCTGCAGACAGCGGCATCTTCAATATTGCAAAGGCCGCGCCATTTATGCTATCATACCTTCTAGGAGGCAGCAGATGCAAATGCGTACTCCATCATTGTATATTGAGGGGCGGAAAATAAAAATGGCATCGCTGCGAATTCCTTTTTCCGGACGAAGCGCTCGCGTTAAACTGATGGCTGTTTTACTCACCTTTACCATGGTATCCTCTGCTTTAACGGGTTTCTGGATTTATCGGCGGATGTCCGGCCGGCTGATTCAGGACGCATGGCAGCAGTATGAAACGCTTTTGAAAACGGCTTGTGCCGCCATCGACCAGCAGGTTGAGTTGATGAATTCATTTTCATGGCAGTTGAGCAATGATCGCTCTGTGCAGAGCTATCTTTATTTGACTTCGCAGACGCCATCTGATATTTTGGTTAAAAAAGATTTGATTGCAAGCCTGAAAACTTTAAAGGCGTTCAGCCAAACCATTTGCGACATGGGCATTTATGTTAAGAGCTTAGATATGGTCATTACCTCGGAGAGCAGCTTTTCCGCGCAGGACTATTATCAACATTTGGAAAAGTTGTCGCTGGAAGACATGCTGGCTGCGCAGGAAACGGAGAACGGATCGACGCTTTGTCTGCTCGTCGGTGCGGACCGTATTTATCGCGTGATGAGCAACGATTCCGTTCTTGTGTTTGTCAGTTCGCTGCCAATTAATACGCCCTACCCGCAAGGCTTTGCTTTTTATCATTTGCAGTTAAATAAGCTGAAGATCTTTCTGCCGCAGAGCGAAAGCGGATTATTGCTTTTGACGGATACACAGGGGAAGCCTTTGTTTGAAGCAGAAGACACAACGGCACAGATTTGTCGTATGTACAGGTCAAATGATGCAGAGAATACCATTCGATATAATGGGCAGGAATACGGCGTGATGGCCATGGAAACGAATGCGCAGGGGCTTTTGTGCATGGTCGTTGTCCCTTACAGCCAAATTCTGCTGCAGGCCGAAAAAACACGCCAAATGACCATGCTCATCATGGGTATATGCATGCTGATGGGCCTTTTTGCAGCTGTATTTGCCGGCAAAAAAATATATGCGCCGCTTGAGGTGCTGCTGCAGCGCGTCAATGAAATGGGACATTTATTGCCGCAAAAGCAGGGCTCCAATGAATATGCATTATTGAGTGATGCAATTTCTCTTATTTCTGAGGAAAATCATGCGCTGACCCTTTCCAATCAAGAGGCCATTCGTCTGCTGAAAAATAAGCTGCTTCCGGAATGGATGGAAGGGAGGATGCAGGGCGATGCGAAGGCATTGCTTTTACAGGCACAGATTTCACTCCCTTATGAGCGCGTGCAGGCGGCCATCTTAGACATTCCTTTGAGGGATATTGACCGTCTGCGCGAAAAATTAAAACAAAATGTGCCGGATTGGGTGGAGGAGCAGCAGAAAACAGAGGATTATGGGGCAATGCGCGTTTGGTGTGCGCAGCGTTCGGACGGCTGCCTGCTGGTCTTGTTCAATCTTGCGGCAGAACATCCGTATCCTGAGATGATCTATCATTTTTTGGAACGCTGCCAGAACTCCTTTGCCGATGCAGCCGCGTGCAAAATCGGTATCGGTCGCGCATATGGGATGGAAAAAGTATCGGATTCTCTCGTGGATGCTGCACTGGCGCTGCGATGCGGGGAAAGCATGGGCGATAAGGAAATGTATTATGCCGAAGAAACCGTGATGCCTTCGGACACCGTCTATTCAATCAACGCGGAGCAGCAGCTGATGCATTATGTTTTGAGCGGCCAAAAGCAGGAGATTAGCCGTTTTTTGCATGAACTGTGCCAAACGGAAGAGGGCGGTACGCTGCTCAGAAAAAACATAGCACAAGCCCTTCTCTTTACGGCAGAGCGCGCAGCACGGCAGGCAGGCTCAGAGGAGGCTTTTGAAAAGAGTGCGGCAAGCATCGGAGTACAGACCTGCCTTCTGCCGCCAAGCGAAGACGCTCTTGCGCGGATAGAAAAAGTCTTTTATGATGTGGTGGATGCTCTGCCCGTTAACTCCTCTTCACAGGATGAAAAGCTGTATCAAAAGCTCATGGATTATTTGCAGCGGGAATATGTTCATGATATTTCTTTGGATACAGTCGGGGAAGCATTATCCATGTCACCAAGCTATATCGGTTTGATTTTCAGAAGAGCGGGAGGCACCAGCTTTTTGCGGGCGCTGACGGATATCCGCATTGCCAAAGCAAAGGTTCTCTTATGTGAAACCGAACTGACGATTCGGGAAATCGGCTTCACGGTCGGCATTGAAAATCAGAATACCTTTATCCGTATGTTCAAAAAATCCGAAGGAATAACGCCCGGACAATACAGAATGGTGAATTCGTCGATGCATTCACCGATTGGATGATATGAAAAAAGCAAATTAGACGACCTTTTCATAAAATCAAAGATGGAAAAAGCCGCGGCTGCATGCTACGCTTTTATCACGGAGGTGAGCCTGCGTGATAAAAAAGACACGCCTGTCAAAGACATGGCGAAGGATTTGGGCGGCCAAGTACCTGTACCTGATGTTTTTTCCCGTCTTTCTGTATTATGTTTTTTTTCGATATGCTCCCATGCTCGGCCTCAGCATAGCGTTTAAAAACTATAACGCTTTTCTTGGCTTTGATAAAAGTCCTTGGGTAGGGTTTAAATATTTCCAGCAATTCTTTCATTCGATTTATCTTTGGCGGTTGGTGCGCAACACGCTTTTGATTAACCTGTATGATTTGATTTTTAATTTTCCAGCCGCCATCATTTTGGCGCTGCTGCTCAATGAAGTCCAACAAAAACGCTTTAAAAAAATTACGCAGACAATCACCTATATGCCCTATTTTATCTCTTCCGTGGTGCTGGCCAGCATGATTGTACAGTTTCTGTCTCCCTCCAGCGGCATCGTCAACCATATCATTGCCGCATTGGGCGGTGAACGACAGTATTTTATGACGCAGCCCGAATCCTTCCGAACAATTTATACGCTGATGAACCTTTGGAAGAACATCGGTTGGAATTCCATCATCTTTTTGGCGGCGATAAGCGGCATCAACGGCGAGCTGTACGAGGCCTGCACCGTGGACGGCGGAGGTTATTTGCGGCGTATGTGGCATATCACGCTGCCCGGTATTTCCGGAACCATCATCGTGCTGATTATCATGCGCCTCGGACATGTTCTGGATGCAGGCTATGAGACCATTCTCCTTTTGCAGAATAACGCAAACATGGAAACCAGCGACGTCATCGGCACCTATGTCTATCGCCGCGGGCTGAAAGGCGGAGAATACAGCTATGCCACAGCAGTCGGGATGTTTCAAAGCGTCATCGGCTTTGCAATGGTTATTTTTGCCAACCGGCTGAGCCGTTTATACAGCGAAAACAGTCTGTGGTAAGAAGGGAGGAGGGCTTATGACGGTACACGCGGCTTCTAAGCGCCGGAATGTCATTCGGGAATCCATGAGCAGACGAATGTTTCTTCACTGCAACATCGCATTTTTGGTCATTCTCTGTTTTATGATGCTTTATCCCGTCATCTATGTGATTTCCGCATCCATCTCGGAGGAAACCGCTATTTTGCGGGGCGATGTGACAATTTTTCCCGTCAATATTCATTTTAAAGCCTATGAAAAGGTATTTAGATATCCCCAACTATGGACAAGCTATCGAAACAGCGTTCTGTATACCCTGTTAGGCACAGCCATCAATTTGGTGCTGACTGTCTGCGGCGCATGGGCGCTGAGCCAGAAAAAAATGCCGGGTCGTCGCTTCCTGACCCTGATGTGCACCTTTACCATGTTCTTTAACGGTGGCATGATTCCGACATTCCTTGTCATTAAAGGGCTGAAAATGTTGAACACTGTTTGGGCGATGGTTCTGCCCGGCGCTGTCAGTACCTACAATATGATTCTGATGCGCACCTTCTTTTTGGCCATTCCAACCAGCCTTGTCGAGGCAGCCGAGCTGGACGGCTGCACGGATTTTGGCATTCTGTTCAAGATCGTCCTGCCGCTCAGCCTGGCCAGCCTGATGACGATTGGTATGTTTTATGCAGTCGGGCACTGGAACAGTTACTTTAATGCCGTCATTTATCTGAGCAAATCAGAGATGTATCCGCTGCAAATCATTCTTCGGCAGGTGGTGCTGATGAACGAAATTGTTGAAAATGCAACCAGCACGGAAAACAATATGGCGGAGGGCATCAAATACGCAACCATTGTTGTCGCCATGCTGCCCATGCTCTGCATTTACCCGTTTATTCAGCGGTATTTTGTCAAGGGCGTTATGGTTGGCTCCGTCAAGGAATAAGGATGCTGCCCCACAGGGGTTGTCAGATAAAACTATTTAAGGAGGCTTTCCCATGAAAAACATGACCCGTTTCCTCGCGCTACTGCTGGCGGTGGCGCTCCTGCCGCTCGGCTTCTCCTTCTCCGCACGGGCGGATGAGCCTGTCACCATCACCATTTGGGGCTCTGACCGCGAAAATATGCCCTTTAGGAACGGTCTGGAAACCATTGAAATCCTCAAAGAGCGTCTAGGCATCAACATCGAAATCATTTCTGCGCCCACGGAAAGCATCGCCGAGAAATACGGTATTCTGATGGCCGGCGGCGAGATTCCCACCATCGTTCAGTATCAGGCAAAAGATTTGCTGTTATATAAAGACGCATGGCAGCCGTTGAATGAAATGCTGAACGAGACGGACACACCAAATCTCTGGTCCGTGTACGGTGACCCGGACATGAGCCGCCGCGTCAGCGATACGGACGGCAACATCCGATTCATCGGTCAGCGCACCGCCATCACCTGCGGCAAGCTGTATTTCTACCGTCAGGACTGGCTGGACAAGCTTGGCTTGGAAAAGCCCAAGACCGTGGAAGACCTCTATCAGGTCTTTAAGGCCATCAAAGAGAAAGACCCCAACGGAAACGGCGAAGCGGATGAGATTCCCTTTTCCGTGCGCAAGCAGGGCAGCAATAACCGCAGCAACCTGATGGCGTTTGTCTACAACTGGGGCATTGCAGAAACTTTCTTTGCCGAGGACGGCCAAGTTAAATACGGCGCGATCGATACCCGTATGAAGGACGCGCTGGAATGGCTGCATCGCTGCTATGCTGAGGGTTTGATTGATATGGAATACCTGACGCTGAACAAAACCGCATGGTACAGTGAATGGACGAACAATCAGGTCTTCATGAGCTACGATTGGGCAGCGTATATTGACAATGTGAGCAATCTGTTCCAGAATACGGAGACGGATATTCACATCGTCGGCGCACTTCCGCCCGAAGGACCTACCGGCATCAGCGAGACCCGTGACCAGCTGACTCCCATTGCGGATGGCGAATGGAATGCGGCCATCTATATCGGCGCGACGGATGAGCAGAAACAGGCAGCCATGAAGCTGCTGGATTACCTGTACAGCGAGGAAGGCATGCTGCTGATGAACTTTGGTGTTGAAGGCGAACAGTTTGAATATGTAGATGGTGAAATTCAATACACGGATCTGATTATGCATAACCCAGATGGACTCTCTCCCCAGGATGCTCTCCGTTCCTTTGGTGTGCAGAGCCTGCTGACTCTGCGTCAGGATGCCCGTTATGAGCGAGCTTTTGTATCCGATGAGGTCAACCGCACACGCGACCTGTATGAGAACGAGGGGCATATTGGCGTGGCCTTCCCGACCTTGGATTTTACCGGCGATGAACAGAGTATCATTAATGAAAAGTATACGGAAATCGAAACCTATGTGAACGAAATGATTGATAAGTTCATCATGGGTGTGGAAAGCCTCGACCGGTTTGACGAATTCGTTGTCAAGACGGAACGCATGGGCATTCAGGATGTATTGGATGTCTATCAGGCCGCCTACGACCGCTACATGAAATAATGCCGTTTATTTCTCTTTACTTTAAGCTCCTGATGTTTAGGATTTTTTAAGCGAGGGAGAAGGGATGAACGCAAAAAAAGAGCCGGCGTTCCGAAAGGAAAATCGGCTCTTTGCTTTTACAGAAGGTTTAAGGGAAGGCTGCGACGGCGGAAAAGGTCAAAGGGCTTGATTGTTCTTTTCCTCCGGCAGCCAGGGGCGGTGATACGGCGATGCGCTTTCATCCTCCGTGAGCATCAGGCAGGGAAGATAGATGCGGCTGTCCGAAGGAAAGTCAAATCGTTCATCCGGCACCTGCAGATGCAGGGGCTGCTTATTTAGAATAAGCCGGACATAGTCCCGAATGTCGTGAAGGCGGGTCTCCGTGCCGACGCCCATCAAGGCTTGGCCGTCAAAGGAGCGGTGGTTGTCAGAGCCGGCCGTCATCATTGATCCGTTTTCCTGCGCATACCGCAGCGCGCAGGCATCGCTGAGCGGGTCATTGCCGGCGTTGGCGACCTCTACGGCATCGGCAAAGCGCAGCCCCAGCAGGATACGGCTCAGATACCCCCTTTGCCGGAAGGGATGCGCCTGCACCACGCAGCCGCCATAGGCGTGCACCTGCCTGAGCTGCTCGGCGCGTGTCCACCGAGAGACCTCCGGATGCTCAATCAGCCAAGCCTTGTCAAGGCCGTAGACCAGATAATCATCGCCGTCAAAGGTCTCCTCCCACCCGAAGAAAACGTCAAGCCCCAGCCGGATGCCCTCATTGAGCGCGTCCTCATAGCCGGAGCAGAATTGATTCATCTGCTCCCGCCACGGCAGGGAGCGATCGACCGCCGTGTTGCCGCCCAGAAAATGGTCTGTAATGATGATGCCCTGATAGCCGCGCTCATGGTAAAGGCGGGCGTGCTCCCTGCCCGTTGAAACACCGCAGAGGCTGCCCTGGCAGGTATGCATATGCGTTTCATAGAGAAACATCCTCTTGTCGCCTCCAAGCGTATTGCGTCTCCAGCAGTATAGAGGATAAAATACAAAAAAACAAGCCTTCATTTCAGAAATCGTTGTCTTCCTTTCGGAAGATTGTGCCGCCGCTTGCCCGCATGGGGAGGCTTGTGCTATGATAAGCGCAGAATGACCGGAAAAGGGGCGTGCCTTATGTCGGGGAGTATGCTGCGGAATTTTCTGATTTCATTTTCGATTACTTTGCTGCTGATTATCGGCACGATTATCGCCTGCTATGCGTTTAATGTGAACAATACCCGCCGGCAGAATGAAAAGACGGCGGAGACTTCCATGACGGAAACCGTCCGCCGGGCTGAGGCCATCCTCACAACGCAAAAAAGCATGAGCGAGGTTGTGACAAACCATAACGACGTCGTCCGCTTTTTAATGGGGACGACGGCGGAGCGGATGGAGCTGAGAGACAACGTCCGCTCCCTTCTGACCAACTATGTCAGCTTTTCCTCCGGCGCGGTCATGGCCTATCTGTATTCCGCAGAAGGAAATTGGATGTCCGGCACGGACAGCTTTACGCCGGAAAGTGGCTTTGCATTTCGTTTAAGCCGCGAACTGGCAGATGCCTATCAGCTGAAGCGGCCGTTCAGAAGCAGCATCATTACGGACTGCTATGCCTGTGACGGCGTCTGCTATTATGCCGTCATCACGCCCGTGTTTCTGCCCATTGCGGCGCCCAAGCTGACCGACTTTCAGGGCTGCCTGATTTTGGTCTATCAGGCGGACTGCCTCGCGGACGCCCTTCCGAGCAGCGGCTATATATCCGGCTTTGTGCATAAAAACGGCGTGCTTTTAGGCGGAGACCAGGACGCTTTTCAGCATTGGCAGCAGGACGCAGACGGCAGCGTCCGTCAGCAAATTGCCGATACGGACTGGGAAATCGAGCTGGTGCTGAACACCGACGGCGACATGGAAAATCTTCGCCATATGCGGCGGCTCTGCTGGATTGTGGCGCTGGCCTCCCTGTGCGCGATGAGTGCGCTGACCGTCGTTCAGTATCGGCGCATCGTGCATCCCATTATGGAAATTGCCAGCCAAACGGCGGGCATTCATCGGGACGGCGACCTGCTGGTCGACCATTATCAAAAGACAAACGAGCTGAGCCGGCTTGTTCGGAGCATCAACGACATGCTGGTGCGGCTCAATCAGCTCAACGAAGAAATTCTTCAGGTAAAAATGAAATATTATGAGGAGCAGATTGCCTTTTTTCAGGCGCAGATTAACCCGCACTTTCTCTTTAATACCTTTGAATGCATTCGCGGCATGGCCTCCGAGGGAAGAATGGAGGAGGTGCGCACGGCGACAAGCTGCATGGCCGGCATTTACCGCTACTGCGCCGCAAAATCCACATTGGTGCCGCTTCAAATGGAATATGACTGCCTGCGGCAGTATATGCGGGTGATGACGCTTCGCTACGGGCCTGTGTACGAGCTGACGCTGGAGGGCGATGAGGAAGCGCTGCAATGCGCTGTTCCGCGGATGTGCCTTCAGCCTCTGGTGGAAAACTCCGTCACGCACGGCTTTGGCACGCGGACGGACAGAATCGGCCATATCCGGCTTTGCAGCCGCTTGGAAAACGGTACGCTGTATATGACGCTGCAGGATGACGGCGACGGCATGAGCGAGGAAAAAATCGCATACTATAATACGGCAGAGCCGGTGCATATCGACGGCCTGCACAGCCATATCGGCATCACCAATGTTGTGCGGAGATTTCATCTGCTGTTCCAGAATCAATGCTGCATTCGCTTTTCAACGCCGTCCGGCGGCGGCCTTAAAATCGAGATTGAAATCGGCAACACCTGAATAAATGACAAAGGAAACCGAAAGAAGGAAAAGAGCATCTGACTTTTCTTTGATAAAATAATACCGAAAAGAACAAGAAGAAAGGCAAGATGCACGTGAACGCAAGGCTTCGCAAAGGGCTCTTAAACATCTGGCAGGCGCGGTATCTTTATCTTCTGCTGCTTCCGGCCGTCTTATACTTTGCCGTTTTTCAGTACGGCCCCATGAGCGGCGTGGTGCTTGCGTTCAAAAAATACAATGCAAGGCTCGGCGTGATGGGCTCGCCGTGGGTGGGGCTTGCAAATTTCAAACGGATTTTTACAACCTCCGCAGCCGTAACAGCCATCCGCAATACCTTTGAAATCAATCTTTCCCGCCTGATTTGGCAGTTCCCCGCGGCGATTATTCTGGCGCTGCTGCTCAACGAAATGCGCGGCACACGGGTCAAAAGAGTATACCAGACCATTTATACCTTTCCGCATTTTTTAAGCTGGGTCGTTGTATCCAGCCTGTTGTCGAACTTTTTCTCCAACGGCGGCATGATAAACAGCATCATCAGCAGCCTGGGCGGAACGCGCATTGATTTTTTGGCGAATGAAAGCTGGTTCCGTCCGTTCCTGTATCTGACCCATAACTGGAAGGAAATGGGCTGGGATTCCATCATCTATATCGCCGCCATCGCGGGCATAGACCCGACGCTTTATGAGGCGGCCACCGTGGACGGCGCGGGGCGCTGGACACAGGCGTTTCATGTGACCCTGCCCTGCATCAGCTCCACCATCATCACGCTGTTTATTCTGCAGGTTGGGCGCATCATGAATGCCGGCTTTGAGCAGATTTTTTATCTGCAAAATCCGGCTGTCAAGGGCGTATCGGAAATCCTGGACACCTATGTCTACAACATCACCTTTAAGGCCGTACCCAATTACGGCTTTTCCACGGCGGTCGGCCTGTTCAAGTCCGTCATCAATCTGTTCATGCTGCTGACGGCAAACCGCGTCGTCAAATGGGTGGGCGGCAGCGGAATGTTCTCGTGAGCAAAGAGGAGGAAAGCAAGATGCAGACATCTGTACGCAAGCCGGGCAGGAAGCGCTTTTCCGCCGGCGACGCCGTCATATGGATTCTTTTAACGCTGCTGGCGCTGATTACTTTTCTTCCCTTTTACAACGCCGTTGTCATTTCCTTTGAAACCAACCGCGCCTATGCGCTCAACCCCGTCTCGCTCTATCCGGCGGACTTCACAATGGTCAATTACGAATATCTGGTCGCCAAGGGGCAGATTGCCGTCGGCTACGGCAACACGCTGTTTGTCACGCTAACGGGGACGGCTTTGAGCATGATGGCGATGGTCATGGCCGCGTATGTGTTTTCCAGAAAAACGTTTCCGGGGAAAAAACCGCTGTTTCTGCTGATGCTGTTCACCATGTTTTTTTCCGGCGGCATGATTCCGACCTATCTTCAGTTCAAGCAGCTGAAGCTGATAGACTCTTTGTGGAGCGTTATCCTGTATTCCGGCGTGTCGGTGTATAACATCATCATCCTGAAAAACGGTTTTGAGCAAACGCCGGTCGAGCTGGAGGAGGCGGCGAAGATTGACGGGGCGAATGATTTGACCGTGTTCTTCCGCGTCATGCTTCCCCTGCAAAGCGCCCTGCTCGCCACATTCACGCTGTTTACCGCCGTGGGCTACTGGAACGAATGGTTCTGGTCGATGCTGCTGATAAACTCCGGCAGCAAGCTTACCCTGCAGCCGGTCCTGCGGGCGATTGTGGCGCAGTCCGCCGCCTTTGAGGACGCCTCCGCAGGCGAAGCGGCCTCGGATTCCTTCTCTCAGGGCATCAAGATGGCGGCCGTCATGATGACCATGCTGCCGATCATGTGCTTCTATCCGTTCCTGCAAAAATATTTTGTCAAGGGTGTTTTGGTCGGCTCCGTGAAAATGTGATGAAGCGGCGTAAAAACCGTTTAAATCAAAGAAGAAAGGAAGATTTCCCCATGAAAAGACTGACTGCTCTGCTCCTTGCCCTGATGCTGCTGCTTTCTGCAGGCGCCGCGCTTGCGGAATACGACCAGCATGTGAACTTCACCATTTGCTCCGCGCACTCCAATTCGACGATGGACTACACAAGCGATGCCCTGTACAAATTCTTTGCCGAAAAGTTCAACTACGACTTTGAAGTGTATCCGGTCGCCAAGGACGCGCAGGACGAAAAATTCCGCATCTGGATTAACGGCGGCACCATGCCGGATTCCGTGACGTGGCGCAATTTCAAGTATCAGGAATACGTCACCTACGCGGAGCAGGGGCTGATTGCTTCTCTGCCGGAAGGCTGGGAGGAAAAGTATCCGAACCTGTACTGGATGGTGCAGAAGACGGGCATCTATGAAAAAATGAAGGTTGGCGGTCTCACCTACGGTATCCCGCACGCCACCTTTGCACGCTTCGGAAACATGGAAACCGTGGTCAACCATCTGTCCGTCTATTACCGCAAGGACTGGGCAAAGCAGCTCGGCATGGAAATCGGCGATAAAATCACCCTGGATGAGCTGGAAAAGTACATCCGCGGCTGCATCGACAATGATTTTGCCGGAAACGGCAATACCTTGGGCATGAGCTCCTCGCCCGACAACATGGCCACCTTCTGGATGCTGTTTGCGGACGTGAAGTTCGACACCTTCACCAAGGGCGAAAACGGCTACTTCTGGTCCTTCAGCGACCCCAGCGTTCTGAGCGCGCTGAAGCTGGCCAACACATGGTATCAGAAAGGGCTGCTGGACCCGGATTTCTACCTGCAGCAGTCCGCGGATTCCATCAACAATTTCACCAGCGGCCTGTCCGCCAGCATGTTTTATAACTGCGCGATTTCCAGCTACGCGACCAACAAGGCGACCTTCGAGCAGTCCACGGGCCTGGACAGCAATGAATGTGTCGGCATCACCACCATCGCGACCAATGAAGGCCAGCCCCGCGCCGTCGAAACCAACAACTGGTGGTCCGTCACCATGTTCAATCCCGATATTGACGCCGAGGTGCTGGATCGCCTGCTGGCCATGATGGATTATACCTGCACGGAGGAAGGCCAGCTGACCGTGCTGCTGGGCATTCCCGAAGTGAACTGGACTTTGGATGCGGATGGCAGCGCCGTGATTCTGACCTCCAAGAAAGAGGACGGCACCTATCCCGCCACGGCCGATTTGTTCAACAGCTATCACATCTATCGCACCGAGGGCATCCTGGCTGACGACTATTCCTTCATCAACCCCGCCAACGACCCGAAGGTCGTGGAAGAAGTCAAAGCCATGTACGCCGTTCGTCAGACCGGCAACATCATTCCGCTGGACTATGACTATGAATTCTTCTCCGGCGAAAGCAAGGCCAATTATTCGCTCAAGATGGAGGACGACGTCGCCCGCCTGATTATCACGGCTCCCGACCAGCTTGAGACCGCCTGGAACAACTACATTGAGGAAAACAAGGGCATCTGGCAGCCTGTAATCGATGACCTTGACGCGGCGTATTTTGCAGATTAATATATCAGCAGGCAGTTTCCTCTGCGTCATGCTTCGGAGCGATTCGAAGCATGACGCTCTTGCGCGTTTTACGGGAGGCGGGGCGTATGTATCGCGTGGTGCTTATCGATGATGACCGATGGGCGCTCAAGGACATTCGGAAAACCTTCGATTTTGAGCGTTTCGGCTTTCTGGTCGAGGGCGAATATGCAAGCGCGGAGGCGGCGTTTGACGCTGTCCTGGCGTCTCCGCCCGATTTGATTATCTCCGATATCCGCATGGAAAAGGCCAGCGGGCTGGACATGGTTAAGTGGCTGCGGGATAAGCAGATTCGCTCTCTGGTGATCATTGTCAGCGGCTACGACCGTTTTGATTACGCGCAGGAGGCGCTTCGGCAGGGCGTTTTTGATTATCTGCTCAAGCCTTTGGATGATGCACAGGTGCACAGGCTCATGGAGCGCATTGCCGAAAAGCTGGAGAAAGAAAAAGCACCTTCTTATTCCAACGATGCCTTTGGCCAGGCAGTGCAGTATGTGGATGAGCATTACAACATCTCTCTTCCGCTGGAAAAGGTCGCGGAACAGTTCTACATGAACAAAAACTATCTCTCCGAGCTGTTTTCCAAACGAATGAACATGACCTTTACACAATATAAAAGCAAGGTGCGCGTAGGCCATGCCAAGCAGCTGTTGAGCCACAGTACCATGAGCATCACGGAGATTGCCTATGCCGTCGGCTTTAACAGCAGCAGCCGCTTTTCCAAGGTGTTCTGTCAGGTGACGGGCATGTCCCCCCAATGCTACCGGCAGACACAGGAAAAAGACAATAAAGGGTGACAATACAGTCATTCAAAGGAGGAAGAGCGAATGGTTCGGAAAATTTCCCTAAGCGGCGCATGGCGTATGCGTCCGGCAGATGAAGCGCAGTGGCTGCCCGCATCCGTGCCCGGCTCTGTTTATGCAGACCTTATGGATGCCGGACGGATGGAAGACCCCTTTTGGCGTGATAATGAATACGCGGCGTTTGCGCTGATGGAAAAAGACTATATCTATCAGCGGGAATTTTTGCTGTCGCCGGAAGATTTGAATGCGGACGCCCTGCTTTTGACCTGCGAGGGGCTGGATACGCTGGCCACAGTGACGGTCAACGGTAGGGAAGCGCTGAAGGCCGATAATATGCATAGGACTTGGATTCAAAATGTTCGTCCGCTCGTGCATGCGGGAGAAAATCAAATCGAGATTTTGTTTTCCTCCCCGAACCGCTTTGAAAAGGCCGCCTATGCGCAGTCCCGCGTGGACGGCTCGACCGACTGCACAACGGGCTTTCCCTTTCTGCGCAAGGCACATTGTATGTCCGGCTGGGACTGGGGCCCTCGCCTGCCCGACGCGGGCATCTGGCGCGATATTTCCATTCAGCGCGTCCGGCTTGGGCGGCTTGTCAGCGTGCGCGTGCATCAGGAGCATGCGGACGGCAGGGTCACGCTCTCCTTTTTTCCGGAAATTGCGCGGTATGCCGCGGGAAAGATGCATCTAAGCTATACGGTCGTCACGCCGGACGGGGAAACGCAGCGCACGGCGGGAGACAGCCTCAGCCTTGAGCATCCCCTGCTCTGGTGGCCGAACGGCTATGGAAAGCAGCCACTGTATATCGTGCGGGCGGAGCTTTCGGACGACGATGGACATATTCTGGATGTCTGGGAGCGCAGAATAGGCCTCCGCACTTTGACCATGCGCCGCGAAAAGGATGCGTGGGGAGAATCATTTGAGACCTGCGTCAACGGCGTATCCGTCTTTGCGATGGGCGCGGACTACATTCCGGAGGACAACATCCTGCGCCGCGTAACGCCGGAACGCACGCGCAGGCTGCTCGGCGATGCGGCCATGGCGCACCATAATGTCATCCGCGTCTGGGGCGGCGGCTATTATCCGGACGATTGGTTTTATGATATTTGCGACGAGCTGGGGCTGGTCGTCTGGCAGGACTTTATGTTCGCCTGCGCCATGTATGAGCTGACGCCCGCGTTTGAGGCGAACATCCGCGCCGAATTTGCGGATAATATCCGGCGACTGCGGCATCATGCGTCCCTGGGGCTTTTCTGCGGCAACAATGAGATGGAGCAGGGCGTTGCGGAAAAATGGTATGACCCGACCCCAAGCCAGGTGGCGGATTATATCAAAATGTATGAATACATCCTGCCGCAGATGACGGGCGAGCTGGCGCCCGATACCTTCTATTGGCCGGCGTCCCCCTCTTCGGGCGGCAGCTTTGACGAGCCGAGCGCCGAAAACCGCGGCGATGTCCATTATTGGGCGGTCTGGCACGCGGGCAAGCCTTTTACGGCGTACAGAGAACATTTTTTTCGGTATGTTTCGGAATTCGGCTTCCAGTCCTTCCCCTGCCTGAAAACAGTGGAGAGCTTTACCCTGCCGGAGGACAGAAATGTATTTTCCCGCATCATGGAAAAGCACCAGCGCAATCAGTCCGCCAACGGGAAAATTCTGCAGTATCTGGCGGACACCTTCCTTTATCCGAAAGACTTTGATACATTGCTGTACGCCTCCCAGCTTTTGCAGGCGGAAGCCATCCGCTGCGGCGTGGAGCATTGGCGGCACAACCGTGGCCGCTGCATGGGCGCGGTGTATTGGCAGCTCAACGACTGCTGGCCTGTGGCGAGCTGGTCTTCCGTTGATTATTTTGGCCGCTGGAAGGCGCTGCATTATGCCTCCAAGCGCTTCTTTGCGCCCGTGCTGCTTTCCTGCGAGGAGGAGGGGACGCTGACCCAGCGCACCAATATCAATGCCGAAATGCCCGAAAGCGCCGTGCGCATGAGCATCAGGCTGAATGTATCCAACGAGACGATGCAAGATGTTCATGCCGCTGCGCGGTGGGCGCTGCGCAATGCCAAGGGCGAGATACTCTGCCAGGGCGAAGAAACAGCGGACGTCCCCGCTTTGAGCGCAAAATGGCTTGAGCGGCATGACTTCCCCGATGCCGACCTGTATGGGCATTATGTCTCTTATGCGCTCTATACAGACGGCAGGAAGATTTCGGATGGCTCTGTCCTCTTCTGTGCGCCAAAGCATTTCCGCTTTGCTGACCCCGCTCTTTCCGTGCGGTTGGAGGGAGAGGATACGCTTGTCGTTTCCGCAAAGGCATACGCCCGACAGACGGAAATCATCTGTGATGACGGCGACGTCCTCTTTGACGACAACTACTTTGACCTCCATGCGGATGAAAAACACATCAAAATTCTGCGCGGACACGGGACAAAATTCAGGGTGCGAAGCGTGTTTGATATTCGGTGACTAAAGAGAATATCCTGCTTTTCCCATCGAAAACACAGCCGCTTGGGAGAAATTTTATCTGTGTTGACGATAAAAAGGACCCGCCCCGTAAGCTGCAAAAAGTTCGCGGCTTACGGGGCAGGTCAATCAGTCATTGCTTTACAGGCATGATGACCGTACGCCTTCCGGCTTTTGCGGGCAGAAATCATTCGCTGCGGCGCGGAGCATCGGCAGCTGAAAAGCGCCGTATGATGCCTCCGGGCGCATCTTTACACGCCGCCCGCGCCGTCTTCCACAATCAAATCCATCCCGTTTTCAAAGATAGACGCAATCTCGTACTCCTTCGTGGCGAGACCGAGCTGGCCGAACTTGTTGATGCCTGCGGTCATGAGGCGGCCGTCCCGGAGCATGGCGGTCATGCACAGGCTGCCGCCCTGCACCATGACGACATCGCTGTCCCAAATCTTGCTGACGGTCACGCCCTTGCCGCTGGCCGTGCGGAAGCCCAAGCCAAGCTGACCGTAGGTATTGTTGCCCCAGCCCCACAGCGAGCCGTCCGACAGGATGACATAGGTCTGCGAACTGTAGGAGGCGAGATACACGACAGGCAGCGGCAGATCAACGGCGGTCGGGCTCAAAATATCCTTTCCGTTTGAATCAAATCCGCATTGATTTTCGGCGTTGATGCCCCACATATACAGGACGCCGTTTGCATCGACGCAGGAGATGTACGAGCCGCCTGCGTCAATCATTTGAATGGCCAGCCCGCCCGTGTCGATTGGAACGGGTGTTTTGTATAATTTGACATTTTCGGCGGAAAGCTCGTGGTTGGTATTGTCTCCCCAGCCCCACAGCACGCCGTTTTCATCCAGCGCGATGGAGAATTTTCCGCCTGCCGCGATGGCCGTGATGCGCGGAAGCTCCAGCTTGACAGGCTCATACACGGCAGCCGTCTTGCCGTTTCCGACCTGACCGGCATTGTTGCGCCCCCAAGCGTAGACCTCTCCGGCCTCATTTAAGGCCAACGTATGGCCAAAGCCGGGCGCAATGACGGTGACGGTCTTGTCGTCCAGCGCAATTTTGACATGCGTGGAGCAGTAGCCTTTTTTACAGGTCATGGCACCGTTCAGGTTGTTGCCGACGCCGTAGATATCGCCGTTGTTCATCAGAAAATAGGAGTAGTCGCATCCGGCGTAGATGCCCTTGATTTCCGTTACATCAATGTCCGCATTCTTCGTTTTGAATACGGCGGGATTTTTGCTCTGCTTGTTCGAGCCCTTTCCGAGCTGACCGTACTGGTTATCGCCCCAGACGCGGAGAACGCCCTGATTGTCCCGCGCATAGACAAAGCTGCCGCCGACTGCCAGCAGCGGCTCATATCCCGCTAAGGCCGATGCGGAAGACAAAAGCAAAAGCACGACCGCCAGCACGGCGGCAAGCCTCTTTTTCAACATTCTTCAGTCCTCCTTTTAGTCCTGCTTTGCCAAAAACGATCCGAAATAATATTCCTTCTGCTCCTTGGTCAGCTTATATTGATTCACCAGATAAGTGACCACGGCTTTGGGGCGGGTGCGGGCGATTTTGCGGAAGGCGTTGACCTCGTATTTCCATGTACCTAAGGAGGAAGGGCTGCACTTCGGCCAACGGGCGATTTGCTCCTCCATGAGCGGTTCTAATGTCGCCACCCATTGGTCGATTTGTGCGGAGAGGTCGGCATAAATAAATTTTTCGCTCAAAATTTTTCCGCAGATGGTCAGGAATTTGTCCTTCATTTGGTCGTTCTTCATCAGAGCGGCGAACGGCTCATGATAGAAGAGGGCATTGGACGCGGTGAGGGATTTCAGAAAATAGTTGAGCGGGGTGCGCTTGGTGTTCTGCATGGCGGCATCCAAATCATAGAGGACGGCCTTCCACTTGCCGCCGGGAAACTTGTACATCCGCTGGTTGCCGATATCGCCGTTGCCTGAGATGATTTCAAAGGCGACCATGGTAAAATAGCTGTCCACATCGAACCGCTCCAAGACGTAATTCAGGTTGTCCTCGTCCTTGAGGCTGTTCTTTTTCATGAATTTGATGAGCGCGTTCCACTCGTCAATCGTCCCCTGCGAAACCTCGCCGCGTCCTTTGATGATGGTCACGCCGTCGATGGTTTTTTCGTCCGTGATACCTTCAAAGGCGGCCAGGGAATGCTTGTTGATGCGTTCGCGCAGGTTATATTGCCCCCAGTATGCACCGTTCAGGTACACCACGCAGGTGACGGATTCCTGATAGAAGATATCCATGCCGCCCGCCAGCTTCACCATCATGGCATCCTTGAAGCGGGTCTTGAAGCTCTCCGTACCGCCTGCCCGCAGGGTGAGCGCCTTGTAGCCTTCATAGCCCTCGCGGTTTTCAAACGGGTTAAAATAAAACATTTTATCGCCCAGCGCGGAGCGGGCAAAGAGGGAGATGGCCTTCTGACCGTACTTGCGGGAGGTCGCGCCGGTCACGCGGAAAGTCGCCATCTGATTGATTTCCTGCATATTGTCCGCGTTGTAGTATTCGACGTTGATGGGGTATTCCCAGTCTTTATAGTAGTTTGCCGTCTTGCCGCTTCCGGAAACCAGAAGGCCGGTCTTGTTGTCAAAAAGATATTTTTCGTCCGTTGTCAGGGAAACGACCGGCACGGCGCGGCTGATGCCCACAAAATAAGTCTGCGTCTTCGTTTCGGAGGGCAGCTTGCCCGCGATGAATGCGCGCGCACGGACGATGTTCACACCGCTTTTTAGCTGAAGCCCGCCCGACCAGATGGGGGACTGCTCTGTGGGCGTTTCTCCGTCCAAGGTGTAACGGATGACAGCGCCCGTTTCGGAGGAGGCGGTCAGCGAAAAGGCCGAATCAAAGAAGCCGCCCGTTTCGGAAAAGATGACCGCCCGCGTCCGCTCGTCATAGCCGACCGAGGGATTTTTTTCGCCGCGGGTCGGCGTTTCAAAAAACTGCAGCGTTTCGCCGTCCGCAACACGGCCGAAGGAAATATCGCCCCACTGCTCGTCCAGCGTCATCTCATCGAGTTTTTGACCGTTCGCATCGTAAAGCGCAATTGTGCCGCCTTTTTTGGAAACGTCAATGGGCGCAAAAAAGGCGGTCTTCGTGTCCTCGACCGTGTCGTTGCCCGTGAAACGGACAACGGCATAAGCGCCGGCCTTCAGCGTTTGCGCAGTGGAAAAAGTGTAGGTCTGCGTTTGGTCTTTCCGCGTATAGCACAGCGTCATGCCGTTTAAGGTCTGCGCCGTATCACCGCTGTTGTGCAGCTCCAGCCATTCATACGCCTCGCCGTTTTCAAATGTCGCCGTCGAAAGCATGACCTCGTTGATGCGTACCTCGGCACACGCCCCAATCATGACGAACAATGCGATGAATAACGCCGCTGCAAATAGCCATTTTTTCTGCATACTCTGCTCCTTCCCATGTGGTGTGTGATGCGCGACTGTCCGCTAAAGCAGACGATTCTTCAAATGATTTTGCTGCATCGCCGAATGCCGTTTTTTCGTTTTTCTGACTTTTCGCATGGAGGACAGCGGATGCAGACGGTCATGGCGCTGCGGGCGGACGGGCTGCCCCTTGGCGCGGGGCGTCATATAGGCGGGCATCGCGCCGCTGACGAGCGGCACTTGCCTCAAGCCCTCCAGCCCGCGCCGGACGATGAAAAGGTACGGCGCAACGCTGGCCTTGCCGTCATCGGTAACGGCTAATTTATGCGGCAGGGTAGCGTTCAGCAAAAAGGCGCGCAAAAAGGCCGTTCCGCCGTAGGTCTTCAGCAGCTTGAGCTGAATTCTTTCATAACGTTCCAACGTATCCTTCGGCAGGGACGTCTTCCCCGTGCAGTCCACATAGCGGACGGCCAGATGGCGGGCGGCGTAGCGAAGCCCTGCGTCCAGCTTTTCATCCAGCATGGTGAAGGCCTTGTCCGGCATGAGCCGCGCCATGGCGCCGTGAACCGCGGCGGCGATTTCCTCCGTCGGCATGAGCGCAAGGGCGCGCATGAGCGCAATGCCGAACAAAAGACACTGCGCCGTGTCCCGAAGACCGAACATCTCCTGATGCAGGGCAAGGAAGCAAGGGTCGTCCTCTGCGCTCCGATACAAGAAGGCGTATTCGCTCTTGCTCGGGACATAGACGAGGCACTGCCCCAAATGGGAGAGCGCCCCGACCCGCGGCACCATATCCTCCGCGTTCAGCACATGGGTGATGGGATACAAAAGAACGGGACGCCGCGCCGCACCGCTGTCTACGGACGGAGAGGCAAAGCCGATGCCCGTCAGATTTTCCCGGCGCACACCCGCACGCAGCAGAAAATCAAAGAAAATTTGAAGGACAGCCCCGCCCTGACTGTGCCCGGAAGCCCAGAGGCGGAAGCGGCTGTTTTCGCCCTTCATTTCCTCTATGATGCCGCTTAAGGTCAGGCGCTCCAGATCCAGCTCCTTCGCGGCGGACGGAAACTCGATTTCATCCATGTTCTCTAAAAATTCGCGGGTAAGCTGCAAAAAGCCCTCGTGGAAGCCATCCTCCGCCTTCACGCGCAGATTGGACACCCAGTCATACAGCCGCCTGCCCGTGCCCATGAAGCCGACGGCGACCAGATAGCGGCCGTCCCCGTCCTGATGGAGCATGATGACGGCCTTGCAGGTATCGGCCTGCCCCGCCTGCTGACGGCGCATGCCGAAAAACTGGCTGACGGGATTGCGGCGCTGCACCCGTGCGCGGGCAAGGTGCTGCATGGCCTCGCGTACGGCGCCCTTCCAGAGATTGCCGCCCGCGTTCAGCCTTTCGCCGCTCATCAGCCGGTTGTCCACCTGAAAGGAAACATCCGTCCAGCCCGCATTTTCCCACGGCTCGACCTCAAAGGAATACGCCAGCGCCGAAAGCTCCAGCGAAAGCCGCGCCGTCTCACGGGAAAAATTGCGCGCGCCGGATGCAAATTTCGGCAGCTCCCCTGCAAACAGGGGACTGACATCGCTCAAATCGCAAGCCGTCCATTCGCCGTAGCCGGACACAATACCCTCTCCCTTTTTTCTTAAACGATTTTTACCAACAGATTCTTCTGCTCATCCATTTCCAAATTCAGTGCTCCGTCCTTTTCAAGCTGCTTGAGGACATCGGAGAAGCGCTTGAAACCGATGCTGCGCTCCTGAAAATCGGGATACGCGGCCTGAATGTCGGCCTTCAGAATAGACGGGTTGATGCGGTCAAAGCCATCGTCCTTGTAGTGGCGGAGCTGCTCGGTGAACGCCGCCTGCCAGTTGGCCTTGGACAGCACCTTTTTGTCGGACTGCGGCGCATCGGCGTTCAGGGACACCAAGAGGTTGTAATTGTCGTTCTTGATGTGAATGGCGCCCGTCTCCTGCTCCAGCTTGTTTAAGAGCTTGCCGAAGGTGGCGCAGCCGTAGCTTTTTTCGTTGAAATCGGGGCGGAGACGCAGCAAAACGCCCTTTAATTCGCTGGCGTACATTTCATCCTCGTCCGCCTGCTCGGTCAGGATGGATTCTACCTGCTTGGCCAGCCCAGCCAAATCCAGCGGCTCATCCGCCGAAGCCGTGCGGCGCTTGCCGCGGGTCTCGCGGCTGGTCGCGTTGACGGACTCCAGGAACTGAAACTCGTTGCAGGCGTTAATGAATACGGAGCTGGCGGCCTCGCTTCGGCTGATGCCTAAAACGAATTTGCCCATGGACTTGAGCCGTCCGACCAGCGGCGTATAATCGCTGTCGCCGGACACGATGCAGAAGCTGTCGATGAGCGGGTTGGTGTACGCCACCTCCAGCGCGTCAATGACCAGGAGGATGTCCGCATTGTTCTTTTGGGAGATGCCGTAGCGAAGGGACGGTACGACGGTGAAGGTGTTGCTGAGCAAAATCTCCTTCAAATCCGAGAACCTGTCCGTATAGCCGTATACCTTGCCCAGCAAAATGTCGCCCCTGATTTTTACCTTTTCCAAGACGCTGTTCAGCGTCGCGGCCTTTGCGCCGCAGTTTTCTAAATCCACGAATAATGCAAATCTTGCGCTGCTCAAACTTTCTGCTTCCTTCTTTCTTATCTGGTCAAACGGATATCTTTTCCCAACAGATGCAATACCCTGCACTGCTCCCCGTCCAGCAGGCGGGAGGAGACGCGCTCGGTGTAGCGGGTCTTGATGTCCTGCATGGTGAGGTTGCTGCTGAAGACGGTGGGCAGCCCCGCACGGCGGCGCTCGTTCAGCAGGTTATAAAGCTGCACGGCGGTGACATTCTCCATCAGCGGCTCCATGCCCAAATCATCCACCAGCAAAAGCTCGGCGGAAAAGAGATAGTCCGCCTCGGCCGTTCCGGAAAAGTACGCCCGCCGCAGGACGGCCTGCATATCATAGGCGGTCACGCATTCGGCATTGTACCCGCGCTCCAGCACCCGCTGCGCGATACAGGACAGCAGGAAGGTCTTGCCCAGCCCGCTGCCGCCGTAGAGAAGCATATCCCTGGGCTGCTGGTTGGGAAAGGCGTCCGCGTACTTTTCGCAGATGGTGCGGATGACGCGCATGAGCCGGCCTTGGGTCGTGCCGTTTCCGTCCACGGCCACTTCCGGAAAGACATTTTCGTCAAAGGTCTCAAAGGTCTGCCCCTCGCTCGACACGCGGTCGGTCATTTGGGCGGTCTTTTTTTTCATGCAGGCGCATTCCGTCTTCCTGATTTCGCCCACATAGCCCGTATCGCGGCAGGCTTCGCAGGCATAGACCGGCTCCAAATAGTTTTCCGGCAGGCCGCTTTCTCTGAGCAGTGCCCGAATGCGGGCATTATATTCCAGCATCCGCTGCTCTAAATCGCCTGCCTCCACCTGCTCGAACGCGCTGCGGACGGAGGACAGAATCATCTCGTGGCGCTTTTGCATCAGCTCCGCAATGCGCGGGTCTTTTTGATTGACCTCCTCGCGTCGCCGCCGCTCCTCGCGGGCGTTTTTTTCGCGCTGCAAACGGTAGCTTTCCATAATCTGCTCCCGCAGAGCCGCGTTCATCATTGCTCCCGTGCCTCCTTCAGCAATTCATCCGTGCCGGCTGCGCGCTCCAGTTCGTCATCGGTATAGGTGCGCTGCTCATAGGCGTTTTTGGGGTTGATCTGCGCCTTGGCCGTCTTGTAGCCGCTGCTCAGCGCCGCCGCCTCCTGCGCGGTGTGCGCGCCCTCGGCCAGCCAGCTGTCAATGAGCGTTTCGGCATAGCGCATCTTTGCGCCCTCTGCCTGCGCCGCTCGGCTCGCCGCCAGCAAAAGCAGGTCGTCCTGCGCGCCGCGGCTCCGCCAGGCGGACAGGCGCTTCCGGTCCTCCAGTGTCGGCTCGCCGCGATGTCCCGCCGCCTCGAACATCTTTTTGAGGAACAGGTTCTGCGGCCGCTCAACGCTCAGATAATCCCGCACGGCCTGTGCCGTTTTGAGGCCGCGCTCTTCCCATGCGCCGAGCAGCCCTTCCACATCGTCCAAGCCGTGCTTGCCGCGTCTGGCGCACTCGGAGGCGGCCAGCAAAATGACCTCATGCGGCATGGAACGCGCCATGTCCCTGTATACATTGGCGATGGATGAAGCCGCGCCCCTGCTGCCAAGCGCGCTCTTTAATTCGTTCGCCCGCCGCATCAGCTCTTCGTTTTCGCTGATTTCCTGCTTTGTGCGCCCCGCCCGATGCTCCAGCACCTTGTCCAGATATTTGAAGCTGGGATTGGTCGCCGCCGTGGTCTCCGCGCAGGATTCCAAAATCATGTCGGGCAGAAGTCCCCATTCCTCGCGCCACTTTTTATACAGAAGCATCTCGTCCTCCGAGGGCAGACGGAACTGCCGCATCCTGCGCAGAACGGCCTTTGCGCCGGACAGGATTTCGCCCTCAAAACGGAGATAGTCCTCCGCCTGCTCGTAGTCCGCAACGCCGTCCTCCTTCATCCGCGCCGCCAGCTCCTGCGCCCGCTTAAAGGAAAACCGAACGCCGCGGGTCGCCTTCATGTGGCTTAAAAGCAGCAGCACCGCCTCCTGCGGAAGACCGACGTCCTGCACCCACTCATACGCCAGGGAAATCTCGGACGGCGTGACCTTGCGCTGGTCGCCGAAGAGGGCGTACACGCTTTCGGCAAACGCCACATAGTCCTCATCGGGTTTGAGCAGCCTGTCCTGACCGGACAGGACGCGCTGCACCATCGAATACAGCCGATAGGTGGGCTTTTCACCCGCGATGAGTGACAGCAGCCCGCGCCGCTCCCAATAGCGGAGCGCCGCTTCCGTCTCCGAGGGCTGCATGCTCAGCTCCTGCGCCAGCTCCTCCACGCCGAATTTTTCGTCCGGCCTTGCCGCGTGATAGAGCGCCGCCAGATAAACCTTGACATATTCGCCCTTGGCGGCGGGCATATATTCCGTGAGGAAGATATTTTCCACCGTCGTCACGCCGAAGTACCGCGACTGCGCGTCCATATCAAACATGAGGCTCCTCCTTTGCGCTCCTCAGCTGAGACAGCACCACGGCTGCAAACATCAGCACACAGCCGAAGTACGCGGGCGCCGTCATCCTTTCGCCGAGCAGGAGCGCCCCCGCAATGACGCTGAACACTGATTCCGTCGACAGAACGAGCGCCGCGTGAGCGGGCTTGGCATCGCGCTGGCCGATGGCCTGCAGGGTGTACGCCACCGCCGTGGACATCAGCCCCACATACAAAACGGCCCAGAGCGCCTTCTGCATATTTTCAACGGTCGTTGTTTCAAACAGCAGCGCGCAGACAAGGTTGAGAACGCCGCAGACGAAAAATTGGATGACGCACAGGTGCAGAGGGTCTGTGCCGCGCACAAAGCGGTCGGTGAACAGGATATGCAGCGCCCAGAAAACGGCGGAGGACAAGAGCCACGCATCGCCGATGCTCACATGAAAGCCGCCGTCCGTCATGCACAGCAGGTAGAGCGCGGGGACGGCCAGCAGCAGCGCCAGCCATGTCGCGCCGTTCGTCCTGCGTCCGAACAGCAGACCGATGACGGGAACGAGCACTACATACAGCGCGGACAAAAAGCCTGCCTGTCCCGCGCTGGTGAGGCCGATGCCGATTTGCTGCAAGGTCGCCGCCGCAAACAGCACCGCGCCCACGACAGCGCCGTTTCGCCACTCTGTTTTTGTGAAGCGCTTCCCGTTTTTCTTGTCCTTGGGCAGTACAAACAGGTACAGCGCCGCCGCACCCATCAGAAAGCGGGACGCACCGAAGGTGAAGGGACTCAGATAGAAGGACGCCTGCCGCTGGGCGGCAAACGCAAAGCCCCAGATGCCCGCCGTCAAAAAAAGAATGAAAATGGCGCGAAGCTCGCGCAGTTTGCCTGTTTTTCGCTTTATCATGTCTCTTGTTCCCGCTTCTTTTTGTGCTGATGATCGTGCGTCTTTGACCATTTCCTGTACAGCAGTACGCCGATTAAGCTGACCGCAGCCGTCACCCCGTACACAATGATGGCCACCGTGTAGCGCTGGGCGTTGACATAATGGCCGAAGATGGCGGAAGAGATGACGGACGGAATTCGCGCAATGGTGGTAATCAGCAGGAATTTCGGCAGCGTCACCGGGGTCAGTCCCGCCAGATAGACCAGAATGTCCTTGGGTGTGCCGGGAATGAGGAAGAGGAGGAACAAGAGCTCGTCTAATTTCTGTTCGTCCTGCATGAACGACCACTTGTCGATTTTGTCCGTATCCACGAACAGCTCCACAAACCGTCTGCCGTATTTTTTGACCAGCGCGAAGATGCCCGCCGTGGCCAGTGCCGCCCCGATGAGGCAAAGCGCCGTGCCCTCCCAAACGCCGAAGGCATAGCCGGCGCCCACCTCAAACGGCTCGCCGGGAATCAGCGCCACCATGATTTGCAGGGCCATGATGCCTATCATGATGAGCTGCCCCCACATCCCCCTGCTCTGCACATATTCGCGGAACTGCGCCGGCTCTTTGGCCATCTTGACCAACGGCTTTCCGACAAAGTAGCCGACCAAGCCCATCAGCACCAGCAAAATCACGACCGAGGCAATGGCGATGATGCGCTTTTTCTTTAACAGGCTCTTCTCCGCATCCGAAACGGATGCGTTTTTGCCGATTCGCTCATCGGATAAATTTTTATCAGCGTTCGAATGCCGCTTCATGCTGCGCTCCCTTTTTCCCATTACACTGAAATCAGCCTTTTTGGAAGAAAATGCCAAAGCATTTCCATAATATAGTATACCATGTTTCGGGCGGATTGACAATCATGGCGTTGGAGGGCGCATGCCGAATCGGTCGGCATCAAAAAGGAATGAGTTTCCTCACTCCCGATTTTTTTATTTCTCGCTTTGTTCTGATTGACTTTGGATTCCCGCTTGGAGCGCCGCGTCAAGCATCTCAAGCCCCTGCCTGTATTTTCGTCTCGCCGTGCTTTCGTCCATGTTCAGCAGCATGCCGATTTGCAGCCATGTCTTGTATGTCAGGCAGCGAAGCGCCAGCACCCTGCGGATATCGGCATTTTCCACCTGCTCGATGAGCGCACTCAGCGTCCCACGCCGCTTTTTCAGCGCCTCCATCTGCGCCAGCGCCTCCCGCCGCAGGGCATCCAGCCGCTCCTCGGCTATCTCCCTGCTCGCGCCCCACGCGATTTTCCGCCACTCGTTCAGACGGGAAATTTCCGAAAGCAGTACGCTGATTTGGGCGTCGATGACCCGTCCGCTTTCCAATATTTCCTTCGCGCCTGCGCGTGCCGTCCGACCCTGCTCAGAAGCGGCTGCACCGCCTGCCGCAGCCGTCTCCGTTCCCGTATGCATTTTAAAAAACGGCCGAGCATTCAAGTCTCCTCCCTCCCGCCGTTTTGCTCGAACAGCATTTCCAATGTGCCCTGAAATGCCAGTGCCTGCTTGATGCGGATGGCCTCCTCCAGGGAAAAGCCCCGCTCGCCCAGCAGCTTCACCCGCATTGATTCGTACCCCATGTGCGCTTTCTGCGCCAGCGTCCCCACGCTGAAGCCCTTGAGCCGCATCTGCGCATACAGGCGATTGTAGATTGGCATACTGAGCAATTTTGTCATCTCCCTCCACGTTGTGCTCGCTTGAGTTCTCCTCATTTCACACCTTAAAACAGGAACGCTTGTTCTTATTTCGAACACTGTCAGTATAGCCGTCCGGCAGATATTCGTCAAGCACGGCTGCCGTTTTTCCTTGAAAATGACGAAAATTGCATCCAAATATTTCCATTTTCCTTGTTTTTCATGGTCAAATTTCTTTCGTTTCCCCAAATCACGTTTTTTGAACGCGGCTTCAGGCTTTTTCGGCCGAATGCGGTACGGAAAAAGAAAAGGAGGTCTTTCACCAAATATGTGGAGAATGAACACCAGTTTTTGCGCTAATACAAACAATTTGTGGTATGTGCATCCCATTTTTTTCGGCAAAAGAAGGAAATCATGATTTCATGTCGAATAAGGAAAGCAGGCTGTTGCCGCGAAGCTGTTTTTTGTATGCGGCAATTCCTAAAATGTTTATGTTTAACCGAGGGAATTTTCATGGCACAGGTAGATTTGGGCATTGACTTTGGCACGGCGAATATCCTTTTTTACGGGCGCGGCCGAGGCATTATTCTGAATGAACCGGCCGTCATCGCCGTGGACCGCGAAACGCGGCATGTTTTGGCGGTCGGCGAGGAAGCACACAAAATGCTGGGGCGCGCTCCGGGCAACATCGAGGTCATGCGTCCGCTCAGGGACGGCATGGTGGCCGATTTTGAAATGGCCAGTGCGCTGCTTCGCTTTTTCGTCGTCAAGGTCGTCGGCAAGCGCTTATTCGGCGGGCCTCGTGTCATCCTGTCCCTGCCGTCCGGCGTAAACGAGGTCGAGCGGCACAGCCTGACCACGGCCCTCTTCGAAGCGGGCGTCCGCCGCACTCAAATCATGGAACGCCCCATTGCCGCCGCCATCGGCGCGGAACTGCCGTTCAACGAGGCCTACGGGCAGATGCTGGTGGACATCGGCGGCGGCATGACGGAGATTGCCGTTCTTTCCCAAGGCCGCTCCATCGTGCGCGACAGCGTGAAGGCCGCCGGAGACCTCTTCGATGAGGGCATCATCCGCTACATCCGGCGCAAGCACAACCTGCTCATCGGCGAGGTAACGGCAGCGGAGCTCAAGGAGCGCATCGGCTCGGCCATGCCGCGTGCGGAGCAGATTCCCAGCGATGTGACCGGCCGCAGCCTGATTACGGGGCTGCCCAAGGTGCTGCACATCATGTCCGATGAAATCACCGAGGCCATTGACGAGCCGCTTCAGCAGCTCATTGAAAACATTCACGCAGTGCTGGAGCATACGCCCGCAGAGCTGGCGGCGGACATCTTTGATTCCGGCATCGTCCTGACCGGCGGCGGCGCGATGCTGAACGGCCTGGCCGAGGCCATCTCCATCGCCCTTAAAATCGGCTGCCGCACGGCGGACAACCCGCAGGAATGCATCGCCCGTGGCTGCGGGATGACGCTGGAACGCATGAACGAATTCGGGAAATATCTGGGCACGGGGAAGAGAAGGTAGCAGAAAGCAAAGGGGATATAAAAGGGGCTGCTTTACCGGATCTCAGTGAGACAGACCATCAATATTGAGGCCATGAGCTGCCCCTCACCTGTGGCTGGCTGCCATCAACATGAGGCAAATATTGAGTAACAGGAGAAAACAACAATGACCAGAGTAGACTTCGGTGCAAAACCTTTTCTGTATCCGATGCCGGTGCTGATTGTCGGTACATATGACGAAAACGGCGTCCCAAACGCCATGAACGCCGCGTGGGGATGCATTACGGACATGAACGAGATTTCCATCAGCATGGCGGAGCATAAGACAACGGATAATATTGCGAAAACCGGCGCGTTCACCGTCAGCATGGCGACAGAGGATACTGTCATTCCATGCGACTATGTGGGCATTGAATCCGCCGGCAAAGTGCCGAACAAATTCGCAAGAGCCGGCTTCCACGCAACAAAGAGCGAAAAAGTCAATGCGCCGCTCATTGACGAGCTGCCGATGGCGCTGGAATGCAAGCTCAAGAGCTTTGAAAACGGCATTCTGGTCGGCGAAATCGTCAATGTGAATGCAGACGAAAGCATCCTTACAAGCGGCAAAATCGACCCAAAGAAGCTGAAGCCGATTACCTATGACCCCATTCATAATACCTATGTCGGACTTGGTGAGACGGTGGGAAAGGCGTTCCAAGATGGAATGCAGATGAAAATTTGAAGCAATATTTATAGAAAGAAGCTATGCCAATTACAATCAACATCTATTATACAGGCAAGAACGGCAGTGCGAGGATATTTGCCGAAGAAATGATGCAAAGCGGCATTGTTGACCGTATTCGTGCCGAAGCAGGCAATGCCCGTTATGAATACTTCTTTCCAATGGACGATGAGGAAACCGTTTTGCTGATTGATAGCTGGGCAGACCAAGCAGCCATTGATGCACATCATCAATCTCCGATGATGCGGGAAATCATTCGGCTGAGGGAGAAATATGATTTGCATATGCTGGTGGAGCGCTATGTGCCGGCAGACGAGCCGGCGCAGGACAGCCTGTTTATTAGAAATTAAGCCCGCAAATCTTTTATTCGTGCCCTCTTGTTGAACCATTTTTGACAACGCATAAATTAAAAAGAAATTTTTCATAATCCTTTACATAGTATCGCTTATTTTTACGACCTTTTTCGATGATAGTGAGTCCCTCTGCCTCTAATTTTTCTTTCTGCGCTTCAACGCCATTCGGATATTTAGCATTTAATTCTCCGTTGGCCTTTAATGTTCTCCAATAAGGTGTTTCATCTTCTGAGCGCTGATAACTCGCCCACGCCACAATAGAAACAAAAATTCCTGCTGTAATCGGTTCTGTAAAATCTGCACCGCTTATTTCCGCAAAATAGTCTCGTATTTTTCCAACAGTAATCACTTTGCCGTATGGAATTTTTTTCATCACCTTATCATAGTCAGCAGGTGGTGCAAAATACATTTTACTACCGCCATATTTCTCTATGCTTTTGGGGTCTGTGATAGTTTGAAACTTTGGCATATCCTTATTATCGTGCAGCATGGCATTAAAGTCCTTTTTATCTTCATTTGCCATTTTGGTCACCTCCGCCTTAAGAATAATCTGTTTAGCCTACTTATGCAATGAGACTGTTTGAAAAATTCCAACTTTTTTATCTGTCAATCTATCCCGCATGGAATATCGGCCCTATTCAATGGTTTGATTGGGCATGGAGATGATAATGGCAATTCCTCACCATAACCGCAGCAATCAATCGAAAGGATGGCTGCGGCAGCATGATAAACGGTGAAGGCTGCGTCAGGCGCCTGCGACCGAGCGGCCGGGCAGAGGATGAACAGAAAAAACTTTTTTTCTGCTGTTTCAGCGGACGGAATACAGGGTATATTGAAAACGAGAGCGGTTGTCGCAGTTCAGAACCGTACATGAAAACAAAGGAGGCGGTCTATCATGAATGAACAAAACCGATATGCAGGAACCCAAACCGAAAAAAATCTGGAGGCGGCCTTTGCGGGCGAATCTCAGGCAAGAAACAAGTACACCTACTTTGCATCCGTGGCGAAAAAGGAAGGCTATGAGCAAATCGCGGCGCTGTTCCTGAAAACGGCCGAGAACGAAAAGGAACACGCAAAGCTCTGGTTCAAGGAGCTGAACGGCATCGGCGATACGGCGCAGAACCTGCTTCATGCCGCCGAGGGCGAGAACTACGAGTGGACGGATATGTACGACGGCTTCGCCAAGACCGCCGACGAGGAAGGCTTCCATGAGCTGGCGAAGCGCTTCCGGCTGGTGGCGGCGGTCGAAAAGCACCATGAGGAGCGCTATCGGGCGCTGCTCAGGAACGTGGAAATGGCTGAGGTGTTCGCAAGGAGCGAGGTGAAGGTGTGGGAGTGCCGCAACTGCGGCCACATCGTGATAGGCACGAAGGCGCCCGAAGTCTGCCCGACCTGCGAGCATCCCCTGAGCTACTTTGAGCTTCACGCGGAGAATTACTGATATGGTTGAGGGAGCGTTTGACCCGAAAGCCCTGTATCAAATCGGCTACGGCCTGTACGTCCTCACGACGAGGGACGGAGAAAAGGACAACGGCTGCATCGTCAACACCGTGATGCAGGTCACAAGCGCACCCGCGCTTATTGCCGTCTGCGTGAGCAAGCAAAACTACTCCTGCGGACTCATTCAAAAAACAGGCGTGCTGAACATCAACAGTCTGACCGAGAATACGCCGTTTGAGGTGTTCCGGCGCTTTGGGTATCAGAGCGGGCGGGATACGGACAAGTTTGACGGCTATACGACCGAAAGAAGCAGCAACGGGCTGATTGTCCTGCCGAGGCACGCAAACGGCTTTCTCTCGCTCGCAGTCGAGCGGGAGGAGGATCTCGGCTCCCATGTCCTGTTCCTGTGTACGCCGACCGAGGGAAAAATACTGTCCGATGCGGAAACCGTGAGCTATGCCTATTACCAAAAGCACATCAAGCCGAAGCCGCAGCCGGAGAAAAAGAAAGGCTTCATATGCAGGATATGCGGATATGTCTATGAGGGAGACACGCTCCCGCCGGACTATATCTGCCCTCTCTGCAAGCACGGAGCAGCCGATTTTGAACCGCTGTAAACAGAGGCGGAGACGCCGAATCCCTATTGAGCGCATACGGGCGCTGTATCCCGTAAATATAGAAAAAAAGGAGAATCAACCATGAGGAGCATTGCAAAACTTGATCTGCAGTATGCACACCGTTTTTACGGCTTTAAGGGCGAAGCACAGTATCTTCACGGCCATACCGGTATTCTCACCATCGAGGTGGAAGGCACGGTCAACGAGGGCGTGAACATGGTGTTCCCCTGCAACGAGATCCAGAAGACCGCATGGGACGTGCTGAAAAACTTCGACCACGCGCTGATTCTGCGCCACGACGATCCGCTGCTGCCCGCCGTGCTAGACGTTTACGAAAAGCAGGGAATCAGGGACGGCCATCCCAACAACGTCATGAAGGGACCCGCCTTCCAAACGGAACTGGCCACCGCGTACCCCGACTGCCGTCTGGTGGTGACGAAGGAGACCATGACCGTGGAGGGCATGATCAAAATCGTGTACGAGCTGCTCAAGGACAAGCTGAACATCGTCAAGCTGACCTTCTCCAGCGGCGTGAACACGGCCTCGGCCTGCTTTGAACCCCATCTGACAGTGGACCGCTGCCCGCTGTGCGGCATTGCGTTGGATGAAAACGGTGTCTGCCCCAAGTGCGGGTATAAGAAACCATAATGCAGGCAGGCGCGGCTGCGCACTGCATGCACTGAAACGGGACGGGCAGGTGGAATGCGCCTGCCCGCCCGACGGAGGAAAGGAGCCTGATGGCATGGAACAGAAATTCTATCGCTGCCAGCGCTGCGGCAATATCATCGCCAGGGTCAAGGACACCGGCGTGCCCGTTTTCTGCTGCGGAGAGAAGATGCAGGAGATGATTCCCGGCGTTACGGACGCTTCCGTGGAAAAGCATGTCCCCGTCTATACCGTGGAAAACGGAAGGGTGCAGGTGACGGTGGGGGCGGACGAGCATCCCATGACGGAGGGACACTTCATCGAGTGGGTGTCGCTGCAGACCAAGGCGGGCAATCAGCGCAAGGAGCTCAAGCCCGGCGACAAGCCCAGCGTCTGCTTCTACATCTGTCCGGAGGATGAGGTGGAGGCGGCCTTCGCCTACTGCAACCTCCACGGACTGTGGGAAGGCTGAATGAGCGGCGCTGAATCGGAAGGGAGGCTGCCGCCCATGCTGTACTGCGAGGACTGCAAACGCCCCGGCGGGGAGCAGGAAAGCTGTCCCGTCTGCGCCAGCCGGAAATACCGTCCCATAGGGCCGGACGATCTCTGCTTTTTGCGGGAAACGCCCGCGCTGCAGGGCGATATGCTGGCGGACGTGCTGAACCAGAGCAGCATTCCTCACCTCAAAAAATCTGTGCTGGGCGCGGCACTGTCCATGCAGGTGGGAAGATTCTACGACCGGTATCGATTCTATGTCCGGTATGACGATCTCTCCGCCGCGCAGGATATCGCGTATTCCCTGTTGGGCGGAGGGGAGCAGACCGGAGACGCAAGAAAACAATAAAATACGGATGGAAGCTTGCACTGTGAGCGTATCCCCATAGCGGGTATGCGTGCCGGTTTCCCGTCAAAGGGCTGCTGCAGTCGTCAAATCGGCGTCGCAGCAGTCCTATTTTCATACCCGTGCGATGCTCCTTGCTGCTGAAGGAAGCATGGCAATTGATTCTTAACGGAAAAAACACGGAAAAAAACGGCGCCTGAAAAATCATTTTGATTTTCACCGAAAACGCTTCCGTTTTGCACGGGATTCTCTGCATATGTATATACAACCGCACGGTCATTGAGGAAAGGCTGTAAGCAAGCGTTGGAAAAGAAGCCTGTTGAACGGCGCATCATGGATCTGGCAAATCCTCGCGAGTAACGCGCCGATAGGGAATCCAGACGAAACGGCCATCGCTGAGCGGATAGGCGTAAGTATCGGAAGTAATCGCCTCTCCCTTCGCCAGCAGGATGGCCAGATCAACGGCGGCCATGGCCTGGCGCTCGCCGTCGTTGAACACCGTGCCCAGCAGGGAGCCCTGCCGCAGCGCCTCGATCGCCTGGCTGATGGCGTCCACGCCCACCACGGGCATAAAGCGCCCGCCCGAAAAATATCCGGCGGCCTTCAGCGCGTTGATGGCGCCCAGCGCCATTTCATCGTTGTTGGAAATGACACATTCGATCTGGTCGCCCCACGCCAGCAGAAACCCCGCCATTTTTTCCTGCCCCAGCTGTCGACGCCACATGCCGGTATCCTCCTGCAGCTTTTCCACGCGGAAGCCCGCCTCCTGAAGCGGCTTCAGGGCGTTTTGCGTGCGCAGTTCGGCATCCTGATGCCCCGGCTCTCCCTTGATGAGCACGTACTGCACCACGCCGTCGCCGTTCCTGTCCGCCTCCGGATGCGCCAGAAAATACTCCGCGAGAATCTCGCCGCTCAGCCGCCCGCTCTGCGCGCCGTCCGCGCCCACATAAAAGGCGTGCTCATATAAAAGCAGATCCTCCGGCAGCGGCTGCCGGTTGATAAACAGCACCGGCGTCCGGCGCTGCCTGGCCTTCTCAATCAGATATCCCGCCGCCAGCCGGTCGACCGGGTTGATGATCAGCACGTCCACATCGGCCTCCAGCAGGGCTTCCACCTGATCGTTCTGCAGGTTCTGATCGTTCCGGCTGTTATAGACGATCAGCCGCGCCCTGCCCTGGGCGTAGACTTCCAGATGCAGGCGCAGACTGGCCATGAATGTGTCCGTTTCATCGTATATGCACACGCCGAACACGGGCTCCTCCTGCGCGCACACGGACGCGCCCAGCATCATCAGGGCGAGCGCCACGCAAAACAGCTTGATGCTTCTCATGAACATTTCTCCCGTACCGTCAATTCAACAGCGGAAAGACCAGCTTGACATGCCGCGCATCGTACATATTGTCCGGCGTGACGATGAACGCGGGCGACCGATACCGTTTTCCCTTTTCATCCCACAGCGCCTGCGCCGCCGCGATGTACCCGGTCGCATAGGGCGAGGGAAGAACGGCGGCCTGAGTCTGACCGGATTCCAGCCATGCGGCGGCGTTTTCGCCGGGATTCACCAGAATCAGCTGGTGCGCCCACAGGCCGTCCGCCCTTTCCCGAATCAGCCTCGCCGCCGCTTCATCGTCCAGAGCGATCACCGCGCAGCGCGTGATCTCCGGGCTGACCGTTGCCGCCTCCAGCCAGCGGCTGCGGAAAACGGATTTCGCGGCTTTGCGCAGGACCTCGCCGCCGCCAAGACAGATCACCCGCTCGGCGCTCACCGATGCGCTCGCCGCCAACTCGACGTGCTGCTGCACGTCCTGCGTCACCGAGGGGAAGCCATCCTCGTGCGCATCGATGGTCGCGGCACGCAGTCCCTGCTGGCTCACGGCACGCAGCGCCTCCAGGCGCAGCGCTTCGTCCTTGATATAAATCAGCACGCCGCTGTATTCTGTCCCGCTCCACAGCGCATCCGAGATCGCGGCGGAATCGATGATCTGGGTGGTCAGCGCGCAGTCCTGCTCCTCCAGCGCCTTCTGGACGCCCTGACGCAGCTGCATGAAATAAGCGCCGGTATCCTCCTGCGTCAGCAGCAGCACGGAACGCTGCGCGTCAGCCGGAGGACTGTCCTGCGTGCGCAGGCCCAGCAGCATCACGCAAAACGCCGCAAGAATCAGGGACAAGGCCGCGCCCATGACCTTTTTCATGCCGCGCCTCCCTTTCTCCGCGGTATGCGGATGGTCACGCAGGTGCCCTCGTCCTGGACGCTGCGCACCTGAACGCCGTAGGGCTCTCCGTAAGTCAGGCGGATTCGCTCGTGAACATTTTTCACGCCGATGCCGCTTTTTCCGGCAGGCGCGGTCAGCAGCCTGGAAACGACCTCGGGCGGCATGCCCACGCCGTCGTCCTCGATGGTGAAGACCACCTCGTCCGCCGTTAAGCCCGCGTGGATGGCGATGTGCAGCGCCTCATCGTGGGCTTCGTCGATGGCGTGGTTGATGGCGTTTTCCGCCATGGGCTGCACGATCAGCTTGACGGTGGTTTCCTCCAGCGCCGCTTCGTCCCATGTGATGGCATATTCAAATTTATTTTTGAAGCGCATTTTTTGGATGATCAGGTAATGGCGCACCTGCTCCAGTTCCTCCCGGACGGAGATCTCGCTGCGCCCGCGGCTGATGGAAAGGCGAAACAGCTTGGCCAGAGAGGAAACCATCAGGATGGCTTCCCGCCCGCGTCCCCGCTCCTCCATCCAGATAATGGAATCCAGCGTATTGTAGAGGAAATGGGGGTTGATTTGCGCTTGAAGGGCGTTGAGCTCGTAGAGCCGTTTGGCTTCCTGCTCCTGCAAGATCTGATCCATCAGGGCGCGGACGCGCCGCAGCATGCGGTTAAAGACGCTGGAAATAGCGCGCACCTCCCGAAAGCCGGTTTCCGGAATGCCCTCGTCCAGATTGCCGGATTCCACCCGCCCGATGGCGTCGGCGACGTGGCGGATGGGGAGCATGAGCCGGTAGGCCATCACGGCCGCCACGGCGAGGGAGAGCAGCAGCGCGCAGAGCAGCACGACGGTCAGCACGCGCACAAAGGCGGCTTGGAGCCCCATCAACTCGTCCAGATACGCCACGCCCACCAGCCGCCAGCGGGTCTGGTTCAGCGTGGCGGCGATGAACACGCGCTCGCGTCCGCCGACCTGATCGCGCCCCTGCCCGATCAGCACCCGGCTGATCTCCTCCAGATTTTCCTCGTGCAGGCCGCTGTATATCAGCTGAAGCCGCGGATGGGCGATGATATCGCCCTGCCGGTCCAGCAGATAGACATAGCCGCTTTTCCCCAGCGTCGCTCCCTCCACCAGCCGGCTAAAGCTGGCGTAGGATACGTCCATGAGCACCACGCCCTGCTCCAGAACCCCTTCCTTCTGATAAAAGGCGGAGCGGGCCAGCCGGATGACAAACGTGCGCTGCCCGGCAAAGATGTGCTGCACGAAGGGGCTGGAAAAATAGGTGGCGGTGCCGCCCCAGGCAAGCGCCTTCTGAAACCATTCGCTGCCGGCGACCTCCGCCGGCTCGAGGGACACGTCGCCTGCGCCCACCGCGCCCAGCAGCGTCCCGTCCCGGTGAAACAGCGCGATGGAGATGATATTGGAATCGCTTTTTTTGATCGGCTCCATCTGCCGCACCCATTCCGCCGTCCCGCCGTCTATGCTGCCGGGCAGCGCGGTGGTGGCGAAATAGAGGGTGGAGAGCAGCCGATCAACGAACACGTTGACGGCGCTGACCGACTGGAGCACCGTTTCCTTCGTGCGTTCGTAGGCGTTTTTTTCCAGCAGGGACGAGAGCGGCGTCATCAGGCTGATAGAAATAAACGCCAGCAGCGCACCCATGCACGCCGTGAAGGAGGCGGTGAGCTGCAGGCTGAAGCTGCGCCCGTCGGCGCCCCCGCGCTTCAAGCGTCTCCCTCCCTTCTCCTGCGCACCTGAGAGGGAGATAGCCCGTAAAGCCGTTTGAACAAGTAGGAAAAATAGCTGGGGTCCGGGACGCCCACCGCCTCTGCGACGGCAGCTGTCTTCATGGGCGTGCCGGCCAGAAGCGTCATGGCCTGCCGCATGCGCGTTTCCGTCAGGAAATACGGGAAATTGCACCCCGTTTCCCGCTTGAACAGAGCACTGAAATAGCTTGGCGACACATGCAAATGACGGCACAGCTTTTCGGCGGTCAGTTCGGGGTCAGCGTAGTGCTGCTGAATGTACGCCTGCGCCGCCGAAATAAGCTGCTGTCCGGCCGTTCTGCGGCTTTGTGCGATCCCCTCGGCAAGGCCGTCGCATAAGCGGCCGAACAGTTCGCAGGCCTCATCCGGCGGCGGGCAGGCGATCAGCCTCTCCAGCGAATCCCCACCCGTTTCAACCGGATTGACGGCCATGTCGCGCCCCGTCCGCATCAGCGAGACGAAGATCTCCATCAGATAGGCGCGGTAGGCGATTTCGCCCGGTCTTGCGCTCCGGCAGGCGGCGAGCAGCCGCTCGATTTTCTGCCGCGCTTCCCCGGCGCAGCCTTTTTTCAGCGCCGTGTCCAGTTCCCGGAGCAATACCGCGTCCGCCGGTGGCTCGTTGGCGCCGCCGGGCGCAAGGTCGGAAAAGAGCAGCAGCCGATTGTCATAAAAGCCGCGCTGCGAAAGCGCGCTGCCGGCCTGACGGGCGCACTCGGCCAGACCGCCCACGCCGCGGCAGGGCTTCCCGACGCCTACCCGCACCGCCGCGCCCAGATAATGCTCGATGTGCTGGCATATGCCGTCCAGACGCTCATACGTCCGCACCGTTTCCTCCTCCTGGGAGAACCACAACAGCACGGCGATGTACGACTGATAGAAAAAGGCGCAGCCGCTCTCTTTGGGCAGCTGCTCATGCACAATGTCCATGGCGGCGACGCGCAGCAATTCCGGCTCGCCGTCGGCGAAGGCCGCGCCCTGGGCGCGGCTCAGCCTGAACAGCGCCACCGCATAACGATTGCTTTCGTTCAGGGGAAGACCGTAGCGCTCCGCCATCTCCAGCGCTCGCGCAGGCGGCAGCCCGCCGTCCAGCAGCGCCGTGAGCAGCGAGGCGCGAAAGACGGGCAGCCCCTCCTCAAAATGCCGCTTTAGGCGCAGCATGTCTCGGCGACGGGCAAAATCCTCGTCCAGCTTTTGCCGCGCATCGGCCAGCGCTTCTGTAAACTCAGCGGCGGAAATGGGCTTGAGCAGGTAGCCCAGACAATGGAGCGACACGGCCTGACGCGCAAATTCAAACTCGTCATAGCCGCTGAGGATGATTGAGCGGACGGTGGGCAGCATTTGCTGCGCCTGTGCCAGCATGGTCAGCCCGTCCATGAGCGGCATTCGGATATCCGAGACGATCAGATCCGGCTTCTGCTCCTCGCAAAGGCGCAGTGCCTCCAGCCCGTTTTCGGCCTGACCGACCACGGTGAATCCGTACGCTTCAAAAGGGACGACCTCCGTCAGTCCCTCACGGATGTCGCTTTCATCGTCCGCCAGCAGCAGCTTATACACGGGCTCACCTCCCTGTATCCATCGTGCGCCGGTGAATCGCTACGTTCTTCCGGCGACATGGAAACGGCGCACTGTTTCCGGCTGTCACCATGTTGTTATTGTACACAAATTTATGCAGATAAGCAATGCGTTATAGCTGTATTCAGTGAATTTTTGATAGTTTTTCGTAAAAATTTCACTTCAATTTTGTGGGCGCCGTCCGTTAGAATAGAATCAGCCGGAGGGCGCCGGCATTTCCGCACGGCGCCTCCGAAAATGAAAGAGAAGGAGCGTTTCCCGTATGAAGAAGATTCTCGCTGTGCTGCTTGCCCTGATTCTGGTGCTTGGCGTAACCTCCGCATTCGCCGACGAAATGAAAAAGCCCGTCAAGGTGGGCGTCACCATCTACCAGTTCAACGACAACTTCATGACCCTGTACCGCACCGAGCTTCAGAAGTATCTGGAGGAAACCTACGGCGCGCAGGTCACCGTGGTGGACGGCAAGAACGACCAAACCGAGCAGACCAATCAAATCAACAGCTTCATCGCCGAGGGCGTGGATGTGCTGATTGTGAACCTGGTGCAGTCCACCGCCGCTGCCGCCGTGACCGAGCTGGCCAAGGAAGCGGGCATTCCCGTGATCTACATCAACCGCGAGCCCAGCGAGGACGATATGGCTCTGTGGGAAGGCAAGATCTGCTACGTGGGCGCTGACGCCCGCCAGTCCGGCTCCTTCCAGGGCCGCATCGTCTATGAGTTCAACGACGCGCACGGCGACCTCAACGGCAACGGCGCGGTGGACTACGTGATGATCATGGGCGACCCGGAGAACGTGGACGCGCAGTACCGCACCGAGTTCTCCGTCAAGTACCTGACCGACATGGACGTGAAGGTCAACAAGCTCTTTGAACAGCGCGGCGACTGGATGCAGGAAAACGGCCAGCAGCTGGCCGCCACCGCACTGGCGCAGTTCGGTAAGGAAATCGACGTAATCTTCTGCAACAACGACGCCATGGCGCTGGGCGCGTATCAGGCCATCAAGGAGGCCGGCCGCAAGGTCAACGAGGACATTCTGCTGCTGGGCGTGGACGCGCTGGATGAGTGCGTTGAAATGGTGCGGGAGGGCACGATGACCGGAACCGTGCTCAATGACCACATCGGCCAGAGCCATACCGCCGCCGACGTAGCCATAAAGGCCGCGATGGGCGAGGCGCTGGACGCTTACTATTGGGTTGACTACCAGATGGTGAAGTAAGTCCCTTTAAGCTGGGGGCGCGAAAGTGCCCCCTCTTTTTTCTACACAACGACAATTTGGAAAGGAAGGACAGCGCATGGCGGAGTACCGTCTGGAAATGAAAGGCGTCGTCAAGACGTTTCCCGGCGTCAAGGCGCTGGATCACGTGGATTTCAAATTGCGGCCGGGCACCGTACACGCCCTGATGGGCGAGAACGGCGCGGGCAAATCCACGCTGATGAAATGTCTGTTCGGCATCTACAGGATGGACGAGGGCGAAATTTTTTACGAGGGGAAAAAGGTCAATATCAAGGATCCGCTGATGGCGCTCAAGCTGGGCATTGCCATGGTGCATCAGGAGCTGCAGCCCATCACCGAGCGCAGCGTGGCGGAAAACATTTTCGTGGGGCGCTATCCCATGAAAAAGCTGCTGGGGTTCATCCCTGTGGTGGATCATGAAAAAATGTACGTGCAGACGGAGGATTTGCTCAAGCGCGTGCGCATGCACTTCGACCCGCGGCAGAAGCTGGGCAGTCTGAGCGTGTCCCAGATGCAGTCGGTAGAAATCGCCAAGGCGGTATCCAACGAATGCCGCGTACTGATTCTGGACGAACCCACGTCCTCCCTGACCGAGCACGAGGTGGAGGCGCTGTTCCGCATCATTGCCGACCTCAAGGCCGACGGCGTGAGCGTCATCTACATCAGCCATAAGATGGAAGAAATACTGCGCATCTCCGATGAGGTCACCATCATGCGCGACGGAAAATACATCGGCACATGGGACGCGAAGGAGCTGACCACCGATGCGATTATCACCCACATGGTGGGTCGGAAGCTGGACAACCTGTATCCGCCACGGGAGTGCTATGCAACCGACGAGGTGGTCTTCGAGCTGGAGGACTTTACGTCCATCAATCCGCGCAGCTTCCGCGGCGCGTCCTTCCGGCTGCACAAAGGCGAAATTCTGGGTGTGGGCGGTCTGGTAGGCGCACAGCGCACGGAGCTGATGGAGGGCATTTTCGGCATTCGCGCCCATGAGCGCGGGCGCGCGCTCTACAAGGGCAGCGAAATAGCGATTAACCGTCCCCGGGACGCCATCACAAAGGGCATCGCGCTGCTGACGGAGAATCGTCGCGCCAGCGGCATCCTGGGCGTGCTCAGCGTCAGCGACAACGTGTCCGTGGCCAGCCTGGATCAGTATCTGAAATACCGCGTCATGCTGGACGACGGCAAAATCGAAACGCTGGTGCAGAACAACGTGAGCAGGCTGTCCATCAAAACGCCGTCCTCCAAAACGCAGATCCAGTCGCTCTCCGGCGGCAATCAGCAGAAGGTGCTTATCGCTAGGTGGCTGGCCAACGACCCGGACGTGCTGATTCTGGACGAACCCACCCGCGGCATCGACGTAGGCGCGAAATACGAAATCTACTGTATCATCGCGGAGCTGGCCAGACAGGGCAAGGCCATCATCATGATTTCCTCCGAAATGGGCGAGCTGATCGGCATGTCGGACCGCATCATGGTGATGTGCGACGGGCGCGTCACCGGTTTTGTGGAAAAGCAGGACGCCTCGCAGGAGAAGATCATGGCGCTGGCCACGCAATTTTCTGCATTGGAGGAAGCAATATGAAGAAGTACGGTAAACTGTTCAAAAGGCTCGGCCTCGCCGTGCTGCTGGTTTCGCTGTTCCTGAGCCTGAGCCTGAGCGACGTGATCCGCCTCAATCCGCAGCTGGAGGGCGTGTCCGGCCTCCGGCTCGTTTCCGTTGCAAAGGAAACGGTCATCGACGAGAAGGTGCCCGTGCTGGTGGTCGAGGATGAACTGCCCGAAGCGTACGAGCCGGCGCAGGCCGTGGAGGAATGGAGCATCGACGGCCATACCGAACTGGATATAAACGGCGACGGCGAGCCGGACGGATTCCTGCTGTCCTACGAAAAATTCGCCGCGCTGGGCGGACAGTTCATCAAGGATAAATACGGCGATATCAGGTTCGCCGAGGCTGAGGGCGTCCGCTACGCCCAGGGGCGCGTCAACAATAAGGGTATCCTGTGGCAGCATTTGAGCCTTTCGTCCAAGGTCCTCTGCGCGCTGGCCGCCGCCTATCTGCCGTTGATCATTTTGGGCGCGGCGCTGCTGGCGCTGGGGCTGGTGCTGAACACGCTTCAGGCCTGCGAGGAAGAAAAGCTTCGACTGGGCCAGTATCTGTGGAAGCGCTTCTCCCCGCGCAAGGTTTTGCATTTCATCAGCGACCGTGCCATCATCGTGGGCATCCTGCTCATGGCCGTGCTGGTGAGCATTTTCCGCCCGAATTTCCTTTCGGAGGCCAATTTCCGCAACCTGCTCTCCAACACGGCCGTGCGCTTCATCATCGCGCTGGGCGTGTCCGGGTGCCTCATCACCAAGGGCACCGACCTGAGCGCGGGGCGCGTGGCGGGCTTCGCGGCCTGCCTGTCGGCCATCTTCCTGCAGCGCGCCGGCGACTATTCGAACAAGTTCTACCCCGCGCTGGGCAACCTGCCCATCCCGCTGGTGCTGCTGGGTGTGCTGGCCGTCTGCGCACTGATTGGCGCGGTCAACGGTACGGTCATCGCCAGGCTGAAGGTGCCTCCCTTCATCGCCACGCTGGGCATGCAGACGCTGGTATACGGCATCTGCCTGGTGTATACCGGGGCACAGCCCATCGGCACGCTCCAGTCCGATTATACCGGCATCGCGCTGGGGTATGTGGGCAACCGGATGTTTTCCTACATCGCCATCATCGCCCTGATCGTCGGCGCGTACATGTGGTTTTTGTACAATAAGACCCGGCACGGAAAATACATGTACGCCATCGGCGGCAACGAAACGGCGGCCGAGGTCGCGGGCATCAACACCTCCCGGATGAAGATCAAGATCTATATGCTGGCCGCCATCCTCTACGGGCTGACCGGCTTCCTCATGGCGGCCAAGTCGGGCGGCGCGTCGGTCAACACGGCGCAGAGCTACGAACTGGAGGCCATCGCCGGCTGTACCATCGGCGGCGTGTCCGTCAACGGAGGCGTGGGCAAGATCAGCGGCATTCTGGTGGGCGTTCTGGTGTTCGAGATTCTGAAAATCGCATTGCAGTTCATGGGCGTGGAATCCAGCTACACCTACATCGCCCAGGGTCTGGTCATCATCGTGGCCGTGGCGCTGGATCTGCGCAAATACCTTGCGAGAAAGTAACCGATGCAAGCCGCAAGAAAGGGAGGGAGTCCGATGCCGGATATACGCGAACCCATGACGATATCCAAAGACGATGAAGGAAAAACGCCTCCTGACCCGCAGAACTGGAAGGAACGCATCTATGAGCGGATGCGTATGCCGCTTTGGGTATTGGATCTGATTATCTGTCTGCTGGTGACTCTCTTTATCGCTGTGGTTCTGATTGGCATTCTGCGGGGCAACGCGCATTAGGCGTCGAGCTTTGCGCGAAAAGGGATAGGTGCACGCATGCCTGGGCATGTGCAGGCAGACAAGGGATAGCAGAGGTTTGTTTACGGTGCAGCGAGGCATCAACAAGCCAAATCAAAACCACCGGCTTAGTCATCATCGCATGAAGGTTATTCTACAAAGAAGCAGGCTCCGGGTAAAAAACTCCCGGAGCCTGTCAGATTTGAAATGTCTTTACTCAAACAGGCTCAGCAAATCTCCGTATCCCTCCTGCTCCATCTTTTCATAGGGAATAAAGCGCAGGGACGCGCTGTTGATGCAGTAGCGCACACCGTTGGGGCTTTCCCTGTCGCCGGTGAATACGTGCCCCAAATGGGAATCTCCCGCCCTGCTGCGCACCTCGGTGCGGCGCATGCCGAGACTGTCGTCCGGCAGCTCCACCACAGCGGGCTTTTCAATGGGCTTGGAGAAGGCGGGCCAGCCGCAGCTGCTCTCGAATTTATCCAGTGAGGAAAAAAGCGGCTCGCCGGTGACGATATCGACGTAAATGCCCTTTTCAAACTGATTCCAGAACGCATTTTGGAAGGGACGTTCGGTAGCGCCTTCCTGCGTCACCCGATACTGCTCGTCGGTGAGCTTGTCTCGGATGGCTTCAGCGGCAGGCTTTCGGTAATCGCCCGGATCGATTTTCAGCCGGGAGAACAGCTCGATTTCCGCACGGGGGATGTGGCAGTAGCCGTACGGGTTCTTGTCCAGATAGTCCTGATGGTATTCTTCCGCGGGGAAAAAGTTGACCAGCGGGCCGATTTCCACCATAAATTTTTCCATGCGCCCGCGCTCCATATCGGCGATGCGCTCTACGGTTTCCTTCGACGCCTCGTCTGCATAATATACGCCGGTCTGATACTGGCTGCCCACATCGTTTCCCTGCCGGTTTTCCACCGTGGGGTCGATAACATAAAAGTAAGCCAGCAGCAGCGCGTCCAGACTGACCTGCTCCGGATCGTAGGTCACCTGCACCGTCTCCCGAAAGCCCGTGCTTCCGCCGATAACGGTCTTGTAATTCGCATCGGCCTCGCCTGTTCCGTTGGCGTAGCCGCTGAGCGCGTCCGTCACGCCGGGAATGGACTGCATCAGCTTTTCCATCCCCCAGAAGCAGCCGCCCGCCAGATAGATAACGCTTTGTTTCCTGTCCATCGTTTCCTCCGTCAAGCCCTCCTCCGACAGCGCGGCCGCTGCGGTCAGCAGCGCGATGAGCAGCAGGGCGATTCCTCTTTTCAGGGTCATGGTTCATTGCTCCTTTCCGTGGCACGTTCGTTTGGCCGCCGCCCTGTGAAGGACGAAAAAAGCGGCGCAGAACCGCTATCCTGCGCCGCCGCGGACGATTACATACCGTCCTTTTGCATCATGTCCTCTTTCATCATGTCCATATCCTTCATCAGCGTCTCGTCAATGAGTGCCTGAAGCGCTTTCATCTGCGCATCGTTATTGATGCCGCCCAGAATCGCCTCGCCGACGATTTTTCCGCTGCGATTCACCACCATCGTGGTGGGGAACGCCATGATGCTGTAAGTGAGCTGCCCGGCCTCGCTCTCTGCGGGGAAATAGATGTTCTGATACATGGCACCCTTCTTTTCCAGAATTTTTTTGGCCTCCATAATCATCTTTTCGTTGCCGCCGATGGTATCCGCATTGATACCGATGACCGCGCCGCCCTTTTCTTTGAGCGTTTCGTTCAGCGCGTTCAGCTCGCCCAGCTCCGCGATGCACGGTGCGCACGAGGAGAACCAGAAGTTGACCACCGTGACGGCGTTCTCCTTAAACAGCTCGCTGCTCACGGGATTGCCGTCCAAATCCATGCCCTCGAAGGCGGGAAACATCGGCGCGTCGTCCGCCATGCCGCCCTCGGCCAGCGCGGAAGCCGCGCCCAAAGTCATCATCAGCGCCATGAGAATGGCCAGCCATTTCTTTGCGTTCATCATTTGAATTTCCTCCTTTTTTCATCTGCGCGCCGATTGCACGCTTATTTTCCGCTCATATCCTTTTCGTCCGCCATGCCCGTCTCCGGCATGAGCGTTTCCGTCAGCATGGTGATTTGCCCGTGGATTCTGCGGATTTCCTCGATATCCGCTTTAAGCAGGCTGAATTCCTCCGCCGTCAGCTTTTCCTGCATCATTTCAAGCTGCCCCGTCAGGTAATCGGCGTAGGGAATGCTCAAATCGGGCTCTTTGTCCAGCATGGCGAAAAACTTTTCCCATGCTTCCATGTGCATTTCAAACACGGCGTTCAGCTCGTCGTTGAGCATTTCCAGCTTTTTCTCCGCGCAGGCGCATTCCTCTCCGCAGGCACACTGTTGTTTGCACATACAGCCCTCTGCGGTTATGCCGTCCTGCATACAGCGTTTGCCGTCCATGCACATGCAGTCCTCTCCGCACATGTCGATTACGCACGGGCAGCCGTTCACGCCCTTGCCGTCCATCATGCAGGAGCAGGTCTCCTCCATCGTCTGCACCTTGTCCATGTCGGCGGGCAGGCAGCAGCCGTCCTCGCAGCAGGCGGAAGCGGCCGCCGCCGAGACCAGCATACACAGCGTCAAAAGCAGCGCCAACCATTTCTTTTTCATTGGGAACGTCCTCCTTGTTTGTCTTTGATTATTATTCCGCGGCGTTCAAGCCGGACGGAGTCTGATGTTCGTCCGCCTCTGCGCCGCGTGAAAGCCCGCAGCGGAAGCTGACCGCGCCCGTGGGACAGGCCTTGACGCACATGCCGCAGCGGATGCATTCCGGATGGTCGGGGGCCTTGGTCACGTCCACGTCCATCTTGCAGGCATTGACGCATCGGCCGCAGCGGACGCACTTACCGCCGTCCACCTGCATGCCCGTCAGTGATACCCGATTAAACAGCGCGTAGAACGCCCCCAGCGGGCACAGCCATTTGCAGAACGGGCGGTAGAATAAAAGGCTCAGGATGACCACCGCGGCCAGCACCGCGCTCTTCCACGCAAACAGACCGCCCAGCGCGCTTCGGATGCTCTCGTCGGCCAGAGAAAGCGGAATCGCGCCCTCCAGCACGCCCTGCGGACACAGATACTTGCAGAAAAAGGGGTCGCCCAGCCCTACCTCATTGGTAAAAAGCAGCGGCAGCGTGACCGTAAGCAGCAGAACAAGATACTTGAGAAACCGCAGCGGTCTGAGCTTTTTCGTGGACAGCTTCTTTCTGGGCAGCGGAATTTTGTGCAGCAGCTCCTGAAACCACCCGAAGGGGCACAGAAAACCGCATACGAGCCGCCCCAGCAGCACGCCCAGCAGAATCAGTGTGCCGGTGACGTAGTAGGAAAAACCGAACTTGGACGAGCCGATGACCGACTGTATCGCTCCGATGGGACACGCGCCCGTGGCGGCGGGACAGGAATAGCAGTTGAGCCCCGGCACGCAGACGAGCTTGCCGTTTCCCCGATAGATTCGGCCTTTCAGCAGATTGGGCAGATGCGGGTTGGTCAAAAGCACTGCACCCGCCTGAAGCAGCCCCCGAAACCGGGCGAGAAAGCCGGAAGCTGGCGGGGTTTTCGGATTTTTCTTCCTATCCAATGCCCACGCACTCCAAGCAGATTCGGATGGCCTTGGCAAGCACCGTGGCGGCCTCGCCCCGCCACGCGCCGTAGACGAGCATCGCTGCGCCCAGCATAAAAATGACCAGCCGGACGGCGCGTCTGCCTGCGGCCGATGAAACGAGATTCATGACGTATCGCCTCCTTTTCTTCTCGCAGACTCATCATACGATACGGGGGCTAAAATCTCCGTTAAGCCGGAGAACTTTATACACATTTTATGCCGATATGCTATACTGAACGTAATCAATCGCATGAAAGGGGGCGCGGTATGCGGATTTTGATTGTGGAGGACGAGCGGGCGCTGTGCGACACGCTGGCCAGAAGCCTGAAGCGCATCGGCTATGAGGTCGACGTCTGCTGCGACGGCAATTCGGCGCTGGAATGGATGCTGGCGGAAAAATATGATTTGATTTTGCTGGATTTGAACCTGCCGCAGCGGGACGGCATGGAGCTGCTTCGGACGCTGCGGAAGCACGACAGGGAAACCAGGGTGCTGATTCTCTCCGCCCGCAGCAGGGTCAGCGACAAGGTGGAGGGGCTGGACTGCGGCGCGAACGACTATCTGGTCAAGCCCTTTCATTTAGAAGAGCTGGAGGCGCGGGTGCGCAGCCTGACCCGGCGCAGCTTCGTGCAGCACGACGCGCTGCTGCGCTGCGGGGCGGTGTCCTTCGATACGGTGAAGCGTGAGGCGCGGGCAAAGGATACGCTTGTGGCGCTGACCCGCAAGGAGGGAGGCATTCTGGAATATCTGCTGCTCAATCAGGGACGGCCTGTCAGTCAGGAGGAGCTGATGGAGCACGTCTGGGACGGCAGCGTGGACAGCTTCAGCAACTCCATTCGGGTGCACATCTCCTCTCTGCGAAAAAAGCTGAAGGCGGCGCTTGGCTGCGACCCCATCCTGAACCGCATCGGCGAGGGCTACTTAATCGGAGGGCGGGAGGAATGAAAAAGCTGTCCCTGCAATGGCGCATCACACTGCTGACCTTTTTGCTGCTGGCGGCGGCCTGCGTGACCATGAAAACGCTGCTGTGCTCCTCCGGACATGCTTATATGGATTCCATCGGCAATTACGTTCTGCACTATGCGGAGGAAGGCCCGATGGCAATCCGCATCGATATTCCGGAGGGAGAATGGCAGGCGCTGTCCGACGGCTTCGCCGGGGACCTTGTCGTGGAGCTGACCGGCGCGAAGCACGATTTTTGCATGAGCGGCTGGTATATCGCATTGGCGGTGACGGTGCTGGGCGGCGCGGTGACGTATTTTGTCAGCGGAAGGGCCTTAAAGCCGCTGAAGCGCTTTACTGCCAAGGCGGAGAGCGTGCAGCTGCAGAGCCTGTCGGAAATGACCCTCAGCGAGGACGAGGCGGCAGAATTCAGCCGCTTGAGCCGCGCCGTCAATCAGATGCTCCGGCGGCTGAACCGTGCCTTTGACGCGCAGCGGCAGTTTACCGGCAATGCTGCCCACGAACTGCGCACACCGCTGACGTTGATGCAGGCGCGGCTGGATTTGTATATGTCCTCGGCTCATGAGGACGGCTGCGCCGAAACGCAGGAGACCATTTCCCTTTTGCGGGAGCAGACGGAGCGGCTGTCCAAAATGGTGCGCATCCTGCTGGACATGAGTGACCTTAAAGCCGTTCCGCGCACCGACAAAATTCAGCTTGCGCCCATGATTGAGGAGGTGCTGGCGGACCTGTCGCCGCTGGCGGAAAAAAGCGGCGTAACGCTTTCGCAGGCGGGCGAGGATTTGTGGATTACCGGCAGTGATGTGCTGATTTGCCGTGCAATTTTTAATCTGGCGGAAAACGGCGTAAAATACAACTGCCCCGGCGGCAGCGTTTGCGTTGCTGTGTCGCGCCGGGGCAGAGAAGCGGTGGTCGAGGTCAGGGATACGGGCTGCGGCATCCCTGAGCATTTCAGGGAGAGCGTGTTTCAGCCCTTCTTCAGGGTGGACAAGTCCCGCAGCAGGGAACAGGGCGGCGTGGGGCTGGGACTGTCGCTGGTCTGGGAAATCGCGCACCTGCACGGAGGCGGCGTTCGGGTCAGGGAAAGCGGCGAAAACGGCACGGTGATTGAACTGACGCTGCCTATGAATCAGCAATAGCCGTTCTCCTTCATCCATTCCAGCGTATCCCGCAGCGTAACGGCAAAGGGTCTGGGCATATAGCCCAGCGCAGCGGTTGCCTTCTCATGGGAAAAGCGTCCGTTGGAGCACAGCACGGATACCGCGTAGGGCGTGAAATAGGGTTTTTCACGGCGCAGCAGGCTGATTCCCTCCGCAAAGGGCGCGGCGGCCTTGGCCAGCCATGCGGGTGCAAAGAACCGAACGGGCTTTCTGCCTGTTTCCCGCGCCAGCAGCCCCAGCATTTTGGGGATGGAAACATATTCGCCGGAGAGAATGTAGCATTCTCCGGCGCGGCCGCGGCCGCAGCAGGAGACGATGCCCGAAGCCACATCCCGTACGTCCGCAAAATCATACCCGCCCTTGACCCCCATGGGTAGCTTACCCCTGCAGAAGGACGCAATCATGCCGGTCATGCTGCCGATAGCGGCATCGCCCGGCCCGATAATGCCGCTGGGATGCACCACGCAGGCGTTCAGGCCGTTTTCGGCTGCCTTCAGCACCATCGCCGTGGCTTCGGCCTTGGATTTGGCGTAGGGGCCGGAGACCTGCCGGGGCGAAAACGTCCGAACCTCGGCTATGACCTGTCCTTTCTTTCGCTCCGGAATGGCGTGCACGGAACTGACATACACCAGCTTGCCGACGTCATATCGCCGGCAGAGGGACAGGACGTTCCAAGTCCCGTCCACGTTGACCCGACGCAGCCGCGGGTCTGGCCGCGTGCGGATGGATACCATGCCTGCGCAGTGAATAATGCAGGTGTTCTTTCCGCCGCTCCGAAAGAAAGCGCGCAGGGAAGCCCGATTGCATACGTCGCCGCAAATCACCTTCACGCCCTTTGGCAGCGTCTGTGCGGCGGGGTCGTCCGGCAGCGCCAAAGCCGTTACTTTTGCGCCGCGTGCGGCCAGAAGTTCAGCCACCGCTCGTCCAAGAAAGCCGGTGGCTCCCGTAAGCAGATATTGAGAGTGCATCGTTTTTCCCTCCCGGTGACAAATAGGCGTTGAATCTTTCCGACACCTATATTATACCCGGAATAAAGGCAAAACATCAACCGTTTTGGACAATGCCGGATGTAAATAAATTTTATGAAAACAGACGGGAAATTTCATTGTATCATGGCTCGATGCGCTGCTCTGCGCAGCGAACGTCCAAAGCTGGCAGTAGATATTTTCGTAAAGTTATGGTACAATATTTTTGATTCAAAATTTGTTGGAGGTTTTCGGATTGAAATACCGAAAAATAGAAACGGCCGATGATGAAGCGATTGCAGGAATCATACGGACAAATTTAGAAAAACTGCATTTGAACATTCCCGGCACCGCTTATTTTGACCCGCAGCTTGACCATATGAGCGCATATTACAATATCGGGACAGAGAAGAGAGCTTATTTTGTCGCCCGGGATGAGGCGGATGCGGTGGTAGGAGGCGTCGGCATAGCTGAATTTAAAGGAATCCCCGATTGCGCGGAAATCCAGAAACTCTATTTGAACGATGCCGCGAAGGGAAAGGGCTACGGCAGGGAGCTGATGAGGATTGCGGAAAGCAGGGCAAGAGAAGCCGGCTGTAAGTGGCTGTATCTCGAAACGCACGCCAGCCTCAAGGCCGCGATGCATTTATATGAAAAATTGGGCTTTCATCAAATCGAAAAGCCGAAGACCGTCCTTCACGGAACCATGGACCGTTTTTATTTGAAGGAATTGTCATCCTCTGCCTTCAATTCCGACCGCTGCGGCAGCATCAAAGAAGCCGAATGCGGCCATCGGCAGCCGACAGATGAACATAAAATGGATACAGAGAGTATCCGGTACGAATGATAAAGAACGGAGGGACCCCATGAAAAAACGGTTCTGTCTTGTCCTTTCTCTGCTGATGCTGGCGGTCTGCATTCCCGCGTCGGCAGGAGGCGGCGAATGGAAGTATGACGCGGAGTACTGCATCCTCCGCGGCTACAGCGGCGCGGGCGGCGACGTGGTCGTGCCGGGTGAAATTAATGGCGGCACGGTGGACGTGATAGACGTCAACGTGTTCCAATCGGAAACAATCACCGGGCTTGAGCTGCCCGAAACGGTGCTTGAGCTGAGGAGCAACGCCATCAGCTGGTGCGGCAATCTGACCCATGTTTCCCTGCCCCAAAGTCTGGTAGTCATCAACCGCATGAACTTTGGAAGCTGCAAGGCGCTCAAAGAGATAACCATTCCCGCAGGCGTTCGCTATATCGGCGACAGCTCGTTCAGATTCTGCGAATCGCTCCGCACAATTACCTTCGAGGGCGTGTGCCCGGTGATTGACGCGAACTGCTTTACAGGGCTTTCGGAGAACGCGGCTGCCTTCGTTCCGGACGACCAGCTGGAGGCGTACACGGCGGCGTTTGAAAAGGCCGGCAGCGAGGTGACCGTCCGGCCAAGCGGCAAAAACGCAGTGGAAGCAGACAACAACGGCTATGTTGAATCGGAATTTGACTTTGATAAAGAGACCGGCATCATTACCTCCTACAACGGCTATGCTACCTATTTGTCCATCCCCGAAACCATCGGCGGCGCTGCAGTCAAGGCCATCGGGCCGGAGGCGTTTGCGTACCACTGCTATCTGGCGCTCTTGGAGCTGCCGGAGGGGCTGGAGCATATCGGTGAGGGCGCGTTTGAAGGCTGCGAAACGCTGGGGCACGTCAAGTTCCCCTCTACGCTGAAGACCATCGGCGACCGTGCGTTTTACAACGCCTACGCAGGAAGCACGCTGGAGCTGCCGAGCGCGGAGCATATTGGCGCTCATGCCTTCTATTTTGCCGGACTGAGCGGCGACATGGAATTTCCGGAAGGGCTGAAAACCATTGGCGCGGGCGCGTTTGAAAGCTGCGGCAGCCTCGGCGACCTCTATCTGCCCTCGACGCTTGAATCAATCGGCTCAAACGCCTTCAAGGGCGATTACAACATTCAGCATGTCGTTCTGAACAGCCTGACCCCGCCTGCGCTGGGCGAGGATGTATTCAAGGGCTGCGACTATCTGGCCGACATCGACCTGAACGCGCACGGCACCAAGGCGCAGATGCGGGAATGGCAGGCGTATGCGGACGCGCTGGGGCTTTCCTGCCGCGTCTGGCGCGCGCAGGACCCGACCGCCCAATCGCCTGAGAAGGGCGCGTATCAGTACGAAAACCGTGTGCTGACCGAATACACCGGCACGAGGACGCGCATTCACCCCCATCTCACCGTTTCGAAGGAGCCGGTGGTCGGCTTGGGCGACGGCGTGTTCAAGGACAGCCAGACCATCGAATACTTCTCCGTCGCCCACAACGACGAGTTCACCACCATCGGCGCGGAGGCCTTCATGAACAGCTCCCTCAGGGACGTGGATCTGTTCGACTCCGTGACCACCATCGGCGCGCGGGCGTTCGCAAACTGCGCGCAGCTGGAAGCGCTGACCCTGCCCGACTCGCTGACCACAATCGGCGAAGGCGCGCTCGACGGCCTGACGGGGCTCAAAAAGCTGGTGGTCAAGTGCGATCCCGCGCTCATTCCCGCGGGCGTATTCGCCAATATGCCCAATCTGAGCGAAGTGACCATTGAGAGCGGCGCTGTCCCGGCGCATATGTTCGAGGGCAGCGGCGTGACCGCGCTCACGCTGGGCGCGGGCGTGACCGAAATCGGCGAGAGCGCGTTTGAAGGCACGGCGCTGGAAAGCGTGTGCCTGAGCGCCTCTGTTTTCGTGGGCGAAAGAGCCTTTGCAAACACAAAGCTGACCCAAGTCGTCATCCCTGCCGACGGCAGCTTCCCTCTCTCTGCCGCAGAGGGGACAAACGCAGAAATTCGCCTGTCCGCCGATGCGACTGACGAGCAGGTCGATGCGTGGAACGAAATGCTGAACCGCCCGTGGTACGACCCCATTCTGCGCGAGGGCGAGGAAAGCCGCTTCATGAAAATGCCCTTTGAGCCGACTCCCGCCGAGAACTTTGCATTTGATGCGGAAACCGGCCTGATTTCCGCCTATATCGGAACCGACGAGGACATCGTGGTGCCGCGTGAAATCGACGGTGTGACCGTTGTGGGCTTTCAAAATTACAACGTCTTTGAATCCTGCCGTGACTACACCGACACCGAAATCGAGAACAACGTTACCGAATGGGTGCATCTGCGCTCCGTGGTACTGCCCGAAACCATCAGGGAGCTTCCGGACAGCTTGTTCGAGTACTGCCAACAGCTGGAAACCTTCGTGTGCTACGCCCCGCTTGAGAGCACCGGCAGGAATACGTTCATGGGCTGCCGAAGTCTGAACAATGTAATTTTCGTCAACGGCGTGCGCAATATCGACAACTACGCCTTTGACAGCGCGGGAGCTCTGAGCAATCTGTATTTCGGCGAACACCTCCTGCGAATCGGTCAACAGGCGTTTGGCTTTTCGAGGCTGATCTCCTTCATCGCCGACGCGGAGACCATCGAGAGCAATGCCTTTGTCAGCTGTGAAAGGCTGACCAGCCTGCATTTGACCGCCAAGGTCAAGCTCTGCGGCGAATACATGGTGAGCAATTGTCCGAGCTTGACGGAAATCTGCTTTGACGGCTGCGATTTGACCGCATCCGAGATGGGGCTGGTGTGCAATGTCACGCCCAAGCTGACCGTACATGTGCCCGAGGGCATGAGCGAGGAAAATCTCAGTCACGTGGAAAACTGCGTGGCATGGAACAGCGCCGAAGTGACCGTCAGCGTGACCACCGAGCCCTGCACGCATACGCTTCCTGAAAGACCTGACGTATCCGCATTGCTTTCCGGTCTGAAATCGGGCGCAAGCACGGAAACCGCCACGCCCGAAGCAGCCGCCGAATCCGAGACAGCGTCGGCGGACGCGCCTGTACCCGCATCGGCCGTCAGCACCGAAATCATAATCGGCAAGAAGTATGTCATGACCGATGCGGATGTGAGCGGCTACAACATGACCGCCGAACAGTTTGGACATTACGAATACTCCGTTTTGCTCCATGAGGATGGCACGGCGGCTTTCGTCATAGCGGGCACGGATATCCCCGGCCTTACTTGGGTCTGCGGCAAAGTGCCTGCTCAAGCGGGCGAGACGGACGGCATCGTCATCGATTATTGCACGCAGGCGCTGAATCTCGTGCCCACGGAAAAGGGGTTTGACGTGGATTATTTCGGCTCTATGCTGATGCATTTTGCTTTGGAAAACACCGTCCAATAAGCGCCTTCCTTCCCGCGCCGCCGAACATGAACGGCAGCACAGCTTCCGATGCACATCGACACAAAAAAGGAGGAGTAAATCCGGCCATGAAGAAGACGATTGCTTTCCTGCCAACTCCGGTGCTGACGCTTTCTCTTTTCGCCGACGATGCCGAGTCTGTCCCGATAAACAAAAAAGAACGGATACAATGTCCGGCTAAGAATTTTTCGGATGAGAATGAATGCTTTTACGAGCGTCATTTGATTCGTGAGCCGCTGCGCTGCATGGAGGAATACGGCGGCGGCCTCAAGGCGGTTATGGCGGGCAGAGAAGCGTATCAGGTGTTTGAAGACTGTCGGGTGGCGGTGAGTGCGCAATGATAGACAGCAAGAATCCATATCTGACCGAAAAGACCGTTGTACGGAAAAAAAGCGATACCTCCGTTTTGCTGGTCTGCGCCGTGTTTGCGGCTGCGACAGTTCCGGCGACGGTGAAAATGTTTTCGCAGGAAAAAACGCTGTCCGGCATATTCGGGATTCTCATGTTCGCCGCGCTCGCAACGCCGATTTTCCGCATCCTGCGCCATGCGTATCGCAGGCTCTGCGCACGACGCATTGCGGAAACGCTGCTCCCGCTGACCGACGAGAGCCTGCCCTTCCATCGGCTTCAAGCCGTGCTGCCCGTCAAAAACGCTTTGCAGACGTTAAAAATGCTCATCGGCAAGGGCTATCTGTAGAATTTGCGTATTGACAGCGACACGCGCTCGGTCGCGCTGTATGTGCCGGAGGGCTCGTTTGTGCAGTGGGCCTGCCCGAACTGCGGCGCAAAAAACCGAACCGGCAAGGGAAGCGCCATGCGCTGCGGATACTGCGACCAGCCGTTGGCAGGACGATAGCGCGGCACGGATAAGAAAGCAAGGAAATACAAAAAACGTTTGCCATCATTCATTCTAATCTGTCAGAAAAAGATAAGGAGGAAACAATATAAAAAAGCCGCTGAAAATCACCCTGATTACCCTATGCAGCATCGTCGCCCTGCTGCTTGCCGCCGCGCTTGTGTTCGTCTGCATCTACTTCACCCGCATCCAGACCATGCGCAGCATCGAAAAGATGACGGCCTACGGCGACG
>CAVDRM010000013.1:0-60174 GCA_963611355.1 Anaerovibrio sp.
ACAATCCGGAGGTCGGCTATATGTTTTCCAGCTTCCGCAACTTTCTGAACAGCCAAATGCGGCGGATATTCAAGGATTGCCCGAATGCTTTGCACAAAGATATTCCGAATGAGTTGCTTGCCGACCATTACAGCAATACGCTGTTCCTCGTGTGGCAGTGGTCAGCGGTGAAAGACAGCACTTGTGACAAGGAGCAAGCAATCAAGTATTTACAGCGGCTCTTATCCATACAATGATTGCCTTTAGGACAAACCGGCTGACGCAAGATTTAGCTTGATCGACTGCATCATGTGTCTGTTTTTTAAGCTTCTATGGGGGTCTATTGGACAGACGGATCGTCCGAGCCATATATCCGATAGAGTCGTGTGATTCAGAGGAGAGCCTTGCAAATGTTCGGCGGAAGATTCACATTGGGACGCACGCATCTTTTTTTCGATTGCTCACAGCGTTGTTTGTATATCGCTTGGATGTCAGTGTATTTGCTTCATTCCCGCTTCTTTCCGATCATGGCGAATGTAATGGCAAAACATGCCCTTTATTTCCGCAGGCACAGTGCTTCCTATATGCCTATCAAACCGTTGTTCTCAAGCGGCGCGGAGCGGGCAAATATGTGCTTGGGCATTCAAGCCATTCCTGCTTTTTCCTGTTCCATTAGATCTTTTTTGAAAAAATGTTTATTCTGCTTGCCGCTCCTGAAATTCATCCAGCAGCCTGAATACCGTCTGAAAGTTCGGAGCGGTATTGACTTGGGTACGGAAGGCGGCAGCACCGCGCAGACCATGAATATACCATGCGAAATGCTTGCGCATTTCAAGCAAGGCGCTTTTTTCGCCCTTCCATGCAATCATCATGCGGGCATGACGGCGGGCTGTTTCGATGATGGTCTGAATGGTCGGATGTACATATGCTTTGCCTTGCAGGGCAGCCTTGGCCTCGGCAAAGACCCACGGATTTCCCAGCGCACCGCGGCCGATGGCGACACCGTCACAGCCCGTGGCCGCAAGAAGAGCCTTTGCTTTTGCTCCGTCCGTTACGTCTCCGTTTGCAATGACAGGAATGCAAACGGTCTGCTTGACACGAGCAATGGCCTCCCAATCTGCCCTTCCGCTATATTGCTGCATCCGCGTGCGGCCATGCACAGTGACCATGGCCGCGCCCTCCTCCTGCGCAATCCACGCAATACGCTCCGCATTTTTCGAATCATCATCCCAGCCCAAGCGAATTTTGACCGACACGGGAAGCGCTGTTCCTGCGACCGTAGCGCGAATAATTTCACCGGCCAGGCGTTCGCTGCGCATAAGGGCGCTGCCCGCACCGCCGCCGACTACCTTTTGCGCCGGACAGCCCATATTGATGTCAATGCCCACAAAGCGTCCGGATTCCGAAAGCTGCCGCGCCGCATTCATCATAAAGGTCGGCTCTTTGCCGAATATCTGCGCAATCAGCGGGCCTTCAAAGGGCGCCCGCGCTGTCAAAAAACGATAAGCATTCCGCTCCTTCGGCGCGGTCAGATACCCTTGGGCGCTTATCATTTCCGTTGTTGCAGCGTCACAGCCCTGTTCAAAGCAGAGCAGTCTGAACGGCCAATCCGTAATGCCCGCCATCGGCGCAAGATACAACTGCATGGCGAATGCTCCTACTCATCCGTTAAATATTCAAGCAAGGTGAGGTTTTTAATGTGCCACTGTCCGTTTTCGCGTGTCAGCACAACCTGATAACGCGCACTTTGCCATTTGGGGGATGATGAGGTCAAGCCAAGTGAAGTTGCCTCTTCCTTGGCAGATGACTTCAGTTTTCCGTCAATGGCGGGGATGCGCTCCTCAATCGTTGCCCGCGCCGTGTCTTCCCACGGCCAGCACCACATGCCGGTCATATTTAAGCGGTGGTCGATGCCGGTGATGCTGTAATACTGATAGGGAGAATTTCCGTTTCGAGCTGTCATCAATGCTTCATCGCGCTCCAGATAATTGGCGGAAAAATAGCTTTTCAGCGTATCCTCGCTCTCCCCCATCATAATCACCTGAGCGCGTTTGGCCATGCCGTCCTTGAGAATGATATAAATGTTACTGGCATTCATGGCAAAATAAAAGGCAGTCGTCAAAATGGCCAGAACGCAGCACACGACCAGCAGCCGTGTTGCCACATACCATAAAAAGCGTCTCAAATACTTCAAGAATCCGACCTCGCTTTGCTTCATTGACCGAAACTATTATAGCAAAAAAGTGTGCTTTGTACAAGCACACTGATAAAACGAGCATCAAGCCTGTTTGCTTCCTGATATTTACGGATGCAGGACAGTCCCCATCGGGTCGCCGTTTAGAACGGCCAAAATGCTTTCGGGCTGCGCTAAGCCGAAGACGCGCACCAGCGGAACATGGTTGTCTGCGCACAAAGCAAAGGCGGCCGTATCCATCACGCGGAGATGCATCTCCTCCGCCTTTGAGTAAGTGATGTCCCGAATCAGCTTCGCCTTCGGATGGGTGCGCGGGTCAGCATCATAAACGCCGTCAATATTTTTCGCCAGCAGAATGGCATCGGCCCGTATTTCAACAGCCCGAAGAACGACAGCAGTATCCGTCGTAAAGAACGGGTTGCCTGAACCGCCGGCAAAAAACACGATATGCCCCGCCTGCATTAACGCGACAGCGCGGTGTGCATTGAAAATTTCGCACACACGGGGCATTTCAATGGCCGACATCACGTCAGCCTTCACGCCGGCACGCTCCACGGCATCCCGCATATACAGGCAGTTAATGACTGTGCCGAGCATCCCCATTTGATCCGCCGTGACAGCATCCATATCCCGTCCCTGGCGGCCGCGCCAAATGTTTCCAGCCCCGATGACCACGCCAAGCTCAATGCCGTTTTCTGCAACCTTAGCCAGCACCGCGGCGACCCTATCAATCATTGCCGCATCAAACAGACGGCCATTTTCGCCCAACGCTTCACCGCTCAGCTTGATAATCACACGCTTCATAACCCTATCTCCCGAATAAAGTTTAAGGCAACACAGCCCGGATAAGACAACTCAATAGATGGCGGATTTTGCGCCGAATGCAATCAATGAAAACGAAGGCCGCTTCCTGTGCAGGTTAAAAATCGAAAAAAACAGACGACGCAAGATGCTTTCACCGCCGCCGAATCGGGCGAGAATGTCATAAAAAACGAGCGGCCGACACGTTGGACAGCCGCTCAAAAGAGGCATTAGGCCTTTTTGGTCATTTCGCTGATTTCCTCTGCGAGGTTGCTTTCCTTCTTTTCAATGCCTTCGCCGCGCTCAAAGCGGACAAAACGGCGGATAGAAATCTTTTCGCCGCTGGCAAGGGTCGCTTCGTTCACGAGCGTCGCAATATTGATGTCAGGATTCTTGACAAAGGGCTGCTCCATCAGGCAGACTTCCTTGTAATACTTCTCAATGCGGCCTTCAATCATGCGCTCAACGATTTTTTCGGGCTTGCCTTCATTGAGAGCCTGCGCACGGAGGACTTCCTTCTCATGCTCGATGGCCTCGGCGGGAACCTCTTCCTTATTGACATACAGCGGGTTGGAAGCGGCAATCTGCAGCGCAACATCATGGCAAAGATTCTTAAAGGTATCGGTCTTGGCGACGAAGTCGGTTTCGCAGTTGACCTCGACCAGAACGCCGATCTTGCCGCCCATATGGATGTAGCTGTCTACCATGCCCTCGGCAGCAACGCGGCCGGCCTTCTTAGCAGCGGCGGCAAGTCCTTTTTCACGCAGATAGTCGATGGCCTTGTCCATATTGCCATCGTTCTGAACGAGCGCTTTTTTGCAGTCCATCATACCGGCTTGCGTACGGTCGCGAAGCTCTTTCACCATTGCGGCGGTAACTTCCATATTGCAATTCCTCCTCAAATTCTATCTTTAATCAGTCCATCACGATTATTCTGCAGCGGGCGCTTCGGCGGCGGGTTCTTCAGTCTGCTCGCCCTGCTTGCCTTCCAAAATGGCATCGGCCATCTTGCCGGCAATCAGCTTGACGGCGCGGATGGCGTCATCATTGCCGGGAATAACATAGTCTATCTCATCGGGGTCGCAGTTGGTGTCAACGATACCGACAATCGGGATACCCAAAGCGCGGGCTTCCGCAACGGCGATATGCTCCTTGCGCGGGTCAACAACGAACAGCGCGCCGGGAAGCTTCTTCATTTCGCGGATACCGCCAAGGTTGGCTTCCAGCTTTTCACGCTCGTGCTGCAGCTTGATAACTTCCTTCTTGGGCAGAACATCAAACTGACCGGACTGCTCCATCTTGTCGATGGCATTCAGGCGCTCCACGCGGGTGCGGATGGTGCGGAAGTTGGTCAGCATGCCGCCCAGCCAGCGGTTGTTGACATAGAACATATTGCAGCGCTTGGCTTCGGATTCAATGCTCTCCTGAGCCTGCTTCTTGGTGCCGACGAACAGGACGGACTTGCCCTCCATCGCCAGATTGCGCATAAACATATACGCCTCGTCAATCTTGCGGACGGTCTTCTGCAGATCGATGATGTAGATGCCATTGCGCTCGGTGAAGATGTAGGGAGCCATCTTAGGATTCCAGCGACGGGTCTGATGACCGAAGTGGACGCCTGCTTCGAGCAGATGCTTCATGGAAATGACAGCCATTGTTTAGGTTCCTCCTTGTTTTTTCCTGATGTGCGCTTCATACCTGTCAGCCACCGCATTCGCGGCACAAGCAACAGATCGGCACACATGCGTGATCTGTGAGAGTATAACACAAGATGCTTGGATTATCAAGCCCGAAATTGGAAAAAGTTAAAATTTTTAGGAAAAATGACAGTCAAGCGGGCAACGGCTGTGCACAGTGATATATGATAAACAGCATAAAACCCCCAGAGCGGCGCTCCGAGGGTCCGGAAATCAGCAAGAAAATCTTACTTCAGGTTGGCAGCAAAAAAATCGGCAACAGCGTTGGCAACCATGTTGCGAACAGCGTTGTCCTCGCTGTAGAAGCCATAGCCGTGACCTTCGCCGGTAGCGTCTGCAGTCTGGGCATTCAGAGCTTCAGCCACGGATGCGGAAACGAAGGGGCTGACGGCCTCATCATCCTGTCCCCACACCACCAGGGCGGGACCCTGCCATGCGGCGGCAGCGTCAGCATTCACATCGGCATGCACATCGAAGTCATCGAACCAGGCCTTGCTCAGCTCCTGCACCTGGCCATAAATGGTGGTGAACACGGCATAGCCGTTCTTTTCGGCAGTTGCGCGCAGGTCAGCAAAGCCTTCCTCGCCGCCAAACAGACCCTTCAGGTCAGCGTTGTCGGCAGCGGGAGCCAGCAGAGCCACAGCGTCGGGCACAATGCCTTCCGCAACCAGCTCCAGCACAATGCGACCGCCCATGCTGTAACCGAACAGCCCCATCTCGGTCACGTTTAGGTTGGTCTTTACATAGTCGATGGCAGCCAGTACGTCGGCCTTCATGTTGGTCAGGGTGTTGTTTTGAAAGCTTTCGGTGCTTTCACCGCAGCCGGGGAAATCCATGCGGATGGAAGCAATGCCCTGTGCGGCAAGGGCATCGGCAACGGCACCGAAGCCCACGTTTTCTTCACGGCTTCCGCCATGACCGTGAGCCAGAACGACCACGGGATAGGAATCCAAGCCGTCGGGGGTGACTAGGGTAGCAGGCACCTGTACGCCGCGGGATTCGTAGGTTAATGTGGTGATTTCGGCATTCGCAGACACGGCAATGCACAGAACCATCAGGAAAGTCAGTATAAGGGCAAACAGTTTCTTCATGCTATTCACTTCCTTTCACCTTTGTAGCCGGGGTGTCATACACAATATCAATGTATCATCATCGATGGGAGATGTCAAGGACGTGACAACAAAAAACAAAACGCTTTTCGCCAAAGCCGAGATGTTTTCGGAATTTTGGAACAGCGGCATAAAAGCCATGCTCTATTCCTGCTTCGTCTCGACAGTCTCCAGCAGGATGCCCTTTTCAAAGCCGCCGCGTTCCGCCGCCTTTTTCAGACGTAATTGCTCAACGCTTTCCCACGCTGCGCCGGACTGCTCTGACAGAGCGTGCAGCACCTCGGCAATGTCCGCCAATTCTTCGATTTCTCCGCTTTTCAGATATTCATCGACTTCCTCCGAAAGTTTTTTTCGCAGCAGCGGCAGCAGCTCGTCCTTTCGGAGAAACCGCCAGCAGACACTTTTCCCGTCCGCCCTGATAATTTCGGGTATGTTGTCCCGCACTAATTTATGATAGATAATCCTGCCCATACTGCTTTTTCCCTTTTCTATTCATCGTCCCGCATCATTTCCAGATACTGCTCCCGTGTGATTTTCGTTTTGCGCGGCTTAGAGCCTTCGGATTCCGTAATGATGCCTCGCTTGGTCATTTCATCAATCAAACGGCCTGCCCGCGCATAGCCCACTCGGAGACGGCGCTGCAGCATGCTGATGGATGTTTGTCCATCCTCGACCGCCATGCGGATGGCCTCCTGCAGAAGAGCGCTGAACTGCGAATCGGTCGGCTCGATGCCGCCGTCATCGTCCATCGGGTTTATATCCTCCTGCTCCTGCTGCTGTTCCATATGCTCCTTGATGCTCGGATTATAATCCGCGTCATAATGGGCGCGGATATAATCGGTAATCTGCGTGACCTCGTCATCGGACACAAAGCAGCCCTGAACACGGGTCGGCTTGGACGCGCCGACAGGCTGATAGAGCATATCGCCCTTGCCCATCAGTTTTTCCGCGCCGGTCGTATCAATGATGGTGCGACTGTCGACGCCGCTGGACACGGTGAACGCGATGCGGCTGGGAATGTTGTTCTTAATGACGCCCGTGATAACGTCCACGGAAGGACGCTGGGTCGCCAGCACCATATAAATGCCTGCGGCGCGGGCGAGTGCGGCCAGACGGCGGACGCTCTCCTCCACGTCCTTGCGGCAGGTGTCCATCAGGTCGGCCATTTCGTCGATAATAACCACGATATGCGGCATCACCTCGTCTGTTCCTTCGACCTTTTTGTTGAAGCCTTCCAGATTGCGGACATTGCGGGCGCTGAACTTGGAATAGCGTTCCAGCATTTCCACGACCACCCAGTTCAGCGCGGCAGCTGCCTTCTTTGGGTCGCTGACCACGGGGGTCAGCAGATGCGGAATGCCGTTATAGACCTGCAATTCGACCTGCTTTGGGTCGACCATAATCATTCTGACCTGTGCGGGCGAGGCGCGATAAAGAATGCTGCATACAATGGAGTTAATGCAGACAGATTTACCGCTTCCGGTCGCACCGGCAATCAGCAGATGCGGCATCTTGCTCAAATCACCCACGATGGGATGTCCGGCAATGTCCTTGCCGAGCGCCACAACAAGCGGAGACGAAATTTTGTGCATCTCCGCGCTGTCCAGCACCTCGCGTAAGGTTACGGTGCTGACCTTGCTGTTCGGCACCTCAATGCCGACATAGGATGTGCCTGGAATCGGCGCTTCCACACGCACACGGTCAGAGCCCATATCCAGAGCGATGTTATCCAGCACGCCGATGACCTGGCGCACCTTAATGCCCTCGGCCAGCTTGATAGCAAAGCGCGTGATGGCAGGTCCGTGCGTGATTTCCCGCATCTGGCAGGCGATGTTGAAGGTTGACAGTGTCCGCTCAATCTGCTGAGCGCGCTGAGTGTCCTCCAACGTAGTATCCGGACGTTCCGTCCAGCTTTTTCCTTCGCTAAGGTAAGTAAAGGGCGGCGGCATATAGTCTATAACGGGCGTTGAAGTTTCCGCCCGGCGGACTTTCGGCGTTCCGTCCATGCGAGTGGAACGGTTCTCCTCCCGCGGCGCTTGGGCAGAGGGTGAAATGGCGACCCGCTCGCCGGTCAGCGGCACAGCGGGGCCTGTAAACACAGGCTTTGGCTTTGAATCTTTTTCTCTGCCGTTTCCGCACGACAGTTCCTGCTGCTTTGTTCGGAGCTGTTGCTGCCAATCGGACAGGGACTGATTCGTATTTGCCGTGTTGGTTTGCTCCTTGCGTTTCAGCTGCTCCTCCCACGGCGGCGCATCGTCCACAGGCTGACACGCAACGGCTTTTTGAACGGCAGGCTGCCGTGCCGGAGACCGATGCACCGCATTTTTCGCCTCTTTCGGCTGCTCCTCCTTGGTGATTGGCGTGGCATCGATAACATTCTGCCATTCATACGATTTTAAAGCAGTGCCTGCTTCTTGAACATACGGTGCAGCATACGACGGCTTTTCCGGCGCTTTGGGCTGACTGCTATCAGCCGGCTGAACAGGCGCAGACGGACGCTGAAAGGCGTTTTCCCGTGCAGGATATTCTTGCGGGCGTTCTTCCGGCGTATCCGCTCGAACGACTTGACCAGCCTCGTTTTCAGCGGCGCTTTGCATCTGTTCGGGATGCAGCACAAAGCGTTCGTCATAAAGCGTACCGCCGTTATTGACAGGATAAAAGCCCTCTGCGGATGTATACGGCTCACCCTGGGCCGCCTGCTGCGACCGATAGGAAGGATGCTGTGATGGCTGATAGCCGTTGGTTGGCCGGGCAGGCTGCGACTGCACCGCGTCATGGGACGCGGTGGTCTTCTGCCAGGCGGGAGCGGAATCATAGGTTGTCTCCATTTGGACACGCTGCCCGTACTGCACGGCCTGTTCCATCGGGCGGGCTTCTGCCGCCGGCTGCCGCGTTTTTCCTGCCTCTTCCTGACGCTGTTGAATGCGGTTTAAGCGGCGTTTTTCCATGCCGTCAGAAGCAGAGCGGAACAGCTTTGTCAGGCTGAGACGGGTCAGCGCCATCACCAGCCCAATCAGCAGAACGAACAAAAACACGATGCCGCCAATCACGCCGAACAGCTTATAGACAGGGTAGGCAAACAGCATGGAGAGCGCTCCGCCGCCGCAAAGCTGAAGCTGACCGTTTACGCCCCAGTGATATACACGTTGAATATAAGAAAAAAACGAAGCCGGAGCGGACACGGCCTTTTGCTGATTTGCCACATAAATATATTCCATCAGATTGCCCTTGCCTGAAACAAAGGTCAGCATAGTGACGATGGACAGGATGCAAAAATACACACAAAAAGCCAGTGTCAGATTTCGCGCACTGACACCGTGATAGGCATGCGCAATCAGCGCCGCGCCCAGCCATAAAAGCATAAACGGGAACACAAAATAAGCCTGTCCGCAAAGACCGAGCAGCGCAGTCTGCATAAGGGCCAAGGCCTTGCTGCCGGAGCCTGCCGCAAGGGACATCAAAAAGGCCGCCCCCAATACAAGCGACACAACGCCCAATACATAGGTCAGCGAAGCCATTCGGGCGCTGGTTTTTATGCCCGTTCCCGCTGCGCCGACCGCCTTCTTCTTTGTGGCCATGAACAATTCCTTACTTTTTCAAAATAATCGCTTCCAATATGCCGTTTTCATTCGCATGAAGCGTTAAGGTATATGCACCGCATCGATAGCTGTCGCTGACGCCAAAAGTCAGCAAATAGGCTTCTGCTGTTTCCGAATCCAGTGTAACGGAAGCGTCCGGCACGCCAAGCAGCGACTGCCATTCGCTCCGCTGTGTCTGCTCAGGGATAAGCCCGCAGAACGCATGGCGCTTGGTCATCAGCCCGACCAGCTCCGTCTCGTCTTCATCCGTCAAAAGATATGTCCCGCGCATCGCGGGATGTTCTGTTTCGATATATCTGCCATTCGGATAATAGGATGAATCCGCAGACTGCCTGAGCTTATTTAATACTTCTTCAAGCTGCTGCCCGATGGCGCACAGGGGCGTATCGGACGTTTCCTCAAAAATCGTACCGCTTTCCGCCAGACGGCGGAGCCTTTCCACCGCATCGTCTGTCTCGGAGAATGCTAATAAATCTCCTGCCGGTGAATCCGCATCAAGACGCAGATACGGCGAAAGCTCATAATATTCAAATGCTACCGCGCCCGCATCCCCTGAAAGAAAGGAAAGCTGCTCATTGTCATAATAAAAAGTCAGCGTGTGATTGACCAAGGCGAAGCAGGCCGTCGGAACGGGCAGAAGCTCGGCATTGTCCATATAGGTCGATAAAATATCGGAAACTTCACCTTCCATTCTTCCTTCAATCAAGGAAAGAGCCGCCTCGCTGTCGGTAAACAGCGCCTCAAAGGGCACTGCTTCTCCTGTCGATAAATCAAAGGTCATGGCATAATACTTTTGTCCGGGTCTTCCCTGAAGCATTTTGCCGGAAACGGAAATCGCAACGGAATAATACCTTTCGCCCAAAGCGCTTTCATAGTCAATGGTCAGACCAATACCGCCGGATGTCAGGTTATTCAGAAGGGCTTTGTACGCCTCGATGCTCGTCCTTTCGCTCATCGCTCGGTTGATGGCTTCGACCGCAGCCGTACCGCCCTCCAGCAGCGGAAAGCAAATCGAGCTTTCGTCCTTTTGCCACTTCTGCCGTATCTCGGAAATCCCTGCTTCTTCGGCGATTGAAAGTCCCAGCGCCATGCAAAGAATCAGCGTCAAGATAAAAAAGCATGTCTTTTTTCTCATCATACTCTTATCCTCCTGCTATGTTATTGTACCGCATTTTCCCATATCGGTCAAGGTTGGCAAAAAGCAGCCAATCATTGATGTACAGGCAAAAAAGAGACCGTCTCTTGTTTGCACGGAGACAGTCCCTTTGCAATCCCTGTAAAATTACTTTTGCTTTAATGTGATGACAACATGGCGGTTCGGCTCTTCACCCTCGGAGTGCGTTTCGACAGCGGGATTATTTTGCAGTGCGCTGTGCAGAATGCGGCGCTCATAGGGATTCATCGGCTCCATCGATACCTTGCGGCCGGTCTTCTGCGCACGGTTGGCCATGCGGTTGGCGAGGCGAATCAGCGCTTCTTCGCGCCGTGCGCGGTAGTTTTCCGTATCCAGCGTGACACGGGTATATTCGCTCTGTCCTTTGTTGACCTGAAGGCTCGTCAGGTATTGCAGCGCATCCAGCGTTTCACCGCGGCGGCCAATCAGAATACCCAGCGTATCGCCCTGCATATTGACGCGGACATTGCCTTCTTCGTCCGTCTTGACGTGAACGGCCACATGAACGCCCATCAGCTCGGTCACCTGCTGGAGGAACTCCTGTGCGCGTCCGGCGGCTGTCCCGCGGTCGACCTGCTCGGCAGGAAGAATCTCGGCCGCTTCCGCAGGCTGATCCTCATTCTTTTCCTTGGCCGGACGTGGCTTGCGGGCGGACTTCTGCGGCTTGTCTTCCTTCTTTTGCTCCTTATTTTGCTCAGCGGGCGCATCTGCCTTCGCTTCCTGCTTTTCGGCAGCGGGCTGTTGCTCCTCCTGCGGCTTCTTCGCCTTCTTTTCCTGCGCAGGACGCTGTGCCTTCGCGGGTGCAGCCTTTGCAGCCTCCGTCGGCTCGGCAAAAATGGCCTTCACGCCGGAGTCCTCATCATCCTCTTCATTCAGCGTCAAACGCACCTTGGCGGGGCGGCTGCCGAAGAGACCAAACAGTCCCTTGCTGCCCTCTTCTAATATATCGACCGTGACATCGCTGATAGATACGCCCAGCTTCTCAAGCCCCTCGGAAATGGCCTCGTCGATGGTGCGGGCGGAAATTTCAACATTTTTCATTTATTTAACGTCTCCTTCGCTGGACGCTGCGGCTGCGAGCTTATCCTTCTTTTCAAAATAGCGGTTGATGGCAAAATTCTGGATGGAGGCGATGATGTTGGAGGTCACCCAGTAAATAGCAAAACCGGCGTTGGAAGTCAGACAGAAGTACACGGAAATGAAGGGAAACAGATACTTCATCATGCTGTTCATGCTCTGTTGGGACGCCGCATTCTGGTCAGACGGATTGCTTTGCGCATCGCCTGCATTTGCGCCGGGGGTCAGCTTGGTCATCAGCACCTGGGAAAGACCGGCCAAGACGGGGAGAATCAGCAGACCGTTGTACTGCTTGTACAGCGTCAGGCTGAACAGGAAGAAGTTAAGATTCTGCCAGCCGGGAACAGCCTCGGAAGCGGCGATATACACAGGCTGCAGCTTCATGGCGCTGAACAACGTCTCGACGGTCGTCTTCGCAGCGGCGGAAGAGGAAAAGTCAATCATACCCTCCACATAATCGGGGATGTTGGCGATAATCTGCTGCACCATTTCGGGGTCAAGGCTCTCATACACCTTCTGCCAGACATCCTGTCCGATGACGGACAGAGAATTCAGGTCAGGCGCGATGGAAACAAACAGCGAATCGGCATGCCAGATATTTTTGACCCACAGCCAGCTTTCCTGCTGCGGCATCTGTCCGGCTATGTAGTAAAACGCTTCCAAGACAGTCTCTTCATTGGAGATGGCACGCATGGCATTGAACATGCACCAAAGAATCGGCAGGGTCAGAAGGATAGGCAGGCAGCCGGACAGGGGGCTGTAGTGTTCCTTTCTGAACAGCTCGGACTGCTTCATTTGCAGCTTCTGCTTATCATCGGCATACTTCTTTTGCAGCCTGCTCAGCTCCGGCTGCAGCTTCTGCATCTGCCGCATGCCCTTGCGGCTTTTGATATCGAAGGGCATCAGAATCAGGCGAATTAAAATCGTAAAAATAATGATAGACCATGCATGGTTATGCACAATCGTATTAATGCCTTCAAGGATGGCACGGAGAAAGTCATTCATTGTTTTCGTCCCTTCTGATCGTGGCGTCCGGCAGCTCCGGAACAGGGTCGTAGCCGCCCTTGCAAAGCGGATTGCACCGCAAAAGCCGTTTAATTGCAAGCCATGAGCCGAAAAAAGCGCCATAGCGTTCGATTGCTGTCATAGCGTATTCCGAGCAGGTCGGCGTAAAACGGCAGGCAGGCCGCAGCCCCGGACTGACCTTTTTTTTGTAGAATCTGAGCAGCCGGAGAAGAAAGCGCTTCATGGACTGTCCTTCCATAGATGCTGCTTGTTCAGGAGATAGCGAAGCGAACGGTTGAGCGTCTTAAAGTCGGCCTGTGCCGCGCTTGTTCTGGCGGCAACGATGTAGAAGCCCGGCTTCAAGTCGGGAATGTACCCCCGAAACGCTTCCCGCAGGCGGCGTTTGACACGGTTGCGAATGACCGCATTTCCGACCTTTTTGCTGACGGAAAAGCCGACCTGCAGCTTGGCCGCACGGATATAAAGCAGGACAATCTCGCGGGCTGCCGTGCTTTTTCCCTTGCGGTACACATACTGAAACTGACGGTTTTTACGAATCCGATACTGCTTTTGCATCTTGCACTCTCTGCTGTGTGTTTTCCGTTACAGGAAAACCCGCCCCTCAATGTTGATGCACGGTGGCAAGCAGCGGGGGCGGGCTAAGCCATGCAGACGCAGTGGTTGTTCAATCAGACGGTCAATTCCTTGCGGCCGCGGCGACGGCGGGCAGCGAGGACCCTGCGGCCATTCTTGGTGGACATCCGGGCACGGAAGCCGTGAACCTTATTGCGTTGACGTTTCTTCGGATGATAAGTGGGTCCCATGATCTTCAACACTCCTTTAATCCAAATACCCTTGCGGGCATCTTTTCTTGCACAGTTGTGATCCTTGCACCACAAAACCAGCCATTATAGTATAATGATGCGATGCGTTTGTGTCAAGCGTTTTTTGTCTTTTGATGCGTTTTTATTGCATCGGCTGGCCATTTGTCTGCTGTGCGCCGACCTCCTGACGGAGCTGACGAAGCGCGTCCAGCTGCTGGGAGATGCCGACATCCAGCTGCTCAAGCAGTGAATTCATATCGCTTTGCAGCCGCTGACGGCAGCCATCGCACTCCTGCCGTGCATTCTCCAGCATCTCCTGTGCCTCATGCTGCGCTCTGGAGACGATCTCGCTTTCGGAAACGAGCTGCTGTGCCCGCGCCTGCGCATCGGCAATCATCGAACCGGAACGCGCCTGCGCATCGGCGACCATCGCATTGGCCTTGTCTGAGGCGTCACGGGACAGCTCCGCCGCCCGCGTCTGCGCATCGTTCAGGGTTTTCTGTGCCTTGCGGGCCGCGTCCTCGGTCGCGGCCTTGGCTGCGTTTTTTGCCTCGGCGACCGTTGTCTGCGCCTGCTTCTGGCTCTCGCTGATAATCTGCTGCTCCATCTCCAGCAGCTTCTGCGCCTGCTTGACATCGGGGCTGATGCTGTCCTCGATTTGCTGCAAAAGCGAGGCCACCTGCTGCTTATCCACCATCACCTTGCCGGTCAGCGGCACCTTGGGCGCTGTGGACAGCATAATATTGAGCCGGTCGATCAGTTCAAAAATCATGAGCTTGTTGGACATTGTTTCTCCTCCTTCACGATTGAAAATGTTCTGCAGCAGCCTTTGCGACTGCGCTTGGTACAAACGGCGAGACATCCCCGCCAAAGGACGCAATTTCACGAACCATGCAGGAGCTGATGACCTCCTTGTCCGGCGAAGCCGGAAGCAGCAGCGTTTCAATATCCGGCGCAACGGCACGGTTGGCGCGGGCCAGGGTCAGCTCACTGTCCATATCGGCAGCATTGCGCACGCCGCGCACCATGATGTGCACGTTCATTTGATGCGCAAGCTGCACCGTTAAGCCGGAAAAGGAAACAACGCGGACATTAGGCAGCCTTTCGCATGCCTTTTTCAGCAGTTCCACCCTTTCTTCTACTGAAAAGCAGCCTTTCTTGGCGATGTTCACCATCACGGCGACGATGACCTCGTCAAACAGCCCTGCGGCCCGTTCAATGACATCCATATGCCCGTTCGTCACCGGGTCAAAGCTTCCCGGATAAAGGCACTTTCTCTCCCCCATCCTGCTTCCTCCTGAAAAAGCTGAGACATGTATCTCGGTACTGCCGAACGGACAGGCATTCAAGCCTTGCATCCGGCTTTGGCGGCGTTTTCGCGGCATGCTCTACGATGATTCGTGCATCGCCCGCCGGCAGATTGCCGTCCAGCAGTGCGGTCATTGCGGCGGATGCGTCCATGCGGTACGGCGGATCCAGAAAAATCAAGTCAAACTGCCGATGCTCTGCCTGAAGCAGGGCCAAAGCGCGGGTATCCGGCATGAAAAGCAGGCGGGTCTTGCTTTCGTAGCCCAGCGCTTCAATGTTCTGCCGAATGACCTTGCACGCCTCGCGGGAAGCATCGCACAAAACGGCTTCCCGTGCACCGCGGCTGAGTGCCTCCAGCGCCAGCGCGCCGCTGCCTGCATACAAGTCCAGCACACGCGCATCGGCCACCCGTAATTGCAGGATGTTGAACAGCGCCTCCCGCACCTTATCCAAGGTGGGTCTCGTATCCATACCCGACGGCGCTTTTAACATGCGCGAACGCGCCTCTCCTCCAACGATACGCATAGCTTAAACGAGCTGATTGGGCTTTTGCTGACGCTGCTTCCGCTCCTTCTTTTCCTTGCGGATGCGGCGTTTTTTGTCTGAGGCGATGCTTCCGTGCAGCATAGCGCGGCTCTTCGGCCCTTGCAGATAACCGAAGGCATAAAACAGGAAGGGCAGGACAATCATCAGCGGGCTGAGCCTATCCACCAGAAGCAGCGCGTCATAGTTCCTCGCTCCGGCAAGATTAACGAACGGCCAAATGCAGATGCGGATAAAGGGACGCAGGATGTCCTGAAGCTGTGCCGCCCGCTGTACACTGTAATATGAAAGCGCCAGCCCGATTTCCTCCTGCGTGCTGCTGTAGGAGGAAACCCAGCTCGGCAGGGTCTGCAGCGAATAGGTCTGCTTGGTGGCGCACAGCGCATAGATGAGCGACACGAGCAAAAGGGCGCCTGTGCCGGCCATAACGGAGACAAAGCCCTTTGCCGGATGATAGCAGCGGTTTAAATCGCTCTTTGGCACATTCTTCCCGCTTTCCTTTCGTGCGTAGGCGATTTCCGCAAAGGCCACATCGCTGTCTCCTGCTCTTGCGCCGTTCATATAAACAAGGCCGCCGTACGCAAAGACCAGCACAAGGTTTGCGGCCACGCGCAGGATGATGCTGCTTTCAAAGCTCAGGGTGGAGCCTATCAGCAGGTTGAGAAAGATGAATAGAATCTCATACGCCAGCAGCTTAAAGCCCGCCTTGACCGCATACCCGCTCCACGCGCTGCCGCGCAGATAAGGCTTCTGAACGGGAGCTATTTTTTTCTTTGCCTTTTTCTTGGTATTTTGCTGCAAGGAAAACATCCTTTCCGGTTTTCGTTACGAGAGGATAAGCAGCGCCGCCGAATTGACGGTGATGCCTATACATAAATGATGGGGACACGGGCTGTCGCCGCCAGCAGAATTTCATAAGAAATGGTATTCGCCCACGCCGCAAGCTGCTCGGCGTCAATGGTTTCTTTTCCCTGACGGCCAAGCAGAACCGCCTCTTCGCCGATTCGGACATTCGGTACGGCGCTTACATCGACCATCATTTGGTCCATGCACACGCGCCCCAGCACAGGGCAGCGAACGCCGCCGACCAGCACCTCGGCCTTGCCGGACAATGCCCGATGATAGCCATCGCCATAGCCGACGGGCAGGGTCGCAATGACGGTCGGTCTTGTTGTCCGATAGGTGCAGCCGTAGCTGATGCACTCATCGGCCTCAACGGTTTTGATATAGACGATCTCCGTCTTCCATGACAGCGCGGGCTCAACGGAAAGACTGCTTTCCACGGGCGCATAGCCGTACATGACAATGCCTGCCCGCACCATGTCAAAGCGTGTCTGCGGATAGCGGAGCAGGGCGGCGCTGGCGGCCGCATGGCGGATGATGCCGCTCGGCAGCATCGTGCTGAAGTCATTGAAGCGTTCCAGCTGCTTTTCCGTATAGCTGTCGTACTCGGCATCGGCATTGGCAAAATGTGTAAACGCGCCCGTAGCTTCAATGTTGCCTGACCGCCCAATAGCCTCCAGAACCTCGGCAAGCTCCTCCTTGGAGCAAACGCCTATGCGCCCCATACCGGTATCGAGCTTGATATGCACCTGCGGCCTTAACCCCAGTTTTCGGCCCGCTTCGGCCAAATGCTTTACGCTGTTTACATCAAAAACCGTCTGTGTGAGATGATTCTTGACGCTGGCCTCTGCGCCGCGCTCATTGACGCCGCCCATCACCAAAATCGGCGCAGTGATGCCGTTTTCGCGCAGGTATTCGCCTTCCTCCGCAATGGCGACACCCAGCCATTTCGCCCCTGCCTTCAGCGCCGTTTCGGAAACGCGGAGCTGTCCGTGGCCATATGCGTTGGCCTTGACGACGGCAAGCAGGGGAACCTCGCCCATCGCCATGCTCAGTTTTCTGACATTATCGGCGATTTTGGAAATATCGACCTCAATCCGTGTCTGGCGATACTGCAATCCCGTTTCCTCCTATGCCAAACGGCAAATATCCTCCTGCGCGAGCGTTTTAATCTGATGTGCCGTCAAAATCTGATGCGCCTTGCCGATTTCCTCCACGCGGCAGACAATCAGCGCATTTCCGCCCTTCTGCCGGACAAAGCTGTACAGATATTCCACGGCAATATCGCCATCGCTCAAATAGGAAAGCACATTCGCAAGGCCGCCCGGCACATCCGGCACAGCCACCACCAGCACATCCGTCAGACAGGCAGTGTAGCCGGCTTCCTCGATGATTTGGACCGTGCGCTCGTAGTCGCCCACGATGCCGCGCAGAATGCCGAAGCTCGTCGTATCCGCAATGGAAAGAGACACAAGGTCGATGTTGTTGTCAGCCAGCAGTTTGGTAAAGTCAGCCAGCTTGCCCTTCGTGTTCTCGATAAACACCGAAATCTGCTTGACGTACAATACGGTCACTCCCTTCATTCAATCGCTTGTTACAGCGTGCGATGGTCAATCACACGCCTGGCCTTTCCTTCAAAGCGCGGCAGGCTTCCGGGCTGACACAGCTTCACGCTGATATGCACCAAAACATCCGAGGCCAAAGCCGTTTCAAGCTGCGCCCGCAGCCGCTCGATATCGCGCACCGTATCGCCGACCAGGTTTTTGGACAGCTCCACCTGCACCTCGATGGTATCCAGCGTTCCCGCCCTATCCACAACAATCATATAATGCGGCGCGACGCCCTCAAAGCGAAGCAGGGTATGCTCAATCTGGGACGGGAAAACATTCACGCCGCGAATAATCAGCATATCGTCCGACCGCGCATGGACGCGGCGCATCCGAATGTGCGTCCGTCCGCAGGGACAGGGCGCATCCGTCAGGCAGCTGATATCGTGCGTCCGATAGCGCAGCAGCGGCATGCCGCGCTTGGTCAGCGTTGTGAACACAAGCTCGCCCTCTTCCCCGTTGGGGAGCGGATTTCCGTCTTCATCAATGATTTCCGGCAGGAAATGGTCCTCCCAGATGTGCAGCCCGTGCCGCTCCGCGCATTCGATGGCAACGCCCGGCCCCATCATCTCGGTCAGGCCGTAAATGTCAAATGCCTTGATGTGCAGTTTTTTCTCAAGCTGTGTCCGCATCTCATCCGTCCACGGCTCTGCACCGAACACGCCTGTTTTTAAGGAAAGCTCGCCGATGTCGATACCCTGCGAGAGGTAGGCGTCCGCCAGCGTCAGCGCATAAGACGGCGTACAGCAAAGCGTCGTCGCGTGAAAGTCCTTGAGCAGCATCAGCTGGCGTTTCGTATTGCCGCCGCTGACGGGAACAACGGATGCTCCGATTTTTTCGGCTCCGTAATGCACGCCCAAGCCGCCGGTGAACAGGCCGTAACCATAGGCCACATGAACGACAGAGCCGCGCCGCACCTCCGCGCCGGTCAGCCCGCGTGCGATAAGCTCCGCCCAGTTGTTTAAGTCACCCTGCGTATAGCCCGCCACGGTGGGCTTGCCCGTCGTGCCGGAGGAGGCATGGATGCGGACGATATCGCTTTGCGGAACGGCAAAGAGGCCGAACGGATAATGCTCCCGAAGATCCTGCTTGGTCGTAAAGGGCAGATAACGGACATCCTCCGCCGCCCGAATATCGTTCGGCGTCACGCCGAGCGCCTGCATTTTTTTATAATAAAACGGGACATTTTCATACACATGCTTAACCAATGCATGGAGCCGTTCTCCCTGAAGCGCATGAAGCTCATCACGAGACATGGTCTCCGTCTGTTGATTCCAATACTCCGCCATCGTTTAACTCCCTTGAAGCGGGCATTTCACTGTATGTTCCCGCCCCTGTATTATATCAAATAAATCGAAAAAATGAAAGTGGGGCAAAAACGTTGCCATATCCGCGCCATTTTTGCTTATGGAAGCTCTGTGCCGCGTGCCCTTAACATTTCCTTTTCTTTTTTTGTCAGCGCTGTCTTTGTCAGCATTTCCGGCCGCCTTTCAGCCGTTGTCAGGATGGCCTGTTCGCGCCGCCATGCGGCGATTTTGGCATGGTCGCCGCTCAGCAGCACAGGCGGCACCTGCATGTCCTCAAACACCCGCGGACGGGTATACTGAGGATATTCCAGCAGCCCCTCATCGGAAAAGCTCTCATCCTCCGGACTGTCCGCGCTGCCCAAGACGCCGGGGACAAGCCGGCTGACGCAGTCCACCAGCGCCATAGCCGCGACCTCGCCGCCGGTCAGAACATAATCGCCGATAGAAATTTCCATGTCGATGTATTTATCCAAAACGCGCTGATCCACGCCCTCATAATGCCCACAGAGCAAAACAAGCTCCTTTTCCTCTGACAGCTTCCGCGCCAGCCGCTGCGTCAGCACCGTGCCGCGGGGACTCATATATATTTTCTTTCCCGAAAATCCGTCTCCCGTGACAGACTTGATGGCGTCCGCAACGGGCTGGGGGGTCATCAGCATGCCCGCGCCGCCGCCAAACGGATAGTCATCCGTATTTTTATGCTTGCAGGCTGAAAAAGGGCGTATATCAACTGCCTGCACATCCATCAGTCCGTTCTGAATCGCCCTGCCTAAAATGCTGGAAGCCAGAACGCTGTCAAACATTTCGGGAAAAATCGTCAGAATCGTAATCTTCATGGTTCACGTTCATAGACGGCAAACTCGTGCAGCCTGCCGTCATCAAGCACCATGCGCTGCGCCTCAACGTCCGTTTCAAGCACGACCTGCTTCAGCGCCGGAAGCAGCATTTCTCCCCGCGCCGTTTTAAACACATAGACATCGTGTGCGCCGGGCTGCATCACATCAACGAGCGTGCCGATTTCGCTTCCCTTGGTGTTATAGGCTATGCAGCCTATCAAATCGCAGATGAAGAATTCGTTTTCTTTCAGCTTTCGTGCGTGCGCCCTGTCCACATACAGCATCAGTCCGCGCTGTTTTTCAGCATCGTTGCGCGTCCGCGCATCATCCAGCCGCAGGTAGACAAAGCCGTCCTGCCGCACAGAAGCATCCTCAACATGAACGGAACGGTAGCCGTTATCTTCTTGTACGTATGCGCTGTCTAATTCGCAGAAGCGCTCCGGAGCATCCGTATCGGGACGCACCTTAACAAGCCCGTCAACCCCCTGCGGACGCAGCACCTGACCTATTAAAATATACGCTGACAGCATAACGCGAAAGCCTTTCTGTAGAATAAACCGCGGGCGGTCACAGGGCGTGTCCGTCCGCGGTCTGAAATCACTGGATTTCAACAAAAACCGGCTTGCTGTTCTTGGCGGTCGCCGCCTTGACAACAGAGCGAATCGCCTTGGCGATGCGCCCCTGCTTGCCGATTACCTTGCCCATATCCTCCTGAGCAACATTCAGCTCCAGGATGATTGCCTCAGGTCCTTCTGTCGCGGTCACCTGAACGGCTTCGGGATGATCCACCAGCGATTGTGCCAAATATTGGACGAGCTCCTGCATGGAATCCCCTTTCTATCGAGGGTCAGCCTTCGATTGCACCGGATTTTTTGAGCAGCACACGCACGGTCTCGGTCGGCTGAGCGCCGTTCTTCATCCAAGTGACAGCCTTTTCATTATCAACCTTGATTTCAGCGGGCTTCTTCATGGGGTCATAATAACCGATTTCTTCGACGAAACGGCCATCACGCGGGGAGCGGCAATCCGCAACCACGATGCGATAGAAGGGCTTTTTCTTCATGCCCATTCTCTTGAGACGAATTTTGACTGCCATGTTGGTATTCCTCCTGAATGTTTGTTGTATCTATGTCAATCATAAGGGACTTATGATGACCGCGTTGGTTATTTGCCCATCTGCTGCATTTTGCGCATCAGGCCTTTTTTGTTGCCCATCATCTGCTTAATCATTTGTCTCGCCTGTTCAAACTGGCGCATGAGCTGGTTGACATCCTGCACCGTGACGCCCGCACCGGCAGCAATGCGCTTTCTGCGGGAAGCGTTCAAAATGTCCGGATGACGGCGCTCCTTGGGGGTCATGCTGCGAATGATGGCCTCCGGCTTTTTCATCGCCTTTTCGTCGATTTCGACATTCTTGAGCTTTGAGCCGATGCCGGGCAGCATGCCCAAGACGCTTTGCAGCGAGCCCATTTTTTTCATCTGCTGCATCTGCTCCAAATAGTCCTCCAAGTCCAAATCCGTCGGCTGCTTTTTCTTTGACTTTTCGGCCTTTTCAAGCTCTTTTTGCTCAAACGCCTCCGTCGCCTTTTCAATCAGCGTCAGCATATCGCCCATGCCGAGGATGCGGGAAGACATACGCTCCGGATGGAACGGCTCGATATCCGTGAGCTTTTCACCCGTTCCGGCGAATTTAATGGGCTTGCCGGTGACGGCACGGACGGACAGCGCCGCGCCGCCGCGTGTATCGCTGTCCAGCTTGGTGATGATCACGCCGTCAATGGAGAGCCGCTCATTAAAGGACTTGGCGACATTCACTGCGTCCTGTCCCGTCATAGCGTCGACCACCAGCAGAATTTCCTGCGGCTTTACGGCGGCCTTGACGCGTTCCAGCTCCTCCATCAGCGCCTCATCGACATGAAGGCGGCCGGCGGTATCGATAATCAGCACATCGTTGCCGTAATAGCGGGCATAGTCAACCGCTTCCTTGGCTGTCTTCACGGGGTCTTGCGTTCCCTTTTCAAAGACGGGAACATTCACCTGTGCGCCGACGACCTGAAGCTGTTTGATGGCGGCCGGTCGATAAATATCGCAGGCGGCCAGCATAGGCTTTTTGCCGAGCTTTGTCAGGTAAAGAGCGAGCTTGGCCGCCATCGTGGTTTTACCTGCACCCTGAAGGCCGCAGAGCATATAAATGGTGGGAACGCTCGGCGACCATGTGAGCTTGGCGTTCGAGCCGCCCATTAAGGCGGTCAGTTCTTCATTGACGATTTTGATGACCTGCTGGCCTGCGTTCAAGGTGGAAAGAATTTCCGTGCCGATGCAGCGCTCACTGACCTTTTTCACAAAGTCCTTGACGACCGTATAGTTGACATCGGCCTCAAGCAGCGCCATGCGCACCTCACGCATGGCATCCTTGATGTTCTGCTCCGTCAATTTACCTTTTCCGGTCAGCTTCTTAAAGGCATTTTGCAGTTTTTCGGATAGGCCCTCAAATGCCATGCTTTACTTCTCCTCCTCGCCCTTTAAGGCATTCAGCGCTTGCAGGGCGGATGATAAATAGGACACTGTATCTTCCGTTGCGCGGACTTTTTTCAGCGCCTCCATACAGTGATCAAGCTGCTCCTCCGTCCGTTGAAAACGGGCGCACAGCCCCAGCTTTTCCTCGAATTGGCTGAGCTGCTGACCGGCGCGCTGAACGGTATCGTGAACGCTTTGACGACTGACGCCGAACTGCTCCGCAATCTCCGTCAATGTCAAATCCTCTTCGTAATACAGGCGCAGGATTTCCTGCTGATTGTCCGTCAGCAGTGCGCCGTAAAAGGCAAGCAGCCAAACCGTTTCAACCTTCTTCCCCATCGCGGATTGAAAGGTATCCATCCGAACTGCTCCCTTCCTTGTTCATGTCAAGCAATGCCGCTTGACAATGAAATATTATACCAAATAATCCCGCGTTGTCAAGCATTTTCCCTTTACAAATTCAAAAAGACCTGCCGCCAGCAAAATACGGACGGCAAGTCTTTATCAACATATGCATGAAGGATTAGACGGGCATCGTTTCATCCTTTTTGTCATACTGGGTGGGGTCGGCCTTGAGCTGCTTGGCCTGGCGCGCTTCAAAGAACTTGGTCGCAACCTGCGGGAACAGCGCGTAGGACAGCACATCCTCCTCCTGCTGGCTGAAACGAGCCATTTCCTTGCGGTAGCCTTCCAGCTCCGGCTTCAGGTCATCGGCGGGACGATAGGTAATGACCTTGTCATTGCCGATGCACTTCTTGCGGACATCCTCGTCCACGGGAGCAGGCAGACGGCCGTATTCGCCGCGCAGAAGCGCTTTGGATTCCTTGGGCACCATCTTATAGCGCTCGCCGCTCAGAACATTCATAACGGCCTGTGTGCCGACAATCTGGCTGGTCGGGGTAACAAGCGGCGGATAGCCGAAGTCCTTGCGGACACGCGGCACTTCTTCCAGCACCTGATAGTACTTGTCCATCGCACCCGCCTGCTTGAGCTGGCCGATGAGGTTGGACAGCATCCCGCCAGGCACCTGATACTGCAGCGCCTTGGCGTTCACGGCCAGCACCTTGCCCGGATCGCGCCAGCCGTCCTTGGTGAGCCTATCGGCCACTCCGCGGAAGTGCTCGGCAATCTTGGCCAGAAGCTCGAAATCAAGGCCGGTGTCGTATTCCGTGCCCTTCAGGGTCGCTACCAGAGACTCGGTTGCAGGCTGAGACGTGCCGCCGCCCAGAGGAGACAGCGCGGTGTCAACCACATCAACGCCCGCTTCAATGGCCTTCAGCAGGGTCATTGCGCCCGTTCCGGCTGTATCATGCGTATGCAGAACGACCGGCAGCTTCGTGTTGGCCTTGATTTTCTTAATCAGAGAATAAGCACTGTAGGGCAGCAGCAGACCGGCCATATCCTTGATGCAGATAAGGTCGGCGCCCATGCTCTCAATGTCCTTGGCGAGCTTCACGAAATACTCCTCCGTGTGAACGGGAGAGGTCGTGTAGCTCATGGCCACTTCAGCCGTGCCGCCGTACTTCTTGGTGGCGGAAACAGCCTTCTCCATGTTGCGCAGATCATTCAGCGCATCAAAGGTGCGGATGATGTCAATGCCGTTGTCGATGGACTTCTTGACAAAGAAATCGACCACGTCATCGGCATAATGCTTGTAACCTAAGATGTTCTGGCCGCGCAGCAGCATTTGCAGCTTGGTATTGGGCAGCGCCTTGCGCAGCTTGCGCAGACGCTCCCACGGGTCTTCATCCAAAAAGCGCAGGCAGCTGTCAAAGGTCGCTCCGCCCCAGCACTCCAAGGAATAATAGCCGACCTTGTCCAGCATTTCGCAGGCGGGCAGCATTTCATCCAGACGCATACGGGTCGCGGCCTGAGACTGGTGCGCATCACGCAGGATGGTATCTGTAATTTGAACCTTTGCCATAGTCTTTTTCCTCCCTTAACCGAACATGCTCAGCAGGACGCCCGCAGCGATGGCAGAGCCGATAACGCCCGCCACATTGGGACCCATAGCGTGCATGAGCAGGAAATTGCCGGGGTTTTCCTTCTGACCCTCCACCTGGGAAACACGCGCAGCCATCGGGACGGCAGACACGCCGGCAGAGCCAATCAGAGGATTGATGCAGTCGCCGCCGCCCAGTTTGTTCATGAGCTTCGCCAGCAGCACGCCGCCTGCCGTACCAAAGCCGAACGCAACAACGCCCAAGAGAATGATTTCCAGCGTCTGGATACGCAGGAAGGTGCTGGCCGTTGCCGTTGCGCCGACCGTCACGCCCAAGAAGATGGTGACGATGTTCATCAGCTCGTTCTGCATTGTTTTGTTCAGACGTTCCACAACGCCGCATTCACGCGCAAGGTTACCCATCATCAGGCAGCCGACCAGCGGGGTGGCAGACGGCAGAAGGAGAGCAACAAGGATGGTCACAACAATCGGAAAGAGAATCTTCTCGGTCTTGGATACGGTGCGGAGCTGCTTCATCACGATACAGCGCTCGCGCTTGTTGGTCAGGGCACGCATAATCGGAGGCTGGATGACGGGCACCAGCGCCATGTAGCTGTACGCGGCAACCGCTATCGGGCCAAGGAGATGCGGCGCAAGCTTGCCGGTCAGCCAGATAGCCGTCGGGCCGTCCGCGCCGCCGATGATGCCGATTGAGCTTGCTTCGGCGGAGGTAAAGCCCAGCAGCTTCGCGCCTACGAAGGTCAGGAAGATACCGAGCTGTGCCGCAGCGCCCATCAGCAGGGTCTTGGGGTTGGAAATCAGAGGACCAAAGTCCGTACCGGCGCCGACGCCCATGAAGATAAGGCACGGATAAATGCCGAGCTTTACGCCTAAATACAGATAGTCCAAGAGGCCTGGGGTGATGGTCTGACCGCCGGCGGCCAGCGCCGTACCGATGGCGGAATACACAGTGCCGTCGCTCATGTAAGCGCCAGCGCCGTTAATAATCACGGGAACGGTTTCGGCCAAAACGGTGACACCGTCAGCAGCAATCAAACGGCCTGCCACATCCAGCGTCGCGCCGACGCTGTAATTGGAGGTAATCTGACCGACGACATTGCCGAGGCTGTCCAGTACGCAGCCGGCGCTGTTCACCGTCAGCTCCGCCAGATTATAAAGGTCGGGACTGTTCACCAAAATCGCGCCGCCGAACAAGCTCCAGTTGGCGTGACCGCCTGCAAACAGGGACTCGTGATAAACTTCGGAGCCGAGCAGGTTGGTCAGCAGCATGCCGAACGCAATCGGCAGCAGCAGCAGCGGCTCAAACTTTTTAACGATTGCCAGAAACAAAAGGACACAGGCAATCACCACCATGATCAACGTCTGAGGGCTTTGAATGAACAGGCTGATGCCGGATTCATTGGCTAAGTCCTTCAGCGTTTCAAGAATGTTTACACTTTCTTCCACAGCCTTTTCTCCTTTCGGAAGACTCGCCTATTCATTCAATCAGTTCAGCACGCACAGCAAATCGCCTGTGTTGACGGTCGCGCCCTTACTGACGCTCACCTGAGCCACCGTGCCGTCCTGCGACGCCATGATTTCATTTTCCATCTTCATGGCTTCCAGAATAAACAGGATATCGCCCTTCTTGACCTTCGCGCCCTGGGCGACCTTCACATCAAGGATGGTGCCGGGCATCGGCGCATTGATTTTGACGCCGCCGGCAACAGGCGCGGCCTTCGGAGCAGCCTTGGGCGCGGGAGCAGGAGCGGGTGCGGCAACAGGAGCGGCAATGGGCGCAGCGGACTGACCGCCGGCCACTTCCTCAACCTCGACTTCGTAAGCAACGCCATTCACGGTGATATTGAATTTACGCATAATTTTAATCTCCTTTCAAATTTAACAGCTTCGATTACATATGGCTGTACATCTGTTCGTCCCTGGCATTACGCTGCCACGCGGGACTGTTTTGAAAACGCTTTACGCGGCGCACGACAAAGCCGCTTTCCGGCTTGTTCCAAACGGCGGCAATCGCTGCGGAGATAACAGCCGCCAGTTCGCCGTCGTCCTCTTCCTCCACAACCTCTTCCACTGCCTGTTCTTCCTGCGGTTGTTCTTCCGCATGAGCAGACGCCTGCTCCTTGTCGGCCATCCGGCTGGTCAGGGCGGTCATGCAGTAAATCAGCGCAATCAGAATAATCAGACCGAAGAAAACGACCAGCATGCCGATGACGGTGGTAGAAAGACCCAGTGCTAAAGTGCTCATGCTTTCCTTCCCCCTTACATCGGCTGATTGCCGTGCTTCCGAGGCAGATTCACATCATGCTTGGCTTCCAGCGCCTCCAGCGCCGCAATCAGCTGCTTGCGGGTTTCGGCAGGTTCGATTACATCGTCCACAATACCCTGCTGCGCGGCATACAGCGCATCGCCGGTCTTCTTATAGTTGGCTTCCAGCTCGGCACGGTTCGCCCCGGCATTGAGCTGTTCATCACACAGCGTCTGCACGGCGGTTTCGGCTGTCAGCGGAGCGACAAAGGCCGTCGGCCATGCATAGGCGATATCGGCAACCTTCGTGCCGCCCATCGCCACATATGCGCCGCCCACAGCGCTTCCGGTGACAACGGCAAGCTTGGCGGCGGTCGCCTCGGCATAGGCATACAGCATCTGAGCCGCAGCGCGCATATGCCAAGCCTGCTCATCGGCCGCGCCGACATTCAGGCCGTCGGAATTAATCAAAGAAATGACGGGGAGCTGATAGCAGTCGCACAGGCGGACAAAACGGGCGACCTTCTCACAGGCAGTCGCGTCCAGACGACCGTTATCGACCGTATAGTCCGTCGCAACGATACCGCAGGAACGGCCGCCGACACGTGTCAGCACCGTGTGCACGGCAGCGCCGTACTGAGCGCCCAATTCCATGATTTGGCCGTTATCGGCGATTTCAGTCGCCAGTGCAAGGCCGTTTTCCGCATCGCAGGCGGTCAGAACACGGTTCAAGTCCTCGCCCTCGGTCATCGGAGCGTCCTCGACATTGCAGGCGGGCAGGATATCCAGCAGCGCGGCAATCTGAGAAAGCGCCTCGTCCTCATTCTGAGCCTTGAGCGCCACAGCGCCCTGCTTGGCCAAATCATCCGCCGTCAGCGTCTTGCCCAGCACCAGCGCGGAATGAAGCGCTAATTCGCCGGTCTTGTCAACCGTGATGGCGATATCGGCAAGCTGCGTAAACATGGCAGCCACGCCGCGGCAGGGACCCATCACGCAGGCAATCATCGGGGAAACGCCGGACATGCGCGTCATGGCTGCGAGGACCTGCGCATAGGCAGACAGTGCCTGAGCGCCCTCGAGCACCTTCGCCCCTGCGCTGTCCAAAAGCGCGACAACGGGAGCACCGGTCATGGCCGCCAGATTCAGCACCTTCAAAATCTTCTGCGCCTGCTTTTCGCTCATCGCGCCGCCCTGAACAGTGAAATCCTGCGCAAAGCAATACGCTATCCGGCTGTTCACCGTACCGTAGCCGCTCACAACACCGCCATTCGCCTTCAGAGCATCCGTTTCAACGAAGCTGCCTGCATCAAACAGCTTCGCTACGCGCTCCCGCGCAGTGGCCTTGCCGCTTTCATGCTGCTTGGCGACACGTTCCTTATCGCCCTGCAGAATGTTCAGGCGGGTTTCCAGAATCGTTTGTCTGTCCATTCACAATGCCTCCGTTCGCATTAAGATGACATGATAGATAAGCCATCAGGGTTTATCTTTATGGGGCTTCATTGAAGCTCCAACTTAACCCAATTTCCCTAATTCTGCGTCTTCCCCCTTTTTCCTGCCTTGTAACAAAATTTTAAACATTTTTTCTTTTCAATGACGGAGTGCTGTTAATGAGCTGTTAAGATGTATAATCTGCAGCTTAAAAAACATCATGATTTTATTGATATATTTTATATAGATACAGAGTAGACAGAAAGCCGCTACCCAAAAAACAGCGGCTTTAAAATATGACCGATGAAAATCCCCTTATGTCTCTTCCCTCTCCGCTCCTTCTAAGAACGCCCGCACCCGAAGGGAAGCGGCATAGACGGCGTTTTTCTTTTCGCCCGCGTCTGTAAGCGCGTGCATGGCATCTCGCAGCGTTTGCCCGACCATCATTTTTTCCACCAGCCGCGCCTCCAGAGAGGCGGTGCTGACGGTCTCTTCTTCCGCCTTCGAAACGCCTCTTAAATCAAGAACGATGCAGTATTCCCCTTTGTCGCTCTTTTCGTTGGCACGAAGCATTTGAAGCACCTCGTCTGCCGTCCCGCGGATGGTCAGTTCGTGCAGCTTGGTCAAATCGCAGCTGGCGCTGACCAAAGCGTTCGGCAGCGCCTCTGACACAGCCTCCATCAGCTCGATGATTCGAAACGGGGATTCGTGAATGACCGCCGCCTGCAGGCCTGTCATGGAGCGCAGCTTCTCCCGAAGCAGCTTTTTTTCACGCGGCAGAAAGCCGAAAAACGTAAATTCCGTAAAATCAAAGCCGCTGACGGATATTGCGCAGGCCATTGCCGTCGGGCCTGGAACGGCCAGCACGGGGATGCCCGCCTCGGCACACAGATGCACCAGATACGTACCGGGGTCGGAAATCGCGGGCGTTCCAGCGTCCGTCACCAGCGCCACATCGATTTGTTCGGCCAGCATTTTTTGAACGATTTGTTCGGCCTTTCCATGCTCGTTATGCTGATGACAGCTCGTGAGCGGCGTATGAATGTCAAACCGGCTCGTCAGCTTCATGGTCACGCGGGTGTCCTCTGCGGCAATCAGTCCGACGTTTTTCAGGGTTTCGATGGCGCGTGGGCTCATATCGGAGAGATTCCCGATGGGTGTAGCGACAACATACAGCATAAATTCTTTCCTTAAATTAATTATAGTTTCTGAACAACACGCAGTGTTGCGCTGCGGGCGCGGGGATTTCTTTCCAGCTCTTCTCGGCTCGGCTTGATTGCCCCGCCGCCCAAGACTTTCCCCGTCGGCTTTTTCCCGCAGATACAAATCGGCGCTTTCGGCGGGCAGGTACAGGGATGCTGCATTTTGCGGAAGGTATTTTTGACAATTCTGTCCTCCAGGGAATGGAAGGTAATCACCAAGAGCCGTCCGCCGGGGGCAAGAAGCTCCGCAAAATCATCAAGCGCCTGTTCCAGCGGTGCCAATTCATCATTGACAGCGATGCGCACGGCTTGGAATGTTCTGCGTGCCGGATGGCCATCGTCCTTTCTTCGGACGGCCTTCGGAATGGCAGCATCGACAATGGCGACCAAATCGGCGGTCGTTTCGATGGGTTTCTGTGCTCTTTTCTCCGCAAAAATCTGTGCGATGCGGGCAGCCCACTTTTCTTCGCCGTATTCCGTTAAAATGCGCCGAAATTCATCCGGACTGATATGCGCCAGATATTCCGCCGCCGTTTGGCCGCTCGTCCTGTCCATGCGCATATCCAGCGGGGCATCCTCATGATAGCTGAAGCCGCGCTTGCCCTCATCCAGCTGATAGCTGCTGACGCCCAAGTCCAGCAGAGCGCCGCTGAGCGGCGGAGCGTCAACCGCACGCAAAAGCGCCTTTGCATCATGAAAATTGCCGTGAATCGCATGGAAATCGGGATAATTTTTCAGACGCTCACCGGCAGCATCAATAGCCGCCTCATCGCGGTCAATGCCGTACAGCACGGCCGTCCCGCCGGAGAGCCGCAGAATGCCTTCGCTGTGTCCGCCGCCGCCCAACGTGCCGTCCAGATAAACGCCGTCCGGTTTTGGCTCCATCCAGCGCATCACCTCGTCAAACAACACGGGAATATGATGAAATTCCATGCTTTCTCCTTATTGCTTTGAACACAGCACAGCCGTTCAGCAAAAAACGCGCTGAACGGCTATGCGAAAAATCAGTTGCCTGCCTTTAAGCCCGCAATGCGGGTCTCCAGTGCCTGCAGCTTTGTTTCATTCACGCGGAGCTTTTCCTTTTCCTGCTCCACCAGTGCGGCCGGTGCTTTGCTCAGGAAACCCTGATTGTTCAGCTTGCCGTTGGCACGGATGATTTCGCCCTGAAGATTCTTTAATTCCTTTTCAAGACGGGCGATTTCCTTGTCAATGTCCACCAAATCGCCAAGCGGAATAAAGAACTCGCCTGCCGTACACACGGCGCTGACCGTCTTTTCGGTAATGGCGGCATCGCCTGAAAGCAGCTCCATCGCGGAGACATTGGCCAAGCGCTTAAAGTAGCCCTCGGCATCGGCAATCGTCTGCTCCCAGCCTGCGGCGGGACGCACCATCAGGCGTGCCTTGTGCCCTGCCTGAACATTCATGCTCGCCCGCAGGTTGCGGATGGCGCGCACCATGTCCATGATGCCCTCCATCTTCGCCGTTTCATCACGGAAGCAGTATTGTTCTTCTGCCTGCGGCCAGTCGGCCAGCATACAGGAAGCATTTTCCAAGCCCGGCAGATGCCGATAGACTTCTTCTGTCACAAAGGGCATAAAGGGATGCAAAAGGCGCAGAAGTCCGGACAGCACCGTCTGCAAAACCGCACGGACAGCCGATTTACGCTTCAGGTCCTCGCCCAGCAGCCCCCCTTTGGCCAGCTCGATATACCAATCGCAGAATTCGCTCCAGATAAAGTCGTAAATCCGCTGCGCAGCCAAACCGTAATCGGCTTCCTCCATATATTCGCTGACATCGCGCACGGCATCCGTGTATTTGGTTAAAATCCACCGGTCGGGCAGCTCCAGCTGCTTGCCGTCCGGCATCTCCGCGCCTTCCAGATTCATCAGCACAAAGCGGGAGGCATTCCACACCTTGTTGGCAAAGTTCCGCGCCATTTCGACCTTTTCCGTCGAATAACGGGTGTCATTGCCGGGGCTGATGCCCAAAACCAGTGAGAAGCGCAGCGCATCCGCGCCGTATTGGTCGATAATTTCTAGCGGGTCAATGCCGTTGCCGAGCGATTTGGACATTTTCCTGCCCTGCGCATCGCGCACAAGGCCGTGGATAACGACTTTTTCAAACGGAACGTGATGCATCTGCTCCACACCGCTGAAAATCATGCGGGCGACCCAGAAGAAGATGATGTCATAGCCCGTGACCAGGACATTGGTCGGATAGAAGTATTTCAAATCCTCGGTTTCGTCCGGCCAGCCGAGGGTCGAGAACGGCCAAAGCGCAGAGGAAAACCATGTGTCCAGCACATCGTCATCCTGTTCCAAATGCGTGCCGCCGCACTTTGGGCATACGGAAGGCGCTTCCCGCGCAACGACCATTTCGCCGCAGTCAGCGCAGTACCATGCGGGAATGCGGTGTCCCCACCACAGATGGCGGCTGATGCACCAATCCCGAATGTTTTCCATCCAATTAAAGTAAATCTTGCTGAAGCGGTCCGGCACGAACTGCGTGTCGCCCCTGCGGACGGCTTCAATAGCAGGCTTGGCCAGCGGCTCCATTTTGACAAACCACTGCTTGGACACCATCGGCTCAATGGTCGTATGGCAGCGATAGCAGGTGCCGACCTCATGCTTGAGCGGCTCGATGGACTTTAAGCAGCCGCCGGCCTCCAAATCCGCAACAATGGCTTTGCGTGCTTCCGTCGTGGTCATGCCCGCATACTTGCCGCAGTCTAAAACATGCGGCTCGTTCACCGTTGCCTTGCCGGAGGCAAACAGTTCCGCGTTTTCCGCCGCTTCCTTTGCCCCGGTCATATGGCCGTCATAGGTGAAGATGCGGACGATGGGAAGCTGATGGCGAAGGCCGACCTCAAAGTCGTTGGGGTCATGTGCGGGCGTGATTTTCACGACGCCCGTTCCCTTCGTCATGTCTGCATGTTCATCGCAGACAATTGGAATTTCCTTGTTAAGCAGCGGCAGCAGTACATGGCAGCCGTGCAGATGCTTGTAGCGCTCGTCTTCGGCGTTGATGGCCACCGCTGTGTCGCCCAGCATGGTTTCGGGGCGTGTAGTCGCCAGTTCCAGCATTTCGCCTGTTTCCTTGACGGGATACAGAAGATGCCAAAAGTTTCCTTCTTTCTCCTCGTATTCCACCTCGGCATCCGATATTGATGTGCCGCAGCAGGGACACCAGTTGACCATCCGATTGCCGCGATAAATCAGCCCCTTGTCATAGAGCCGGACAAATACCTCACGCACGGCGCGGGAGCAGCCCTCGTCCATCGTAAAGCGTTCACGCGACCAGTCGCAGCTGGCGCCCATGCGCCGAAGCTGGCGGGTAATTCGTCCGCCGTATTCCTTTTTCCAGTCCCATGCGCGTTTTAAGAATTCCTCACGGCCAATCATTTCCTTGGTGAGACCCTCGGAGCGCATTTTGTCTACGATTTTGACCTCCGTCGCAATGGAGGCGTGATCCGTGCCGGGCAGCCAGAGCGCGGCATCGCCCTTCATGCGGTGATAGCGAATCAGGGAATCCTGAAGCACGCCGTCCATCGCGTGCCCCATATGGAGCTGTCCCGTAATGTTGGGCGGCGGCATGACAATGGTAAACGGTTTCTTTGCAGGGTCACGATGCGCCACAAACGCGCCCGCTTCCTCCCAGCGCCGATAGGTCTCCCCTTCAATCGCCTGTGGATTGTACGTTTTTTCCATTTCAAAGGTCGTATCCGGCATGGCGTTTTCCCTCCTTACGCAGCAATGAAAATGACAAAGAATGTGATAACAGCAATGATTAATGCGGCGAGCTTAATCAGCAGGCTGGCCTTCTGTCTTTTCGTTTCATCCTCATGCACAAACAGTCCGGCTAAATTTTCCGACAAAAAGCAGGCCAGCACCAGCAGAGCCAATAAAGCAAGGCACAGTATTTTTTCGACAGACACAGCTACTCTCCTTATATAGCATGAAAAAAGTCACCCCGACCTTATTGCTAAGGACGGGGCGACCCGTGGTACCACCTTAATTTGCAGCAAGAAACTGCCTCGAAACGCTGTATCGGGCGCACCCGCACGAACTACTGAATCGTTCATTCGCGTCCCTGACAGGCGACCCTTCAGGCCGCACACGCTAAACGGTCTTTCAGCCGGAAACCGTTCTCTCTAAAGCGGTGACTGCCCTACTTCCTCCTGCGTTTCGGGGCTATGCTCTGCTTTTTCGGTCATGCCTTCTTTTCTTCGTCCATCACGACGACCTGCTTGCCGTCATAATAGCCGCAATGCTTGCAAACGCGATGTGCCAGCTTGAACTGGTGGCACTGCGGGCATTCGACGATGCCGGGCAGACTCAGCTTCCAATTTGCACGACGGCTGCGTCCGCGAGCCTTGGATACTTTTCCCTTGGGAAGAGCCATGATTACACCTCCTGATCCTTTGTCAGCAATTGCTGCAATGCCGAAAAAGGATGCTCCGTGGGCGATTCCTTCTGGCAAGCATGCGCGAGATAATGATCCGGCCTGTCCGATGAATCATCCCTGCACCCGCCCCGACATTCAAAGCGGATGGGAAGCTCCAGAACGGCCAGTGTCATCGCCAGCTGGGACAAATCAACCTTCGACCCATCAAAGGCGAGACGATCAAATTCCTCCGTCATGTCCTCCGTTTTCCTATCAACATGCGTATAGATTTCATCAAACTGCACAGAGATAGGATAAGCGACATCCTGCAGGCACAGCACGCATCTCGCGTGAGCCGTGGCCTCCAAGCGTCCTTCAATTCGGAGACTATCGCCGGCAATCATGTAATGCCCCGTCATAAGCACAGGCTCATCAAAGGTCACCACATCGCCAAAACTCTCCTGCGGCGGAATGGTCTCCTGATGGAAAAAGGGAAACTCTTCTCCCGGCGCCCGAAGCGCCTTGGACACATCGAGATACATACGCTTCCTCCAATCGTGACCGCGTTATATTATACGACGGGCAGGCACTCTTGTCAACATTTTTATTTTTCTTTTCATGACAAATGGTCACATTACAACAGTATTCGATTCATGGCATCCGCAAGCAAATCTATGCCGTATGCTTCTAAAGCTTTTCTTCATCAATTCCGCCCATCTCGATGTTAGTTTCGACATATCTCAAACAGAAAATCTATTTTGCAATGGCTTTGTCATAACTGAAGCAGTTTCATCATGTACTGTTGCGGCCGCGGACTTATGGATGCAATGCTTGAATTACGTCAAAATTTATGTTATGATAGTTTGTCGGTTTGTATAAAAAAGCAAGCCGACGGAGCATCGGAGATAAGGGGATGACGATTTTGTCGCATATCTTTCTGGACGCAATGGGCGGCGATCATGCGCCTGAATGCACCGTACTGGGCGCTGTGGAGGCGCTGCGGAGGGACGGCAGTCTGAAAGTGACGCTGGCGGGCACTGTTTCCGCTATGGAGCCGTATTTAAAGGAAGCGGATGATGTGCGGGAGCGTGTGACGCTGCTGGAAACGCCGGACATCATCACCAACCATGACGCGCCCGTGATGGCCGTGCGGCAAAAGAAGCAGTCCGCCGTTGTGCTGGGAATGCTGGCCGTGCGCGAGGGCAGGGCTGATGCCTTCGTTTCCGCCGGCTCGACCGGTGCAACGCTGGCGGGGGGCATGTTCCGTTTAGGACGCATTGACGGCGTGGAGCGTCCCGCGCTGGCGCCGCTTCTGCCCAACGGCAAAGGCTATTTCTGTCTCATCGACTGCGGTGCGAATGTGGACTGTCTTCCGGCCTATCTGCCGCAGTTCGGCATCATGGGCAGCGAGTACATGAAGACCGTGCAGGGGCTGAAAGAGCCGCGTGTCGGCCTTGTCAACATCGGTGCCGAGGCCGAAAAGGGCAATGCGCTGTGCAAGGCCGCGTATCCGTTGATGGAAAAGGCCCCCTTCCGCTTTATCGGCAACGTGGAGGGGCGCGACATCACCGCCGATATAGCGGACGTCGTGGTATGCGACGGCTTTTCCGGCAACCTCATTCTCAAATTTATGGAGGGCGTGGCCGGAACGCTCATGGGCATGATTAAACAGGAAATGTATGCGGATGTGCGCGGAAAAATCGGCGGTTTGATTGCCAAGCCCGCGTTCAGGCGCGTCAAAAAGCAGATGGATTATTCCGAAATCGGCGGAGCGCCTCTGCTGGGCGTGAACGGCGTCGTGGTCAAGGGCCACGGCTCCAGCGATGCTCATGCCATCGCCTGTGCCATCAAACAGGCACAGAAAATGATTGACGGTGACATCGTCCGGAAAATCACGGAATCTTTACGGACGGTGCTTTGATACACCGAACGGGCTTAGGCCCGTCGCTGACGAAAAAACAATCACAATATTTCAGGAGGGACGAACATGGTATTGGAAAAGGTTTCTGCTTTGATTGCCAAGCAGCTCAAACTGGATGTGAAGGATGTGACGCCGGATAAGCGTCTGGTGGAGGATTTGAAGGCGGACAGCGCCAACATCATGGTCATGATTATGGACCTTGAGGATGAGTTCAATATGATGGTGGAGGATGATGCCATCAATTCTTTGAAAACAGTCGGCGATGTGGTGAAATACATCGAGGAGCACCAGTAAATCATCACAAAAGTGGCGGAGCAGTGTTTCTTCATTACCCCGCTGCTCAAAGAAAAGAGAGCCTCATGAAGGATTTGAACGAGCTGATGCGCACGCTCGGATGCAGCTTTCACAATAAGTCGCTGCTGGAGCGTGCGCTCACGCATCCGTCTCTTGGCGCGGACAACAATCAGCGCCTTGAATTTTTGGGCGATGCCGTCCTGCAAATCGTCATCAGCAGGAGGCTTTATTCGGACTACCAGTCGTTCCATGAGGGGCAGCTCACGCAGATGCGGCAAAAGTTGGTCTGTGAGGGTGCTTTGGCGAAGGCGGCGCGTGCCGTCGGCTTGGGCGAGTACCTTCGAATGGACAAGGGCTGTGAGCAGACAGGCGGCCGAAACCAGGACAGTGTTCTGGCGGATGCCATGGAATCCGTCTTGGCGGCCGTCTATTTGGACAGCGGGCTGGAAGCGGCTGCCAAAATCATCGACCGATATTGGCCGCACACCGCCGCGCAGACGGCGGACGCCAAAAGTGCGCTGCAGGAATATTTGCAGGCGCGCGGCATTGCCGCGCCCAAATATGAAACGCTGAAGGAAGAAGGCCCTGCGCACGAACGCATCTTCACCGTTGCGGCGTATGTGAACGGACAGGATGTTGCGCACGGACGTGACCTGAGCAAAAAGAAGGCGGAGCAGGCCGCTGCGCGCAGTGCGCTGGAAAGCCTGAAATCGCGGGGCGGAGAAGCGTCATGCGGCTAAAAAGGCTGGAACTGCAGGGCTTTAAGTCCTTTTTGGAAAAGACGGAAATTGTCTTCAATCAGGGCATCACGGGCATTGTCGGGCCGAACGGCTCCGGCAAAAGCAACATCGGCGATGCCGTGCGCTGGGTGCTGGGTGAGCAGAGTGCGCGTGTCCTGCGCGGCGCGAAGATGGAGGATGTCATCTTCAACGGCACACAGAAGCGGAAGCGCGCCTCTTTCTGCGAGGTCTCCCTTGTGTTCGACAATGAGGATCACGCCTTGAAAAGCGCCTTTGCCGAGGTCTGCGTCACCCGCCGCGTCTACAGAAACGGCGACAGCGAATATTATCTGAACAGAGCTGCCTGCCGCCTGCGTGATATCTTGGAGCTGTTTCGCGATACGGGCATTGGCCGCGAGGGGTATTCGCTCATCGGGCAGGGGCGAATTGACGAGATTCTGTCCCAGAAGGGCGAAGACCGCCGGCAGGTCTTCGAAGAAGCGGCCGGCATCATGACCTATCGCGTCCGCAAAGAGGAGGCCGAGCGCAAGCTGGCGCGCACGGGTGAAAACCTGACCCGTGTGTACGACATCCTGCATGAATTGGAAAACCGCTTAGGCCCTTTGAGCGAGCAGGCCGCCGTAGCGCGGGAGTATCAGACGCTGTTTGAGCGGCTGCGGACGCTGGAAATCAATATCTTCCTTTTGCGCTATGACAAGGTGCGGGAGCGCGTCACGGTTCTGACCCAAACGATGGAGGGGCTGCGTGATGTGCTGCTTTCGCATGAGGCGCGAATCAATGAAATTTCAGCGCAGCGCGAAATGCTGGACAGCGAAATTCAGGCGCTGGAGGAAGCGCTGAGCGAGGCACGCAGGGAGCAGAACGAAAAAATCGAGCTGCTCCATGAGGCGAAAATGCATTGTGAGCGTCTGGACAGCCAGAAGAAAATGCTTTTGGATGCGGCGGACGCGGCTTCCGCGCAGCGGCAGGAGACGGCCAAGCGCCGGAACGAGCTGCTCGCTCTCCACCAAGAGGGCGGCGAAACCGAAAAAACACGGGAGCAGGGGCTGCTTTCGGCACGTCAGGCGCTGGAGGAGGCGCAGACTGCCTTGGATGCGCTCAATCTTTCCGCGCATGAGGCAGAAGAGGCGCTGAACCGCCACAAGGCGGACATTCTGGCGGCAGTCAACCGCATGAGCGACGCCCGTGAAACGGAAACGCGCCAGCAGGCCATTCGGACGCAGATGCAGGCTCGTCTGTCGGATATCGAAAAAAGCATTACGGATTTGAGTGCGCAGCGCGTGACCTTGGAGGAGCTGGAAAAGCGGGCGCTGGATGTCAAAAAGTCGACGGAGGAAAGCTTTCAAAAGCTGCAGGAGGATGCGGCGGAGACCCAGCGGACGCTGGATGCATTGAAAGCGTCCTCCAAGGAAACCACCGCCGGCGCCCAGCAGCTCAGCCTGTCCGTTCAGGCGGATGCGAGCAGGCTCCGACTGATGGAAGAAATGTCGCGGGAGATGGAGGGCTATCAGCAGTCCGTCCGCCGTGCGCTTGATTTTTCCAAAAACAACAAAAATGTGCGCGGCGTTTTGGCGCGGCTGATTGCCGTTCCCCGTGAACTGGAAACGGCCATTGACATGGCGCTTGGCGGTGCCCTGCAGAACATCGTCACGACCGATGAGGACACCGCCAAGGGCGTTATCGACTATCTCAGGCAGAATAAATTAGGCCGCGCCACCTTCCTGCCCATGACGAGCGTGCGCTCCCGCGTGCTGAACGCAGACGAGCGGCGGCTTCTGTCCATGCAGGGCTGCTTGGGCGTGGCCAGCGAGCTGATTTCTTATCCGCCCGAATATCGCGGCGTGGTGGAAAACCTGCTGGGACGCACAGTGATTGCGGACAATTTGGAGCACGGCATTCCCATCATGCGCGCCGGACGGCATCAGTTCCGCTTGGTCACGCTGACGGGCGATGTCATGCATTCCGGCGGCTCGATGACCGGCGGCACGGCGCAGGGGCGCGCCACATCCCTGCTTGGACGCGAGCGCGAAATCAAGGACTTGCGCACACAGGTGGAGAATAAACGCGCCCGGCTTGCTGATATGCAGAAGTCGCTCGAAAAAATCACGGACGATTATCATGCATTGCAGGCGCAGCAGGCGGACGCGCTGAACGCTGTCCATCAGGAGGAAATTGCCGTGGCGCGTGAAACGGAACGCGCCGGAAACGCCCACGCAGAGCTGGAGGCGCTGTGTCTTCGCCTCAGCCAAACGGAAAACGCACGGGAGCAGCTCAAGCAGAGCATTCTGGAAATTGATGAGGATTTGAAAAAGGCGCAGGAGGCCGCCCAGACCGTGACCGTCGACCGCGAGGCGATGGAGCAAAAAACGGACGAAATGCAGCGGCTCATGCTGTCCACCCGCGAAAAGGCCGATGCCCAAAGAGAAAAGGTCACGGCGCTTCAGCTTTCCTTTGCGGATGAAATGCATCTGCTGGACACCTTAAAGCGCGACCGTTCCCGTCGGGAAGAGGAAATCAGGAGCGCGGATGAAGCGCTTCGGCGCATGGATGAACAGGCGGAGGCACGCAGCCGCCAGCTTGCGGAAATCGAAAAGCAGATTGCCGAAGGAAAGAAGACGCTGGAAGAGCTGAAATCCGGCAGCGGCGCTCAGCAGGAAAAGGTGCAGCAGATGGAGGCCGAGCGGCTTTCCAAAGCCGCCCGTCAGCGTGAATGCATCCGCCTTTCGGATGAAACGCACGCCCTGTATGACCAGGACAGCGCCAAGCTTCACAGGACGGAGCTGGCGCAAAACAAGGCGCAGACCGACCTGAATCAGATGTGCGACCATATCCTGAACGCTTATGATTTAACTTATGCAGGTGCCGAAGAGCTGCGCAGCGACGAGCCGTTTGACCTCCCTGCGGGCGAAAAGGAGGCGGCCTCTCTTCGGGCGCGCATCCGCGAAATGGGTACGGTCAACGTGGCTTCCATCGAAGAATACGCAAAGGAGAAGGAGCGCTTTGACACCCTGACCGCCCAGCGGGACGACCTGTTAAAGGCGCAGGACGACCTGACGGAGCTGATTGACAAGCTGCTCAAACAGATGCGCAGCGTTTTCGTGGGTGAATTTGAAAAATTGGGAACATATTTCAGCGAGACCTTCACCCGTCTTTTCGGCGGCGGTCAGGCGGAGCTTCGTCTGGCTGACCCCGACGACCCGCTGAACTGCGCCATTGACATCATCGCTCAGCCGCCCGGCAAAAAGCTCCAGCTCCTGTCGCTTTTGTCCGGCGGCGAACGGGCATTGACAGCCATCGCCATTCTGTTTGCCATGCTCAAGCTCAAGCCCACGCCGTTCTGTATTTTAGACGAAATCGAGGCAGCGCTGGACGAGGCAAACATCGCCTATTTTGCCGATTATCTGGCGGAGTATAAAGAAACAACACAGTTTGTCGTCGTCACGCACAGAAAGGGCACAATGGAGCGCTGCGATGCGCTCTATGGCGTGGCGATGGAGGAGCGCGGCGTATCGCGCATGGTGTCGGTCAACTTAGAGGACTATCAAAATTAACGGAGGTATTGTCATGGCGGGATTTTTTGCAAAGCTGAAGGCGGGATTGACGAAGACCCGCGGAAATCTGACCAACCGCGTGGACGAGCTGGTGGAAAGCACGCGGCAGGTGGATGATGACTTTTACGATGAATTGACTGATATCCTGCTGATGGCGGATGTCGGCGCTGCGGCGACAACGGAGGTCATCGATAGGCTCAAAAGCCGCGTCAGCGAAAAGAAAATTCAGGACGCGGACAAGGCGAGGGACGAGCTGAAGGCCATTTTAATCGAGGAAATGAACATTCCGCGTCCATCCCTGCGCTGGCCCATGGTGATGTTCGTGGTCGGCGTGAACGGCGTCGGGAAGACCACGACCATCGGCAAAATGGCGCTTCGCTTTCAGGAAATCGGCCGCAGCGTCATGCTGGCCGCCGCCGATACCTTCCGCGCTGCCGCAGACGAGCAGCTTGCAATCTGGGCGGAACGCGCCCATGTGCCCATTATCCGCCACCCCGAAGGCAGTGACCCAGCCGCCGTCGTATATGACGCAGTCAAGGCAGCCAAGCAGAAGGGCATTGACCTGCTGATTGTCGATACCGCCGGCCGACTGCATAACAAAAAGAATTTGATGGACGAGCTTTCCAAAATGCGCCGCATCATCGACCGCGAATATCCGGAGGCCGAAATGCGTTGCATGCTGGTGCTGGACGCCACCACGGGGCAAAACGGCATCCAACAGGCTAAAATGTTCAAGGAAGCAGCAGACATCGGCGGCATCGTGCTGACCAAGCTGGACGGCACGGCAAAGGGAGGCGTCGCTATCGCCATCCGCCGCGAATTGAACGTTCCCGTCTGGTATATCGGCGTCGGCGAGGGCATCGACGACCTGCAAGCCTTTGATGCCAAGGAATTCATTAACGCGCTGTTCTGAGCAGCGCCGCATAAATGGGCGTTTGTTGTTGAACGGTTAAAACAGTATAATAAATGGTACTGTCAAGATTTATGCGCAAAAAACAAAGGTTTCTTGCCGTCAATCAAGTTTCTTACATGAAGCAGATACGCGGTGATTGAAAAACGAATAGCTTTCCGAATCGAAGGGCGATAGGTGCCTCATCTCAAGCAAAGTTTGAGGTGAGGCACCTGCAAGACACATTTGGCGTCGCCGCCGAATGATGCGCTGATACCTTATGCTTCAGACACATCCAAGATGATTTTTCCCTTGATGTGCTCCGGCGTTTCATAGCAGGCCTTGAGCTTCGGTCCGCAGCTGTTCGAGCCGATGCCCGCGTGGGCAAAGTCAAGGCAGAGAACAGTGCTTTCCGCCTCGCAAAGCTCGTCATCGTGACGCTTGTCCGTCAGCTCCTCCTGCGTATAGGGCAGTGCCGAGAAGCCGAAGTTCTCACCCGTAATGCGCAGCATTGAGGAACAAAGCGCACCGTCAGACCGGGCTTTCAGTTCCAGTGCCTGCGCTCCCATATGGCTGCCGCTTTCCTGCGGCTTGATAGGATGGCTGTATTCCGTCTGAACGCTGCCGGAAAACGCGCAGAGCATGGCCGCCTGATGCTTGTCCGCATAGCTTTCCTCCGGCCCGAATGCAAAAGCATCAAAGTGCGCAAAGGACTTCGGCAGGAACAGGCGCAGGCCGAGGCGCGGGAAGGGCGGAATGCCCGCCGCACGGGTGATATCCGCCTCGCATTGCAGATACCCGCCGCCCGTCACCGTCCAGCAGACAGTTCCCTCCGCCAAGGTGCGGACGGACTGCGCCGTGAGCTTGATTTTTGTGGTCAGGGTGACGGCTGTGTCCGACACTTCCAGCCTTGTTTCCATGCCGCGGCAGAAGGCATAGCGAAGCTGATACGCCTGCCACTGCTGCTTGACAGATGCGTCGTTGTCCGTTGGCGCACGCCAGAGGTTGAACGCCATCGGCCGCTCAAGCAGCTCCTGCCCGTTCACATGAAGATGTGTAAAAATGCCCTTCATCGTGTCGTAGCGGAAGCGGAAGAAAGAGCCGGAAATCGTCAGATAGCGGGCGTTTTCATGAGCAACGGAGAGGGGCTTTGCCGCCCGCACCTCGCTCTTCATGGGGCATTCCGCACGGCCTGTCTGTTCATGCCCCAGTTCATAGCCCTTCGCTGCCCACGGCGTGTTAACAGCCGCTCTGTACCGCAGGATGCAGCCGCCGCCCGCTCTTGCGGGAATCCGAATCGTGCCGAGCCCGTGCGGAAAAATGTCCGGCGCGTCCAAGCAGAGCTTCTCCTCATCCTTTTCCCCGCCTGACAGCGTTATTTCGATTTGAATCAAACCCTTGGGCGATACGAAATCAAGCTGATTTTTGAGGGTGATGCTGCCGTGCGCAAGGTCGGCAGACACAACGCGCAGCGGACGCAGCACATTTTGATATTCTGCCAGCCCCGGATGCGGCGTTCGGTCGGACGAAACCAGACCGTCCGCACAGAAATTGCCGTCATGCAGCGTCTCGCCGAAGTCGCCGCCGTAGCGGTACATCTTTCTGCCCTGCGCGTTGATGCCGACAAAAGGCGCATGGTCGCACCATTCCCAGACGAACGCGCCGCAAATTCTCTTCTCGCGCTCGAACAGGCGGAAATAGTCCTCCAAATCGCCCGGCCCGTTGCCCATCGCGTGGCAGTATTCGCAGAGAATATAGGGCTTGCAGACGGTATGCTCCTTAAAATACTGCTCAATTTCCTCGGTAGAAGCATACATCCTGCTGTACAAATCCAGATCCGTGCGGTTGATGTCCCGTCCCTGCGGCGGGAAGGAGGCGCGCTCATAATGCGTCAGGCGCGTCGGGTCAAAAGCCTTCGTCCATGCAAGCGCCCTATCAAAATTCACACCGTGACCGGATTCATTGCCCATTGAATAAATGACGACACACGGAAAATTGCGGTCGCGCATGACCATCCGCTGCACCCTGTCCAAAATCACCGCGCCGAAGGCCTGGTCATCCGCTATGCGGTTATAACATTCATTCCGGCACTCGCCGTCCAGCCATACAACGCCGTGCGTTTCAATGTCCGCCTCGTCCAGCACATACAGCCCCAGCTCATCGCACATTTCATAGAACACCGGCGGCTGCGGATAATGGCTCGTGCGCACAGCATTGATGTTGCTGCGTTTCATCATCAGAAGGTCGCGGCGGATATGCTCGATGGGCGTATATGCGCCCGTTTCGCAGCTGCTTTCATGCATATTGACCCCGCGGAAGCGAATAGGGCTTCCGTTCAGCAGGACGGTCTCATTCTGAATTCTGATTTCCCGAATGCCCACCTTATGCGCAATGCTTTCATGGCCGCATTCCAATACAAGACGATACAGGGCGGGTGTTTCCGCCGTCCACAGCAAGGGCGCGGAGACACGGAAGGCGCATTGCCCGTCCCGCAGCGTTTCCTGCCCGACGACCGTACCGTCCGGCGCGGTCAGGGTCGCCGAAGTCTCCTGTATCCCGCCTTCATATTCTGCCCGAACGGTCACGGTCGCCGCGTTTTCCGAAAGCGCTGTCGAAACGGAAAAATCGCGGATATGCGCCCTGTCGCGGCGAAGCAGATACACATCGCGGAAAAGCCCGCTCCAGCGCAGCTTATCCTGGTCCTCAAAGTACGTTCCGGCGCACCACTTCAGCACCAGCACGGCGATGCTGTTCTCCCCCGCCCTGAGCGCGTCCGTCACGTCAAATTCCTTGGGCGAATGCGACACCTGCCCGCAGCCGATAAAGCGCCCGTTGACGAACAGAAACAGGCAGCTGTCCGCGCCCTCAAAGGTCAGGGTGTATACGCTGTCCCCGCGCTTGCTGACATGCACCGTCCGCCGATACAGCCCGCAGGGATTGTCCGCCGGAACAAAAGGCGGGTCATAGGGAATGGGATAGCGGATGTTGGTGTATTGGATGCTGTCGTATCCGTGAAGCTGCCAGACGGACGGCACGGGAATGCTGTCTAAAAGGTCCTCCCGCTCCGGCAAAAAATCGTCGGGCAAATCTTTCACGCTCTGATAATAGCGGAACGCCCATTCTCCGTTCAGCAGCGTCATACGCTCGCTCTCTGTCCGCGCCAATGCCGCGTTCTGCCCACGCTCAAAGGGAATAAAATAGGCATGCGGAGCGTTTTGACCCAAATGCATGGTCTCCGGCTTCAAGGTTTCGGCATAAGCGGAAAAATTCATCGGTGTACTCTCCTTCACAATATTGTTCTCTGTCCAGAAAAAGCCCGCCGGAATTATCCGGCGGTGCCAAGAAATGCCTTTCCTATGGCTGCCTTACTGCCCCGTCTGCCCCATGAGCGCGGCTAAAAGCGATGCGATGCTTTCCGCACCCTCCGGCAGATTGGTCATCAGGGTGTTCATAATCTGCGCCGCGCCAATCGTCATGTCATTCATCAGCGCCGCGGTATCGGCTTCGGACATCGTCCCGTCCGCGTTCACCGTGACCACCTGATACCGGCTCAGGTCGAGCTCCGGCAGCACTTCGTCGGTATAGCCCTGCGTCATGGCAGCGGAAATGATTTCCTGCCCGTCCGTCGCCAGCTTCAGCGAATAGCTCATTTCACCGTTTAATTTCACCTCTTCGCCGAAGAAAACGTCCAGCATCAGGCCATTGACATTGACGCTGAGCTTTCCGTCATAGCGGCCGCCGTCCGCCGTGTCGGTTTCGTTCAGCCATGCATAGAAATCGTGTCCGACAACGCGCAGGGCATTCATGCCCTCCGCCCGCGCATCCAGCGTCACGATAAGCGGAGAGGCGCCGATAGAAGAAAGCGTAAAGTAATCCGGCTTAAAGGTCAGCGTATCCTCGGAAGGGACGGTATGCTGATTGTAGCTTTCATCCCAATAGGTTCCTTCATATTGGCGGCTGAAAACCACGCTGTCCCCGCTGCGGGTGATGGTGATTCGGTCGTCATCGCTGACAGTCAGCATATCATTCAGCTTGACGGTGCTGACATCCGGCTTGCTCGCATAAAGCTGCGCAGGCACCGAACTTTCGGCGGTCGAATAGACAGCGGCATACGTTTCATACATATAACCCACATACAGATTGATAATCCGATTGAACGCCGAATCCGACTGAAGCAGCAGATGACGGTTTTCGGCAGTCTGCGCATCCAGTTCGGCAAATTCGGCGCCCGTCAGCGTCACGGACTCCGCATCGCCCGCCAGCGCGGCGGCATAGTGATATGCATTGGCCAGGACTTCGCGCATCGGTTTCATATCAGGGTTTTCGGCAAGAATTTCGGTCAGCTCTTGACTGAGCGTCATCGCCGAATGCATGACAGGGTTTACCTGGAACGCCGACGCATCGGACTTGAGAGCCGTGGACGGGAACAGGCAGCTGGTGATATAAAGCGAATTTCCCTCTGTCAGGTTATCAAAATCGCCGTATAAATTATAATCGGCGAGCGTCTGCTCGTCCAGCATAATACGAGCCTCGTACCCTTTGCTGTAGCTCATGCGCCCTTCTATGCGCATATGCGCGAGCAAGGCGTCAAGCGCAGCGCCGTACTGCTCGCCGAGGTTCTGCATGGAGCCTGTGTCGGCTGCGTTTGGGGAAATTTTCGCAAGCAGATTCAAGAGGTTTTCCGAAGAAACGGACACGGTTATTACGGTCTCAGTCGTCTGAGAAGGGTCGGTAGCCTTTTGCAGCAAAACGAGCATCGCTTCATTGACGGAGGACGCGGCCAGCGCGGATGCACTTGCAAGCAGCAGGCACAGGGTAAGCAGCAGAGCGGTAAATTTCTTCATCTTCATTCTTCCTTTCTTGCTTCAATCATTCTTTAGACTGTCCATTCATTGATAATATTCGACGCAGCCGACCGTTTTCCTGCCGAAGAAATTATAAACTTAAAACACCGTCTGCTTTGCAGCAGACGGCTTGCAGTCCGAAGAATCATTCCTGCGCGGGAGCACCGACGGGGCAGGTCTCGGCGCAAACGCCGCAATCAATGCACTTGGAAGCATCGATTTCAAACTTGCCGTCGCCCTCGGAAATCGCCTGCTGCGGGCATTCCGCTTCGCAAGCGCCGCAGCTGATGCACGCATCACTGATTTTGTACGCCATCGTGTTGTACCTCCTCATTTGTTTAACACGCTTCCTCCGTGTCAAGTATCATGATACCATTTGATGCGTTAAAAAGCAAGATTTTTCTGCGAAATTAACACAATTCATGATTTTTAAGACACCTGTATATTGGAAAACAGCATATAGAAAAAATGCCGGACGGCCGATGTCACTTCATCTGCATCATCGGGCAGCCTGCCAGCGCCGAATGCGCTGACTGTCAGCCCGTTTGTGTATTCCGCCGTGACCTGAAGCTCGTTCTTTCCGCCCAGCAGCGGCCACTTTTCATTAAATCCGTCCCACAGGTACAGCCCGCTGCTTTCGATGACCGCCTGCAGCTCTGCCAGTGCCTCAGCCGATACATTCAGTTCGCGCTTTCCGCCTAAAGCTGAATCATACAGCATGGCGCGCACTTGGTCCTTGGAGGCGGTCAGGGTGAATTTCAGTCTGTTCCCGTCTGAATAGGTGCGCTCAAACGAAAAGGCCGTCAGCCCGCTTTGATTGAGCGTTTTGGGCTGAATCAGCCTCGGCCGCGCAAACAAATACAGCGCTGCCAAGAGAAGCAGCACGGCAGTCATCACGAAAAGCAGAATCAGCCTTGATTTTTTCTCCTGTTCCAAGCTGTCCTCCCGCCTTTGTCAGCAGACCAAGGCGTCTAAATTATTATGCATCGACACAATCAGCGCGTCAAATGAAAACAGCTCCATCACGGCCTGCAAAATGCACAGCCCATGCGGGATGATGGCCGCCCGCGCCGCATAGAGCCCGCGTACCTCAGCCCGCTTTTCCTCCGGCATCGGCGCCAAAAAGCAGAGCTGCCGCCGAATCTCATCCAAAGTCAGCCGCGTTCCCTCCAGACTTTCCCCGTGCGATTCCTCCTGCCGCTTGATGGCTGCCGCCGTCGTGCAGGTGCCGCCGATGCCGACCAGCAAGGCAGGCTTTGCAAGCGAAAGCATCGCGGCATACGCCTTTTTCAGCTCGTCCCGCGCTATGTCAAGCGCCGTTTCCGCATCCTGTATGGAGTGAATCGGCATTCTTTTCATCAGCCTTGATGCGCCCATTTGCGCGCTGGCCGCCGCATCGGGAGCACCGTTTTGTCCAAATGTCAGCTCCGTTGAGCCGCCGCCGATGTCAAGCACGGCGCATTTTTTCCCGCCGGACGCCGCCTTGAACGCCAGCGCCGCCTCCTCCTGACCCGAAATGACCTTCAGCCTGAGCCCGGTGATTTTGTGCAGCACTTCGGCAAATGCCTGCGCGTTCTTGGCGTCCCGCGTCGCGCTGGTAGCGTACAGAGAGACCTCGGACGCGCCGAAGGAAACAGCCTTGATTTTCAGTCTCAGCACGGCCAGTGCCGTCCGCCGCATGGCTTCATCCGTCAGGCAGCCGCTGTCGTTCAAACCGAGCATCAGGCGGGTATCTTCCCGTCCGCGCAGCTCACCCTCCGATGTGCGGGCAAGCATTCTGGTGGAATTTGAGCCGATGGCGATGGCTGCTTTGTTCATCGCCCCTCCTCCACAATCTCGGCAATCGGCTCTTCGCCGTACAGCGCCTCCGGATTTGACACCTTAAAGCGGATTTCGCCCGGCAAAAGGTAGCCGTACAGTGTGCGTGCTTTTTCGGCGATATAGTCGCTCGTTCCGGCAATGGCCAGCTCCTGCTGAAGCGCGCTGCGCTCGCTTTGCACCTCTATCTGCTTGAGCTGCGCCGCCTTCGCGCTTTCCTCCAGCTCGTCTATGTCGCTCATCTGCTGCCGAATGGCTAAAACGGCGATGGTTGCGAGCATCAGCAGAAGCACAAAAAATGACAGCAGCTTCATCTGCTGCGGCAGCCTGTCCGCCAAACGCTTCCTTCGTCTCTGCATCCCGCTCGCCTCCGATCATAAAATTCTGCAGAATATTGTTTTCGCCGTTTTCGCCTGTTTTCCTGCATGACGCTAAAAAAATAAACATATGCTTTGCCCGATATGCCTGAACGCAGTAAAGCCTGAATTTCAAGGCGGCCCCGCACAAAGACGCCATAGGAAGCTGATACGAAGCGCTTTATTCCCTCTTGTTCATCTTGTCTCTCTATGCTATAATCTGTCCGTTGGAATCAATGTGTGCAGCCTGAACACAAAAGGCGTTTCTAAAGCAGCTCTGCACGCCATGCATTCTCTGCCATCCAAACGGATATTGTCGCCGCTTGAAGGCGCTCTTGCGGCATATAATCGACAGGAGCCTATCGGCGCAGACGCGGCCGGAGCGCATCTTTTATCCGAGAATTTTGAGCAGATAAAGGAGTTTTTGCAGTGAACGATATCTGGCTTGATTTTGCCATTCGCATTCAAAGCATTGCGCAGGCAGGGCTTCAATACGGGAAAGATAAGTATGACAGGGAACGCTATGAGGCGCTGCGGAAAGTCGCCGCCGAAATGATGTCTGTCAAGACCGGTCTTCCGCTCAATCGAGTTTACGATTTGTTTTGCAATGAAACCGGCTACCAGACGCCGAAAATCGATACGAGGGGCGCTGTGTTTATTGACGGGAAAATTCTTCTCGTTCATGAGAACGACGGTACATGGTCGCTGCCGGGCGGCTGGTGTGATGTGGATCAATCTGTCGCTTCCAATACCGAAAAGGAAGTCCGAGAGGAAACGGGCTTTGTTGTGTCCGCGCAGAAGCTGATTGCCGTTCAGGATTGGCGCAGGCATAATGTGACGAATTACGCCTATGGCATCATCAAAATATTTGTTCTGTGCAGATATGAGCGCGGAACATTTCGGGAAAACATTGAAACGACTGAAATCGGGCTGTTCAAAAGGGAAGAACTGCCGCAGCGGCTTGCCGTCGAGAAATGCACAAAAGCGCAAATCGAGATGTGCTTTGATGCATACCATCATCCGGATTCGCCGACGTTGTTTGACTAAAACAGCAAAACAGCAATGTGCAGATAAGATGCTTCTGAACCAGCCTAACCTCTCTGCGCGGTGAGCCGGCCAGCCTGGATGCTCATCTGTCAGCAGGCGATTGATGGTCAAAAACGGATCTGCTCTCAAACGGCAGGTCTGTTTTTCATATTTTCTTGTTTCTTTTAAAGCTGATTTTATTTTCTTTTCCCTGCACCAAACGACCGATATTTCCGTGGTGACGCAGGATGCCGAGGGCGGCAATCGCAGCAGCCCAGACGCCGGACGGCCAAACGGGTTGTGTGCAAAGGAGGAGGACGGCAAAGGAGACAAGCATGGTCAGACTGCCGAGGGAGACATACTTAGTTGCGGCAATCACGATAAGGCACAGCACAATGGCGATGAAGCCCTGTACAGGATACAGCATCAGCAGCACCGTGCAGGAGCAGGCAATGCCCTTGCCGCCCTTGAACTCGAAGAACAACGGCCAATTATGCCCGATGACCGCCGTCAGGCCGCCCACCATGCCGCCGTGATGACCGCCGAGCGCAAGCCCGATGCCGACGGCCACAGCCGCTTTCAGCGCATCGCCGATGAAGGTAATCAGTCCGGATTTTAAGCCCAGCACCCGCAAGGCGTTCGTCGCGCCCGCATTATGGCTACCCTCCTTGCGAATATCACGCCCCTGCAAATCGGAAATCAGAATACCCGTTGAAATACTGCCCAGCAGATAACCAATCACTGCGCAGAGTATCAAACGAATGGTCACTTTCTTGCATCCTCCCGCGTTTTTTCGCGCAGTACGAAGCGAATCGGCGTTCCCTCAAAGCCAAACGCCTTCCGCAGCTGATTTTCAAGATAACGCTGATAAGAAAAGTGCATCAGCTCTTCCGCATTAACGAACAGAATGAAGGTCGGCGGGCAAATGCCCTGCTGCGTTGCGTAATAAATCTTGAGCTTGCGCCCGCCCACCACAGGGGGCTGCAAAGCAACCTGCGCATCGCCCAGAACGTCATTGAGCGCGCCTGTGGTCACACGGCGGCTCGCCTGTTCATAGGCGGCTTTGACGGCGGCCAGAACGGTGTTGACGCGCTGTCCCGTCAAGGCTGAGGTAAACAGCACGGGCGCATAATCCATAAATTTAAGCTCCTCCAGCACCTCCCTGCGCACCTTTTCAAGCGTCCCCGTGTCCTTTTCCACGGCATCCCATTTGTTGACAATGACAACGGCAGCCTTGCCCTCGTCATGAATCATACCCGCAATGCGTGCATCCTGCTCCGTTACGCCCTCCTGGGCATCGACCAGCAGCAGCGCCACATCGCAGCGCCGAATCGCGCCGATGGAGCGAAGCACGGAATAGCGCTCCAAGGATTCGTCCTCGATGGCGCGTTTCCTGCGGATGCCCGCCGTATCAATGATGTTGTAGGCAGTGCCGTCCGCATCCGTAAAGGCGGTGTCAATGGCATCCCGCGTCGTGCCGGGAATATTGCTGACCATCGTCCGCTCCTGCCCAAGCAAACGGTTGACAATGGAGCTTTTGCCGACATTGGGACGGCCGACAACGGCTAACTGAATAACATGTCTGCTCTCATCCTCGTTCTCAGCCTCGGTCTGCTCCGGCAGATTTTTCAAAACCTCATCCAGCAAATCGCCCAAGCCCAGCATATTGGCGGCGGAGATGGCGACAGGGTCGCCCAAGCCCAGCTGATAAAAGTCGTAGATTTCATCGTTCATGCCGATGTGGTCCACCTTGTTGACCGCCAAAATGACCGGCTTATGCGTCCGGCGCAGAAGATTGGCGATTTCCAAATCGTCCGGCGTCATGCCCGTTCTGGCGTCGCAGAAAAAACAGATGACATCCGCCATCTCCATCGCCAGCTGCGCCTGATGCCGCATCTGATTGAGCAAAACATCCTCGCTCTTTGGGTCGATGCCGCCCGTATCAATCATGGTGAATTTTCTGCCCGTCCATTCCGCGTCCGCATAAATTCGGTCGCGGGTCACGCCCGGAATATCCTCCACGATGGCAATGCGCTGTCCGGCGATTCGATTAAAAAAGGTTGATTTTCCGACGTTCGGGCGGCCTACGATGGCCACCAGCGGCTTAACATTCGCCATTGCCTTCTCCTTCCCGCGGGGGCTGCTCGCCCAAGAGGGCTTCATACAGCGCCGCGCCCGTATTTGGGACAATCGTGAGCTTGACAGGCCTCAGCGCTGCCCTCAGCTCCGTCAGCGGCATATCGTCCAAGAAAAGGTCTCCATCGCTGCGCAGGGTATTGGCGCATAAAAGGATTTCGTCCGCCTGAACATCCGCAAGCTGCTCCTTTAAATCGCCGCCCGTCAAAAGCCCCGTCACCGTGACGGTCTCTCCGAAAAAGCGGTTGATAATCGGCTTGACGGTGACGGTCGGGCCGCTCGGCCCGAAGCGCTCCGCCCAGCCGCTCATGGTCTGGGCGACTGATGTGCCGCAGGCTATCAGCACCCTCCTCCTGTGCCCCTTTTCGCCGCGTTCACGCCCGATTTGGGCGCGTTCCGCCAATGCGTTCTCGAATTTTTTCAAAAGCCCGACGCCGTTTTCGATTTGCGGAAAGCCCTCATACGCTTCCTCTGCCGGCAGCGGCTGTCCGGCCTTGCAGTAAAACTCGTCCGACGGAAAAACAAACCGCGTTCCGAGGGTGGCAAGCAGCTTTTCCTGCCACTTTTCCGCCTGTGCAAGCACCTTTTTTGCGCCCTCTGCGTCATAATTTTGAAGCTGCGCCAACCCCTCGCGGCATTTGGTCAGACCCACCGGCACCAAGGCCGCCGACTGCGCACCGGGATACAGGGAGGACAGCGTCTGCAGCGTTTCATCCAGCACGGCGCCATCGTTCAATCCGGGGCACAAAACGATTTGGCAGTGAAAATGAATGCCGGCCTGCCGAAGCCGCGTCAGCCTCTCCAGAATGTTCCGCGCCTTCGGGTTGCCCATCATTTTTGCGCGGATATCGGGATTAATCGCATGAACGGAGATGTACAGCGGCGAAGCCCTGCGCCGCAGGATGCGGTCAAATTCCGCGTCATCCACATTGGTCAGGGTGACAAAGTTGCCCATCATCAGGGACAGCCGCCAGTCGTCGTCCTTGACATACAGCGTTCTGCGCATTCCCTTGGGCATCTGGTCGATAAAGCAGAACACGCATTTGTTGCGGCAGACCCGCGGCTTTAAGGCGATGGATTCATCCAGGCACAGGCCGAGCGGCGCCTGCGCCGGCTTAATGATGGTGACGCGCCGTCTTTCGCCCTGCTCGTTCACCAGCCCAAGCACCACACGCGGCCGCATGGTCAGCGCCTGATAATCAATGTCGTCAATCAGCGCTTCACCGTTGATGGTTTCAATCATGTCGCCGGGACGGATGCCATGCCGCATGGCAATGCTGCGAGGTTTCACTTCTACGATGCGGTGCGGCAAGCGACCATCCTCCCTCATGCTTGGTACGGTTTATTATTATCCTTCATTTCGGGAAAAAAGTCAAGCAAGCGCTCCGGCGGCAAACGGACAAGCCGCAGCATGCTTGCTTTATGATATCGAAATCATTTTGTTTTTCTTCCGTCCTCTCTTGCCGTGACCTTGATGCTGCCCTTCGCAAGGTCGTACTCCTCCGCAAGCGCCGTCATGGGCAGGCTTGCGGCCGGCAGCAGTGCCATGGCTGCGGACAGGATGCGCTTCGCTTGCATTCTTTTTTTCTTCTTTTGTGTTGCCGCCCCGATTCATTTTTCGTGTATCATCAAAAGACGCATCTCACCCATGCATCACGGGCAACATGCGTCCTTGAAAAGGCTTGTCTGTTTCTGAAAACAGCCTCAGCGTTCCGGCTGTTCGACTGGCTGGCTGGGATTATGGGGTTCGCCTCACGCTTGCCAAGCTCCTTTCGCAAACAATTGGATAAGAAAAAATGATATGGCACCAATTACATTCTGCCAGACAGCCCCGCCGCCCGCAAGGGCTTTGTTGTTCTTTGACATCCGTGCGCTCCGCCGTTGCCTGCGGCCTTCCAAAAACAGGGGGCGGGGCTTTGTGCGAAAAAGCCGCCGCCCCGTACAGTCACTCTGCCACGCTTTCAAAGAACAGCAGCTCAAACCGCGGATATTCGCTCGTGCCGCTGCCCTCCACGATTTCGATATAGGTGTTCTCGCTCAGCGTACCGTACATTTTGACCTTGGAAAAGACAGCGTACTGCGGCTCTTCCTTGCAGATGAGGTAGACGATGTCCTTGTAAGTGGTGCCGGACTTGGTCAGGGCGAACTTGACCGTCCATTCGCTGCCGGAGGGGGTAATTTCCAGCACATAGCCGGTGTAGGTGAAGGTCTTCCCTATGTACTTGGACAGGCTGCTCTTTAAGGTCTTGTACGCCGTGTTCTGGGCGCTGTCCTTGGTCTTTTGGATGCGCTCGGCGTCCGTCAGGGTGCGCACGGCGGTATAGGCAACCGTTCTGGTCTCCAATCCCTTCTTGGACGCGGTAATCAGAATCTGGTATGTTCCTTCCTTGTCGGTGTCAAAGGTGAAGGAGAAGGACTTGCTCGTCGAAGCCTTCTGGTAGGTCACGGGGCCGGAGACGGAAACCTGCGTCTTCACGCCCTTGATGGTCGTGCCGGAAATGGTCAGCGAATCGCTTGTCAGCTGCGCCGGCACGGCAGAGGTGAAGTTCAGGGGGATGTAATTTTTCTGATACATGACGGAGAAGGAGCGCTGGGTGGTACGGCCGTCCTCGGTGGACGCGGTCACCACCATCGAATAGGTCCCCGCCTCCGGAAACTTCACCGCAATGGAGAATTTACCCTTCGAGCCTGCCTTGTCCGTGAATGTCCCTCCCGCGCTGCCGGTCATGGAGATGAGCGCCAGGGTCACGCTCGCGTTCGCGTCCGTCGTGCCGGAAACGGTCAGGTCGTCGTCATTGACCTCGGACGGCGGCTCGGAAATGATGAGCTTGCATGCGCCGGGCGGTGCGGTCAGCACCTCGGTGAAGGTCATGCCCTTCAAAATCTCGTCCAGCAGCTTTTCATCGGCGGTCTTGAGCTTGCGTCCCTTCACCTGAAGGTCCAAAGTGATGGTATAGCCGTTTCGGATGGTGCGGCGCTGATAGCCCTTGTGCTGCTCCTCGCCGCCGTATTTCAGGACGTATTGGAGGCGCAGGAAGCGCAGAAGATTCTTGCCGTAGTTCTTCCATGTGGCGCTCGAATAGTCGTATCCCAGCAGGCTGTAGGTGCTGCCGTTCGTGTGCGACTGACGGAACGCCTTTCGGACGTCGTCATCCACGGTGTTGATGTCGAAGTAGGTCTCGGCGTCCACATCCGCCTTGGCAGTGATGACCAGGGTGCGGCCGTTGGCAGAGTCAAACGCCTGCATCAGAATGCCGCTGTCCTGAAAATCCGCCTCGACATTGTCCGGCTCGTAGCCGTTCTCGGTGAGCCATGAATAATTCTCGGTCAGGTTTTCGGGCGTTAAAACCATGTCAAAGTTTGACGTATCAAGCTCCAGCTGCGCCCGAATATCGGAAAAGGTGAAGACCGTTTTTTCCGCGGCAAGGGCGGGAAAGGACGGCAAAAGCAAAGCAGCCGTCAGGACAGCCAGAAGCCTTAAAAGAAAGCCTCTGTTTTTCATGGGCAACGCACCTCCTGTAACAGCGATATCATACCATATCGGCTATGAAAAGGCAATGTTTTTGCCGAACTCATTACAGTTTTTTTACAATTATCCATCATTTTTGCGAAGCGCTGCATGGGCTTCCGCGACCAGCGCATGAATCGCCGCGTCCGTGACAGGCGCGCCTTCGCCGAAGCGGATATCGCCCAGAAACTCGATGTTGCCCTTGGGTCCCGTGATGGGCGAAAAGGTCAGCTCCTCCACATGCCAGCCGAAGGAGGGGACAAAATTGCAGATATCGCGCAGGACGCGCTCATGCACGGCGCTGTCGCGCACCACCCCGTTCTTGCCGACCTGCCCGCGCCCCGCCTCGAACTGCGGCTTGATGAGGGTCAGAAACCGCCCCGTCTCCCCCATGATGCCCGCCGCCACCGGCAGAATCAGGCGGATGGAGATGAAGGACACGTCCATGACCGTGAGCGTCGGGTGCAGGGGCACCATGTCCGGCGTTAACGTCCTTGCGTTCGTCCGCTCCATGACCGTGACGCGCCCGTCATTGCGAAGCCGCCAGTCCAGCTGACCGTAGCCGACGTCAATGGCGTACACATGGGCGGCGCCGTTTCTCAGCAGCACATCCGTAAAGCCGCCCGCCGCCGCACCGATGTCCATGCAGACAAGGCCTTGCACGTCCGCGTGAAAATAAGCAATCGCCTTTTCCAGCTTGTGATAGCCGCGGCTGGCATAGTCCTCCGCCGCCCCGCGGACGATAAGCCCGTCCGTTTCCGACACCTGCTCGGAGGCCTTTAAGACCTTCTTTTCGCCGATATAGACCTGCCCCGCCATAATCAGCGCCTGCGCCTGCTCTCGGCTTTTGGCCAGCCCGCGTGCCGCGAGTGCCGCGTCCACCCGCATTTTCATGCCACTGTTTCTCCTTTGATGATTTTTCGGGCGATGCTCTCGGCATCCAGCCCGCATTCCGCAAGGAGGGACGCCCTGTCCCCGTGCGCCATGAACCTGTCCGGCAGTCCGAAGGCAAAGGCAGCGGGCGGAAGGCCGTGCTGCGCATACCATGCGTTCACCTGACTGCCGAAGCCGCCGCGCAAAACGTGCTCCTCCAGGGTGAACACGGGCTTTCCGGTCAGCGCCCGCAGCATCTGTTCATCCAAGGGCTTGACGCAGGAGGCATTGACGACGGCGGCGGACAGGCCGCTTTGCATGAGTATGTCCCGTACCCGAAGCCCTGTTTCCAGCATGGGGTTGACGCACAGAAGCGTCAGGTCTTTCCCCTCCCTGATGGTTTCCCACCGCCCGACGGCAAAGGGGCGCCGCAGGGGATAATGCGCCGCGCCGTTCTCAAAATGCGGATAGCGGATGGCGACGGGATGCGCGCAGGACAGCGCATAGCGCAGCATCTGCTCCAATTCCCCGCACGAGCGCGGGCAGAGCAGCTGCATATTCGGCATGGGGCTCAAATACGAAAGCCCGAACACGCCGTGATGGGTCGCGCCGTCCGCGCCGCTCAGCGCCGCCCTGTCCATTAGAAGCACCACGGGCAAATCCTGCAGGCAGACGTCCTCCATGAGCTGGTCAAACGCCCGCTGCATGAAGGTATCGTAGATGGCGACCACGGGCTTCAGGCCGCCCCGCGCCATGCCCGCCGCCATCGTGACGGCGTGCTCCTCGGCAATGCCGACGTCAAACAGGCGCTCCGGATGCGCCCTTTGGAAGCCCTCCATGCCCGTGCCGCCCGTCATCGCCGCCGTGACGACGCAGATGCGCGGATCTTTTTCCGCCATTTCCGTCAGCACTTTTCCCGCGTGCTCACCGAAGGAGTGCTCCTGGGGCACGGCGCTCTGTTCGCCGCTCTCCACCTGAAAAGGCGGGGTGCCGTGGAACACATCCGGCATATTCTCCGCCGGCGTGTAACCGAAGCCCTTCTTTGTGACCACATGCAGCAGCACAGGCTCGTCCAGCGTCTTCACGCGCCGCAGGATATGCTCAAGCCCCGCCGCGTCCTGCCCGTCCACAGGGCCGAAATAATGAAAGCCCAGAGCGGTAAAGAAATTGTCGCGGATAAAGATATTGCGGATGGAATTTTTGATGCGCTGAAAAAGATCGTGCAGCGCGTTCCCGCAGACCGGCACTTTCAGCAGTACCTGCGCCACGGCCTGCTTGGTCTTCATCCAGCCCTTGCTCGTTCGCAGGTGCAGAAGGTATTTGGTCAGCGCCCCGACGTTGCCGGAGATGGACATGCCGTTGTCGTTCAAAATCACAATCATGCGCATTTTGGCGCTGCCCGCGTCATTGAGCGCCTCATAGCACATCCCGCCCGTCATCGCGCCGTCCCCGACGACAGCAATGACGTTGTAGTCCTCCCCCAGCAGATCCCGCGCCCTCGCCATGCCCACGGCGGCGGAAATGGCGGTGGAAGCGTGCCCCGTGTCGTAGGCGTCGCAGGAGCTCTCCGCCGCCCTCGGAAAGCCGCACAGCCCTTCGTAGGTTCGCAGGGAGTCGAACATGGGGTCCCGCCCCGTCAGCAGCTTGTGCGGGTAGCACTGATGTCCCACGTCAAAAATGATTTTGTCCTTCGGGCAGTCAAACACGCGGTGCAGGGCAATCGTCAGTTCCACGATGCCCAAATTGGACGAAAGATGGCCCCCGTTTCGGGCGACGGTTTCTATCACCCTTTTGCGAATCGCCTCCGCCAGCTCCGGCAGCTCGTCCCGCCGAAGCCGCTTGACCGCCTCCGGCGACTGAATGTCGCGCAAGTTCATTCCTTCGTCCCCTCTTTTAGCCGTTCCCGTAAGGAGCGGGCAGAACACCGGCGTGAGGCGCTGCCGCGCTCTTCGCCGTATTCTCCGCCTTTTCAGCCCCTGCCGTTTGTTCATGGGCGCAAAGCCCCGAACTATTATTATACCCGCCGGGCTCCGTTTTGTAAATGTAAAAAATCAGGCCGCAAAGCAGGAAAAAGGGAAATGCGGTCGAAAGCATTTAATGTGCGTATTGATGCATATGGACGCACACGCCCCGAATCGTTTGCGATTCTGGCGGGATTTTGCATTCCCATCGGATTGTCCGGCCGTGAAGGAAAGCTTCGTTTTTTTCTTGCACGGGAAAATCCGCAAACCAAACGAAAGCAAGTTTTCATCTGCCTTCATTTGAACCGGAGGTCAATATTATGAAATGCCCCCAATGCGGTCATTGGAACCGCGCCTCCTTTCCCCGCTGCTTCTCCTGCGGCGCTCCGCTGCCTAAGGAGGGCAATGAGGCCGAAGCCCCCGAATGGCAGCAGGAAATCGCGGAGAGCTTCCGCCCCAAGACCTATATCGATGTCGATGAGGACGGCAACGTCACCTCCAGCGCCCCCGACGTGCGGGACTCCGTCGCGGCGGAAATGCAGTCCCTGAAATCCCGCAAGGAGCGCGGCGAGGAAAACCAGCGCCGTTTGAGGATGCAGGACACGGAGCCCTTGGTTTCCGTCTCCACCGGCCGCCGCGTCCAAACCACCTCCCGCCGCCGCGTCATTTTCACCGATGCGGACGCGCCCAGCGCGTATGACGAGACCATTCGGGACGGAGCCGTGCGCGGCGACGTCGCCCCCGTTTACACTGCCCAGCGCGCCGATTACGACGACTTTTCCGGCTCTCTCCCGCCCGATTATCAGCCGCTGACGGGCGAGGCCAGACCCGCCCGCTCCCCGAACGCCGGCGCCATGACCATGCGCCCCATGCGCGCCGCCCGCAGCTTCGGCATTCACCGCTTTCTGCGCGTGATGATTATCCTCCTGCTGGCGGCAGGGCTCGGTCTCACGGGCTATTTTCTCCTCTACCGCCCCCTGTTCGGCTCGGAAAAGCAGGCGCCGCTTCAGGAGCGCACCATCATTTCCGCCTCCATCTATGACGACCTGCCCGCGCACATCATCAAAATTCCCGCGGAGGAGGGCACGGAAATCTACATCAAGGAGCTGCACCTGTCCAACGCCGTCATCGGCGGCTATGCCACCTTTGAGGTCGCGGACTATGTGTGGTATGAGGACAACGAGGACATCGACGTGGAGACCTACACCGTCACCATGACCCCGTACCTCAAGACCGCCTCCGGCGAGCATAAGCTGATGGAGACCCTGCACTTTGACATCGACATCCCCCTTTCCCCGCTCACGCTGATTTCGCCGGACGTGACCTATTTGGAGGTCAACAGCCGCCCGACCTATCAGGTGGAGTTTCAGGTGGAGCGCGGCAGCACCGTGACCATCAACGGCGAAAACATGTCCGACCTTGTCAGCACGCAGAACGGTCTCATCTCCTATAACGCCACCGTGCAGGCCATCGGCGAGAACGTCATCACCATCGAATGCAAGACCAAATACTACCGCAAAAACACCGTCATCCTCGTGCTGTACAGAGAGCCGCAGGACATCCTGCTGGAGCTGGATTCAACGTTGAGCACCAGCTACAACGTATCCAGCGAAATGACCATCAGCGGCACGACCCTGAACAAGGCGACCATCACCGTTCTCTCCCCCTACAAGGATTTGGACACGAGCCAGCTTCTGACCACCGGCCGCTTCTCCTTTACGGCGCTGTTCAACAAAATCGGCACGAACACGGTCATCATTCAGGCTTCGTATCCGGGACGCGAGACGACCACCGTCACCTTTGATGTGTACCACGTCCCCTCCGCAACCAACTACACCCGCACCGCATGGGCGATGGACGCCTACAACTACACACAGTACCTCGAAACCTTAGCCACCCGCGTCCGCAATACGACGGTTTATGTCTGCAAGGGCACGATTGTCGAAATCATCTCCACCTCCCCGCAGACGGCGCTCATGGAGACCGGCACGGAGGACAATTCCCGTCAGGTGCTGCTGGAAAATAAATCAAACGATACCTGGAAGGTGGGCGACTCCCTGCGCGTCTACGCCGACGCCTTCGGCGCGTACAACGGCAAGCCCTGGCTCATCGGCCGCTATACCTATTCCTATACGCCGCAGTAATCAGAGGGTGCGGCGAGGTGACTTGTCTCCCGCTCCCTTTTGAACAGCACCGGCATCCAAAAAGCGCCTCGAATGGGGCGCTTTTTGGATATGTACATAAGGGACCGTTCAAAAACCTACCCCTCATTTTTCGCCATCCGCATACTTTTTCCTCTCCTCCGGCGATAGGATGACGGCGTCGATTGGCAAGGTGCGCTATGCGTCGTCGCCGTTAACGCAGCGCATGCAGTTGTCGCAGATTTTATCGGGGTCCAGGTCGCAGCGCTCGCACTCCCCGCAGTCAATGCATACGCGGTCGCAGAGCACACATTGCTTTTTCTCCATCGGGCTCTCTCCTTTATGCGAACAAATGGGCAAAAGTCAAGAGTAAAAGCAGAAAAATCTAAAATATTTTTTCAGAAGGCTTCAAGCGGCTTCCGCGACGTACTTTTCAAAGAGCGATCCGGACGTTTCAAAGCCTAAAATCTCACGCG
>CAVDRM010000014.1:0-54762 GCA_963611355.1 Anaerovibrio sp.
GCAGAACATAAAACGCTTGGTGAAGGCCGCATAAGGCCTTCCTTTTTCTTTTGTTGACACCCTGCATCGCAAATAGAACAAACCCCTGCCTTTCTGAAAACAGGGGTTTGTTGATGGGCTGAAGCCACATTGCGAGATGGCAATGTGGCTTCTTTGATAGGCTAAAATTTCCTTCGGTCATCCCGTCACGGAATGCCGAAGGGAATTTCTTGATTATTCGTTGTTAATCGTTTTTCGTGCCGCCGTAGCTCCAGTCGGTGGTCGGAAGATTCTCCATCGAGGCGGGATATTGACCGGCCTTTACGAGGACAAAGCCCAAATCGCAGGACAGCCTGCGGCCGCCGCTGGGCACGATTACACCCTCCACCGTCGCCGTTCCCTGCTTGCCCTCCAGCAAAATGCTGCCGACCAGCGGAAATTCCGTCTGACAGACGGTGGTCTTCAATTCGGCCGGCATGGTCACGCGCATGGTGTATTCGCCGGGATACAGGTTATCAAAGAAATAGTGGCCGTAGCTGTCCGTTTCCGTCTCGGCGACAAGCTCGCCGTACTGATACATGGCAATCACGATGCCGGGAATGCCCTTTTCGCCGATGTCCTGCATACCGTTGCCGTTTTCGTCCAGCCAGGCAAAATCACCAATCTCGCCCTTTGCGCCGATGCCGATGTCCGCATCGCTCCGCTTCTCGCCCATCGCCAGATAGAACATTTCGGAGCGGCCGCTCGCGCCCGCATCCGTATCCGCTAAAATCATGCTCGTATGGGACGAAGCGTCCATCGTGCGGGCAAACAGATGATTTTCAGGCAGCGTCAGGGTCAGATAATATTCGTCGGGGCACAGGGAGCGGAAGACATAAGCGCCGTCCTCCGCCGTGACCGCCGTTGCGGCAGGCGTCTGCGGCGCGGCGACGGCATACAGTGAAACCGTCAGACCTGCCAGCCCGTCCTTTTCCCCATCCATGCTCCAAAGAGAGCCGGACAGCTCCGCATACTGCAAAATACCGATGTCGGGCGTCTCATGGCCGCCGACGGCAAACGACATCGGGAGTACCCATGTTCCGTTCTCCGTCTTGTACGCACCGTCGTTCACTAAGATGCAGTCATCCTGCAGCGACAGCTTCAGCAGGTAGTCGCCCGGTATGAGCTGCGGCGATGCAAACGCGCCGTCATCATCTGTGATCAGTTCAATTTCTTCCTGCGTGTTTTCGCTGACAAGCGTCATGGCAAAGCCGTTGATAAGCGTTTCATCGCCCTCACGCTCACCGGAATTGTTTTCATCATAGTACAAAACGCCGTCAAGCTGAGCGGGCGCAACGCCGATGATGTGCCGGTCTTTCAAGGTCTGTCCGGCCGACAGCACAAGCGGAGCGGCAGAAACGGAAACGGAATCCGCCGCTGCGGGAACGAGCGAACAGGTGTCATAGGAGAACACGAGACCGTCCTCTAAAGCAACCGTCACATTGTATTCGCCGGGACGCAGATGCGACACGGTAAAGAAGCCAAAGTCATCGTTCTCAACGGTCTGCTCGGTATGCAGCGCAGACCCGTTCACGGGCGTCAGCGTGATGACCGCCGAAATCGGCTCGCCCGCGCCGTTATCCGCATAGCCGCTGACGGTAGCGGTACGCACTGCGTATACATCGGCGACGGCGGCCTGCGTCCCCATGCCGGAGGTAAAGGGCGCGCTGAAAATCTGCGCGTCATTCGTATCGGCAAACAGCACATCGGCGGGCAGCTCATAACGAACGGTGTATGTACCCGGCAGAATGCCTTTGATATAAAATTCACCGTTTTCATCGGTGACGGAATTGGTGTAAGAGGAATACTCTTCGCCGTTTTCGTCCATCAGCGTGACCGTGATGCCCGGAACGCCGATTGTGCCGCCGTCCGTCTCGGTCTTCACAAAGCCGGACACCGTACCGGCTTTAAAAATGCCGCCGTCTACATTTTCCAAGTTCTGAGAGGGGTCAAGCGCATAAATGCCCGTTTCGCCGTATTCGCTGTTCTGCGTTGAAATCGCGTTATAAGCCTGCTCGGAGGACGGCGCAAAGGGAGAGGCAATGTACGGGTCTGTCAGCAGGAAGCGAACGGCATGCGCATTGGGAAGCAGCGGAGACAGGCCATACGCGCCGTTTTCGTCCGTCATCGTCTCCGCCACCACGCGGCCTTCCGCATCAATGGCCTGCACGGTGAAGCCGCCCGCGCCGCTTTCTCCCGTATCCCAAAGGCCATTGTTGTTTTCATCCGCAAAGAGATGGCCGCTGACAGAGGCGGGATAGGTGACCGCCGCGTACAGCACATTGCCTTCTCCGCTTATAAGATATGTTTCTGTTTCCGTTTCCCGCACGGCGCTGAGAACCGCAAACGCATTGTCCTCGCCCGCGTTGGAAAATACGCCCTCGCCCGTCAGGGCGGCGCGGATGGTCACATCGCCGCCGCGAATGATGGGTATCAGCGCATCGCCGTTTGCATCGGTCTCGGCCGCGGCAACTATCTTGCCGTCAACAAGCGCTTCAATGCGGGCCGTCGTATAGGCATTTTCGTTTTCAAGCGTCCCGTCCGCGTTCATGTCATGATAGAAATGAACAAGCAGGGAGGTTGCTTTCGTCACGCCGACCAGCGGAATGTTGGAGGTGCTTTCGGCGGTCACGGCAATCCGGGAAGAGGCCGTTGCGGAATAGCCGTCCGTAAATTGGCTGTCTCCCTCCACGGTGAACATATAGCCGTCCGGTAGCGTCACGCGGTAGGTATATGTGCCAGGCTGGAGCTTGGTGAACAGGAAAGACCCGTCCGCTTCGGTCTGCGCTTCGCGGGTTAATGAAAGCTCTTCGGAAATCAGCGCAACGGTTACGCCGGAAAGACCGGATTCATTGCCGTCTCTTTTTCCGTCGCCGTTTTCATCATACCAAATGATGCCCTGCGCGTTGCCGGTCTGCACAACGCCGATGCCCATGCCCAAAGAGCCTTTGGTCAGCGTAAATGAATCAGACAGCGCCACGCCGCTGTCGGAGGGATTGAAGCAGTTATAGAAGGCGTTCACCTTTAATCCCTTCGGACCGATGATATAGTTTTCCGGCAATGTCACGCGCACCTGATACGTGCCGGGCGACAGATTGCGCAATGTCACTGTGCCGTCCTTGCCCGTGCTGCCGGATGCGACGACATATTCCAATCCCGTCGGCGAGGTATAAAGAAGCTCGACAAAAATATCGCGCACGGCGGGGTCGTTGGTGCGCCGTCCGCCGTTGCTGTCCTGGTCAATAAAGGAAATCAGGGACACATACACGCTGCTCTTAACGGCGCCCAGATAAAGACTTGTCTGGCCGGACGCATAAAACCATTCCGTACGAGCGGTCTCCCCGTCGGAAGGAAGCAGTGCACTGTCCGCTTCCGTAACGGTCGGGACATAGCCGCCGGGCAGCTCCGCCGTGATGCGGTATTCGCCCTCATTCAGCCCTGCAAAGGAAAAAGAGCCGTCCTTTCCCGTTTCCGTTGTCGCCACAACGCCGGAGCGGTTTTCCAGTGTCAGGGAAACATTGCCCAAGCCGTTTTTTTCCTGATACTGCCCGTCCAGCGCCTTGTCAAACCAAACAGCGCCGTTGATGGACGCAGCGCCGGCCAAGGCAGGGATGCAGAGCACCGCGCATAAAACGAGCAGCGCCGTCAAAAACAGGAAGTACCGCCTTTGCATGAAACAGCCTCCAATACACAAAAGTCAAATTTTATGATACATGACAGGCTCCGGTTTGTCAATCAGCACCAAGCACAATGAATGTAAAAACTACTGCGGCATTCCGTTGTCCGTGCGGGCAATCTCGCGCCCGTAAGGGTCGTACAGAATGGCCGCGTCATAACGGCTTTTGTGCCAGATGCGCTTGTCGCTCTTCAGCACCGCATCGGCGGAATGCCTGCTTTTTGAAGAAGCGATGCTGACAGTCTGCGCAGGGGCTATGCTCAATTCCTCCGGCATCTCAAAAAACTCCTCGCCGCGGGTGGAAAAAAGCGTCATGCCGCCGAAAGAAACGGTCTCCTCTCCGGTATTCTCAATGAGCAGCAGGTCATCCGAAAGGTCGATTTTCATCGACAATGCGGTAATTTTATCCGGCAGTGCCCATTCGATGGCAGCGGCTGCCGGCCTTTCGGCCTTCAATGTCACGCAAACGCCGTATTCCGATTCCTGCGTAATATGCGTTTCACAGCCGATGAGTGCAAGACGGCGCAGCACATCGCTGCTCGGTGTGTCCGCTTCCTCCTCGGTGCTGGTCGAAATGATGCCGATACGTGGCTGTACTATTTTCAAAAAGGAGGAGCTTGTTGAGGTGTCATCTCCGTGAAAGGCGATCTTGAGGACATTGCAGGCCGTCAGCCGCCCACTTTTCAAAAGCAGATATTCCTCTTCATTTTTCATATCGCCCGTCAGCAGAATGCTGCCGTGTACGGATGCAAAACACATGACCAGAGAATTGTTGTTCTCATTGTCATCATTGTATTTTTCCGGCGCAAGCACGGAAAAAGCCGCACTGTCGGAGACTTGAATGGCATCCCCTGCCTTTAAAAAATGAACGCTTTGACCGCGCCGTGCCGCCGCAATCACCGCAGCATGCTCGGCACCTGTTCCCTCCAGAGAAAATGCCGGCGCGTAAAAGGCGTCAATCGTAATATCACTGCGCACCAATTTGTCAAGACCGCCGACATGGTCCTTGTGCTGATGCGTAATAAACACACCGTCCAAATGCTTTACCTGAAGCTGCTCCAGCGCCGTCAGCATCCGCGCCGCCGTCCGCTCGTACCCCGTATCAATCAAATAGGTTTTTCCCTCTGCCTGAAGAATCAGGCAATCCGCCTTGCCGACATTCAGGGCGTACAGCCGCACACAGTCCGTATCTTCTTCGGCCATGCCAGAAAAGGAAAGTCCGAGGCTGCAGCACAGCAGGAGTAAGAAAAACCGTGCCCAATGCTTCACACGCTCAACCTCCTTCAATGGTCAATGAACAGTATATCATAAACGGTGCGCGGACGAGAGCGCCCGTGAATATTTTTACAAATAAGAAAAGAAGGCCGTGCTTTGAGCGGCACGGCACGGGGATCAGCGGAAAATTATCGGATATAAGATATCTTCTCTTCTTTCACGGGATGGGCCTCCTTATCATCGGTCGGAATGCCCAGGGAAACGGCAATGATAAAACGGTTGCCTTCCGGAAAATGCAGCAGCTTTTTCAGTTCGCCGGCACGGTCGCCATCAAAGGCGGCACGAGGCAGCCCTAAGATAACCGAGCCCAAGCCGAGGCTTTCTGCGGCCAGCACAATGTTTTCAACGGCAATGCCGCAGTCAATCGGCGCCCAATAGGAATCTTCCGGCGCGGAAAGGAAGATGACGGTCGGCGCATGATAGAACACATCGAACGTTTCATCCGCAAAGCGTGGGCTGCGCTCATTCTCCGCTTTTTTCATGGAGACGATGCGAAGCTCATGGTTGACCTCGTCCAGCACCGCCCGATTCTGAACCACGGAAAAATGCCACGGCTGGCGGTTGACGGCACTGGGCGACTGAACAGCCGCCTGAAGAACGGCGGAAAGCTGCTCCTTTGTAAGCTGGGTGGCTTCATAAGCGCGGTGGCTTCTGCGGGCGGCGATTACGGACAGAACTTGATTGATCATCATCATTTCTCCTTTTCAAATGATTTCGTTCTATGGTACAATATGAATCAGAAACGAGAAAGGAAGGGTCAGCCGCATGCAGCACGAAGAATTTATGCGCGAGGCGCTTCGAGAGGCCGCTGCCGATGCCAATGAGGTGCCCGTCGGCGCCGTGGTCGTCTGCAACGGAAAAATCATTGCGCGGGCGCACAACGAGCGGGAAACAAAGGAGCACGACCCCTTCGCCCATGCGGAAATTCTGGCCATGCGCCGTGCCGCTCAGATGCTGAAAACGCGCAGGCTCACGGGCTGCACCCTCTACGTTACCTTAGAGCCATGTCCCATGTGCGCGGGCGCGATGGTGATGGCCGACCTTGACATGTGCGTGTTCGGCGCGTTTGACGAGCGGCAGGGCTGCTGCGGGAGCGTTCTTGATTTGACTCAGGAGAAAAGCTTTTACTGCCAAGTCCAAGCCTGCGGCGGCGTTTTAACGGAAGAGGCAGCCTCCCTGCTCTCCGCCTTTTTTGAAAGAAAGAGAAAAGGAAAGTGATTTTCCTATCCTAAAAAAGTATATCATGATTGAATAGCTTTCGCAAGCAAGGAAGCAATGCATGATTTGTGAACAACCTGTAACTTTTCGCAAAGATTCAAAAAAGCGCTTGCACAAAGTCTTCATTCTGTGCAATAATACACTTGATTATTGCGCAACGCATTGCGCGGAAAGAAAGAAGGACTCAACTCAGATGAACGGAAAAAAACAAATGTGGATTCTACTTGTTGTGGTCGTTGTTGCCGCCGCGACAGCGTTGGGAATGACTGTATCTGCCAAGGCTGCGGAAGAAGAAGCTCAGACCGATCCCGTGCTGGCCACCATTGACGGTGCTGCAATCACGCAAAGCGAATGTGATGAATTCATCACCTATTATACCAATCAGGGCTATACGCTCGACTATGCCTCCGCCGTTGAAGCTCTTTTAAGCAACAAGGCGCTGGAAATGCTGGTGGATGAGCTGGGCTACAATACCTTCACCGAGGAAGAGGAAGCCTCCATCCGCGAACAGGCTCAAACGCAGTGGGATTCCATGCTGGACAGCTATGTCGAATATTATCTCACGGATGATACCGAGGAAGCACGCGCCGAGCTGAAAACGGCCGCAGAGCAGTATTACTTCACAGCCTATGGCTATGACTTCGATTATGTGCTGGACTACTACACCCGCTCGGAAGCCTACAACCGCTATTATAATGCACTGGTCAGCGAGGATTCCATCACCGATGAGGAAATTCAGGCTCAGTTCGATGCATCCGTAGAGGAGTGGAAATCCTATATCGGCGACAGTGCTTATATGTATGAACTTTACGGTTATTACTACGGCACGCCGTATTATCGTCCGACCGGCTACCGCGCCGTGCTGCACATCCTGTTGACCGTGGATGACGATTTAATGAACGCCTACACCACCGCCAAGACGGAATATGAAACCCTGAAGGCCGAGTTTGACGCCCAGAGCGAGGCAACAACTGAAGCCACCGAAGAACCCGCGGAAAGCACCGCAGATATGGTTACGGAAACTGAAGAGGAAGCTGTGGAGCCTGTTACGCAGGAGCAGGTGGATGCTTCCAAAGCCGCCATGGAAGCGGCAAGGGAAGCTGTTCTGGCCAGCAAGCAGACCGAGTTGGATGACATTGAAGCCCGTCTTGCCGCCGGTGAAAGCTTTGCGGACATTGCCGCACAGTACAACGAAGACCCCGGTCAAGACCTCTCCACTGGCTATGAACTGCACAGGGATTTCAACCCGAGCTGGGATGAGAATTTCTATGAAGCCGCCTTCTCCGATGAAATGCAGCAGCCGGGCGACCATTCCAAGCCCGTCATCAGCTCCTTTGGCATTCATGTGCTGTATTATCTCAAGGACTTAGACGAGGGCGCGGTCGAAATGACCGATGACATTAAGAGCGACATCAGGGAAGAGCTGTACGAGACGAAGCTCAACGAGGCAATCCAGGCTGCTTGTGACGCACGCATGGCCTCTGCAGAAATTGTCCGCATGACCGACCTCATCAATGAGCTGGATGCTGCGGATACCGAGGAAGAAACTACTGGGGACGCGGCGGAAACCACTGAAACAACGGAAGAAGAATCCTCTGAGCAGTAATCAATATGAAACAAAAAAACAGGGCTGTCTCCGAACGGAAAGGAGGCAGTCCTTTTTGTGCGCTTAATATTATTTGCTTTCGTCTGCCGGCATGGCCGCGTCATCGGCAGCATGAGCAGGGTCAGCAGCGTGATTCTCCTTCTGTGTCATTTCAGCATTTCATATATTTCGGCAATGTCCTGCGCCGTAAAAGTCGGCTTGATGTCGCTCTTTTCATAAGCCTCGCGGGTGGTTTCTCCGCTGAACACCAGCACCGTGGTGATGCCCGCATTGACGCCGCAGGCGATGTCCGTATAGATTCGGTCGCCAATCAGAACGGTATCCTCCGGCTTGCAGCCGACCTTTCGGATGGCAAGCTGCGCAATTGCAGGCTGAGGCTTGCCGATAAAATAAGGCTTGCGCCCCGTAGCCTTGAACAGCATCTGGCTGACCGAGCCGCAGTCCGGCACATAGCCGTAGGCGGTCGGGCAGACCCAATCGGGATTAGTCGCCAGATATTCCACGCCGCCTCCTAACAGAATGCAGGCGTCTTCCAGCTTTTTGAAAGTCAGCTCCGTATCAAAGCCCATCAGAAGGCAGTCGATGCCGTCCTCTAAACGGTCGGTGATAGGAAAGCCTGCCGCCGCAAGCTGCGCCTTAAAGGAGGTCGTTCCAAAGGCGTAAATCTTCCTGCCGTGATAGTGTTCCCTGAGATAGACGCAGGCCGCGTCCGTAGAGGTAAAAAAATCCTCACTGACGGCGGGAATATGGATGCGGTTGAGCTTTTCGACATACTTGTCAACCGATTTTGAGGAATTGTTGGTCAGATACAGATATCGTCCACCCTTCGCCCTGATGGTATTCAGGAAATCCAGGCAATGGTCAAACACATTGTCGTCCAGATACAGCGTTCCGTCCATATCCAGCAGAAACAGCTTCTTCTCCCGCAGGGTCTGCTTCATATCGGGCATACATTTTGCTCCTTCATAAAAAGGGAGCCTCGAAACGGAGACTCCCCCTCTTTTCATCTCTTACAGATTTTTCGTCACAACTACATTTGCGCCTGTATCGGCGGCATTTTGCAGAACGACCTCGCCGATTTTGACCGGGCTTTTCAGCTCGACCGCATTCAGCAGCTTCATAATTTCAAGCAGCTTTCTCTTGGGGACGGCTGCATCGGTCTTCACGGGGCAGCGGCGGTATAGCCCGCCCGTCAGCTTCACGGTGGAGGTCAGCACGCGGGTCGGGTTGCTGATTTCATGATGGCCGTATTCTGCCCCGCGCGGGCAGGAATTGCCGGTGACGGCGTAATTGTTTTCTTCATCGACATGCAGACGGCAACCCTTGGGACATACGATACACACAAGCTCCTTCATCGCGTTCACGCCTCCTTCGCAGCGACGGTAACAGTCTCTCCCGCCGCCCTATCAAGCTGTGCCTTTGTCAGCAGAATATGCTCCATTTCGCCCGGCGCCATATGCTCGCGCTTATAGCTGGCCAGCACGGTTTCGCCGTCGGACACCTCAATCACGCTGTTTTGAAAGACGCGGTTGACGCGGAAGAACACATCCGCCAGCTTTTCAACCCGGCTCACGCGAACCTTCTGCGGCACGGTATAGCTGACGCCTGCGCCGTTTTTAAGCTGCACGGAGGCAGCCTCCGGCTGTCCGTTCAGCACATAGTCCGCCGCGGCAGCGCCTGCCCGTTCGCTTTCCGCCGACACATAGTCCACCAAGTCATGTACATGCACCACATTGCCGCAGGCAAAAATGCCGTGGACGCTCGTTTCCATGTTTTCATAAACGACAGCGCCGTTTGTGCGGCCGTCCATCTCAATGCCCGCAGCGCGGGTCAATTCGTTTTCAGGAATCAGGCCGACAGACAGAAGCACGGTGTCGCAGTCAAATTCAATCTCGCTGCCGGGAACGGGGCTGCGGCGCTCATCCACCTTCTGCACCGTGACATGGCTGATACGGCCGTTCTTGGCGACGATGTTTGTAATGGTATGCGACAGATACAGCGGGATGTTCCAATCCTGCAGGCACTGAACGATGTTGCGCATCAGGCCGCCGGAATAGGGCATCACCTCGACACAGGCCAGCACTTTTGCGCCCTCTAATGTCATGCGGCGCGCCATGATGAGGCCGATGTCGCCGGATCCTAAAATAACCACGCGCTTGCCGACCATATATCCTTCCATGTTCAGATAGCGCTGGGCGCTTCCGGCGGTAAACACGCCTGCCGGACGGTCGCCGGGGATGGCAATCGCGCCGCGTGTGCGTTCACGGCAGCCCATCGAAAGAACAATGGACTTTGCCTTCAGCACCTCATAGCCCTTGGCGGCACTGATGACATGCACCTCATGCTCCTTGTTGATTTCCAGCACCATCGTGTCCAGCATTACCTCAACATTGGTGTCCTTGAGCATTTCGATGAAGCGTCCCGCATATTCGGGACCGGTTAATTCCTCCTTAAAGTGGTGCAGACCGAAACCGTTATGGATGCACTGGTTGAGGATGCCGCCCAGTTCCTTATCACGCTCCACAATCAAAATCTTGCGCAAGCCCTTTTGATAAGCGCTGTTTGCCGCCGCAAGTCCCGCCGGACCGCCGCCGACCACAATCAAATCATACAGCATTATTCGGCCACCTCCTGCTTGGTTTCGGACATGAGGATCTGGCTGCCCGCACCGTCCTGTAAAACGTCCAGGGGGCTGATGTTCAGCTCACGTGCTAAAATATCCAGTACACGCGGTCCGCAGAAGCCGCCCTGACAGCGTCCCATGCCGCTTCCGGCACGGCGCTTGATGCCGTCCACGCTGCAGGGCGGAATCGGGCTGTGAATGGCATCCACGATTTCGCCCTCCGTGATGGTCTCGCACCGGCAGATGACGCGGCCATACAGGGAATTGAGCGCGATGGCTGCCTGCTTTTGCGCATCGGTCAGCTTCTTAAAGCGCAGCTTGCGACGCGTGGTCACGGGCTGCTCCTTCTTGTCGGCCTTCATGCCGCATTGCCGCAAAAGCTCGACCGCATACAGCGCGATGGCCGGAGCGGAGGACAGACCGGGAGACTTGATGCCCGCCAAATCAACAAAATTTTCAGCCACAACGGAAATCTGGAACTCATCCCTGTCCGTATTGGCGCGGATACCGGCAAAATTGCGGATGGAGTTGCGGAAATTGATGGTCGGGACGCTCTTTAATGCCTTTTCCCGCACAAACGCCATGCCCGCTGCCGTATTGTTGACACGCTCCGGTTCGGAAACGCTTTCGGCATTCGGGCCGACAATCAGGTTGCCGTCCACCGTCGGAGAGACCAGCACGCCCTTGCCGTCCTTGTTCGGACATTGGAACAGCACATGATGAGCGCGGACGGCTTCGCATTTATCCATCAGATAGTATTCACCTCTGTTCGGCAGCACGGTGAAGCTTTTTTCCGCTGTCATTTCATGGATGAGACCGCTCTCCACCCCCGCCGCGTTGACGATGTACTCAGCTTCATATTCACCCCGATTGGTCTGAATCAGATAATGCTTATCTTTCTTGGTGATGCCCTCAACCTTGGTATTCAGCGCCATATGAACGCCGTTGCGCACGGCGGTCTCGGCGAATGCCAGGGCATAGTCCCACGGGCTGATAATGCCCGCAGAGGGCGCATACAGTGCGCCGATGGCCTTGTCGCTTGCCTCCGGCTCCATCGCACGGACTTCATCGGCCGTGATAACACGAAGGTCCGGCACACCGTTTTGAACGCCGCGGTCATACAGTTCCCGCACGGTCGCCATTTCCTCCTCGGAAAAGGCCATTACCAAAGAGCCGATTCTTCGGAATGGAACATCCAAATCCTTGCAAAGCTGCTCTGTCATTGCATTGCCCTGCACATTGAGCCGCGCCATGAGTGTGCCGGGCTTTGGGTCGTATCCCGCATGGATAATCGCGCTGTTTGCGCGGGATGCGCCCATTGCCACATCATTTTCCTTTTCAAGCACAACGACCTTCAGCTTGTACTTGGACAGTTCAAAGGCCGCCGCTGCACCGATGACACCGCAGCCGATGACTGCTACATCATACATGTTCATTTCCCCGCTTTCCGTATGAAAATAGAGCCTGGAGACGTGTATGCAAAATGCCGCGCCCTCCTTGCTCTCGTATCTCCGCATTCGGTACTCGTTTGCATCAATATCATATCATTTTCCTTTTATATTTGCAATACATAAATCTATCCGGCGCACGCAAATTCATCGATAAAATATTTGATGACAAACGTATAAGAAAAGGAGGCTCAGCGATGAAATTGCGAAAGGCATTGGACACATTTTATGATATCAACCGTCATACGCATCAGCCTCCTTTCGGCATGAGAAAACCGCCGAACACTGTCCAGCGGTTGGAAATATAGCGTTTTAGGTTGCTAAGGTTGTTAAGGTTGGTCGTTCACTTTTTTGCCTTGCTTAGGGCTGCTCTTTTTCTTGGGCTTGTCGTCTTCTACGATTTCAAAGACCGTTGGCGGGAAGTACGCCGTTCCCACTTCGTCAGGGATTTCTGTCATCAGCTTATAATAGCCGTATTTCTTGCCTAAAACATTATAGATTTTCCCTTTTTCAAGGACAACAGTGTAATAGTCACCTATGTATCGCACTTTCATTTTTTCGACCAGCCTTTCACATACACATCGTGCATACCGACAGAAGATTCATAAAACCAATGAACATTGGCTTTTTGTGCTGTGCCGGATACATAAACCATCACATGTGCCTTGGCATGATTCCAATACTCAGCCTTTGAACCGGGATGCTTTCGCTGTAAATGTTCAGCAACGCGCAGCGGCTTTGAAGAGCCATATCCGGCAAAAATCTGATAATCTGTAACGGTTGAACCGCTCACCATCCTGCTTGTTTCTCCATTAGGCAGACGAATGTCGGCCTTTTCAAGCCCCATCTGAATCTCTGCAAGACTGCCGGAAGACGGGTTCATTGTACCATTTTGCGCAGTATTTTGCAAGCCGTCCGCAGCACCTTCCCCCGCCTTCACGACCGGCACGACCACGCAATGGCAATTGACGACCTCCGCAGCCGGTGCGGTCGGGTCACCGGGATAGCGAAGGACGTTCCCGGCAGTGGTCACGAAGTTCTCGTCCATGCCCACGGTTTTCCCGTTTAACGCGATATGCGTCTCACGGCTGTTCACCATGCGCGTTGACCAGCGGCGCCGAACGTTGATGCCCATGGCCGCGCCGTCCTTCAGTGTGTTGTATCGCGCCTGTGACTGCACCCGCGTCCCCTCGGTCTGCGCAATGCGCTTGGCGCGTTTCCGCCCGTCCTGCATCACGTCACGGATGCGCCTGATGAGCCTGTCCTGATTTTCGCCCAGAAGCATGTGGTAAAGCCAGCAGGCGCGCTGCAAGGCAAAGTATCCAAGGCTGTTCGGCAAGGCTTGCCGAAACAGCCTCCTCCCATTACACTGCTTTCTTACCACAGTCAAGGTCGGGTCGTATTTGCTTCGCAAATCTCCACACTGCCCTTGGCCGTCTCTCCGCTGCCCTATCGGTTACCTATGCTTGACACTCCTACAAAACAGCTGAGTCAAAATGCAATTACAGCCTTTTCAAAAGAGCCGTGAATATGATAAAATAGACTGTCAGTCGAGGAAAGGAGAAAGGCGTCGAATGAAAAAGCTGCTCCAAACCATACGCTGCTCCAGCGTAAAAAAGCAGTTTCTTGTCTTTATTATCGGTCTATTTTTGGCGCTGGTGCTCTTTTGCGTCATTTTAATCGGCTTTATGGTGCGGGCGCAGCACATGGAAAGTTTGCAGTATGTAGAGGAAAATCGGGAGAATTATGAAGAAGCCTTAAACGTCCTTTACAACCAAGTCAGTGCAACGTTTATTCAGCTTCAGTACAATTCCTCCTGCAAGGCTCTGCTTTCCGCTTCGTCTTATAATGACATTTCTTTGGATTTAGTCAAAGAGGTGAATACCGTCCTGTCCTCCATAAAAACCGGCAATACGGCCATCATAGATGTTGCCTTTGTAAGCGACCTGCTCCGCTGGTCTCTGCTGTACCCGTCGGAGCAGCTTGAAACGCTGACCGCAGCAATGGCCGACCAGCGCGGCATGGTGTCTCTCGGTATCTGCCGTTCCAATTATTACGCTTATATGAAGAGGAAGCAGGACACTTGCCTCGTCTTCGGCTATCCCTATTATTCCGGCAAGGTTCAAATCGGTACGCTGCTGATTTCCGTCGATATTCGCAGCGCCGCCACGCAAATTCCCGTACCGCAGGGCTTGGGAAGTTTCATGATGCTGATGAACGCGGACGGCACTGCCTGCATTTTCGGCGAAGAAGACACGCCCTCCGACAGTACCATCGCAAAAATGAAAACGTTGGCAGCGGAGGATAGTATGCCGTCCGGCCTCCGCACCATTGACAAAAACGGTTATGTCATTCAAATCAGCACCCTGCCGCAGGCGGGCTGCATGCTGCTGAGCGCGATTGACACGCGGAAATCGCAGTTGTCCTTTGACTCCTTTTATTCGGTCAGCGGTATCTTCCTGATTATTTTTACCGTGCTGCTTTTTCTTGGCGGGCAGATGCTGTATCACAGTGTCGTGTCGCCGCTCAATAAGTTCAGCAGCATCATTGCCTATGTGCGGGAAAACCGTCTCCGCAAGCTCAAAAAGCCGCTGGATTTGAACGGCTGCTCCGAAATCAGAGCCTTGGGGAAGGATTTTTCCGACCTGCTCCTATCGCTCAATGCGCTGACCGAGGAAATCTTTAAACAATCCAGCGCTCTCTATGAGGCCGAGGTGCTTCGTAAAAATGCGGAACTGGATTCCCTGCGCAGTCAAATCAACCCGCATTTTCTGTATAATACGCTGGAGCTGATTCGGGACGCCGCTATCAAAGGCGATGTCGAACAGGTCTCCCGCGTCACCGGCGCCATCGGGAAAATTTACCGTTATACGGTTAAGGGAGCGCCGTTTGTTCCGTTGAGCCAAGAAATGGACATCATCAAGGCGTATGTCAGCATTCAGCAGGCGCGGTTTCAAAACCGCATCACTACCGTCTACAATGTGTCCGAGGAAGCAGCGCGGATTCCGGTTCTTAAGATGCTGCTGCAGCCGTTAGTTGAAAATGCCTTTGTCCATGGTTTGGAACCGAAGCCCGATAACGGTGTGCTGTACATTGGCGCAAGGACGGATGAAAATATGCTGTACATCACCGTTCGGGATGACGGTGTCGGCATCGCTCCGGAACGTCTCGCAGAAATCAGGCAGCAGCTTGACTCGGATACGATTGATACCAGCTCCAGCCTTGGACTTGTGAATGTTGATGCGAGAATCAAGCTGCAATACGGCAGGGAATACGGGCTGGAAATTTCCAGTCTCCCGATGGACGGCGCCTGCATGACCATTCGGATTCCCGTCAATCAAGGAGTATCCGAGAAAGGAGAAAAGGACAATGTATCAGGTTCTGCTGGCGGACGATGAGCCGTCCGTCACCGATGCACTCAGCCGTTCCATTGATTGGGCGGGCATGGGGCTTCAGGTGGCCGCTGTGGTTCGCAGCGGTGCGGAGGCGCTCAAATGCCTTCAAACCAAGCCAATCGACATCGTAATTACGGATATCCGCATGGCGAATATAGACGGGCTGTCCCTGTGCCAGAAAATCGCGGTCATGGAAAACAGGGTGCAGACGATTATCATCAGCGGCTTTGCAGAATTCTCCTATGCGCAGAAGGCTATCGGCTACGGCGCCATCGGCTACTGTCTAAAGCCGCTGGAGTATGACGAAGTCAAGCGGTATCTGCGCCGCGCCGTGCAGCGTCTGAACAGGACTGAACAGCAGCCGGACTATGACGGTCTGCTGGAGGGACTGCAGGACGGGAACGAGGAGGAATTGTTGGCCGCTTTTTCATCCTTTGGCCTGAACGCTGTCTCGTATTATGCGGCGGTTTCGGTCGGAAAAGAACCGTATCCCGTGCAGAGCAAACAGGATATTGTGCTGCGCCTTGGCTATCATCACTTTGCGTACTTTTCACAGCTTCCGTTTTCGGAGGAAAGGGTCAATGCTTTTGCGCAGACAGAGCAGATGGACGGCTTCAGCCACACGACAACCGCGCAGACCGTCGCAGCGCTGCCGCAGGCCGTACGGGACATGAACAATTCGACCTTTCAGTTCTTTTTTGAGCCGGAACGGAAAATCTTTCCTGAGAAGCTGGAGGACAAAGCAACGCCGATTCTTAAAAAAATCACCAAGGCAGCGGCCATGGGCGATGCGGAGCAGATGCTTGCGCTCCTCAGCCGTTTGCGCGGCGCGGACGGGGACGGCTTTACCCTGCACTCGGCATGGCGGCTGTACAATGTCATTTCCTCCTGCCAATCCTTTTCGGCAGCAGACGAGAATATTGCCAGTCCTGCGCAGTTTGTCTTTAAATTTCATGATTTTCCGACCATGCTGACTGCGCTGGAACAACGCATTATAGAAGGTTCTGCCGAACAAAGAGAGGACGTCCTTTCCAATTCCAGATTCATTCAGATGATGAGCTACATCAACAGCCACTATGAGCAGGGGCTGACATTGAACGAGCTTGCGAAGAAGCTGAATTTGAGCGCCAATTATTTAAGCCAGGCGTTCAAAAAGGAAACGGGAAAGACATTCATGAAATACATCACCGAGCTGCGCATCGACAAGGCCAAGGAAATGCTCGACTCCGGCGAGTATTCCGTCAGCCAGATTGCATCTAAGCTCGGCTTCGATGATTATTTTTACTTTTTGAAGACCTTCAAGCGGGTCGTCGGACTGACGCCAAAGCAGTACAGGCAGGTCGGGCAGACGCCGAACGATGAAGAATAAAAAATGCGGGACTGTGTGAGAACGAATTTCATTCTTTCACAGTCCCGTATTATATCGGACAATGTCAGCAGACGGGCGAGCCGGATTCTTCAATGATTTCCGAGAGCGAGGCCGGCTCATATCCGTGCTCATGCATCCATTTTGCCATGGTCAGGATGCGTTCTCCGTAATCCGGCTCGTAGGCGCAATAATCAGGGTAGAAGTACTGCTCATGGATAACCATTTGAATGAATGCGCTTGCGGACGGATTTTCGTTGAGCTTGTCAAGAAACGGCTCTACGCGGTCGGCCGTCAGGTCTCCGGCGTTGAGAACCATATGCAGCTTGGCAAAGACGATATCCTCTTCCGGGTCAACCCAAAAGCAGCGATGCTCCGCATGGTCCACCTGCTCACGGGAGAGGTAGTAGGAGACGATTGGTTCGCCTTCCTGATAGCAGGGCGTGTAATAGTCCTCTCCCTTGCAGCGAATCAGGTAGCCGCACAGGGCACGATAGCCGAGTGCGCGGAGCGCCCGCGTGCCCTCCTTGGTGGCCGCGCCCCAATGCAGGGTGGTGGTATTGCGCATGGCCTTTTCACCGACGATGCGCCGCAGTTCCTGAGTGACCAGCAGACAATCCCGCCTGACCGTTTCATAGCTTTCGTGCGCATAGGGCAGGTCTGGCATTTCGCTACGGGCGTGGAAGGAAAAGGTCAGCCAATCGGCATTGGCGGTAAATTCCTCGCGGTAGCGGGCAGTCATCATGGAGAGATTGAACGCGCCGTCCCCTGTTTCATAAAAGGCGTTGATGTGCACCTTGCTGCCGTAAAGGTCGTGCGCCTTTTTGAAGCATTGAAGATAGGGATTTTGAAAGATGGTGGCGTAATCATCCTGATGTGTGTGCAAATCCCGAAAGCCGAGGATGAAGTCGTCCACCGTGAAGCGATACTTATGATACGCCTTTTTGAACACATAGACGCTGATGGTCTGCCGTTCGCCCGTCACCGCATTGACGGCGGTCAGACGGTTGAAGCGCCCGTCCAGCAGGACGGCAGCAGAAAATGTACCGTCCGTGTTCTTTGTCGCGGGAACGCCGTTCACGGTGACGCGCTCTGCGCCGTCCGCCTGTACGGTTGCGATGATTTGAAGTCTGTCATTCACCCACACGCCATCGGCTGCGCCGACCATGACATCGCCGTGCAGCGGGAATAAAAATCGAAATGATTGCGTATTCACGAAACTTCCTCTTTTCAATCATCAGATAATGGGCGAACGAAGCTGCTGGCCATCGGAAAACTGGGCGCGGATGGCTTCGTTTTCCGCAAACGACTGACGAGCGGCAAAGCTGACCAGAAAAATGTCACCGGTGTCCTCGGCTGTCTTTACGGTCTGCACACCGACCACCGCATCATCGGGATAGGGATTTTCGACAACATAGCGGAAAGCGGTCGTGCCGTCCGCCCGATGCTGCGGAAGGGTGGTGAATGTCACCTCGGACAGGGAGCAGTCCACATTATAGCAGTCATACTCCTCGTGGCGGGAGCGTCCCCAATCGCACGCGCCGTTCATGATGTTTACGCCGTAGATAATCGGAATTTCCAAGGTGCGGCCGCTGCGGTAAGTGACGATATACTTGCCGACCGTATCCTTTTCCAGCAGCATCGGGGCGCTGGTGATGTAGACATGCTCGCGGCGTATCGTTGTCATATGGGTAAATTCCAGATGCGCCTTGGCAATGGTTTTGCGGTTGCGGTAGAGGTACAGCTCCTCCATGCTCGCCTTCAGCAGCGCATCGTAGCTGTCCTCGGTATAATCCGTTTTCCAGAAGAGGTACGCGCCGAAGACGATGCTCAGGAGAACGCCGTTGCGCTGCATGGTGACTTCCTCCAGCGTCGTCCAGTGAGAGGGCGCCGCGCCCTTTGCACCGGCCTCTACGCGCTGCTGCCAGTTGATGATGCCGCGAGGGTCCCAATTGCCGTAGGTCATGGTCATGCCGCGGGAGAGGAAGGTTTGGTCATGCTTTACGCTCATGCCCCAATACCAGTTATGGGCGATGCAGTCCTTATCAATCATGTCCAGCGCCGGATAGGTCGCCGGCATATCATGCACGGTGTTGCGGGAGCATTTGCAATGGCGCTCTGCGCCTCCCATGCCCTCGCCCCAGCTTGTGATGTGATTCAGCACCTTTTCCGCCCAGTACATCAGGCGGATGCCGTGCGCAGCCAGATATGCATGAATGCGGTTGATGTCGCCTGCCAGAATTTCGGGAGCGGAGCGCTCCCTGCAGCGTTCGCAAAGCCCGTAGGTGTAAAATTCATCGTGCCCAACCTGCATGACCTTCGGATGAAAGACATCAATCACCTCGTCCATGACCTCAAACAGGAGCTTATAAGATTCGGGATTGGAGGGGCAATAGGTGTCCGGAAAAGGATCGTAGGGGCGCTCGGACAGCTCCTGATGGGCGTTGAGGAGATAGTCCGCATGGCTCAGGCACGGCACCTCCGGGATGACCTCCATGCCGCGCTCCCGGCAGTAGGCGACCAGCCCGCGCACGGTGTCCTGCGGCAGAAAACCGCCGTCGCCGTTTTCAAAATGAATGGAATTTTTGACCCAGCCGAACATGTTCTGCACTTCATCGGCGCGCTTGGGATAGCGACTCATTTCCTTGCAGTATTCGACCCAGCTTTCATTGATTTCGGGATGCTTTTTGTACTCCATCGCACCGCCGACCTCAATGATGATGGTGTTGTAGCGGTAGTACATCAGCATATCTACGATTTTATAAAACTGGTCCAGCTGCTTTTCGCCGGGCAGATAGACCTTAAGACCGCGGAAGGGGCATTGCGGCGCGGCAAAGCGAATGCCTCCGGGGACAAAGCCGTTATCGGCCTGCGCCTGCTGAAGCACTTCATAGACGCCGTAGAGCAGGCCGCGTTTGCCCTCGGAATAGACTGTGATGACATTCTCTTTTCCGCAAACGGCAAAGGCATCCTCAGCGCTTAATTCCCTGTCGGATGCGCCCAAGGCTTTCAGCTTCTGTCTGAGCGCTTCGGGGAAGCCCTTGCTGATTTGAATGTCCGTCCATGCGTCTTCATTCTGGCCGGCCAATGGCTGCATATCGGCAAGGATGTTCTTATACAGCCCGTTTTCCATCTGTACGGCTGCGACGGAGAGCCGTTTCTTTCCCTCTGTCACGCAGTATGTGTTCAGTGCTGACATCATGCTCATGATGCATTACTCCTTCTCTTCAAAATGACATTTGCCGGACTGTTCAAGCAGTTTGATAAACAGGCCGCCCTGCACGGTGCGATTCTGCGAATAGAAGCGCGCCGCCGTCTTGGTGCTGTACCAGTCGGACATCGGGACGCGGTTTTCCGTTTCGTTAAAGAAACGCCAGACGGGTGCAATAAAACGGGCAAATTCCTCGCGTGTATCCGCCAGTGTCGCCGTCCAGCAGAGCCAGTCTGTCTTGGAGGTCGTACCGCGGCAGTCGAGCGTGATGCCATAGGGATTGGCGTACTGCCAGTAGGAGGCAAATTCGCTCTTGATTCTGTTTTCGGGGAAGAGGTGCGTACCGAAAAGCTTATCCCACACCATATTGTATTTGAGGCTGAAGGTATCAGGCTGGTCAAACGCCAAACGGAAACAGCCGTCGCCGTTGTCGGCGCGTTTGACCCAGTTTTGGGCCATCTCCTGCGCGGTTTTCATATAGCTGTCCGCTTCCTCGGCGTCTCCGCTCATCCTGAGAAGCCGCGCCATGGACGCAACGCCCATGATGGCCTTGACGGAAAGGTTGCAGTTGTGCGGCAGGTGCTTGAAAAAGTCGTCCGTGCAGCGCTGGCTTTCCGGGTCAACGCCGTGCGCAACGAGATAATCCGCCCACTGCTTAAAGGACTTCTTATGCTGAACGAACAGCGCGGCATCCTTTTGGGCAACTGCGGCGGCGGCAGCCATCACCAGCATATTGCCGCATTCTTCAATCGGCATCTGCATTTCGGGATCAGTGCCGTTGGAGTAGGACTGCCCATTCAGAATAGGGTATGTGCCTACATCGTGCGGCGCAAAGTCAAATGGCCATGCCTCGCTCTCTGAATAACGGAAAACAGGACGCAGCATTGCATTCACAAGCTCCGGATTGTAATACAGGAGCATGGGCATGGAGGGATAGCTGACGTCCACCGTTGCGGCGCAGCCGTTGGAGAGGCATTCCTTGGAAATGAACAAAAGCCCATCCTCATCGTCCTCCACCAGCTTGTGCGCCGCCATGACCTGCCGGTAAGCCAGCGACAGCATGTCCGCATACTGCTCGCCGCCCGCCTCGGTTGCCTTTTGAGTAAGGTCGTCAGAAAAAATCGTTTCCCGTGCGGTAAGCGCGTCATAATCGCTGAAAGCCTCGCGGATGGCTTCCTCGATGGTCTTTCCGTTCTTCGTCCAATAGCCCTTCAAGCGCTTGTGGAAGTATTCGATGCTCTCAATATCGTCATAGGCAAAGGCAAACAGCGCATGTTGGTTATTGTTTAATGCAATTTTTGCCGTTGCGAAGGTCTCACCGCGCACCTTGGTAAAGTCCGCTTGTCCTGCACGGACGCAGAGATAGAAATAGCCCCAGCTGATGCGGGTATCATCGCCGGCTCCCGCAATGACATTCTGCTTCACGCTGCCCATTTTTGCAACGGAGATATTGTCAAGCTGTCCCTTTTCTGTCGTAATCGGCTCTTCCCGTGCCGCATCAAGGCAAAGCTCCTCTGATGCGCGCACCTCGGCGTTTACCGTATGTTTTTTGCCGTCCGTGCTTTCCGCTTTCAGCTCCAGGTAGGAAACAGGGCGGCTGCTTAAATAGAGGTCATCGGCAAAGAGAGGGGAGAAAAAGCGGACGTTCAGACGAACACCGGCAGCCTCAAAGGTATAAACGGTCGCCAAGGCTGTAATGTCCATGGCCGTTTGCTGCATGGGGATGCCGCCGGCTTCCTCACCGCCCATAAAGCGGTATAAAGCGCCGTCAACGGTCAGATATCCGTTCAGCGTGTTGGTATGCCCCGTCCAATGGCAGGTGGCCTTTTGATTCAGCCTATCCGCACAGGACCAGACGCTGAAAAAGGGGTCAATCGTAATCAGGGGTACTGCAGGTGCTCTAAGCTTCATGGCAAGATCCTCCGATGTGTTTTAAAGAAAAGGAAAAAAATTCCTCTTGACTTTCTTCGTGATGGATTATATCATTTGATGGGGGTGCTTGAAATAGATAAAATCAAGAAAAAGGTGTGTGATATTATTTGAAGGAGGACCTGCAGTTCTTCTATGCCGAGTCGCCCACAACCCCGCTGTTCGTAGAGCTGGCCGGAATATCCTACTGTGACGGCAGCTACTACTGCGAAAGGGAATGCTCTGATGTAACGGTGATGGAGTATATCGTCCGCGGGCGCGGTGTTGTCCTCTGTGACGGCAAACGCTATGAGCCGGAAGATGGCGATGTGTATATTTTGCATCAAGGCAGCAAACACGCCTATTATTCCGACGCGAATGACCCGTGGACAAAGATATTCTGCAACCTGAAGGGTAATCTGGCCGAGGATCTCCTGCGCGCCTACGGCCTTCAAAACACAGTGCTGGTTCATGGTTTCTGGAATGAACAGATTTTTTCGGATTTATATGCCCTTTGCTGCCGCAAAGAGCCGCAGAAAAAGATTTTTGAGCTGTGCGCCTTGAAATTCCATGAAATCGTCTCCCAGCTTTACGCCTTTGAGAGCGAATCCGCTCACATTACCGAGGAGGCGCAGCAGCTTAGAGACTATTTAGACAACCGCATCTTTGAGCATGTGAGCATCGAGGAGCTGTCGTCCTCGATTTATCGCTCGCCGGACTACGTTATCAAGCTCTTTCGGAAAAACTACGGGCAGACGCCCTACGCCTATTTCCTTCGGCAGAAAATGCTGGCTGCGGAAAATCTGCTGCGCACTACGCAGATGCCCTGCCGCGAAATCGCAAGACGTCTTCGGTTTGAAGACCCGCATTATTTTTCCAATTTGTTCAAAAAGAAACACGGCGTTTCCCCTCAGAGGTACCGCAGCTCTATGTGTCAGCAGGGAAAAAGAAGCGAAATGGCAGAATTAAAGGAGTGAGCAATGATATGCGAGAGATTATGCCACTGAACAGAGACTGGCTGTATGCTCGCGACCTTCCGAAGGACGAAACGCTCTCTTTTGAAGGGACGGAGGGTGAATGCGTGGAGCTTCCGCATGCCAACACCCTGCTTCCGTATAATTACCTGGACGAACAGGCGTACCAGTTCGTTTCCGGCTACAAAAGGATGCTGTTTGCATCCGACGAATGGAAGCATAAGCGCGTTTTCCTGCGTTTTGAAGGCGTGATGGCTTATGCCGAGGTCTTCTGCAACGGGCAGTTTGCCGGACATCACAGGGGCGGCTATACACCGTTTACCGTGGAAATAACAAAATATTTATGTTTCGGCGAAGAAAACAGCATTTTTGTGCGCGTCGATTCAACCGAACGCCCCGATTTTCCGCCCTGCGGGAATGTGGTCGATTATCTGACCTACGGCGGCATCTACCGCGAGGTGTCGTTGGAAATCACAGAGCAGGATTTTGTCCGCACGCTTTTCGTCAGCCCAAAGAAGGCGGACGGCGGCGAAGAGGTGCGGTCGGCGCTTCAATTCGGCGCACCGTTGGCAAAAGAAACAGAGTTGAAAGTTTTCTTAAAAGGCCACGGCACGGAGAAAACCGTCTGTTTTTCGCTGGCAAAGGGAGAAGCCTCGGCAGAAGCGGTCTTCGCACATGCGGAACGATTGCGCCACTGGTCGCCTGAAGAGCCAGCGCTATACAGCATGACGGCAGAGCTGTGGCAGGACGGCAAAAAAATGGATGAACTGCACACGCGCTTTGGCATGCGCTTTTGTGAATTTAAGCCGGACGGCTTTTATCTGAACGGCCGCCGCATGAAGCTGCTCGGTCTCAATCGTCATCAGAGCTTCCCCTATGTCGGCGGGGCGATGCCGGAGCGCGTCCAGCGGCATGATGCCGACCGCGTAAAAGAACTGGGCATGAACATCGTAAGGACGAGCCACTACCCGCAGAGCCGCCATTTTTTAGACAGATGCGATGAAATCGGCCTGCTGGTCTTTGAAGAAATTCCAGGCTGGCAGCACATCGGGAATCTGGAATGGCAGGATATCGCCGTACAAAGCGTGCGCGAGATGATAGAACGGGACTACAACCACCCCGCCATCATTCTCTGGGGCGTGCGCATTAACGAATCTCACGACAGCTATGACTTTTATGCGCGTACGAACGCTCTGGCACATAAGCTGGACAGCACCCGTCAGACGGGCGGCGTTCGCTGCCATGTAAAGGGCGATTTTCAGGAGGATGTCTTCACCTTTAACGAATTTATTCATGGCGGCGGCGAGCTGATGTTCCGCCCCAGAGAGGACATCACGGGGCGGAAGGAGCCTGTGCCGCTGCTGGTGACGGAAAGCAACGGCCATATGTTCCCCACCAAGCGCTTTGATACGGAAAGCCGCCTGTTGGAGCATGCGATGCGCCATCTGCGGGTGATGAACGAGGCGCTCGGCCGTGATGACCTGGTCGGCGAAATCAGCTGGTGTGCGTTTGATTACAACACCCACGGCGCTTTCGGCTCCGGCGATAAAATCTGCTACCACGGCGTTTCCGATATGTTCCGCATCCCGAAATATGCGGGGCTTGCGCTGATGTCTCAGCATCCCGTATCTCAAGGCGCAGTATTGGAGCCGCTGTCGGTCGTCTCCCGCGGCGAGCGGGACAGAGGCGGCATTCTTCCCGTTTGGATTGCCACGAACTGTGACTATGTGCGCGTGTATAAAAACGGTGTGCTGGTCGGCGATTTTTATCCGAACCGCACGCTGTTCAAAAATCTGCCGCATCCGCCGGTTGTCATCAGCCATCTGATGCCCGCCGAGCTGGAGCTGCCGCTTCCCGCACCGCTGGCAGAAGAATTTAAGGGCTTTGTGAAAAAGCGGGCGGATGAAGGCATCCTGCAAGACCTTCTGCCGGAGGACTACCCGTATCTGGAGTCGCTGTCCGAAATGGCAGGGCTGGAGCGCGGCAAGCTGACGGAAATTTTGTTTGACAATGCAGGCGGCTGGGGGCAAAAGGAGAACATTCTGCGTCTTGAGGGGTATGTCGGCGAAAAGACCGTCATTGTCCGCGTAGTCGGTGAGGCCGCGTCCTTCGCCCGATTGGATCTGAAGGCGGACGACGATACGCTCATAGCGGACGGAGATACCTACGATGCCACGCGCATCGTCATTCGGGCACTGGACACGATGGGCAATCTCTGCCCTTTCTACGCTTCCGGCTTCTCTGTCAGCACCAATGGGCTGGTGGATGTCATCGGGCCGAAATCCGCAGCGCTCATCGGCGGCTGTCTGGCATTCTGGGTGAAGACCTGCGGCAAAAAGGGCAAAGCTGAAATCCGCTTGGACAGCGGCAGCGAAACGCAGAAAATCAGCATCAACATCATATAATTTGGGAGGATGACTTTTATGGAACAAAAGGTACTGCACATCATGGAGCAGGAAATCGACGTGGCAAACAGCCCGATACTCACCGAAGGCCCGCGCACGACCGAGGAACTGGAGCGGGATTGGGAATACAAGAACGGTATTTGGAAGGTGGAGGCCGGCTGGATTTGCGGCAAGCATACCGGCAATTCCGGCGGCATTCTCTATTCCAAGAAAGAATATATGGGCAATGTCCTGCTGGAGCTGGAAGGGCGCACCGTCCCGCCATGCGACAACGACCTGAATTTCACATGGCGCGCCGCCGGTTGGGATAACGACAAAGATGATGCGGGCATCAGCTACATCGGCGGTCTGGCGGGCTGGTGGGAGAGCAAGGCCGGCATCGAACACTACCCGGAATGCACCTGCCGTGCCGCGACCCCGCTGTTCCAATTCGAGGCAGGCAGGACGTACTTCATTCAGGCAGGCGACATAGACGGGCACTGCTTCCTCTTTGTGGACGGCCGGCTCGTGGTTGAAATGTACGACCCAAGCCCGCTGAATCAGTTTGGCAAGGTCGGTCTCGGCACCTATGCAAGCTGGATTCAGGTGAAAAATTTCCGTGTCCGTCAAATCGTCAGCCGCCCGCATCTGCTTTCCTATGCGCCCAAATTTGATTAAAATATTGATGTTTTATCGCCCGTCTTGGAAGCAGGACGGGTCTTTTTACACAAAAATATGGACAAATCTCAGATATATGGAAATTTCTCATGTCGATGAGATCAATAAATGGAATTTTTCTTTATTTAAACAGGTAAAATTCACAAGAAAAACACATTTTATTTGGACATCGCATTTGGTAAAATTTAAGCTATAGGAAATATCTTCCGCCCCGTGTGAGTGGAAACGATGGAGGCGTGCATGACCCAGGAATTAGAGAGAAAATCCTCTCATATTTTTAAGCAAATGCGCAACGACTGGCTGCTCTATCTGCTGCTGCTGCCGGTCATTGCATGGTACATCATTTTCTCTTATCTGCCGATGGCGGGCGTCATCCTTGCCTTTAAGGACTACAGCTTCCGCGGCGGAATCTGGGGCAGCCCGTGGGTCGGTCTGGATAACTTTACAAAGATGTTCTCTGACCCGCTGTTCTTCCGCGCCGTCAAGAATACCCTCATCTTCAGCCTCGGCCGCATCGCCTTTCAGACGCCCTGCGCGATTCTGCTGGCGCTTCTGCTGAACGAAATCCGCTTTCAGAAGTCCAAGAAGGTCATTCAGACCATCGTCACCTTCCCCCACTTCATTTCGTGGGTCGTGTTAGCCGGTATGCTGATTAACCTCTTCGGCTCGACGGGCATTATCAACCAGATTTTAGCCTCCCTGGGGCTGTCGAACATCGCTCCGATTACGACCTCCAGTCTGTTCAGAGGCTTTATCTGGATAACGAACATCTGGAAGGAGGTCGGCTGGGACTCCATCATCTACCTCGCCGCCGTCACCTCCATTGACCCCGGTCTTTACGAGGCTGCTGCAGTGGACGGCGCAAACCGAGCCCAGAGAATTTGGCATGTCACCCTGCCCGGCATCCGCAGCACCATCTGCATCATGCTGATTCTGGCTGTCGGCTCCATGATAACCAACGGCGGCTTCGACCAGATTTACAACCTGTACTCCGCGCCCATCTATGATGTTGCCGATACGCTGGATACTTATGTATTCCGTGAATCCTTCATCACCGGCGGCCTTGATTACGGCTACACCACAGCCATCGGACTCTTCAAATCCATTGTCGGCATCATTATGCTGACTGTCAGCAACTGGGTCGTCACAAAATCCGGCGAAAGCGGTTTGTTCTAAGTTAAAAGCATCGAAAACGAGAAAAAGGAGAGCTTGATTTTGAAGCAGGAAAATGAAAAGGCTTTGAAGCCGGAACACAAAAAAGGGAAAAGGGAGCATTTTTCCAAACCCACCGGCTTTGATATTGCGCTGATAATCGTATTGGGCTTGCTGGCGTTAATCACGCTGTTCCCGTTCTATCAGGTGCTGCTCATCTCCTTTTCCAACACCGTGGCCTATGCCCAGCACCCCATGTATCTGCTGCCGTATGTGTTTGACACCATCGGCTATCAGACGATTTTCACCGACAACAAGTTTTATCAGGCGCTGTATGTCACGCTCTTTGTCACCTTTGTCGGCACGGGGCTGAACATGATTATGTCTGTCTTCGGCGCATATGCCCTATCCAGAAAAACGCTGATCGGCCGTAATTTTTTCCTCGGTCTCATTCTGTTCACCATGCTCTTCAGCGGCGGCCTGATTCCCTGCTACTTAATCACCAAAGACTTGGGGCTGGTCAACAGCATCTGGGTCATGATTCTTCCCTGCGCCATCAACACCTATTATCTCATCATTATGAAAAACTACTTTGTTTCGCTCCCGGCCAGCCTTTTGGAAGCGGCCAAGCTGGACGGCGCAAACGAGGTCACTATCCTCTTCCGCATCATCATCCCGATTTCCATGCCCTTTATCGCTACATTTTTCCTCTTCTATGCGGTAGAGCGCTGGAACGAATGGTATCAGTCGTATCTGTACATCAATAAGACGGCCATTCAGCCGCTGCAGATTTATCTGCGCAACGTTCTCATCAGCATCAGCAACACCCTGAACGACAGGGCGAAGCAGATGATGCAGAGCAAGACGAAGGTCAGCACACAGTCCATTCAGATGGCGACCATCGTCGTCACCACCATCCCGATTCTCTGCGTCTATCCCTTTGTTCAAAAGCATTTCGTGAAGGGCGTTATGATCGGCGGCATCAAAGAGTGACCCCCATCAATTTCGCATAAAACGCGAAAGCGTTTTAAAAAAATTATAGGAGGAACAAACATGAATCTGGCAAAAAAACTCGTAGCGCTGCTGCTGTGCCTCGTCTGCGCCGCAACCGTGCTGACCGGCTTTGCTGAAGGCTCTGACAACAGCAAGCATCTGACGATTACCGTCGGTTACTGGGATGTGGAGAGCGCTTTTGCAGACCATGAGAACGACACTGTTCTCAAGACCATCGAAGAAAAATTCAACGTGACTTTCGAGCCCGTCAACGTGACGTGGGACGACTACAATCAGAAGTATCAGCTGTGGGCATCCAGCGATTCTCTGCCGGACATCTTCGCAACCGATGTGAGAAACTCCGCCACCTTCTCTGAGTGGGCAAACGATGGCCTGCTGCACGAGATCCCCAGCGACCTGTCCGCCTATCCCAATCTCGCCGCTTACATGGACAGCCCCGAAATCGACACCTGCAAGGTGCAGGATAAGATTTTCTGCATCTTCCGTCAGACCTATGCCGAGCAGTTTGAGACCGTCGAGGATCGCTCCATCGTCTATCGTTGGGATCTGGCGCAGGCTGCCGGCGTCACCGAAGAGCCGACGACCTGGGAAGAGTTCCACGAAATGATCCAGGCAATCATCAAGGCCGACCCCGAAGGCAAGAACATTCAGGGTCTGACCGCTTGCGGTCCCGCCTTCTTCCATGGCATCTTCTTCACTTACAGCATGCCCGCTGCTATCATCGATGGCAATACCTTCCGCTGGGTTGATAACGGCGACGGCACCTACGTCCCCGCCTACTTCGCCGGCGAAAACATGGGCGATGACGCGATGGCTACCTGGGAGCTGCTCCGCAGCATGTACAAGGACGGCACCATCGAAGCCGACGTTGCGCTCGGCTCCACCGATACCGCTTATCAGAAGTTCCTGACAGGCCGCAGCGCCGCGATGCTCGCCACCGGCTTCCTCGGCCCGTGGGACAACATGATTAAGTATTGGGAAGAAACAAACGGCACCAACTATGGCGATGTTGTACGGGTTCTCAAGCTCATGCCCGCCACGGACGGCAAGACATACTATTGGAACTGGGACTATGCTTGGAGCGAAACTCTCATCTCCTCCAATGTGGATAACGAAAAGTTCGACCGCATCCTGCAGATCTACAACTACCTGCTGTCTGACGAAGGCATCATGCTCGGCCGCTACGGCATTGAGAACGACACCTACGAGATCGTTGACGGCAAGTACATCGTGGAGAGCGAGGATCGCGCCCAGAAGTATCCCAGCACCGCTGTGTTCCATGACCTCGTTGCCTGGACGCCTGTTCTGCCCAACGGCTACGAATACAAGTCCCTCATCCCCGATGAACTGCTTGCCATTCAGGCCAGCCGCTATGAGGAATCTCAGAACGCCTCTGTCGCTGACTATGACCTCCGTTACACCAGCATCTTCATCTCTCTGGGGACCGACTTCGGTCTGAACATTCCCGATGACCTGATGACCATCATGACCAGTGATAAGCCGGTTGCCGAGGTCTGGCAGGAAGTCATCAACAGCTACAAAGCCAAGGGGCTTGAGAGCATCATTGAACAGGTCAATGCGAAGGCCGTCGAACTGGGCTACAAGGACTGAGTATTTGACCCGTTGAAAACCGAGTAATTTTAAGGCGCGGATTGCAAGCAACTGTAATCCGCGCCCTTTTCAAAGCAGCAGGAGGATAACATGGGAACGGAAACACTTCTTTTCCGGGGCGTGCTGACCGCACGGGAGGAATTTCTTTATCCGGATACGCCCTTGACGGAACTGCCCCGTCATTTGGAACTGGCAGCGCCTCGCAACGGACGAAGAGGAATACAGCTTCTTTTAAAAACGGATGCGCGGGAGGCTGCCCTGTCCCTGACCGGCGAGGGTTTTGAACCCGAATGGTTTCGGCTGGTCGCCGTACCCGTGGAATATAATACGGGCGACGGCGTCGAGCAGGGCGGAGCGATGGTGCTGGAAAAGCAGCCGAAGCAAAAGCCGGACTACGTCACCCGTTTGGCGCCTTTTTGGGTGTACGACTGCCTCAAGCCTGTTCCGGATGGGAGGATTCAGGCGTTCGACGGAAAACTGGCCTGCTATTTCTGTCTCGTGCCGAAGGAGAACGTGCAGGCAGGCGAACATCATCTGACGCTGAATGTGCGCTGCGGCGCAAGCATCTATACCTGTGACATCCTTATCCGTGTGTATGACGTCATGATTCCGCAGTATTCCTTCCCTGTCACCAACTGGTTCAGCCTTTCTGCCATTCGGCGTCTGCACCATGTCCAGGACGGTACGGCAGAATATTACGAGATGGTGCGGAAATACGCCCGCGCCATGCGCCGTATCCACCAAACGATGTTTTATATGGAGCTGGACGACGCCTGTGTTGTCTCCCGTTCGCCGTATCGCTTTAATTTTAATCATCTGCGTCCGCTGATTTCGTGCTTCTTTGAAGAGGGAATGCAGACCCTTGAAATCGGTCCTCTGCTCAGCCGCGGCTCAGATGTAAAGACGGGCGATTTCAAGTGCGCCTTCGCCACCGATGTTTCTGTCGATACCCTGGACGGCTACGCCCTTCTGACGGAATATGTGAAGAGCCTCGCTGCCTTCCTTCGAGAAAACGGCTGGGCGGAGCGTGTGGTCTTCCATGTGCATGACGAGCCGGATATTCATTATGCGGATGAAGCGGCGCTTCAGGCGCGCAGACGGCAGTATCTGCTGGCAGTGAGCATTCTGCGGAAATATCTGCCGGGAGTGCGCACCATTGAGGCTGTTGCATCCAGCGCCTTCTACGGCGGCGTAGACATCTGGGTGCCCGGCACGGGCGGTTTCGAGGCAAACAAAGCGGCGTTTGACCGCCTGACCGCCTTGGGCGAAACGGTATGGACGTATGTCTGCTGCTCGCCGGAGGGTCATTGGCTCAACCGCTTCCTGGATTTTGCCGTGTTAAAGGGACGGCTGCTTTTCTGGGGCTGCGCCGCCAACCGCATCAAAGGCTTTCTGCATTGGGGTTTCAACCAATTTTCTTATGAGATGAATCCTTTTGAGGGAACGAGCTGCCCCAACCCGACCGGCTTGGGGACGAATTTTCCTTGCGGCGACAGCTTCATTGTCTATCCCGGCACGGATGGGCCTTGGCCGGGCATGCGCATGGAAGCGGCGCGGCGCGGTGCGGAGGACGCTGCTCTGCTGCAAGTGCTGCGTGCCCGCGATGAAAACGCGCACGATTGCTTGGTCGCCAAGGTGTTCACAAACAATCACGAATATAACGATGACCCCGCAGATTTTGAACAGGTTTATGAGGAGCTGCTTCAATTGCTCTCCCGATAAGACTTCGGTCGCACTGTATGTTAAAGAAGCCACATTGCAAACTCGCAATGTGGCTTCTTTCATAAACTGGTATTGATGTAATCAATAACTAAAACTTCCCACACCAATACGGCGTGTTGAACCTTGAAAATTCAATATTCAGCCAATAAAAAGGGCATAAATCTGTTCCATTTGGTATAATGGAATTGACGAAAAACTAAAGAACCAAGGAGGATTTATGCCATGTCTAGTATACCACAAAACTATTCCGATGAGAAAGCTTTCGTTGATTGCGTTCAATTACTAAGGAACAACCGGCCGCTTTTACTGCTGATTTTGATTCAAGGCTGCCGGAATATCTGCGCAATGCTCTCCATCCAGAAGCTGCTATGGTATAAAGCGCTATTTGGGTAGCTGAAATATTGAATTTTTAAGGTGCTAATCCCAGTTTGGGGTATGGGAAGTTTTAGTCAATAAGCTCCAGCACCAGATGTTCGATGGCGGTATGACGGTTCATATAAATGACGTTCAGGCGTCCGTCCTTATCCTTGCACATGGCAGGCTGACACTTATTGCCGGGCGCCGGAGCCAAATCAATCAGATTCTGCCAGGTACGGCCCTCATCCTGCGAGCAGGCCAGCGTGAGGGGACTGCGCTCATGCCAATCGGCTACCGGCGTGTTATTATAAGCCATCAGAATGGTATGGTCATCCCAGCTGAGAACATCAATTTTGGACTCATTGTTGATAATACTCGTCGGTGTCGGCTGTGTCCAGGTAAGGCCGCCGTCCCTGCTTTCCGCAGTATACGAAGTCAGGGAGCGAATTCCTGCCCCCCATCCCGTATTTCCGGGACATGTGCGTGTAAACATACGAATCACGCCGTTGGGACGCAGGCAAAGCGCCGGCTCGCGAATCAGGTTTCCGTCATCGGCAGACAGAATAGGACCTTTCCCCCATGTTTCACCATCATCGCGGGATATATAAATTCGTACAGCGCCGAAATACTTGCCCGAAAGTTCGCTGCTGGTAGAAGCCAGCACGATGGTGCCGTCCTCAAGCAGCACGCTGTCATTGGACGCATGGCCGCTCTGAATGCCGGCTGGCACGGCAGGCAGCCATGTGCGGCCGCAATCGGTCGTTTTGCGCATCCACAGTTCATCCCGACCATTGCACCAGGTGGTAAAATTGACTTCGGTATCTAAAAATTTGGCATAAAGCAGAAATATTTCGCCCTTGCGGTTTTTGATAAACACCGGATCATGGCAGCAATAGCGGATATCGCAGCCAACGGCATCCGGATTCGACCATGCGGTGGCGCCGTACTTTAAAACGGATACCCAATCCTTTGCATCTCTTCCCATCGGGTCGCCGTTCCACTGCAAAAAGCCGCCATTCCAAACAGCCAGCAGGTCACCGTTTTCAGCCATAGTCAAGCTCGGCATATGATAGCACTGGCGCTCGTCAAACCATTCGACGACCCATTTTCTGTCAACAATTTTTGCTTGCATGATGAGGTTTCCTCCTCAATCGAAATGATTAGTTTATTCGCAGGAGTACGCTTTCCATATGGGGAACGGGCAATGAAATACTGATACCATCCTCTTCTTTGATGCAGGGAACAACGGCATGTGTGCCGGAAGAAGACCAAAGCTCAACCGTATCAGCACAAAGGTCGTCGGGAAGTGTAAGACGGATTTTTTCCGCATCATCCGAGCTTCCATTGACCAAGTATAGCCATTGGCTGTTTTGGTGCTCAAAGCAATACGGCTCCATATAAGGCAAGCCTTGCACCATCGGAAATCCCGCTTTCGCATTGCGAAGCATATCCTGCAAGACCTCCTGACGCACACGATTGAAGACCATCGGAGGAAGCGTCATGCGGCTATCCTCCCGACCGAAGGGATAAATCAGCACATGTCCGTCTACCGTTGTCTGTCCGCGGACTGTCCGACGCCTGAAGGAATCAAACATGGCGGTATATTCCTTCAGGTCAGCGTTTCCCGTATAGGTAATATCCAGCGTATCCATAAAGGAAATCATGGCGGAGGCACGGGCATTCTTCCGGCCGCAATAGTCTTTGCCGTTTGTCACTTGCTCATAAGCGCAAACGCCGCTGTTTTGCTTAATCCAGTGTGCGCTTTGGATGCCCGCAAGCTCTCCCAAGCCCATATCTGCAAGCGTCAGGACAGCATCGCCGTTCAGAAGCACGATATTGTTGTCAAAAAAGCGCTGCAGTTCCTCTTTGCCCCAATTTCTCAGCACCTGCCCGGAAGCCGCAACAATTTGCCCGTGCATATGAATGTCATCCGTATAGGCATAAGGAATGCCAAAGGCAGGAAGCAGTCCCGCAAAGAAAGTCTCCTTCGGATAAAGCTCCTCCATTTGCGTTCCTCTTTCGGTATGCAGGGTATAGGCGGAGCGGGTGTTGACAAGCACCCGGACGCCCTCTCGTTTTCCGCCGAAAACGCCTAAGTCAGTCAATTCATTCAGATAAGGCTTGGTTGCACGCAGCATATCCTGATAGTGCTCATCCTCAACGATGCCGTTCCCATTCAAATCAAACAAATCAATCGTCATGCCCTGCAGATGAAGGGGCAAGGCGCTCAGCAGCTGAAATCTGGTAAAGGCACGGGATTTAGAGAACAAAGAGAAGGGAAAATTCTCAAGTTCGGGATATATTTCACATTCCCTGGGAAGCAGGGCGGCGGTCAGCATTGACACCATATTGAAGCCGTGCAGATATTGCGAGGGAGAATTTTCCTGATAGCCGGGCAGATGCACACGGTCTACCGGCATACATCCGTCGGCTAATGCATAAACAAGCCGATGCCAATCGCGCCCCTCCGCTGCATGAACAAAGGGGGCCGAGCTCATCAGCCCGATTTTTACTGTCGGTGAAATTTTCCGCACGCCGCCCGCAATCGCACGAGCCGCCGAAAGCATCGTTTCCATGCTTACATCCAGCCAAATCTTTCGATACGGATGCGGCGTTCCGGGCTTTAATACACCTTCCAGAAACTCCTCGCGGGTCAGTTTCTTTCCGGCTCGCTCGCTGTAGAGGCGCATATGCTCTTCACAAAAGCAGCCGCCCCATTTCAGCGGTTCATGATTATGCAGCCGGAAATCGTCTTCGACCCACAGAATGGAAGGATTCAGCTCCGCATAGCGTGCATAGATTTGCGCAATGTAGCTTTGCCATTCCCTGCAAAGAGGGCAGACGCAAAGGCTTGCCTCGTTTCCGTCGATATCCACCATTTTCCGAAAGTTCTGGTTGGGATGCATGGATTTTCCGAGGTCGGCATGCATGACACTGTGCCACTGATTGACGGACATTGTGATGCCCTTTTGCGTAAGAAGCGGCTGAAGCGTGCGCATCAGTGCCAGATAAGCATCCTGCTCTTCAAAGCTCATATGACCTGTGTTGATTTCTTCGACATTGGCAAACACGGCCACATCGTCAATCATTGCCTCATCCGCAAAGCGCAGAAGAGCAGCGGTTTCCTGCTCATCGTTAAAGCCCGGATCGCAGCAAAAGCGGAAAATATACTTAAAGGAAGAGCTGCTCATGTTTTTTTGTTCTCCTGCTGCGCTTTAAGAATCGGCACCCCGTAAAAGGAAAGCATGGGCATACGCATACAGTCACTCGGTATGGCCATACCGGGATTCATTCTCCATGCTCCGTGCAGACGCGCTTTCTCGCCCAGCGGACGGGCAAAGGTAATCGTCAGGCTGTCGTTTCCCGTATCGTAGGCAATCGGTTTGACAAGACCGTTGTCATCCTCCGCTTCAAAGGGGAGGCATTCCGCCGGTACGCCGAAAGGATTCAGCCAATTACGAATACGGCTGAAATGCAGCTTGACTGTATCGGGCGCCGCCAATATAACGGCATCGGGCTCCGGCGCCATCCAATCGACGGCGCGGCCATAGCATTCCGCTAAGGCTGCCCGTGCGCAGCGTTCACCGATAACAAGGTTGCCCTCCGAGGAATTATGAATAAAATCATACATGGCGACATCCGATGCCGGAACAACCGTAACATGCGGAATCGTATGCCATGCCTGCCGCTGTGCCTCGCGTACCATTCCCCATTGACGATCAAGCGCTTCACTGGGATTTTCAACGCAGCGGTTGAGCTGCACGGTCAAAACAGGCAAATCAGGCCGGCCAAGCGCCTCGCGGGTATGCCGTACAAAGGCTGTAAAGCGTTTCAGATAGGTATCCGCCGCATTTTCATAGCCCTCCGCTTCACCCTGATACCACAGCATAGCCTTTGGATGCAGGCTGTAATCCTTGAGCATGTCCAGCATATTATCAAAGAGTGCGCCGTTTTCTTCGGGATTCCACCAGCGAAGCGGTGCGCCGCCGTAAGCACATGGAACAAGGCCGATGGGATAGCCTAAGCTGCGTTTGAGAATTTTCGCAAAGTGCAGCCAAGGGCTATGGCCTGGATTATGATTTTCGTAGTGTCCGACATGGACTGCGTTTGTCGTCTCCCCCAGCGGATGCGTGGCCAAGTCCCATTCGGCATCGGAGCGAAGCACATGAATGCCAAGCTCAGACTCATCGGCGACAGGGTTCTTGGCGCGTCCGGCCGCATTGCTCTGCCCTGCAATCACAAATACGTCACCGACGCCGATATTGTGTATCATATCCCCGCGTGTGCAGGAAAGTCCGTCCCAGCCCTCATAATCCATGTACGTTTCAATACGGTACAGACCGCCGGCGGGAACATGAGAAAAAGTAATTTCCCAGTTTTCATCATCTAAAACAGTTGCTTTCTGCCATGCGATGACGGATTCGCTCGTGCTTTCCAAAGCCACCCGCGCCTTGACCGTTGTCTTCTTATGCGCAACGTTTTCAAAAGCCAGCGGCAGCTCCGGCGAAAGATGCACAAGGTGATACATACCCGTCAGATGAATCGCGGCCGTTCCGTCAGGTCCCTGCTGAAAAATTTGCCAAGGCTTCGCACCTGCTGTAATGGTCACGCCAAAGTCCATAAGCGTTTCCTCTTTTCCAAAAGGCTGATTTCAATCATGAAAGTCAACCGCAGCTATGTTTTTACATTTCACTTTCCTTACAGGAAATAAGGATTCATCCATGCTTTTTTCTCTGCGCCGTCCGTGAGCTGCACCCAAATATACCGTGCGTCATCTCGAACATCCTTCATGTTGAATTCAATATGCGTCAAATCGTTCTTTTCGGAATAGAATTTCGTAATGGGGTTGATGCCCTGGCACATCACATGAATGCGCCGAACGGGGGAACAATTCAGCTTAAATACGCCGTCTTCAATATAGCAGGAATAGATTTCCGGACCCGTAGAAGCATAAAACTGCATCTTATCATATGCGTCAATAATCGCATCATAGCTCAGCTTCGGCGCTTTAAAAACGACCCAGCCGCCAAAGGAATCGTCTTCGCAGTTGCGCCCCTGATGGTTATCATCCGAAGCGATGCAGCGAATAGGACGACGCAGCAAGCGAAGAGCAAGCGCAAATTCATTCTGACTTAATCCGTTGTTGTTTTCAACGACACAGCCATAATTAAAAATTTCCATGCCGTCAAAGTTTCCATAATGCAGGAATTCATCCGGTCCTTCGGCTGACCATGTCGGATGATTGTAATTGACGATATAACCGTTTTGATGGAATTCTTCGATTTTCGCCGCGATGGCTTCGCCTGTATATTGTTCGGCACGATAAACAGGAACGGCGTGTGCGGGGTCACGGACAATGCCGCAAAGATGGCAAGTCTGATTGAACTCATGCTTTTTTCCGTAAATAAAGCTGTCTGTATCAACCTCAAGGCCTACAAGCGCCAGAAAATTTGAATCATTCAAATCGCTGTGGTCAATCAGAACATTATGGTCCGTAAACGCGACAATGCTGTACCCCTTTGCGGTATAGCGTGCCTTGGTCTCTTCAGGGGTCAGTCTGCCATCCGAAAAGGTGGTATGACAATGCAAATTCGCCTTATAGCTGTTATATTGTTCCGGCAAAAGCTCAATCATGGCCATCGAAATTTTCTCCTTCCGAATATCGGTGAAAATACCATCCCCCTGCGGACATAAAGCCCGCAGGGGATGGTTTGGGGCTACCTCAATTCAAATTCCTGTCAGAAAATGAATCGGTATTACTGATAGGTTTCGCGGGCGATCTTAATCGCTTCGTTGACAGCCTCCTCAAGGGCAGTGCCGCCGGCCGCATTGAACTCGGCGCGATACTGTTCCCAGCCGGTTTCGACATCCATCTGTCCGCCAATCATCTGAGACAGATAACGGTTGGCGATTTCAACCAGCGCAGTCTGCACAGAGCCCCAGCTGGAATCGAGCGTCGCCATGCCGTAGTAGGAAGGAAGCGCAACGTAGACATTATCGACAAATTTCGCGACGGTGTCAAGCGCATACTGATAGCACTCCTTGGTTTCGCCCTTGGCCCAGTCAAGCGTGTTGTCGTAAGGCGTCGTCACGGCGGTCCACCAGTCATTTTCTTCAAGGTTGAGCTTCATTTCGCTTCCGCAGAAGAGGTAGGAGAACCACATATAGCGGCAGCGATCCGGGTTCGGATAGCCGTAGGACTTGTTGATGTTGACGAATTCGTTGATGTCGTATACAACAGTGTCGCCGTCCATCGTGTAGGTCAAGCCCTCAATGCCCCTGAACAGCAGATTCTGCCCTTCGTTGCTGGCAAGATATTCGACAAGATCCAGCACGCGATCCGGATAGGAGCAGCTGGTCGGGATGAAGTAATGAGCGCCGACATAGGACGGCACATCGTATACGCGCAGCCACTGTCCGTTATCACCCTGCAGCGCGGTGCCCAGCGTGAGGTCGGAGAGAGAGCCGTCGGGATGAGCCTTCATCCAGGAGTCATAGAGCTTCTTGAACTGCGTGTAATAGCCGTAGCTGTAGCTGTAAGAAGCCAGCGTGCCGTTGTTGAAAGCCGCATAGCCGTCATCCTCATCAACGAGCGTGCCAACGCCGTTGTGGATGCCGTTGTTAGCATACATCTGAGCCAAGAGCTTCACGGCTTCCTTGCTCTTATCGGATACGGTCATGAGCGTCCAGTGTTCTTCGTCCGTGCCGATTTTGGATTCATCGTCCGGAGAAAAGCCGGTCCAAAGCCAGTCCCAAGTGGCGGGTGTGCGCAGGCTGGTGCCCATGGGACGGGCAATCGTGTTATCGATGTCGGCCCAGTTGGTCAGCTTGGCATTGTAGGGCCACCAGCCGGAATAACCGGCTGCAACGGCCTTTTCGGTGAATTCCACAAATTCGGAAACTGTGGACGGCACTTTGCCGTCGTTGACTTCCTTCAGAATAGCGGTGTTGTACGCGGGAACGCCGGCGAAGGAAGGATAGGCACGGGCAGAGAAGGAGTAGATGGCATAGGCCTTGTTTTCATCGCCGCTATACAGCTTATTGTACATCTTGTATTCAGCGGAATTGATGATTTTGTGCAGGATGGGATAGCGTTCCGGCTCCGCATTGATGATGGCTGCGATATCATACACGGCTTCTTCTTCGATAAACCGCTGAATCTCGGCAGTGGAGCCCCAAGTCGGGAAGAGTTCCGGCGCCATGCCGACAGCCAGTTCGGTCGCAATACGATCATCGTAGCCTTCGGCGCCGGTGTCGTATTCAAGCGTAATGTTCACAGCCTGCTCGATGGCCTTTTTAATCGGATCCTTGGCCATGCCTTCCTGGTCGTCCACACTGTTGCCGAACTGAGAGAAACGAATGTTGACATTTGCGCGGGCGGCATTTGCTTCGACAGCGGTTGCCGTATCAGCTGCGAAGGCGGGGAGCGCTGCGCTCAGCATGGTCAGGCACATGATGAGAGCCAGCACTTTTTTGAGGTTCTTTGACATAGAATGGATTCCCCTTTCTTTTTTATATGCACAGACTTTTTTGTCTGTACTTATCCGATGCTCATTCTTTCACTGCGCCAATCATGACACCCTTTGCAAAGTGTTTTTGCAGGAAAGGGTATACACACATAATGGGAGCCATAGCGCAAATAATGGTGGCCATGCGCAGCGCCATGGGCGGAGGAAGCTGAGTGCCGAAGTCAACGGCGCCGTTTCGCATTTGAGAGATCATGGCCGATTCGGTCAGCACACGGCGCAGCACCCACGCAAAGGGCTGCAAGGCCGGCTTTGTGGCGATATACATCATATAGCTGTAGTAATCATTCCAGAAACTGACGGCGATAAACAGGCCGACAGCCGCCAGCATCGGCTTGGAAAGCGGAAGGATGACGCGGAAAAATACCCTTACATCATTGCAGCCGTCAATGCGAGCTGCTTCCTCCAGCTCTTTGGAAACCGAATAGGAAAAATAATTTCGCATGATGATGAAGTAGGTAATGCTCAGCCCGTAAGGAAGCACCATCACCCAATAGGTACGGATGAGCTTCAACCGAATATAAAGAATATACGTCGGAATCAAGCCGCCGGAAAAGAACATGGTAAATACCGTCAAAACATTGAGCAGCTTCATGCCGGGCACATGGGCTTTGCTGACGGCGTAAGCCATTGTTGAAGTAACGATTAGGCACATCAGTGTACCAATGACGGTCTTGGATGCGGAAATCCATAGGCTGCTCACAAACGATGCGTTATTGAAAATGACCTTATAATACTGAAAATCAATGCCGCCGTTCGGCCACAGCAGCGTGCCGCCCTTGACGAACTGCTCATAGGGAGTGATGGATGCTACGAACACGTACCACATCGGATAGAAGCAGATGACGGCGAAGATAACGCAGAACAAAACGACAAAGACATCATAAAAATTGAAGCCGATGGCCTGCTTCATTGATTTCCTGATCTGCTCGGAATTGACAGTTGCCTTCTTCATAAACACACCTCCTCAGAAAATTCCCGTAACATCCATCTTCTTGATGAAGTGGTTGGTAAAAGTCAGCGCGAGCAGACCCATCACATTCAGAAGCAGGTTGGCCGCCGTCGAAAGTTCAAAGTCGCCGCCGCCGCCCAAGCTGATACGATAAATGTAGGTGGAAAGAACATCGCCGGTACTCAGAACAAAGTTGTTGTACAGGTTGTACACTTGGTCAAAGTTAGAAATAAACAGCTGGGAAATATTGAGCAGGAACATCACCGTGATGCTGGGCAGGATTCTCGGAATCGTGATATGGAACAGCATATCCTTGCGGTTCGCGCCGTCAATGGAGGCCGCCTCGTAAAGAGAGGGGTCGACGCCTGCCAGCGCCGCAAGGTAAATGATGGTGGCGTAGCCGGAGGTTTTGATGATGTTTGTGACCACCAGAATGCCGCGGAATAATTCCGGCCGCTTCATAAAATCAATGGCCTTGCCGCCCATGGACACGATGACCTGATTGACAATGCCCCCCATATCGCCGGGAACGGGTGCCTGAAGAAAGACCTGAACCAGACCCGCAAAAATGACCCAAGACAGGAAGTAAGGCAGATAAACGCAGGTCTGCACAACGCTCTTGAGCTTCTTCAGCCGAATTTCGTTAATCATCAATGCCAGAAAGATGTTGAAAGTAAAGCCGAAAACCAGGTTATAAACATTGATGATAATCGTGTTCTTAAATGCCCGAATAAAGGCGGAATCGGAAAAAAGCGTTCGGTAATGCTGCAAGCCGACCCAGGGGCTGCCCATAATGCCGAGGTTCATTTTAAAGTCTTTGAAGGCCATCAGGACACCGTATATCGGGGCATAGCTGAATACGACCAGAAATACAAAGCCCGGAAAAGCCAGCAGATAAATAAACCAGTATTTCTTCACTGAGATGCAAAACCGTTCCAAAAGACTTTTTTGCGTCTTATTCGGAAGGCTGTGTGCTTTGACCGCCGCAGCTGATTGTGACATTGCCCTACTCCTTTAGTAATAATTTTATAATAATTCAAGCACGATGAATATTTTCCGCAGGACTTGACTTTTATGGCTGCCTGTGTCAAAATACTACTGAGCGCCTGACCCACTTGCATTATATTAGTTCATGTGCTCGATGTCAATAGTTTGACTAAAATTTTACCTGCCTCCTGTTTATCTCATCTGCTAATATTAGCTAATAATATTAGTTCCGGCAGCGCAATTTCTCATGCAAAAAATTTCTTATGCAAAGGAGAAGCACAATGAAAAACAAACACATCGGATTTATCGGCTATGGTTTGAGATCCGAAGCCATGATGAAGGCATTTCGTGCGTTGGAAGCAGACATCAGCGTGGCCGCCATCGCCGACCCGCGTTATGAGCAGCTAGCCCCCGGTTTAAAGAGAGATTCTTATTTTGCCGATACCCGTTATTACGCCGATGCCGAAAATATGCTGCGGCATGAATCGCTGGACGGCGTGTTTATCGGAACACGCTGCTCCCTGCATACGCCTATGGCTTGCCGTATTTTAGAAATGAATATTCCTCTGTTTCTGGAAAAGCCCGTGTGCGTGTCCCGTGCGCAGTATGAAATGCTGCGTGAAGCAGCTCGCGGAAAGGAAAAGCGGGTGGTCGTTTCCTTCCCTCTGCGTTTGTCCTGTATTACGCAGGAAATGCGGCGTATCGTAAAGAGCGGCGCTCTAGGCCGTCTGACAATGGTGCAGGCCGTTAACAACGTCCCCTACGGCAGTGTATATTATCACAGCTGGTATCGTGATCCGAGCGAGACGGGCGGTCTTTTTCTGCAAAAAGCAACGCACGATATTGACTACATTCATTTCTTAATTGACGAGCCGCCCGTAAGCGTCTGTGCGAAAACAACGAAGCTCTATTTCAAAGGCGAGCATCAGGAAGGTCTTCATTGCCCTGATTGTCCGGAGTATCGCACCTGTCCGGAAAGCAGCTATGTAGTGGGTCATATTTGGAAAGACGATGTGCAGGGAGATGCCTGCTGCTTTGCGAAGGATACCGGCAACGAGGACGGCGCCAGCGCTATTTTTACGACCGCCAGCGGAGTGCTGATAAGCTATAATCAGAATTTTACCGTGAAGAAGGGTGCGGGGCGCCGCGGCGCACGTTTAATCGGTACGGAGGGCAGCGCCGAATTTGATTTCTATTCCGGAGAAATCCGGGAAGACAGGTATCGCTCTCCGCAGACCGTGATTCATTCCTTTAAATTTCCGTCCGGTCAGCATTTCGGCGGTGATGAAATGCTTGCGCTTGATTTTCTGCGCGTGCTGGACGGCGGCGAGGCAGAGTCCGATTTAACGGCCGGTTTAATCAGCGCCGCAAGCTGTCTCGCGGCTCGTGAGGCAGCCCGTGAGGGGCGCTTTATTCCCATCGAATATTGATACATATGAAGGAGGCCACAATTCATGCTGGTCAATTTGAAAACCATCCTTGCGGATACGCGGCAGAAAAAGTATGCTGTCGGTCTGTTTAACTGCGTCACGCTCGAAATGACCAAGGGCATCATAGCGGCCGCGGAAGAGATGCGTTCCCCTGTGATTATCGGACCCGGCGAAAGCCTGCTGCGCGGTGCGACGCTTGCGGAATATGCCGACATGATGCTTGGCATTGCCCAACGCGCCAGCGTCCCCGTTGCTCTGCACTTTGACCACGGCTTCACCCCTGCGCTGGTAGAAGAAGCCATCAGGCTTGGCTTTACCTCCGTCATGTATGACATGAGCATGCGCTCCTTCAACGAGAATGTGGCGGGCACGCGAGAAATGGCGCGTAAAGCGCATTTGGTCGGATGCTCGCTGGAGGCAGAAATCGGTCATGTCGGGTCTAACGGCTCCGCAGAGGGAAATATTGCAAAAACCGTCTATACACAGCCGGAGGATGCGCTCCGCTTTGCCGCCGAAAGCGATTGCGATGCGCTTGCCGTGGCCATCGGCACGGCACACGGTGTCTATACGAAAAAACCCGTGCTGAATTTGGAATGCCTTCACAGCATTGCAGCCGCCTGTGACATTCCGCTGGTGCTGCACGGCGGCAGCGGTCTGAGCGATGACGAGTTCCGTGCCTGCGTAAAAAACGGCATTTCCAAAATCAACATTTTTACCCATAATAACCTGGCCGCGGCGAGAGCAGCTCATGCGCATTTCACCGAAAAAACAGGCGCATTTGAATTGATGCCCCTCATTACCGAGGCTGTAAAACAGGAAACAATGCACCATATACGTGTCTTTGGCAGCGAAGGAAAGGCATAATGCATGAGCCGAAAACTTTGCATTGCCGCCATTGATGTAGGGACGACCTCCGTGAAGGTTTGTCTGTTCACGCCGGAGCTTCTGATGCTTTCCGTCAGTGTGCAGGAATACGCGCTTCATACAAAAGGCAATTTCGTTGAGGCTGACGCTCGGCAATATCTGCGTGCAATTCAAAATGGCTTTGCCGAGGCACTGTCAGCCGTGCCCGATTATGAAGTTGCCGCCGTCGGTCTCACCACACAAGGCGAAACTTTGACGCTTGCGGATGCGCAGGGAGAGCCGCTGCGTCCCTTCATCGTCTGGCTGGACAGCCGTGCCGACAACGAAGCCGCCCTCCTGTCCAAAGAGCTTCCCGAACAGCATTTTTATTGCGAAACAGGGCTTCCGTCTGTCAGCGGTGCGCTGCCGATTGCAAAACTGATGTGGCTGAAGCGCAATGAGCCTGTGCTGTTTGAGCGTGCGTCCCGCTTTATTTTGCTGGAGGATTATCTGCTGCACCGGCTCACTGGACGATTTGTAAGCGAAAAATCGCTTCAAACCTCGACCGGCTGGTTTCGGCTGAAAAACGACGGTCTTTGGAAAGAGGCACTGTCCATCGCAGGCTTACGGTCAGATTGTTTCCCTGAGCCGGTTGAATGCGGAGAGGTCATCGGCTCTCTGCTTCCGAAGGCAGCGGATTTTTTCGGACTTCCTCAAGGCATTCCGGTTGTTGCCGGTGCAATGGATCAAACAGCCGCTGCGTTAGCATCAGGATGCATTCAGGCGGGCATGGTGACCGAAACGACCGGCACCGCGCTGGTCATGGCTACCTGTACGGATTCCCCCGTTTTTTCATCTGAGCATCATATAACGATTTATCGGCACGCGATTCCCGGAAAATATCTCTATCTGCCCGTCGCCAATACCGGAGGAATGTGCCTTCGCTGGTTTCGGGATATATTCTGCAGCGATTTTCCGCCCTGCACCGATGGCTACAATGAACTGAATGCGCTGGCTTCGCAAGTGCCCTGCGGCTGTGACGGGCTGATATTTCTGCCGTTTCTCGCCGGCAGTGTCGACCCTGATTATTGTCCCAATGCACGCGCCGCATTTTTCGGCGCAACGCTTTCCACTACACGCGCTCATTTTGCACGCAGCATCATGGAATCCGTAGCATTTCTCTTAAAGGATTTTGCGGGGATGCTCAATGAGCTGGGGCAGCCCGTCACAACCATTTATTCCTTGGGCGGCGGCGCTCGAAGTGCGTTGTGGGAGCAAATCAAAGCAGACGTACTGGGGCAGCTGCTTCATGTGCCGGTCTGCAAAGAGGCATCGGCTGCCGGTGCGGCCTTGTTAGCCGGTTGGGGAACGGGAATCATTCCTCGAAATACGGTTCCCTCTTGTGACGCATCAGCGATATTCACGCCGAACGACGAGCATGCTCAGGCATATCGAATCGCTTACAGCCTTTATCATAAACTATATCAGGCTGTACGTCCCTTGTTTATCGAAAAAGAGGAGGCACAAAATAAATGAAAGCGCATTTCAAACCGCGTCTTGGTGTCCTTGCACTGATGCTGGAGGGCTATGAGCCGCTTTTTCCGGGCATTACGGAGCGTCAGCGGCGATATGTAGAAGAGCTGCTGGCCTCACTTGCACCGGCAGCCGACTTCATTTTTCCGCGCATTGCTGCGAACAGAGAAGATATTGAGGCATTAACCGCACAGTATAATACGGAAAATTTGGACGGCATTCTGATTTTCCTGCTCAGCTATGCGCAGGGACAGTATCTTGTACACGCCATGCAGCGCAATCAACTGCCGCTCGCGCTGGCGCTCGTTCAGCCGGACGAGACGGTCGGGGACGATTTTGAGGAGCTGGAGCTGACGGTAAACCAAGGCATTCACGGTTCGCAAGACAACGCCAACTGTCTGATGCGGGCAGGCATTCCCTGCGTATACTTTGCTGGAAGCCGTTATGACGGGACGCTGCTGCAATTCGTGTCCGACTTTGGTGCAGCCGCGCAAACCGTTACCGCCATGCGTTCCATGAAAATCGGCGTCATCGGCAAGCTGGCCGGCATGGGCGATGTCATCACCGATGATATGGCCGTATACCGTCGGTTAGGTCCTGAATTTGTCTATGATTCCGTTGGCACGGTGCAGCGCTTCTGCGCCGAGGTTGCAAAAGAACGGATTGAAGAACGTGTTGTTTTTGAACGCACCGTTTTTGATGTTGACCCTAAAATGCCGCCTGCCCGTCACGCCGAAGCAGTGCGAATGTATCTTGGCATCGGCGACTACCTGAAAAATATGGGCTATGCAGGCTATACGGCGCATTTTGAAGAATTCGGGGCGGACGGACGGTTTACACAGCTTCCCCTGCTGGCTGCCTCCAGCCTCATGGCCGACGGCTACGGTTACGCCGCCGAGGGTGATGCTACGGCTGCCATGCTTGTATCTGCCATGATGCGTTTATGCGAAATCGCCAACTTCAGCGAAATGTACATGATGGATTTGAAGCGAGATGCCATTTTGCTTTGTCACGCGGGCGAGGGCAACTGGGCGACCTGCCGTCCTGACCAAAAACCGTTCCTGATGGACCGCGTCTTCAATGAAGGCGGCTTAGGCAATCCGCCGACGCCTGTTTTCACGCCTGCACCGGGGCCTGCCGCCGTTATGAGTCTTGTGCATATGGGCGGCGAACGTTTTAAACTGGTCTATGCCGCCGGCGAAATGCTGGATAAGCATGACCTTCGGAAATGCGATATGCCCTATATGTTCTTCCATCCAAACAGCGGAGTGCGTGCATGTGTCAAAGCATGGCTGGAGCACGGCGGCACACATCATGAGGCGATCGTTTACGGAGACCGAACCGAGCGTATTCGTCTTTGGTGCAAGCTGCTGAACATTGAATTTGTGAGCTTCTGAGAGGAAAATACGATGAGAAATATCGAACTTTCGTTAGCTGATTTATTAGGGCGCGAATTTACGGATGCCGTCTGCCGCGCCCGCGCCGCACTGACTCAGGAAAATGAGACAACGCTGCGCACAGTTGCCGAGCAGCAGGTTGCGTTTTATCCGCCTGAATTTGCAGCGCGTCAGGAGTCGCTCATGCATAAGGTGGGTCAGCAGCTTGTTCCGACTTTTCCAGACCATGAAGACGGAGCGCCGACGTATTCCTATCGGGCAGCACAGCACAGCTACGCTGCGCCGCTTGCCGGTCTGGGAGCGCTCAGGCTCGGCGAGGACGGCCGTCTCTATTTTGCCGGAAAGAGCGAGCATTATCAGATTCCGCTCGGCCACAATTTCCCAGGCTATGCGCTGATTGAAAACGCACGGCGTCTCGGCATCCTGAATGCTACCCATAACAATACCCGTGGCTTTATCACCCGCACACTGGAGAGGCGGCTGATTGCCGCCGCCAATGGTGTAAGCCCCGATGATTCTCGCATGACAGACATTCTTGCAAGCCGCGAGCCGGGCGTTCTGAATGCCGTTATCAACCTGGAAACCGGCTCTCTGGCCGTGGAAGCGGCGTTAAAAATGATGCTTGCCCGCTTTTATGCTCTGGACGGCTCGCCTTCCCCTTATGCCGGCCGAATCCCCGTATTTCTGGTGATGGCAGACAACGCAGGCGGCGTTACGGCGAACTATCATGGCACAACGATTTTTGCTCAGACCCTGCGCGGACTGTGGCCGTCCTTTTACAGTGCAGCCGAAAAGAGTAAGCTGTACAAGGTTGTTTCCGTCCCTATCAACGATGCGGTCGGCTTTCAATCCATGATTCGGCAGTATAATCAACCGCCCTATAAGACGGCAGGCTTCTGCCATGAAATCGTCATGATGAATTATGGCGGCATTCGTTTGAGCGAGGAATATTTGCAGACCGCCTATCGTGCCTGCCGTGAAACGGATACGCCGATTCTCTGCGATGAAATCCAGTCCTGCGCGTGGTATGACGGGCTCTTCCTGTTCCGTAAGTACGGTCTGACGCCGGATTTCGTCAGCGTCGGCAAGGGATTCCCCGGCGGAATGTATCCGGCCAGCAAGGTGCTTGTCAGTGCCGCCTTCGATAATCTCAGTCAGTTTGGTGCGCTGGTCACAAACGGTCAGGAAGAATTGGCCAGCCTGTCCTACTTGATAACGATTGCCTTTATTCAAGCCAACGGCGATATTATTGCTGAAAACGGTCGCTATTATCACGCAAAAATGACTGCGCTCGTCAGCAAATATCCGACGCTGCTTTCCGGCGTGGAAGGCGACTCGCATATGACTGCGCTGCGGTTTCACACAGTTGACGCTGCGTTCTCATTCTGCACCATCATGAACCATGACCGCTGTGTCGATGTCAGCGCACAAACCTATAAGCCGAATTGCCCGCCCGTAGCTTTGACGAAGCTTCCGCTGATTACTTCCAAAACAATGATGGATGCCTTGCTCGAACTGATGGACGGTGCTTTGGCACAAACTGAGAAGGCGGTGGATAAATGAAAGATTGCGTTAAATTCGGCGTCATCGGCTGCGGGCTGATGGGCCGTGAATTCGCAAGCGTTTCCATGCGCTGGCTGCATTTAACGGCTGATTTGCCCAGACCCGTCATCATTGCCGCCTGCGACCTGTCGAACCAAAACCTGAATTGGTTTCACAATGTGCCGGACACCCGTTTTTTCTACAGCGATTATCACGAGATGCTGAAAAATCCGGAGATAGAAGCCGTATACTGTGCCGTTCCGCACCACCTGCACGCGAGCGTTTACGGCGATATTATCCGCTCCGGAAAGCATCTTTTAGGAGAAAAGCCCTTTGGCATGGACCTTGCGGCGTGTACGGAAATCGAAGCGGCCATGGCCGAGCATCCGAATGTGTTTGTTCGCTGCGCCAGCGAATTTCCCTATTACCCTGCTGTTCAGCAAATGATAAAATGGTATCGCGAAGGGAGATTCGGACGCATTATCGAGGCACGGTTTGCTATCAAGCACTCATCTGACATGGATTTGAAAAAACCAATCAACTGGAAGCGCATGCGCGCAGCTAACGGCGAATACGGCTGCATGGGCGATTTGGGCATTCATACGCAGCACCTTCCGTTCCGTCTGGGTTTTCGGCCTCAAACCGTAAGTGCCGTGCTTGCCAACATTGCAAAAACACGCCCCGATGAAAACGGAAATCCCGTTCCCTGCGAGACATGGGATAATGCGTTTTTGCTTTGCGAAGCGAAGAATGAAGCGGACGATGTGTTTCCGATGACGCTTGAAATGAAGCGAATGTCGCCCGGATGCACAAACACGGTCGAATATGAAATTTACGGCCTGGATATGTCCGCCAAATTTACGACCGATGACCCGAATGCCATCCGATATACGTTCTCTGTCGGGCGCGAACAGGCTTGGGCAAGGCTGGTCATCGGACAGAAGACGCTGTATCCCGTCATTACAGGCTCAATTTTTGAATTCGGCTTCTCGGACTCCCTTTTGCAGATGTTTGCCGCTTTTGTGAGCGAGCTGCGTGGCCTGCCGTGTGCATTCGGCTGCTTTACGCCGGCCGAAGCTCATTTAAGCCACACCCTGCTCACGGCAGCTCTTGATTCTTATACGCACAAAAAAGTCGTCGCATTAAGAGAATGCCGTACAAAGGAGGCGGCACGATAAACAGTGAATCTTTGTCGGATGCAGAATGCAAAAACCGATGATTTGCCGCATGTAAATCGAGACTTTTGCAAAAAGCAGACGATGCTAAAGACACATACGGTGCACGACAGCTATTCCTTTGTGCGGTTCGGCACCGTGCCGGTCGTGCTGCGAACAATGAGCTGCGGCGTATACTCGATTTTGTTGAGGTAAGGCGTGGGAATGGCCGCAGGAAGCCTGTGCGATACAATCATATCGACTGCCGCCCGGCAGCGCATATGCAGATGATGGTCAATGGTTGTTAATGCAGGCGATGAAATGCGGGCGGAAAAAATATTGTCAAAACCGCAAACGGAAAAATCCTGCGGCACTTTTAGACCCTGCTCAGTTAATTCTCCGAGAATGCCAAGCGCTGTCATGTCATTGACGCCGATTAAGGCTGTTGCATGGGTCTTCCTGCGAATCAGTTCGGCTGTGAGGTGACGTCCCACGCTGTATTCATAGGGGATACCGCTGTCCTGCGTATCGGCCTCGGCCAGCTTTTCCGCTGCAAGCACCTCCAGCCCGTCCTTGATGCCGTGCGATTCGAGCTGATGACGCATTCCCGCCAACCGCTGTTCGCGTGCCAAGGTAAACTGATTGAAGGGAGTTGAAATAAACACCAGCTTGCGATGGCCGAGCTGATAAAGATGCTCCGCTAACATGGCGCCTGCCGTCAAATTGCTCAGTTCAATGGAGCAGATAGCCAGATCATCATATTTTTCCCCAATGATGACCACGGGCGTTGTGGTGTTGATTTGCTCTACAAGCCGGGGAAAGCTGGGCAAAAAAGTGTAGATGATGCCGTCAACCTGACTGACAGCAAATGTATCCAGATAATATTTTTCCAAGTTGGGCTGACGAAAGGTATTGCAGACAATGACGCGATACCGGAGCGTATCGGCGTACTCCTCTACGGCCTGAATCAGTTCGGAATAAAACTGATTGGTCAGCGTCGGCGTGAGTACGAGCAGCAGATGGTTGTACTCTTTATGCTGCTGTTTTTTTCGAGGAGCAAGCTGATAATTTAATTGCCGGGCAGCCTTCAGTACGCGTTCTCGCGTCTCATTGCTGAAGGAAATTTTATCGCTGTTGTTTAAAATCAGCGACACCGTTGTCTGCGATACGCCCGCAAGCGCCGCCACATCCTGAGAAGTTGGTTTCTTCATTCAGCAAGCCCCTTTCCGCATATTCCGATATATAATATTATATCAGAATTACTAAGAAGTCAAACGAAAGACCGCCAAAACTGCCCGTTTTTTAAAAAAATGTAGTTTTTCATTGACATTTCGGCGGATTAGATATATACTTTGTTTGAAATTATTATTTATAATCAATATTATTACTAAATGATAAAGGAGTCCGTATGATAAGCGATGCAGTGCTAAAGGGTGAGCGGAAGCCGATTCTTGCCTTGGGGGAGCTGTTGGTGGATCTTGTGCCGGAGCAGGAGAACATACGCATTGAGGATGCCGGCTCTGTCCTCAAAGCCGCCAGCGGCTCAGCGGGTATTTTTGCCTGTGCCGCTTCTCTGCTTGGTGCGCAGAGCGGCTTCATCGGCAAAATCGGCGTTGATAGTTTAAGCCGTATGGTCACAAAAGCGTTAAGCGCTCAAAATGTCGATATGTCGCACCTTATTGTTTCCGATGAGGGACAAATCGGGCTGGCTTTTTTGGAGTATCTGCCAGATGGACGAAATTATCAGTATTACCGCAATCGCTCCGTAGGCAGCCTTCTTCGAGCTGACGAGCTGGATGAAGCATACATCGGCAGCGCTTACGCTGTTCACTTTCCCGGTATGCTGCTGGAACTGACGAAGGAAATGCGGGGAGCGTGTATAAGCTTGGTTGAGCTTGCTCACAAGCACGGGGTTCTTGTTTCGTTTGACCCCAACATTCGCCGAGAGCTGTCTGACGATAAAGCGGCACGCGAAAGGCTGCTTTGGGCAGTGCATAATGCAGATATTATCGCCCCGACGCTGGCTGAAGGACAGCTCCTGACCGGCAAAACCGATATTGGCGACGTTCTGCATTCCCTGCACGCCATGGGGCCGCGTGTGGTGGCACTCACGCGGGACAAGGACGGCGCTGTCATCAGCAAGGACGGCATGGTTGCAATTGCGGCAGGCATCCGTTATCCTCCCGTAGATCCGACCGGAGCGGGTGATACCCTGGCTGCTGCGCTGTGTGTCGGTTTACAGGAGGATATGCCGCTTGAACGCCTTGCCGCATTTTGTAATTGTGCGGGTACGCTGGTCATCACACGGCGCGGCGCTATCGGAATGGCCTTGCCGACACGAACGCAGGTAGAGGAAATGATGGCTTCCGGCGTGTGCAAGGTCACAATGTGTTCACCGGCAGATTTATAAAAAAGGAGTGTATGTATGATGCAGAACTTGAAGCAGAGACTTCGCGGCGGCGAACAGGTGCTCGGAACAATGGTGACCACTTTCACCAGCCCTGACATTGCCAAAATCCTGAAAAACTGCGGCTTTGACTTTTTCATCGTAGACTGCGAACACGGCTCATTCACCACCCGTGAGGTCGCCAACATCATCGCCGAGGCGCGTGGCGCATCCATTCCCGCCCTTGTGCGCATTCCTGAAATGCGCCGTGAGCATGCGCTGAAGTTTATGGAGATGGGCGCTTCCGGTCTGCTCCTGCCGAATACGGAAACGGCTGAGCAGGCTCGGATGCTCGTTGACTGCACGAAATATGCGCCGATGGGACATCGCGGCGTATCTCTGTCACGGCCGCATACGGATTTTCAAAAGGTCAACGGTCCCGAATATATGCAGGAAGCCAATGAGCAAACCCTTCTCATGTGCCAAATCGAGTCGCGCATCGGTGTCCAGAACATCGAAGAAATCATGGCTGTAGACGGCATTGATGTTGGGTTTATCGGCCCAAACGATATGTCTCAGGATTTTGGCATTCTTGGGCAGTTTACGCATCCTGACATTGTCGCTGCGTTTGAACGGGTTATTGCGGCAGCCGAGAGTCACGGAAAGTGGAGCGGCGTTCATTTCGGCTCTGCCGAGCCTCTAAAGCCGTGGCTGAAACGCGGGATGCAAATCAATATGTGGAACAGCGACATCGGTCTTTTGGCGCTTGGCGCTAAGGCAATCGGCGATTTGCGCGGAGGCAATGCGAAATGAAAATCGTTATCTTGGACGGATATACCGAAAATCCGGGAGATTTAAGCTGGGAAGGTTTTCAGGCTTTAGGTGAATTAACCATATATGACCGCACGCCTTTTAAGGATGGCAATGACGAAATCATTCGGCGCGCCAAGGGCGCAGAAATTGTCATTGTCAACAAGACGCCGCTTTCCGCGGAAACGCTGTCTGCTCTTGCCCCGCAGCTTCGTTATATCGGCGTGCTGGCAACAGGCTATAACATTGTGGATACGGCTGCAGCGGCCGCGCAAGGCGTACCCGTTTGCAATATTCCGACCTATGGAACAACCGCAGTCGCGCAATATACCATGGCGCTTCTTTTGGAATTGTGCCATCATGTCGGAGAGCACAGCCGCTCCGTCAAAAACGGCGACTGGTCTCGCTGCCCAGATTTCTGCTATTGGAATACGCCGCTGATTGAATTGGCCGGAAAAACCTTCGGCATAATCGGATATGGCCGTATCGGCAAAGCGACGGCCCGCTTAGCGGCAGCCTTCGGCATGGATGTTCTGGCCTATGATGCTTATGCAGCCTGCGACGAAAATGCCCGTATGGTCTCTTTGAACGAACTGTACGAAAAAAGCGATATTATCAGTCTGCATTGCCCGCTGTTAAAGGAAACGCAGGGAATGATTAACGCGGAAAGCATTGCAAAAATGAAAAACGGCGTGATGCTGCTCAACACCTCTCGCGGCCCGCTCATTGCAGAAGACGACTTAGCCGAAGCGCTTCAAACGGGAAAGGTTGCGGCCGCCGCAATGGATGTGCTTTCTGACGAGCCGGCACGCGAAGTCTGCCCTTTGCTTGCTTTAGATAATTGTCTCATTACTCCGCATATTGCGTGGGCGCCGAAGGAAAGCCGCCAGCGCCTTATGAATATCGCAGTGGAAAACCTGCGTGCCTTTTTAACCGGAAATCCGCAGAATGTTGTCAATCGGTAAACTTTTCAAGCATTCAATGCGATAACATCGGAAAGCCCGTATAGTCACATCGTTGTTCGATTTTCCTCCCTTTACCAATTGAGAAGGAGCTGTCTTACTGAAAATCAGTAAGACAGCTCCCGAAAAACACACACATTTATTATTTTAAGGCTGTTCTCGGTGGTCTTTTGCCTTTTTGCTTTGCCTCGTTTATTTGTTGTCCTCTGCATAGGTCTCCCAACGCAGAATGCGATGACTGTCTTCTTCCTCCCAGACAATACAGCCGAAGTAATCGTCCGACGCTTCCGTTACACCTTTTGGCAGCAGCCAGCCCAAAAAGTCGAACGCAGCCATGCCGTCCATGAAATGGTCGCTTTCGGGCTGTCAGTATCTCCCATGATAAATGTGCAATTCTGCTCGTGCGCCCAGTGCTTGACACGCTGAATGAATACCTGTTCACCGTCCATCTTTCGGCCTCCATTGCTTGAGCATCAGCTTTGCAAGTACCGTTTTTCCAAATCCATCCCCAAGCCGTAATCAGCCGGGTCAAGGTCGCCCATAATGATGTCATCTTTGATGGCATCAAGCACTTCATAATAAGCTGCCTTTCGTGCTTCGTAGTATTCATCGTTGGAATGCATTTTTGCTTCAGCAAGTGCTTCGTCTGCGTTTTCAATCAGCCTTTCAATGGTGGCCTTTAATACATCGTCGCCGCTCATTGTTCACCCCTCCTTTTTAATTCTGCTTCACGCCTTACTAATGATTTTCGAAAACCGTTGATTTCCTTTTGCCAATGGTTAAGCAAACAGAGCAGCCGTCCTTCGTCCTTTGTCTCCCACTCGGCATCATGCCCCGCCGAAAAAAAACGGCTTTTTCTTTCTGCTGCGCAATGCGTTTTTCGTAATTATATGCCAACGCTTTTGTTAGCATAGCGTCATCCTTTACAGCATCTTCATCTCCCCGATGCGCTCGGCAATCGGTTTCCCGTCAATGAGGTAATGGTCTACAAGGTCAGTGCCGTCTTTGAATGTCTGTTCGTTGGCTTCCGTTACTTGCTCGGCGATGTTGGGGCCTGCCTCCCACCAACCAAGAATGGTATACCGTTTGCCGCAACATTCAAATTCAACATCATCGCCGAAGTCAATACGTGCTATCAGGGTCTCTCGCGTTAGTTCTTTGCTGAAGTCAATCATCGAAATAATTCACTCCTCGCTGAATAATATCGGCGTTTTGCGCAAGCTCCTCATCCGTAAGATACTCGGCTTGCGTGTGTGGATTTTTCTTCCACGGTTTTAAAGTGTGTTTGTGTGCTCCCATCGGATGCGCCTTCGGTCGTTTATGGTCGCTTGTATCAAAGTCATATTTTGCCACGCCGTCAGCGCCATAGACGCGCCGCTGGAGGACGTTGCCGTCATCGTCCGTCTTGTCAAAAATGCCGTTCGGTTCGCCCTTGAACGGGATGCCGTTTGAAAGGTCGCTGTTTTTGGCAATCGTCCGTCTGCTGTACGCTTCATCCCACGTCCTGATTGTACCATCTTCCCCGCCGCTTTGCACGCCGTGAACAGCGCCCCAAAAGTCAACCCAAATGCGAAACTTTTTTATATTATTTTTTCTTTCCTATA
>CAVDRM010000015.1:0-51312 GCA_963611355.1 Anaerovibrio sp.
GTATCATTGCCTTGAAGGCATGGTGCATACCACCGGCTTAGCCGGTGGTTTTGATATCGTATCGGCCGGCTTTGCCTCTCGTGCGGGGCGATGCCTCGGAGCGTCAGCGCAGAAAAATCATTTCCGCAGCCTTGCCATGCAGGATGAATGGCTTCATCCTGCATGGAGCGTGTCAAAAACGCAGTTTTTGGACACGCAGACAGGGTGTCAAAATGTTTTGACACCCTGCCGCCTTAACTTTTGATGGGGTAAATGTTTTGCCTTAATAACTCATTGCCACAATCACGCCGCCCATATTGTCAATGGACACCTGCGTTTCCGCAGCGCGGGCGACGACATCCACGGTCATGCGCGTGCCCGTATCCGTCACGCGGTTCAGCTCATAGCGGAGCGTACCGTTTTCATACACGGCAATGTGCGGATGCTCTATCATATACTCGATGAATTCCTCCAGGCACATATCCTCCTGATGCATCACAGCCGCAGCAGCCTTCCCGACATAGCGGAAAATCATCAGCTTCTTGCTCTCGCCCGTTTTCCATGACTTATCCGCGGTGGCCGCCGTAGGATAGCCCTCCACCTCAAAGCGGAACACGAAGCCGTATTCCCAGCTGTGTTCAAACAGCCATGCAAAATGCTCGGTATCCTCAAAGGCGGGCTTATTAAATTCCGCATCGCCCTTCTTCCAGCGCTTGACCTTGAAAGAGAAGCTGGTCTGATATTCGCTGGTGCCGGGGACATTGGTGTTCTCACGCGCCTTTTCGATCAGCGCCTCGCCGGTATACTTGGACTCCCACTTGGCCTTTTCGTTGTTGAAATACTCCGTCTGCTTTTCGTTTGTGCGGTATCCTTCCTGAATCAGATAGTTTTCATAGCCCGCATCCTTGGCGGCGGTCAGCATTTCGTTCAGCGCGTTATAGGCGTTAATGTTCAACTGAACCGTAGCATCCGTCACGGGAATGGAATATTTGGATTCCTGACCGACGCTGACAATGGAGTCCTCGGTAAAGTCCGATGGGATGGAGTGCCAGCGGTTGACCAGCATCAGCCCCCCGTCCAGCAAATCCTGCCGAGACACGGTCTTTCCGGTGGTTCCGGTCAAGGCAAACGAGCTGACGTCCACGATGTCCCAGCCCTCCTGCTTGGCCTCCGGCCACTGGATATTTTCACCCTGCTCTTCCTTTTGCGTCTGTTCCGCCAGGCGCTGCTGATACTGCTCGGTCAGTTCCTCGTTTTGCGCGTCAATTTCTTCCTGACGAGTCTGTACAGCCTGATTGACATAATCGCGGGTCAGGACAAACCCCCCGCCGGCGATAACAGCCAGCACCAGCAAAACGATGGTTACATGACGCAGACGCACATATGCGTCCTTCTGCTCCTTCTTCGCCATATCATTCACCCTTTCCATGCCGATGAAGCATGACAGCGGGAATCCGCCTCTTTACCTTTTGTAATATATCAAAAAGATACGGCTTTGTCAAACATAAGGTTGTAAATCATAGATGCGGCGGGCAGCGGGCAGCCGTTTTTCCGCTTGTCTTTCCGCTTCTATGCAAAAAGCAGCATGCCGACCGCACGCTGCTTTTTCCTGAGGATGCATTATGCTTTATATCCCTGCGGATTGTTTTTCTGCCAGTTCCATGCATCGCGGCACATATCGGACAGAGAGCGCTTGGCCGTCCAGTGGAGTTTTTCACGCGCCTTGGCCGGGTCTGCATAGCAGGTGGCGATATCACCGGGACGGCGCGGCGCAATGCGGTGGGGCAGCGTAAGACCGTTGACCTTTTCAAAGGTATGCACCATATCCAGCACGCTGTAGCCCGTGCCCGTGCCCAGGTTGAACGCTTCCGCGCCCGCGTTTTCCTTCGCGTAGTCCAGTGCGGCCAGATGTCCCTCGGCCAAGTCCATGACATGCAGATAGTCGCGCACGCCGGTACCGTCATGCGTCGGATAATCATTGCCGTACACGCTCAGCTCCTTGAGCCGTCCTGAAGCGACCTGACAGATATAGGGCATCAGGTTGTTCGGAATGCCGGAGGGGTCTTCGCCGATGCGTCCGCTCTCATGTGCGCCGACGGGATTGAAGTAACGCAGCAGAACGATGTGGAAGCGGCTGTCCGCATGGGCGACGTCGCGCAAAATCTGCTCGCTCATGAACTTCGTCCAGCCGTAAGGATTGGTGCAGCCGAGCGGGAAGGTTTCGTTGAGGGGCATCTGCTGATTCGTGCCGTACACCGTGGCCGAGGAGGAAAAGACCAGGTCAAAGCAGTTATGCTCGCGCATGACCTCGCACAGGGTCAGCGTCGCATCCAAATTATTGCGGTAGTATTCCAGCGGCTTGCTGACGGATTCTCCCACAGCCTTGAGCCCCGCAAAATGCACGACCTGCTGAACGGAATATTCACGGAAGACCTTTTCGAGATCCTCACGCTTCGTGCAGTCGCCCACCACGAGGGGCGCCTTTTTTCCCGTCAATTCCTCCACGCGCTTGAGCGCTTCGGGGCTTGCATTGGAAAGGTTATCCAGCGCAACGATATCATCGCCGCGTTTAAGCAGCGCAAGGGCGGTATGCGAGCCGATATATCCGGCGCCGCCGGTCAGAAGAATGGCCATGATTGCTTCCTCCCTGTACAGGAAATTCATTGATAGAAGACCGTCTTTATTATATCTTGAAACGCCCTTAAAGTCAATTTATAAAAAATGATTGTATCAGGGAAGAAAATACGCCGGACAGCCGTTTTATAAACGAAGAAAAATGATGCGACGGCCGCCGGAAATGTGCAGCAGCCTGGCGGCAGGCGCTTCACGAAGGAGGAAGGAGCGTTATGCAGGAGCAGAAGCCAAAGAAAAAACGTCTGTGGGTGCGTTGGGCCGCTGCGGCAGCGGCCATCGTGTTGGTCATTTTCGGCGCATCGTATGTCAATGACTTAAACTTGGGCGCCGAAAAGCAAAGTGTCCGCGTCGCCTATGAACAGGCGCCGGCCGAAACCTATACGGTCTACGCGGACGGGGACAGCATGGCCGAAAGCGGGTATGCCGCATCCGCCATGCGCAGCGCCGGTACGGGCAGCGCCGCCGCCAATGACAGCGCGGACACGCAGGAAGCCAAAATCATCAGGACCGCGTCCCTGACCATCAAAACGCAGTCCTTTGATGAGGACTTGGCGCAGCTCAAGGAGACTGCCGCCAAGCTCGGCGGGCGGGTGGAATCCTCCGGCGTCAGCGGCGACCGGCAGCAGGGTACGGTGCGCACGGCGTATCTGACCCTCCGTCTCCCTGCCGAGCAGTTAGATGCCTTTCTGAACGGCACAGGCTCATTGAAGGGCCGCGTCACGGCCTCTTCGGAGGATTCAACGGATGTTTCGGACAGCTATTACGACCTTGAAGCCCGTCTGAACACCCAGAAAACCAAGCTGACGCGGCTTCAGGAGCTGATGGCGCAGGCGACGGATGTGGCGGACCTTATCGAAATCGAAAGCGCCATTTCAGATGCGCAGTATTACATTGACTCTTACACCGGACGCTTGAAGCAGTACGACAGTCAGGTCAGTTACAGCACCGTCAGTATCACCCTGCGCGAGGAAACCGTGCGGGAAGCCGCGCAGGAAGCGCCGTCCTTCGGGACGCGCCTTGTCAGCGGGCTGTCCGCCTCTTTGCAGGAGGCGTGGGTATTCCTGCAGAATGCCGCCATCTTCCTTGTCATGGCCGCGCCGTGGCTGGCGGTCATTGCGGCCGTCATTGCCGTCATTCGTATCGTGCACAGAAAGAAAAAGGAGAAGTGATATTCTATGAAAAAGCTGTTTGCTCTGCTGATGATTTTTTCCCTGCTGCTGGCAGTCCCCGCATGGGCGGATGACAGTGACGACCGGCTTTTAGTCGTCCAAGGAAGCGCCTCCGTCAGTGTACAGGCGGACTACGCCGTTTTGTCTATCGGCGTGCAGACGAGCAGCGGCAACGTGGACTCTGCGCAGCTTGCCAATGCGGCAACGATGAACGTGGTCATTGACGCCATCAAGGGATGCGGCGTGCAGGATGCCGATGTGGTCACCAGCTCCTTCAATATCTACGACACCACCTCATGGAACGAAAACGAGAAGACCGCCTATCGGATGGAAAACATTCTCTCCGTGACCATTCGGGCGCTGGACAAGGCTGGAAAGATTATCGATGTGGCAACGCAGGCGGGCGCAAACATCCTCAACGGCATTTCCTTTCATTCCACCGAACGGAACGAGGCATACAAAAAGGCGCTGAAGCGGGCGGTCGATGATGCGCAGGAAAAGGCTGATGTGCTGGCCTCCGCCTGCGGGAAAAAGCTGGGCAGGCTGGTCAAAATCGAAACCGGCTCGGACTACTATGCCTACGCCGGCGCGAATAATTACTACAAGATGGATGCCGCTGCCGATACCAGCATTATCTCCGGAGACATCAGCGTCAGCGCAAGTGTGACCTTGACCTATACCTTCGAATGATTTGGATGCATCAGGGCACTGCCGCACAGTCTGCGTGTCCAAAAACTGCGTTTTGGACACGCTCCATGCAGGATAAAGCCATTCATCCTGCATGGCAAGGCTGCGGAAATGCTTTTTTTCTGCGCTGACGCTCCGAAGCATCGCCCCGTCCGACCGGCAAAGCCGGCCGATACGATCAAATATGAAGGAGCTGCGGTTCCTTCAGGCATCCCCCAAAATGTCTGCGGACTTGTTCGACAGTCTGGCTGCCGCACAGTCTGCGGCATTTTTTTGTGTTGACTGAAAATATTTTGAAAGCCGGGAAGAAAATTTGAAACTGAAGCGTTATATAGTTGTAACAAATGCCGAGACATGCGGGATTTTCTGCATTTGTGACAATATCATGTCAAATGACAGGCCGATGCAACAAACAAGCCCTTTGATTCGTCTATATAAGTGTGAGGTGAAAGCAATGAGTGATTTATTAGCCATTTATCCTTCCAAGGGCATTTCCGCCCAGCTCTACATCGATGAGGACGACCGGACTGTTTATTTGGACGGCGAGCCGTGCGCCATGACCCAGCAGGAGTTTTCCCTGCTGAATGAGCTGGCGCAGAACGCCGACCGGCCCGTATCCCGTCAGGAGCTTCTGCGCGTGGCTTGGGGCTATATCAGCCCGGGCGATACGCGCACGGTGGATGTTCATGTGCAGCGCCTGCGCAAAAAGCTGGGCTTCGCCGCTATCGAGACCGTCTACCGCTACGGCTATAAGCTGAGGGCAAGCAGAAGATAACGAAGCATGTGCTCTGACTTTGCAATGCCCGTGCAGAGACTGGACCGCATCTTACAGAATATAGGCTCTGCATTGCCGAAGGCGCTTTTTCCTGATTTTGTATAAGCAATCAATCATCAAACCGAAAGCAATCGGTGCGAATGGTCAAAAATGCGGCTTGTTTTGAAGCTGAACAAATACCATTCGCACCGATTTTTTTCATTCAAAATCGATGAAACGCCTTTTTTCTGCCGCATTTCGCGCTTTACAATGCGCTGATTTTTGATATAATGTACAAGAATGGCACATGAAACTTGTTTCATTTTGCTGTCATAATTTATCCCCGCGAGGGGACGGAAACACGAAAGCGGTGCCATGATTGCGATAATTCGCCGTCATAATTTATCCCCGCGAGGGGACGGAAACATGTTCGGACAGGATTTCACATAACTCAGTCTCAAAGGTCATAATTTATCCCCGCGAGGGGACGGAAACCAAAAGGTTTTGCAAGCCGCAATAGGGGATGCAAGTCATAATTTATCCCCGCGAGGGGACGGAAACCAAAATATTTCTTGTCCATGTTACACCACACTCCTGTCATAATTTATCCCCGCGAGGGGACGGAAACTTGTCGGTGTGCGCCAGCTTAACGCACAGGTTATGTCATAATTTATCCCCGCGAGGGGACGGAAACGCGGCGGAGCAGTCGCCCGTGTTGCTGGCGGCGGCCATAATTTATCCCCGCGAGGGGACGGAAACTTGAAATAATCTTTAATGGAATACGGGACTATCGCCATAATTTATCCCCGCGAGGGGACGGAAACGTGTATGTTTTTTGTGAAAAGTCCAGCTGTTCAGGCCATAATTTATCCCCGCGAGGGGACGGAAACATGTTTTAGGGAACAAAAAAGCTCCGGCGTCATAATTTATCCCCGCGAGGGGACGGAAACCGCGATTCTATCGGCCACCATCTGATAAGCGTCAAAGTCATAATTTATCCCCGCGAGGGGACGGTCAGCTTGATAACCCCGAACATAACGCGTCCGTCCCGCGCCATAATTTATCCCCGCGAGGGGACGGAAACAGCTCAAATCCGTGCGCATTTTTTTTTCGTTCGTTGTCATAAAATTTGTACTTTGAAAAATGCATCAATGATGGTATAATCAATGTGCCGAAAGCCGAACAAACCGTGAAGGGAGCGGGAAACATGAAAATCCGACGAAGGCTCTGTCTATTGCTGGTTATTTTGATGCTGTTTGTTTCCGCTGCGGCGGAGGAGGGCGGCTTCATCACGCTTCAAGACAATCTGTCAGGGCTTCTCTTCGCCGAGGACAACGGCGGTGCGCTTTCGGAAAAGCTGGGCACGGCGTACCTGTCATTAGACGCGCCGTATTTGGTCAAGGGTGAAAGGGCGGCATGGACGTTCGTTGTCTCCGATGATGCGGAAGCGGTATATCAATACGCATTTGATTTATATGTCTTAGATGCGCTCACGTTGACGCACATCGACAGCCGGCCGCGCAGTGCCGCCCGCACTTTTTCTTCCTTTATTCAGCGCACGGGGCGGTATATTGTTCGTGTCACGGTGTATGAAGGGGCAGAAAAAATTGGTTTTCTTCAAAGCACGGTCTACGAGGCCGTCGAGCGAGCAGACGAAGCAGATGAGCCGACCATCGCCGGAAAAACAGCGGCGCTGGCAAAGCAATGCCTTGCCGAGGCAGGGTCGAGCGAATATGCCCGTGCTTTGTGGATGCACGACTGGCTGATTTACAACGCAAATTATGATGATACTTATACTTATTATTATGCGGACGGTGTGCTGCTGCACGGCACGGGCGTTTGCAGCAGCTATGCGCATGCGTATCAGATGCTCTTGAAGGCCATCGGCATGGACTGTCTGCTGATTGAAGGCACCACAGGAGACGCCGGCCATGCGTGGAATTTGGTCTCCATCGACGGTCAGTGGTATCATGTGGATTGCACATGGGATGATCCTAAGCCAGGCGGCCATGAGGGACACACCTATTTCGGCCTGACCGATGCGCTGATGCGGAGAGACCACGCCTGGTCCGAGGAAACGCCCTATCCTGTCTGCATTGCGGATGCGGCGCTGTATGACAAGATAAACGGCGCGTATTTTGTCGGCAGCGAAGAGGAAATCAAAATCGCGCTCGAAGCGGCCATTGCTGCCGAAGCGCCCTGCATCACCCTGTGCAGCAGCGGCAGCTTTGCGGGGGATTTCGATACCGCTGTCAACAACATCTTAGTATCGTATAATGATGCCGTGACCGGTTTCTATGCGGTGCGCGGCAGCGTTCAGACGACGCTGTATTTTGCCTATCATTATAGCGATTTTTACAGCGAGAAAAAGCCGACAAGGCTTTCGATGCATACAGACAGTCTGCTGCTTGCGATTGGCGGAACAGATGTGCTTTCCTTTACGCATCAGCCGCAATATTTGATTCTTAAAGCGGATGAGAGCCTTCAGCCTGTGCCGCTTGCAAAAACGGATTTCGCCGTTGAATGGCATTCCGATGCTCCTGACGTTGTATCTGTTGAAAACGGTCGGCTTACGGCGCTGAAAGCCGGTATCGCCGTCATCACGGTTTCCTGCGGCGAGGTGAGCGCCTCCTGCCTTGTGCGCGTGACGGATGCGGCCGCGCAGCTCTCTCTGCCTGCGAAAACCGGCGTTATCAAGGAAAGCGCCTTTGCGGGCTGCGTCAGCTTCACCTCCGCCGTTTTGCCGGACGGTCTGCAGCGCATCGAAAGCCGTGCCTTTGCGGACTGTACGGCGCTGGTCGCCGTCACTGTCCCCGACAGCGTGACTTTTATCGCCCCTGATGCCTTTGACGGCTGCGGTCGCCTTCTCATGCTCTGCCATGCCGGCACCTGTGCCGAAGCGTTTGCCGAGGCGAACGGAATGGATGTGAAAATTCTCAAATGAACGGAAGCCGACTGACGATGCCTCGTTTTGTATCATTCCTGCGCTGCTTTCTCCTTTTGAAACGGGAATTTCAGCCGATTTTCAACCTCCTTGTGCTTAAAGTATATCAATCTTTGACTTTATGCTGCGGCTTGTGAATATCTGCACAAATCGAAAAAGCCCTTTGAGAAAAGGCTTTCTCCTCTCTCAAAGGGCATAATACAATCTTTGTCTAACTTTTGGGCGCTTCATTTTTATATAGGGCCGACTGTTTATTTTCTCGCAAACCGCTTCAGTTTCGCGGGCAAGTCCTCCCGCTTCACCGCGCCGAGCAGCAGTGCGGACGCGGCGTAGACAAGGACGGCGCACAGGACGACAAAGCCGGTCAAAAGGAAGGAATGATTCAGGCGCTCTACGCCTAACATCGTCCGCAGAACGAGGACAATGGCTGCCATGAGCGCCGTAGCCAGCCCCGGCTGCACGAGCAGCTCCTTCACATCCAGGCGGCAGCCCGTATATTTTTGCACAAAATACAGGTTCGGCACCATGCTGACAAAGTAGCAGACCAGGGACGCGATGGGTGCGCCGTGGATGTTGATGTCCGGCGTGCCGATGAGCAGCCAGTTCAGCAGGATTTTGCAGGCAACCCCCGCCGCTAAAGTGTACATGGGGATGCGCTGCCTGCCGCAGCCCTGCAAAATGCCGCTTGTCGCCTGTACCATGGTGAACAGGCCGATGGTCAGAGCGCTCAGCTCCAGGATCTGCGCCGCCAAATCAAGCTGCGCCTCGGTATATTTCGCGGAGAACAGCAGATAAAGGATGGGCTTGGCCATCAGGCTCATGCCGATGGCGCACGGATAACCGATGACTGCCGCCAGCCGAAGCCCCGTCAGGCTCTCCTTGGCGACATACTCCCTGTCTCCCCGCGCACAGCCGGACGAAATATCCGGCACAAGATTGGTGCTGACCGCCATCGCAACGGCAGTTGGCACATTAATCAGTGACAAAACAACGCTCGAATACAGCCCGTAGCGAATGACGGCCTCCTGATGCGCCATGCCGTCCGCTTCCATCAGATTCGTCACCATAAAGCTGTCAATCCATCCAGCCATCGGAACGATGCACGCGCCGATGGTGATGGGGACGGCGATGAACAGAAGCCGCTTGCCGATGAAAGGGATGCTCAGCTCCTCACAGCCGGGGTTTTGCCCGATGGCGGCAAATTCTCCGCGTGCGCGAAGGTGCGCAATCATCATGAATACCAGCGCCGCCGCCTCTGCGATGGACGTGCCCAGCAGCATCCCCGCCGCGCCCAGCGCCGCGCCGCCTTTATTCATGCCCGCAATCGCCAAGGGCAGGGCGACCGCCAGCTTTCCGACCTGCTCTATGAGCTGCGAAATCGCCGTGGGCATCATTTTGCGGTGTCCCTGCATATAGCCGCGCAGGGCGCTCATGATGCAGACGAGCAGCAGGCTCGGCGCAATGGCGACATAGCCGATGCCGATTTCCGGTGCGCCCGCAAAAGCAGCCATTGCCTGGCTGCCCGCCGCCAAACAAACAGCGGCAATCAGTCCGAGCGCGGTCAGCGTCCACAAAGCTACCCGAAATATCCGCCGTGCCGTGCGCGGATCATCACGGGTGACATAATGGCTGACCATGCGGGAGATGGCAACGGGAATACCGGCAGAGGAAATCGTCAGCAGCAGGTTATAGGACTGGAACACCTTGGAATACAGCCCCAGCCCCTCGCCGCCGATATACGCGGCCAGCGGGATGCGGTACAGCACTCCGACCACCTTGCAGATAAGCCCGGCCAGCGCTAAAATGGATACGCCGCCGACCAATGTTTTTTGCTTCTGTGACATAAGCATCCTCGTTATCAAATAAAAAACAGGAATGGGGCGAAGACTTCACGCCTTCGCCCCCTTTGTCCTATGGTCAAATATCGTTATCCGTATCGGGGGTCTCGTTCACGGAGACGGAATTTTCTTCTTCTGTCTCTTCCGCCGTCTCAGACGCGGGCGCCGTGTCCGGCGTTTCCGGCTCGTCCTCCTCCTCGGCCTCGGCGCGGGCAACGCCCACGATGCGGCTGCTCTCCGCCACGCGCATCAGGCGAACGCCCTGCGTGGCGCGGCCGGCGATGCGGATATCGCGCACGGGTGTGCGGATAATCGTGCCGTCATCGGTAATCAGCAGGATGTCCTCATCCTCCTGCACCATGAGCTGCGCGGCCAGCGCCCCTGTCTTTTCGTTCAGCCCCATCGCAAGCACGCCCTTCCCGCCGCGGCTCGTTTCGCGGTAGGTATCGGGGTCGGAGCGCTTGCCGTAGCCGTTCTCCGAGATGGTCAGCACCAGTGCGCCCGCCTCGATGACGGACAGGGAAATCACTCGGTCGCCCCCGTCCAGCCGGATGGAGCGGACGCCGCGGCTGATGCGCCCCATCGAGCGGACATCGCCCTCGTCAAAGCGGATGGCGCGGCCGTTGTGCGTGCCGAGCATCAGCGCATTGCTGCCGTTTGTCAGCTCTACACCGATTAACTCATCGCCCTCTGTCAGGACAATGGCGTTCAGGCCGGCCTTGCGCAGGTTCGAGAATTCGTCCAGCGGGGTCTTTTTAATCAGACCGTTGCGGGTCGCCATCATCAGATATTTTCCCTTTTCGGTGCGCGGCACGGGAATCATGGTGGTGACCTTTTCGCCCGTCTGGAGCTGCAAGAGGTTGATGATGGCCGTTCCGCGCGCCGTGCGTCCAGCTTCGGGGATTTGATAGCACTTGAGGGTGTACACGCGGCCGCAGTTGGTGAAGAACAGAATGTCCGCATGGGTATGCACCACGCGAATCTGCTCGGCGTAGTCCTCCTCGCGGGTCGTCATGGCGGCAATGCCCTTGCCGCCCCTGTTCTGAGCGCGGTAGGTGGACTTGGACAGACGCTTCACATAACCGAAATGCGTCAGCGTGACCACCATATCGTCCTCGGCAATCAAATCCTCGATGTCGATTTCGCCCTCCACGGGGGACAGCTCCGTCCGGCGCGGGTCGGCAAACTTTTCCTTGATGACGAGCAGCTCATCCTTGATGACGCCCATGAGCAGGTCATGGTTTTCAAGCAGGGAATTGAGGTAGGCAATCTGCTTTTCGATTTCGTCATACTCTGCCTGCAGCTTGTCGCTTTCCAGATTGGTCAGACGCGCCAGACGCATATCCAAAATGGCCTGCGCCTGCTTGTCCGAGAACAGGAAGCGCTCCATCAGGGCGTCCTTGGCGGACGGCGTATCCTTGCTGGTGCGGATGATATGAACGACCTCGTCGATATTTTGAAGCGCCTTGAGCAGGCCCTCCAAGATATGGGCGCGAGCCTTGTTCTTGTCAAGGTCGTACTTGGTGCGGCGGGTGACGACATCCTCCTGATGGCGGATATAGTAGTACAGCATATCGCGCAGAGACAGGCACTTGGGCACACCGTCCACCAGCGCAATCATGATAGCGCCGAAGGTATCCTGAAGCTGTGTGTGCTTGTACAGATAATTCAGCACCACGGCGGGCTGCACATCGCGCTTTAATTCAACGACGATGCGCATGCCCTTGCGGTCGGATTCATCACGGATATCGCTGATGCCGTCCAGCTGCTTTTCATGCACCAGCTCTGCCATTTTTTCAATCAGCCGCGCCTTGTTGACCATGTATGGAATTTCCGTGATGACAATGCGGTCGCGGTTGTTGGGCATGGTTTCGATTTCGCTCTTGGCGCGGACGATGATGCGGCCGCGTCCCGTATAATAGGCCTCGCGGATGCCGGACAGCCCCAGAATCACGCCGCCGGTCGGAAAATCCGGCCCTTTGATGTGCTGCATCAGCTCGTCCAGCCCCGCATCGGGGTTATCAATCAGGCAGACCGCGCCGTCAATGACCTCGCCCAAGTTGTGCGGCGGGATGTTGGTCGCCATGCCGACGGCAATGCCCTGAGAGCCGTTGACCAGCAGATTCGGAAAGCGGGCTGGCAGAACGGTCGGCTGCATGAGGGTCTCATCGAAGTTCGGCATGAAATCGACGGTATCCTTGTCGATGTCCGCCATCAGCCAGGTGCAGATTTTGCTCATACGGGCTTCCGTATAACGCATGGCCGCCGCGCTGTCGCCGTCCACGGAGCCGAAGTTTCCCTGACCCTCCACCAGCATATAGCGGATGGAAAAATCCTGCGCCAGACGTACCATCGCGTCATAGACGGAGGCGTCGCCGTGCGGATGGAACTTGCCCAGCACGTCGCCCACGATGCGGGCGGACTTGCGGAAGGGCTTGTCCGGCGTCATGCCCAGCTCGTTCATGTCGTACAAAATACGGCGATGCACGGGCTTTAAGCCGTCGCGCACATCAGGCAGGGCGCGGTTGATGATAACGGCCATCGCGTAGGCGATGAACGAGGTTTTCATCTCCGTTTCAAGGTCTGCGGGCAGAAGACGATCTTGGATATCACTCATTCTTTCGAAATCCTTTCAGGAATTACAGGTCTAAATCGGTGACCATCTTGCAGTTCTGCTCGATAAATTCGCGGCGCGGCTCGACCTTATCGCCCATCAGGAGGGTGAAAATCTCGTCCGCGGCGATGGCGTCCGACAGGGTGAACTGCTTCATGGTGCGGGTTTCCGGATTCATGGTGGTCGTCCAGAGCTGTTCGCTGCTCATTTCGCCCAAGCCCTTGTAGCGCTGAATTTCGGGCTTGGAATCGCGCCCCAGTTTATCCAGAAGCTGCTGAAGCTCATCGTCATTGTAGACGTAATGCTCCTGCTTGCCCTTTGTCACCTTATACAGCGGCGGCATGGCGCTGTATACATAGCCCTGCTTAATCAGCTCCGGCATATAGCGGTAGAAGAAGGTCAGCATCAAAATGCGGATGTGCGCGCCGTCCACATCGGCATCGGTCATGCAGACGATGCGGTGGTAGCGCAGCTTGCTGATGTTGAAATCCGCGCCGATGCCGCAGCCGAAGGCGGTAATCATGTTCTTGATTTCCTGATTGAGCAAAATTTTGTCCAGCCGCGTCTTTTCCACGTTCAGAATTTTGCCGCGCAGGGGCAGGATGGCTTGGAAATGGCGGTCGCGTCCCGACTTGGCGCTGCCGCCTGCGGAATCGCCCTCGACCATGAAAATTTCGCATTTCGCAGGGTCGCGCTCGGAGCAGTCCGCCAGCTTGCCCGGCATCGAGCCGCTTTCCAAGACGCTCTTTCTGCGCGTCAGCTCACGCGCCTTGCGCGCCGCCTCACGTGCCCGCGCCGCGCCGAGGCAGCGCTCCAAAATCGTCCGCGCCACGGCGGGATTTTCCTCAAAGAAGGTGGAGAGGCTGTCGCTCACCACGGAATCCACGATGCCGCGCACCTCGCTGTTGCCCAGCTTGGACTTGGTCTGCCCCTCAAACTGCGGCTCAGGCATCTTGACGGACACGATGGCGGCCAGACTTTCCCTCACATCGTCGGCTTTGAGGTTGGCATCCGCGTCCTTCAGAATTTTGTATTTCCGTCCGTAGTCGTTGATGACCCGCGTCAGCGCCTGAATAAAGCCCGTCAAATGCGTGCCGCCCTCCGGCGTATGGATGTTGTTGGCAAAGGCATAAATATTCTCGGCGTAGGAATCGTTGTACTGAAGCGCCACCTCGACCGTGACATCGTTCTTCACGCCCTCGGCGTAAATCGGCTCAGGGAACAAAACCTCTTTATGTTTATTCAGATATTTGACGAACTCGCGCAGGCCGCCCTCGTAATGGAACACGCGCTCCAGCTGCTCTTCGGGGCGCTCGTCCACAAACACGATGCGGATGCCCTTGTTCAGGAAGGCCATTTCGCGCAGGCGCACCTTCAGCACGTCAAACTGGAAGGCAATGCCCTCGTCAAACACGCCGTCCGGGTTTTCCGCGCTGCGGATATCCGGCCAGAAGCGGACATAGGTGCCCGTCTGCTGCGTTTCCCCGATGACGCGCAAATCGTATGCTATCTTGCCGCGGTTATATTCCTGCTCGTACACCTTGCCGCCCGTGCGCACCTCGACGCGCATATGGGAGGACAGGGCGTTCACCACGGAGGCGCCCACGCCGTGCAGGCCGCCGGACACCTTGTAGCCCTTGCCGCCGAACTTGCCGCCCGCGTGCAGCACCGTCAGGCATACCTCGACCGCCGGACGGTGCATCTTGGGATGCAAATCGACCGGAAAGCCGCGCCCGTTATCCAGGACGGACACAGAGCCGTCCTTGTGCAGCGCCACATGAATTTCCGTGCAGTAGCCCGCCAGCGCCTCGTCAATGGCATTATCCACAATCTCATACACCAGATGATGCAGACCCCGTACGTCGGTCGAACCGATGTACATGCCGGGGCGCTTGCGCACCGCCTCCAGCCCCTCCAGCACCTGAATTTGAGAAGCATCATACTCAGCCGCCTGCGGGACGGCATTGAACGCATCAGCCATGCAATATCCTCCGTTTGTCGCTTTGAAAACGGCACAGGGCACACCCCGCACCATCATATCAATTATATCACAAAACGCCCCAAAATGGAATATCACAGCCGAATGTTTTTCACCCAAAAACGCTTGTTTTTCCTGCATTTTCAGCGCTGAAAAGGGCGGAAAAAAGCCGGCGTGCAGAAAGCAGGCCGGCAGAGAATATGCATTCGATGATTCGCTTACTTTGTCCATTGAATGGAGTTGATGATTTCTTCAATGAGCGTCAGCAGGTTCATGTCGTTGATGCTGTCATCCGCAAGGCTGACGGTAATCGTATATAAGCCGAACGCCTCATCGGAAATCTGTGACTGAATGGTGTACAACGTACATTGCCCGCCGCCGAGCGCGGCAAAATCACACTGTGCGGAATACATCATGCTTATGGCGGGCTTGCCGCAGACCTCATCCGCGGCCGCGCTCATCAGCGTTTCGTTCGCTGTCGTGATGCCGATTTGGTTGAACTGCGCACAGACCGCTTCCATCACATACTGTCCGTAGGCATTCGGGTCGGTATCGGAAAAGTCCTGCACCGCAGACGACCAGATAAAGTTGATGTTCGCCGCAAAAGAAGCAGTCTCATCATAGTTCGGGTACAAAATCAGAATTGTGGCATTTTCCTCTCTGTCGCCGCTTTGCCAGACAATATCCTCCGGCACGTCAATGGTAAAGTCGTCAAATTCCAGCGTTATCCATGCCGTTTCTGTTGCTGCCGCCTCCGCAAAGGCGGATGCGCAGCCCAGCATCAGCATCAGGGTCAAAAGCAGTGCAGCCGTTTTTTTCATGGATATCCCTCCTCTTTTTTCTCTTTCCGCAGACCGTCTGCGGACTAACATCACTTAAAATTATACAACATTATATATATATATATTGCGTTTTCGTTACATTCTCATTACATTTTTATTCAATTTATATGGCTTTTTCCATCACGGCAAAACGCCGCCGCACCTCAAAGCCCGTGCGCCTGTAAATATGCTGCGCGGGGTTGGTTTCGCCCGTGAACAGGGTGCTGAAGGCTGCGCCCTCGGCGATAAATTCCTTCATGAGCAGGTTGAACAGCACGGAGGCGATGCCGCGATGCTCGAACTGCGGGTCGGTGCAGATGCCGGTAAACCAGCCGCGGCCGGACTCCTGCTTGTCCACGGGGCCAGTAAAGCCGACGATGTGGTTATCGTGAATGGCCACCAGCATGGGGCGCGGAGCGGCGGGAACTTTGCCGTTGGGGATGAAACGGTTATCCGTGTTCGGCCTGCCCTGCTTCCATGCGTTGACCTCCGAACGGATGGAGCTGCGCCAGTAGTCAAAGCCGCCGCGGTCGCACATCCTGTCAAAATCGCAGTTCAAGTTCTTCGCATCATAGCGGCCCGTATAAATGCCCTGCCTGCGCAGCTCCTCCTGCCGCTCCTCAAGCCCCGCCCACGGGGTGTAGGCGGATAAGTCCAGATACATGGCGATTTCGTGCGCAATGTCCGCAAACCCGCTCCGCATCAAAAAGGCATAGCCGGGGCAGTCCAAGTCCACGCCGGGCACATTGTTGTGGTCGTGGTCCGGCGTGCCGGGGACAAACCAGTCGATGTTGATGGGGTTGCTGTCAGCAATGCGGATGCTATGCTTGCCCGCCGCCTTGAATTCCTCCGTCAGCCGGTTTAACAGCGCCGTGCCGACGCCCCTGCGCCGCTTGTCCGAGCGCACGAACATGCAGGTCAAAAAACCGGGGGAGGTTTCAAAGGTCTCATGGTCCAGCATGACCTTTTTGGCCGTGCCGTGAATGAAGCCGACGACCTCGCCGCCCTCCTCCGCCGCAAACGCATACCGCGCATCGTAGTTCGGGTCGCGCTCGAATTTTCGGTGGTAATAATCCGCATTGATTTTTTTGTATACCACCTCGCCGCGCTCCGCCGCTTCGTTCCACAGTCCGACAACGGCGGGCAAATCCTTCTGTTCAAAGGGACGAATCGTCATACAAACACCCTTTCTGTCCGTGTCATGCAGCCTTTTTGTCGAAAAACATCATACGATAAAAGCGGAGGCTTGTCAATAAAGGCAGCGGGGCTGACACATCATAACGCCGATTTTTCCGTTGTATCCGCCTTGTACTTTATCAAACCGCCAGCGCATTTTTCCTTGATATTTCCGAAAATCAATGATATACTGACTTTGCCGAAGATGGTATTAAATCGGAAAGCGAAGCCCTGCCGTGCAGCCGTGGGGCAGTCTTAACCATATTCCGAAGCGTCCGCTCAACGCTTTGAAATAACGATTCTTGAGAAAGAGGTGTATGTCATGAAAAAAATCTTTGCACTCCTCCTGTGTCTGCTGCTGACCCTGTCGGCGGTCTCCTGCGCATCGGCCGAACAAGTGAAGGTGCTGCGCTACGGCACGGATGCCGAGCCCATCGGCTTTGACCCGCACACCATTTCGGCGGTCGCTTCCCTGCGCGTCATCGAGCAGGTGTACAACCAGCTTGTCGACGTGGACGAAAACCTGAATGTCATTCCGGAGCTTGCGGTCTCTTGGGAGCAGCCCGATGACCTGACATACATTTTCCATCTGAACGAAAATGTGAAATTCCACAACGGCCGTCAGATGACCGCCGAGGATGTCAAGTATTCCTTCGAGCGCATCCTCAATCCCGATACCGGCGCGCTGGGCAGCTCTTCCAGCTACGCGGGGGACATTGACACCATCGAGGTCATCGATGCATTCACCGTCAAATTCACGCTGAAAAAGGTGAACGCGCCCTTCCTGTCCAACCTTTCTGCTTCTTACTGCTCCATCGTTGCCAAGGAAGTCGTGGAAGCAAACGGCGACCTGCTCCGGGCGGACGGCGGCACCGGCCCCTACACCCTGGGCGAATGGGTGCCCGACAACCATGTGACCGTGAACGCTTTTGCCGAGCACTTCAGCGAAGAAAACAAAGCGACCTTTGACGCCATCGAGTTCTATGTCATGACCGATGCCTCCGCTCGCCTGGCGGCACTCCGCACCGAAAGCGTTGACCTGATTTATGCGGACACCTCCATGCTGGATCTGATTGCGAATGACGCGAATATCCAGACCATCTCCTATCAGTCCCGCAATTATGCCGGCATCTTCATGAACGTGACCCGCAAGCCCTTTGACGATGTCCGCGTGCGCCGCGCCATCAACCTTGCGCTCAACCGCGAAGAAATCATTGAATTCGCTTACAACGGAACGGCCAGCGTCTCCGGCTTCGTCCCCGCTTCGATGGGGCACTGGGCCGTGGATGTGACCGAAAACGAATACTATACGCAGAACATCGAAAAGGCGAAGGCGCTGCTGGCCGAGGCCGGCTATCCCAACGGCTTCGAATGCACCCTGACCGTCGGCCTGCTGGATTCTCTGCGTGATATGGGCGCGGTCGTGCAGCAGCAGCTGGAGGCCATCGGCATCCGGGTGGACGTGCAGAACAAAGAAAACGCTCAGTACGTCGCCGACTGGAGCGCCCATGACTTTGAACTGATGGCCTGCCAGAACGGCGCGGGCGCAGACCCCAGCCGCGGCGTCGCCTTCTTCTTCTCCACCACCGGCTCTGCCAACATTCAGGGCTATTCCAATGCCCGCGTGGACGAGCTGTGCGTGCTCGGCTCCGGCACAACGGACACCGCGGCCCGCGAAGCCTATTACAAAGAAGCCATCGGCATCATCCTGGATGAATGCGCCGTGGCCATCGTTGCCTGCCCCACGGAATACTATCTGGCCAATGTCGGTCTGAAGGGCTTTGCCCCCAATGCCTCCAAGGGCAACAGCTTTGCCGGCGTAACGCTGGAAAAGTAAGCGTTTTTTAAAACCTGACCCCGCAAGAGGCGGGCGCGGATTTTTCTCTGCGTCCGCCTCTGTGATATTTTTTTCCATAAACTCCGAATCGGCCAAAGGAGTAAGCCCTATGCGAGACTATATCATTCGCCGTCTGCTGATGCTCATTCCCGTTTTAATCGGCATCAGCATTTGCATTTTTGCCATCATGCAGCTCATCCCCGGAGACGTTGTGTCCGGCATTTTGGGCATTGAGGAAACGCCGGAGCTGCGCGCCATGTGGGAAAAGAAATTAGGGCTGGATAAGCCCCTTGTCGAGCAGTATTTCAGCTGGGTCACGAACGCCCTGCGGGGCGATTTCGGCGAGTCCTTCCGAACCGGCGCGGAGGTCTTTCCGGAAATCATCAAGCGCTTCAAAATTTCCGCAGAGCTGGCTATTTTGGCCTGCATCATCGCATGGCTCATCGCGCTGCCGCTGGGCATTATTTCCGCGCTCAAGCGAAACAGCGTCATTGACAGAATTGTCCGCATTTTCGCCCTGCTGGGCGTTTCCGTGCCGAATTTTGCCTCAGCGACGCTGCTCATTTTATTTTTATCCAAGACCTTCAACTATTATTCGCCGGTCAAATATGTCGGCCTGTTTGAAGATTTCGGCACGAACATGGAAATCATGCTCCTGCCCGCCGCCATTTTAGGCGGCGTGATGGCCGGCTCCGTCATGCGCATGACGCGCTCCTCCATGCTGGAGGTGCTGCGGCAGGACTTTGTCAAGGCCGTCCGCGCCAAGGGCGCACCCGAAAAGGTGACCATTTTCCGCCACGTTCTGCGGAACAGCTGCATCCCGATTGTCACGCTCATCGGCATGCAAATCGGCGGTCTGATGGGCGGCACGGTCGTCATCGAACAGATTTTCTCCATACCGGGGCTGGGGCAATATGTGTTGACGGGCATTTCTCAGCGCGATTACCCCGTGGTGCAGGGCTGCGTTCTTTTTATTGCCTTTGTCTACGTCATCGTCAATCTGCTGGTCGATATTCTGTATACCTACATTGACCCGCGCATTTCGTACAGCTAAGGGAGGCGTTGCTTTATGAACAATAAAAAGGTGAAACAGCGTGCGCTTCCCGGCAATGAAAGCGTGCTGCGTCAGCTTTGGCAGGACCCGCTCGGACGCGCCGGCATGATAGGCGTTTCCATTGTGATTATCATGGCCGTCTTTGCGCCGTGGATTGCGCAATACGACGTGGCCAAAATGAATGCGCGGGATAAGCTGACCGCGCCCTGCGCCAAATACTGGTTCGGAACGGATAACTTCGGGCGGGATGTGTTCAGCCGCATCGTGTACGGCGCCCGCGTATCGCTGATTGTCGGCATTGTCGCCGTGGGCATTGCAGCAGGCTTCGGCTATTTGCTGGGCATGATTGCCGGCTTCTTTGAAGGCAGGGTGGAGTCCGTCATTCTGATGGTCATGGACGTCATCTTTGCCTTTCCGTCCATCCTGCTTGCGCTGTTTATCGTGTCTGCCTTGGGGACGAGCATCGTTAATACCATGATTGCCATCGGCATCGTCAACATTCCCGTATTTACGCGCACCGTGCGCGCATCCGTCAAGTCCGTCAAGTCCATGGATTATATTGCCAATGCCCGCTCCATCGGCCTGCCGGGTATGCGTATCCTGTTCCGCCATGTGACGCCCAACGTGCTGGCACCGTTTACCGTTCAGGCGACGCTGGCCTTGTCCGGCGCGATTTTGACGGAAGCCTCCATGAGCTTTTTGGGGCTGGGCATTCAGCCGCCGAATCCGTCTTGGGGCTCAATGCTGTCCGATGCGCGCAAATTTATGGAGCGTGCGCCGTGGCTGGTCATTTTTCCCGCGCTGTTCATCATCATGACGATTCTGTCGTTCAATATTCTTGGCGATGCGCTGCGCGATGTGCTTGACCCCAAGCTGAAGCTGTGAGGAGGATGACGATGGAAAATTTGCTGGAAATCCGAAATCTCAAAATCGTCACCCCCCGCGGAAAAAATACGGTCAGGCTGCTCGACCATGTAGACATGGATGTCAAAAAAACGCAGTCCTTCGGCGTCGTGGGCGAATCCGGCTGCGGCAAGTCCATTACCGCGAGCGCTATTTTGGGGCTGCTCCCTTACCCCCTGTCCGTCAGCGAGGGCAGCATCCGCTATGATTCCAAAAGCGGCGAGAAAGAGATGCTCAGCCTGTCCAAGCAGGAAATGCGCATGATTCGCGGGCAGGAAATCTCCATGATTTTTCAGGAGCCGATGACCTCGCTCGACCCGATTTTCACCGTGGAAATGCAGATGCATGAGGCGCTCGTGTTTCATCATCCGAATCTCAGCCGCAGGGAAATGCGGGAGCTGTCGCTGGAAATGCTGCACAAGGTCAACATTCCCCGGCCGGAGCAAACGCTTCTGTCCTATCCGCACCAGCTGTCCGGCGGTCAGCTTCAGCGCATCATGATTGCCATCGCGCTGATAAACGACCCGCGCCTTTTGCTGGCCGATGAACCGACCACCGCGCTGGATGTGACCATTCAGGCGCAGATTCTCAAATTGATGAACGACCTGAAGGAGCAGAACGAAACATCCATCATCATGATCACGCATGACCTCGGCGTCATCGCGGAAACCTGCGAAGAGGTCGCCGTATTTTACGCGGGGCAAATCGTCGAGCAGGCCTCCGTGGTCGAATTGTTTCATCAAACGGCGCACCCGTACACCAACGGGCTTTTGCAGGCGGTCACATCCTTGGGCAGTGAAAACAGAAAGCTGTACACCATTCCCGGCATCGTGCCGCCGGGCGGCCGGTGGAGTTCCGGCTGCCGGTTTGCCGACCGCTGCAGCCAATGCATGGAAAAATGCACCAAGGCTATGCCGGCGCTCACCGAGGTATCGCCCGGCCATACCTGCCGCTGCTTCCTGCACAGTGAGGAGGTGGAAGCATGAATGCTGCCAAACAGGAAGCTATCCTGACCGTTCGCCGTCTTCAGGTGTACTTTCCCGTCAAAAAAGGCGTGATGAAGCGCGTCGTCGGCCATGTCCATGCGGTGGAGGATGTCAGCTTTGATATCCGCCCGCACGAGGTATTTGCCTTAGTCGGAGAATCCGGCTGCGGCAAGTCCACGACAGGCAACGCCATCCTGCGCCTGATAGAGCCGACGGGCGGAAAAGTCTGTTTTAAGGGGCAGGAGCTTGGCACGCTGTCCGAGCATGAGCTTCGGCTCAAGCGCCGCGATATGCAGTTCATTTTTCAAAACCCGTATTCTTCCTTGAACCCGCGCATGAACGTCTGGCAGCTTCTGTCCGAGCCGCTCAGACTGCATTTTGACCTCAGGGGGACGGAGCTGAAGGAACGGGTGGAAGACATGCTGCGCAGCGTCGGCATGACGCCCGACCAGCTGGAGCGCTATCCGCATCAGTTTTCCGGCGGGCAAAAGCAGCGCATCTCCATCGCGAGAGCGCTTATCACGCATCCGAGCTTTGTGGTGGCGGATGAGCCTGTTTCCGCGCTGGATGTGTCCATTCAGGCGCAGATCCTGAACCTGATGATGGACTTGCAGCAGGAAATGGAGCTGTCCCTGATTTTCATTTCGCATGATTTGAATGTCGTGCGGCATATCAGCAATTCCGTCGGCGTGATGTATCTCGGCTCCATCATGGAAAAGGGAGAAACCGAGGAGGTTTATCGTCATCCGGCGCATCCGTATACACAGGCGCTGCTGTCGGCCGTTCCTTCGCACGACCCTTTGAACAAAAGCAGCCATATTGTGCTGGAAGGCGATGTGCCGAACCCCGCCGCGCCGCCCGCGGGCTGCCCGTTCCATACGCGCTGCCGATACTGCACGAAGCAATGCGAGGAGGTCAAGCCGGACTTTACGGAGGTCTCCCCGAACCATTTTGCCGCCTGCCATCATCTGAACGAGCTGTGAGGCCAAGGGATAAAACCAAGATCCGGGCGCAGCCGCAGACCCGCGCACGGCAAAGCCGAAACGAACAAGCCGCCAAGAGGCTGTGATGTACATAGGAAAAAGTATTAAAGCTCTGCCGTCATCAGCAGAGCCTTTGATATTGTCCGATTATTTTGTCGGCGGAATCATGGTTAAAGCAATACGCTTTTTCTTTTCATCCACATCGACCACCCAGACCTTCACGCGGTCGCCGACCCTGGCAGCCTCGGAGGGGTGGCGGATAAAGCGGGATGCCATGCGGGAAATATGCACAAGACCGTCCTGATGCACACCGATGTCCACAAACGCGCCGAAGTCGATTACGTTGCGCACCGTGCCCATCAGCTCCATGCCGGACTTCAAATCCTTGATGTCCAGCACATCCGTCCGCAAAATCGGCAGGGGAAGATCCTCACGCGGGTCGCGGCCGGGCTTTTGCAGTTCGGACAGGATGTCCTTTAAGGTCGGCAGCCCTAAATTCGTTTCGGCGGCCAGCTTATCCAGCCCGTAGTGCGTCGCCTTGTCCAAAATATCGTGAATACCGCCTTTTTTGAGCGCATCTGCCGAAATGCTCAGCGCCTGCAGAAGCTTCTTCGCCGAATCATAGCTTTCGGGATGCACGGCAGTCGCGTCCAAGGGGTTTTTGCTTCCCTGAACGCGCAGGAAGCCCGCGCATTGCTCAAAGGCACGAGGCCCTAACTTCGGCACTTTCTTGAGTGCCGCCCGGCTCGGCAGGCCGTTTTCGTCGCGGTACGCCACGATGTTTTTGGCCAGCGCAGGTCCGATGCCGGCCACATGGGAAAGCAGCTCCGCCGAGGCGGTGGACAGCTCCACGCCCACGGAATTCACACAATGCTCCACCACGCCGTCCAGCGCGGCGGTCAGCTCGTTCTGCTTTAAATCATGCTGATACTGCCCTACGCCGATGGAGCGCGGGTCGATTTTGACCAGCTCCGCCAAGGGGTCCTGCATACGCCGCGCAATGGACACCGCGCTGCGCAGGGAAACATCGAAATCCGGAAATTCCTGTGCGGCGAGCTTGCTGGCGGAATAGACCGATGCGCCCGCCTCATTCACAATGGTATAGGCAACGCCCTGCGGCAGCTCGGGCAGAAGAGACGCAATAAACTGCTCGCTCTCACGGGAGGCCGTTCCGTTGCCGATGGCGATGGCCGTCACATGATGGCGCTTGACCATCCCGCAGATGAGCTGCCTCGACTGCTCATGCTGCCGCGCTTGGCCGGGCAGGGTAAAGTGGCCGACGCCCGTTTCCAGCACCTTGCCGTTTTCGTCCACGACCGCCAGCTTGCAGCCCGTTCGAAAGCCCGGGTCAACGCCTAGGGTGACGCGTCCCTTGATGGGCGGCTGCATCAGAAGCTGCTGCAAATTTTGAGAGAACACGCGAATCGCGCCGACGTTGGCGCGGTCGGTCAATTCATTGCGCACTTCCCGCTCCAGGGACGGGAAAAGCAGGCGTTCCCACGCATCTGCGGCTGCCAAAGCCACCTGCGGGGCAGTCTGTGCGCCGGAGCGGACATAGTGCCCGGCGATGATACCGTTGGCCGTTTCATTCGGCGCAGTCAGGGAAACCTTTAAAAATCCATCCTTTTCGCCGCGATTGATGGCCAGCACGCGGTGCTCCGCCACGCGGGGAACAGCCTCCGCGTAGGTATAATACATGCTGTATACGCTGTCCTCCTCCTTGGCGGCGGAGGAGTTCAGAACGCCCTCCCGCAGAAGCAGGCTGCGCAGGAGCTTGCGAAGCGCCGCGTCATCGCTGATGATTTCGGCAATGATGTCACGAGCGCCCGCCAAAGCGCTTTCAGTATCCGGCACGTCCTTTTCGGGGCTTACATACGGCGCCGCCAGCGTTTCTAACGTTCCCTTGAAGGGCTGCTGCAGCAGAAGCGCCTGTGCCAAGCCTTCCAGCCCGCGCTCCTTGGCGATGGTGGCGCGGGTGCGGCGCTTGGGCCGGAAGGGACGATAAATATCCTCCAGCTCGGACAGCGTAGCGGCAGCGGCCAAGACCGTTTGCATTTCCTCGGTCAGTACCCCCTGATCGGTCAGAGCCTTTTCGATTTCATTCCTGCGCTTGTCCAAACTGCGGAGATATTCCAGCCGCTCGGTCAACTCCCGCAGAAGCTGGTCGTCTAAAGAGCCGGTGGCCTCCTTGCGGTATCTGGCGATAAAAGGGACGGTGTTGCCCGCGTCCAGCAGATCAATGACGGCACGCACCTGCTCCGGGCGCAGAGAAAATTCGCGGGCTAAAACGGCGGCAAAATCCATGAATGCAGCATCCTCCGAAAATCATTTGTCTGCCTATTATACGGAAAAAGCGAACAATTGGCAAGGCATCCCTTCGTAAGCCCCAAAGAGGTTTTATTCCCTTGCCGCATCAAAGCCGTCTGTGCGCTCCACGACATACAGGGGACGGGCGCGCACGTCGTCAAACATGCGGGCGAGATATTCGCCCAAAATGCCGATGCACAGAAGGATGCTGCCGCCCAGCGCCATCAGGAGCGCGGCAAGCCACCACGCGCCGCCGGAGGTGCCGCACAGGAGAAGAATCAGCAGCACCAGCGCGGTCAGCAGGCCGATGCCCGTCCAGAAGGCACCCAACAAGGTGGCCAGGCGCAGGGGGCTTACGGAAAAGCCGAACACGCCGTCCGCCGCCAGCCGCAGCATTTTTCTGAGCGGGTAATGCGTTTCTCCGGCAAAGCGCCGGTCACGGTCGTACAGAAGGGGCGTCTGCTCAAAGCCCGCCCATGCGAACATCCCGCGCAAAAAGCGGGCATGCTCCGGCATGGCGCGGATAACATCCGCCACCTGCTTATCCACCAAGCGGAAATCGCCCGTATCCCGCGGCACCATGCCGCCGGTGAGCCGGCTGATGAGCCGATAATAAAGGTCGGCCGTGGCCTTTTTGAACGCGGTCTCGCCCGCACGGGCGCGGCGCTTGCCGTAGACGACCTTCGCCCCCTGCTTCCACAGCGCCGCCATATCGGGAATCAGCTCCGGCGGGTCCTGCAAATCCGCGTCAATGATGACCAGCGCATCGCCGGACGCATAGTCAAGTCCGGCGCTCACGGCAATCTGATGTCCCGCGTTGCGGGCAAAATGCACCACGCGCACGTTTGTATCCGCCTTCGCCAAATCGTCCAGCAGGGCGGCTGTCCTGTCCTTCGAGCCGTCGTTGACATAGACGATTTCATACGAATCATGCATTCCCTGCATGACGGCTGTCAGCCGCCTGTGCGTCTCCCCAAGGACGGCTTCTTCATTATAGCACGGAACAATAACGGAATATGTCGGCATGACTTTTTCTCCTTAAACGAATGGCTGCCCTGTTTTGAGCAGCCATTCGCCTGATTTGCTGTATACTTATTCAGCGGCCTAAAAGCACTTTGAAGCTGATGCTCAAATCCGTCCTTAAGTCATAGGTTGCACCGGCACTGGCGAACAGGTCAACGGATACATACAGCGTCCCGTCCGACACAAGCGCACTCATGCAGCTCTGCCCGTCTACGGTGGCTTCCAGGACCTCGGTCGCCGTGTAGCGAAGGATGAGGCTGTAATCGCCGATACCTGCCGCCACGCCGTCCCGAAGCTGGGATGTACGGATACCGGCAGCGCTCAGCACGTCCAAGGCGCTGACCATCGCATTGCCCGCCGCGTCCTCATACCAGTTTCCTGCGGACGTGCCGTCCACGGTCAGCTTGCCCTTTTTGGTAATCGGCGCTTTGGTGGGCGTAGGAGACGGTGTCGCGGTCGGTGTTGCGGTCGGAGTCGCGGTCGGCGTAGCCGTTGGGGTTGCGGTCGGAGTCGCGGTCGGCGTAGCCGTTGGGGTTGCGGTCGGGGTTGCCGTCGGGGGCTTCTTGATGCAGGTAAAGATGACCTCCGAGGGCGTCGCGCCCGAAGCATCCACGGTGACGACGACCCAGCCTTCACCCTGCAGAACATAGTCCTCCGGAATGTAAGCGGCGTCGGCAAAAATCTTCGTTTCGCCGGGCTGACACAGCACCTTCTGGCGGGAGGCAATGTCCGCATTGTTCTCATCGCGGTAGTACACATAGACATTCTTCGCCTGCGGCTCCGTTGTGGGTGTGGGCGTATGGGTCGGGGGCGTCGTCGGGGTCGGGGTCGGCGGCAGCGTGGGCGTCGGCGTTTCAGCGCCGGTGCTTCTGAAGGTAAATGTGACCATCGACGGGGTGGCGTTGCCCTTGGCATCCACATGGACGGCGACGGAGGCATCGCTTGTCAGCTCATAGCCGGGCACTCTGCTCGTGTTGACATTCACATTGGTGTAGGTATTGGCCCTGCACAGCGCGGTCGTCTGGTAGATGATTTCGTTGTACTCATTTACATAGTACACATTAACCTCAACATCCTTTGCGCCGGGCGTGGGGGTCGGGGTCGAAGAGCGGCGGACATAGAAGGTCACGCTGTCGGGCGATGCAACGCCTCTGCTCGATACGGTCACCTTCACGGAGGCATCGCTGTCCAGCACATAGCCGGAGGGAACCAGATTCGCGTTATAGCGGACAGTGGCGCTTTTGCCGTAGGCAATGGTCACGGAATCCGAGGTGAGGAATGTGCCGTCGGAGACGCAGTAATAAATCGGCACGGTGGTCGTCTTCACGGCGGGAGTCGGGGTCGCGTCCGGCGCTTTATAATAGAAGGTCACGGAGGCGGGGCTGGCGCTGCCATTCTTGATGGTCACGCTGACGGACGCGCTGCTCGTCAAGGTATAGTTCTGCGGCACGAAGCGGGAATCAGCCTTGATGGTCGTCTTCCCCGTGATGGCAACGCTGGTGCGCGCCAAAATCGTTCCCGTTCCGTTTTCTACATAATAGACCGGCACGGTGATTTCAAACGGGGTCGGCGTGGGCGTTTTGGCGGCAGGCGCTGCGGTGATGACGGCAGTGCTTTCGTACAGCAGCGACTGCGTGTCCTGCCCCGCGATGCCGTCCACCTTAATGCCGTTCGCCTTCTGGAACGCCTCGACCGCCTTGCGGGTGTTCTGGCCGTACACGCCGTCCACCTTATCGCTCAGGTAGCCCAGCTCCTTGAGCCGCGTTTGCAGCTTTCGGACATTCGACCCCTTATCGCCCACATACAGCGTGGTATAGCGGGTGGTGGAGGTCGGCGAGGGCGTAGCGGTCGGCACTTCGGTCAGGACAGGCGTCGCCGTCACGATGGGCGTGGCGGTGAACACGGCGTCCGCCGGCAGCGGCGTAATGGCAGGCGAGGCCTCCGTTGCCGAGCTGACCAGCAGCATCATGTAAACAAGCAGTGTTTTGACCAAATCCATGCGGCTTCCCCCTTATTTGTTGGTTAAGCAATGATATAACGATACAGGCTGCAAAAAACATCCCTGTTTTTCACAAATCGATATATTTTTTGAATTCCGGCAGGATGCCGATGCCGTCCGGATAATGGGCGGCGAACTGCGGCACGGCGTGGCTGGGGAAGGAATTGCCTTCGATGAAGCGCGGGCCGTCCGCGGTGATGGCCACATCCCATGCCACAAACCGCACCTGCGGCACCTGATGCATGGCCTCCAGACAAAGCTTTTTGGCCTCTTCCCAATACGGTATGGTAAAGCCGACAATGGGCGTTCCGGTCATGGGGTGCTTTTCAAACACATTGCCCGCTTTATCGGCGGCGACGGTCAGGAGCCTGCCCGTATCCAAATCAATCCTTGCCGCCATACCGCCGCAGTCCACGTTATCCATGACCTTGCCGTTGCCGATGCGCAGGAAGGCGTAAACAATGCCCTCCTGTTTGTCGCCCAGCAGGGTGGCGATGCGGACGGTGTTGACGGAGGTCGGGCACATCCCGGCCATGTTGGGATGCTGCACGAGGAGCTCTTCCAAAATGGCATCGCCCATTGCGCGGATTTCCCGGCAGAAGGCGTCCGTGCGGCCGTCCCAGTGCGAGCGCTCGAACTTTACTATGCCTTGGCCGGACGAGCCTTCCAGCGGCTTATACAGCACTGCATCCAGCGGCTCCAAAAATTCCGCCAGCTTTTCCGCCGTCAGCGCATCGTCCGCCCGCAGCCATGCGCGGCCGATATGCTCGGCAAAGGTCGTATTGAACTCGGTTTTATCGTCAAAGAAATGCCAATACGCCTTGTCGTTCATCCGCCGGACGATGCTGTTTGAAATGCCGCGGGTGATGACCGTGCTTTTCTGCCGGTCATTCAGCCGATACATCTCGGCAATCTTATAATCCATATAGCCCGCGTTGTACCTGAGGGCGCAGCGCAGCATATCGAACAGCAGCCAGATGCGGCTTTTGCCGGAACGCTCATGCAGGATTTTCGTGGTCGCCCACATTTTTTTAAAATCCATGCGCACCAGGCGCTTGAAAAAGAACGAAATGCGGCTCATGAACGGTCTCCTTGTCAGTGGATAGCGATGAGTGGTCAGTGGTTCGTTCAACAGTGTGAAGAGCGGAGTGAAGATAAGCCGTCAGCTTATATCGGCAGCACACAAAACTGCCCGCTTTGGCGCAGCCTTTTGCGTGTTGCTTTTGAGACGGAATGCGGGGAGGAGACTGTTTTCAAAACGGCCTTGCCCTGCAAAAATTTTCCGTAAGTCCCGTCCTTGTTACACATTAAACCTGAACAGCGTTACATCCCCGTCCTGCATGACGTAATCCTTACCCTCGGAGCGGATGAGACCCTTCTCACGGCAGGCGGTCATGCTGCCCAGCGCCTGGAGGGTCTCGAAGGGCACGATTTCGGCGCGGATAAAGCCGCGCTCAAAGTCGGTATGAATCTTACCTGCGGCCTGCGGCGCTTTCGTCCCGCTCACAATCGTCCATGCGCGGCACTCGTCCTCGCCCGCGGTCAGGAAGGAAATCAGCCCCAGCAGCTTGTAGCAGGCGGAAACAAGACGGTCAAGGCCGCTCTGCCCGATGCCCAGGTCATTTAAAAATTCCTGCTTTTCCTCGCCCTCCATCTGCGCAATCTCTTCTTCGATTTGCGCGGAAATGACCAGCACCTCCGCTTGCTCGGACTGCGCCGCCTGCTTGACGGCCTGCACAAACGGAATGCTGTCTTCGTCCTGCCCCAGCATATCCTCGGAAATGTTGGCGGCATAGATGACAGGCTTAGTGGTCAGGAGAAAATAATCCCGCAGCAGGGCGCGCTCCGCATCCGTCAGGGGAAAGGTGCGGGCAGGCTTTCCGCTTTCCAGATGCCCGTATAAACGGTGCGCCAGCTCCGCTTCCTCGGCGTACTTTTTTTCGCCCGTCTTGACCAGCTTCAGCGCCTTGTCCTCGCGCTTTTTCACGGTCTCCATATCGGCAAAAATCAATTCCAAATTGATGGTCTCCATGTCGCGGGTCGGGTTGACGGAGCCGTCCACATGAATGATGTTGTCGTCCTCAAAGCAGCGCACGACATGGACAATGGCATCGCATTCGCGGATATGGGAAAGGAACTTGTTGCCCAAGCCCTCGCCGCGGCTCGCGCCGCGCACCAGACCCGCAATATCCACAAATTCAATGGCAGCAGGCGTGACCTTCTTCGGGTGATACATTTCACCCAGCACATCAAGGCGCTTGTCAGGCACGGCGACCACGCCGGAGTTCGGCTCAATGGTGCAGAAGGGATAGTTCGCGGCCTGTGCGCCCGCATTCGTAATGGCATTGAACAGTGTGCTTTTGCCGACATTCGGCAGCCCCACGACACCTAATTTCATGGTTCTCTATCTCCTACTTGTTTTTGTGCACAGCGGACAGCAGCTGGTGAAGACGGCACCGCATCCATGAGGCGGTGCGGCAAACGAAGAATGCTGCGCCGGATGCGATGGCTGAAAATCCAGGGGTTTTGGCCGTAAATGAAGATTTCGGCAAGAAAACCACGCGAAAGGCACAGCTTCCGCCGCTGTCGAATTGCGCGGCGATTCTTTGGATTGACCTTGCCGTGTACCGTATGGCGTGCATCCGGACACGCATAACGGTACATGATGCATTGTACCACAATCCGGACGTTTTCTCAAGGCTTCCGGCAGGCCACGCAGCGATTTTGCGGAAAAAAGTATATTTTCAAAACAAGAGCCACGCCGTTAAAAAAGCCATGTCTTTTTTCGAAAGCATGGCCTTGTTCAGCGGTTTGAAGGGATAAAAAAACCCGTGGTGTTCCTTTCGAACAGACAGTTCTTTTCATCTGACTGGATTTTATTTGTGAAATAATTTATGCGTTTGATACTTGGGGTCGCACGAGACGTTCAGTCCGAGGCGGCGGAAGGTATTGTCGTCCACGGCGGGGAGGAAGACGGTGGAATGCAGCTCGCAGCCCTTGAGCAGCGGAAGCTGAGCCAAGGCGCGGGCGCTCAGCTCGTTGCCGGCTGCGCAGATGGACAGCGCCACAAGCACCTCATCCGAGTGCAGCCGCGGGTTGTGGTTGCCCAGATATTTGCATTTGAGCTCCTGCACAGGGCCGATGACGGTCGGGGAGATAAGGTGAATGTTGTCGTCAATACAGCCCAGCGCCTTGACCGCGTTCAGCGTAACGGCGGCGGAAGGGCCGAGGAGGTCGCTGGTTTTGCCGGTGACGATTTGCCCGTCCGGGAGCTGAATGGCCAGCGCCGGCGCACCCGTTTCCTCGGCGCGGCGGCGGGCGGCGGCAATCACGGGGCGCTCATCCGTCGTGATGGAAAGCTGCTGCATCAGGAGCTTGATTTTTTCGCTCTCCTCGCGGGCGGCGTGACCCTCCATGAAAGCGCATTGCGCCTTAAAATAGCGGCGCAGGATTTCCTGACGGGCGGCGGCGCGGCACACGGCGTCATCCGTGATGCAGAAGCCTGCCATGTTCACGCCCATGTCCGTGGGCGATTGATAGGGAGATTCGCCCCAAACATGCTCAAACAGGGTATTCAGCACGGGGAAAATTTCAATATCTCGGTTGTAATTAACGGTGGTTTTCCCATAGGTCTCCAGATGGAAGGGGTCAATCATGTTGACGTCTGACAGGTCAGCGGTCGCCGCCTCATACGCCACATTCACGGGGTGCTTGAGCGGCAGATTCCAGACGGGGAAGGTCTCAAACTTCGCATAGCCCGCCTTGATGCCGCGCCGGTTTTCCTGATAAAGCTGGCTTAAACAGGTGGCCATCTTGCCGCTGCCGGGGCCCGGCGCGGTCACTAACACGAGCGGGCGGGTCGTTTCAATGTATTCATTGCGGCCAAAGCCGGAATCGCTGACGATGTGGTCCACGTCAAATGGATAGCCCTCGATGCTGAAATGGCGGTAGACGGGGATATTCAGCGTCTTCAGGCGGTTTTCAAACGCCACGGCCGCATGCTGTTCCGCAAAGCGCGTCAGCACCACGGAGCCTACATACAGCCCGATGCCGCGGAAGGCATCAATCAGCCGCAGCACATCGGCGTCATAGGTGATGCCCAAGTCGCCGCGTACCTTGCTCTTTTCGATGTCATCGGCGTTGATGACGATAATGATTTCCGCCTGCTCCTTGAGCTTCAAAAACATCTGCACCTTGCTGTCCGGCCGGAAGCCCGGCAGCACCCGCGAGGCGTGATAATCGTCAAACAGCTTGCCGCCCAGCTCCAAATACAGCTTCCCGCCGAAGCGCTGAATGCGCTCCAAAATATGCTCGGACTGCATTTGCGTGTACTTTTCATGGTCAAACCCAATCGCCATAAGCCTTTCTCGCTCCTGTCCTGCGTCAGTCAAAAAACATAACCGGCAAAAACATACCCAATATATCATTTTATCACACTTCCGCTCTTTCGCCAAGAGAAATTTTGAGAATTTTGTGGGGGGGGCAATCGATGCGGATTTTTGAAAACGACGCATCCGAATCTTGACATTTTTTTCCTCGGCTGTTATACTGATACGCGAATTTCATAAGGCTTAGACGCAGAAAAGTACCCCGCAGATGCGGAAAAAAGCGAGCCGGAGGTGGTGCGAGTCCGGCGTTCGGCAGACGGGGGAAGGCCACTGCGGAGCCATCCGCCGGACAGAAAAGGCGGGTCGGCGGCGTCCGTTATCCGCCTTGAGGGGGCGCGTTCCGCGCCAATCGAAGTGGTACCGCGAATGATGGTGTGTCTGTTCGTCTTCGAACGAAAGGACGCACCATATTTTTTTATTCCCGCGTCTGTGAGACGGCATGATGCGGCGTGCGCCTTGCAAAGGGCAGGCCTTTCGCGCCACGCATGACGCGGCCGACACTCAACTGTTCAAGGAGAGAATGAATTATGAAAAACATGACTGCCGCCCAGCTTCGCGCCATGTTCCTGAGGTTCTTTCAGGATAAGGGGCATCGGCTGATTCCCTCGGCCTCCGTCATTCCGGAGAATGACCCGACCGTGCTGTTCACCACCGCCGGCATGCATCCGCTTGTCCCCTATCTGATGGGGCAGAAGCATCCGATGGGCACGCGCCTGACCGACGTGCAGAAGTGCATCCGCACCGGCGACATTGACGAGGTTGGGGACATGAGCCACCTGACCTTCTTTGAAATGCTGGGCAACTGGAGCCTCGGCGATTATTTCAAAAAGGAAATGATTCCGTGGAGCTGGGAATTTTTAACTGATTCAAAATATTTGGGCTTGGACAAGGACAAGCTGGCGTTCACCGTTTTTGCGGGCGATGACGACTGCCCCCGCGACGAGGAGGCAGCCGATTTGTGGCGCTCCTGCGGCGTTCGGGACGACCACCTATTCTATCTGCCCAAGGAGCATAACTGGTGGGGGCCTGCCGGTGTGACCGGTCCGTGCGGCCCCGATACGGAAATGTTCATGATTGTGAAGGAGCCCTGCGGCCCCGACTGCTCTCCTGCCTGCCACTGCGGTGCATATCTGGAGATTTGGAACGATGTGTTCATGCAGTACAACAAGCAGGCGGACGGCACATTTATCCCGCTTACCCAGAAGAATGTGGACACGGGCATGGGCCTGGAGCGCACTATCTGCGTGCTGACGGGCAAGAAGAGCGTCTATGAGACGGATCTGTTTGAAAATATTCTGGCGAAAATCGGCGAGCTGTCCGGCAAGGCCTACGGCACTGACGAGCGCACCACCCGCGCCTTCCGCATCGTGGCCGACCATATGCGCACCTCGACCTTTATTCTGGGCGACCCGCGTGCCGTCACCCCGTCCAATGTGGATCAGGGCTATATCCTCCGCCGCCTGATTCGCCGCGCCGTGCGCTTCGGCATGGAGCTGGGACTGGAGGCCGGCTTTACGCAGGAGATAGCCAAGGTCATCATCGGCCAGTACAAGGACGTTTATCCCGAATTGGCGGAAAACCGCGACTTCGTGCTGGAGCAGCTCCGTCTGGAGGAGGAACGCTTTGCCCGCACCCTGCGTCAGGGCGAAAAGGAATTTGACAAAATTCTGAACAATGTGCAGAATACCCGCGCCCTGCTTGAAGAAATTCTGTCCGCTGAGAACCCCGCCGCCCGCGCCGCCGAAAATGCCGATCAAAAGCGCCTGCGCCCCTCGCCCGACATGATGCCCATCATCGAGGCGGCAAGAAAGGGCGATTCCGAGGCTGTCTGCGCCGCAGTCAAGGCGCGTATGGAAACGCTGGAGACCTTGGACGGCCGCAGCGCCTTCAAGCTCTACGACACCTACGGCTTCCCCATTGAAATGACCATCGAGCTGGCGGGCGAGAAGGGGCTCAGGGTGGACAAGGCGGACTTTGACGCCCGTTTCAAACAGCACCAGGAGACCAGTCACGCGGGCGCCGAGCAGCGCTTCAAGGGCGGTCTGGCGGATGCCAGCGAGCAGACCGCGTGTCTGCACACCGCGACCCACCTTCTGCAGGGCGCTTTGCGCCGCATTTTAGGCGATGAGGTGCATCAGAAGGGCTCAAACATCACTGCCGAACGTCTCCGCTTTGACTTTACCTTCGGCCGCAAGGTCACGCCGGAGGAACTGAAGCAGGTCGAGAATATCGTCAATGAGGCGATTCAGGCGAAAATCCCCGTCGTTAAGGAAGAAATGACCGTGCCGGAGGCCAAGGCCCAGGGCGCAATGGGGCTGTTTGAAAGCAAGTACGGCGATAAGGTGTCCGTCTATACGATGGGCGGCTATTCCAAGGAAATCTGCGGCGGTCCGCACGCGCAGAACACGGGCGACCTGATTTCGTTCAAAATTCAGAAGGAGGAATCCTCCTCGGCTGGCGTCCGCCGCATTAAGGCGATAATCGGAAGAAAAGCCGAATAACATTCTTTTCTCTGCTGAACCATAGCCGTTTCGGGCAGCTTTTCCGCTCCGGTCAGCTTTGCCGAAAGCGAACGATTCACCCCGCATTTCAGCTGTATTTTCGATATCAAACGGTATAAGCAATAAAAAACACCGGCTTGTAGGAAGTGCATCCTATGAGCCGGTTTTGATGACAAATTGCTTAATGGTCATCCACAACGGAAACATCCTTCAGCGCTTCCTCCAGCAGCAGGTTAATCAATTCGTTTCTGGAGCGATTGGCTTGCTTTGATAATTCATCGAGCTTAGCGAGAGTTTCTTCGCAGATGCGCACGGAAATCACGCGATGTCCATCCTCGCCCTTCTTTTTCGTAATCAAGATCTCCCGCTTCATGCCCGTCACCTCACAGTATTTCAAATTGTTTTTAATTATATGTTGACATTACAATAAATATATAGTACAAACAATACGAATATAATACATATTCTATTTGTATTGTTTTATGAATATGTAATAAAAAACAACGAAATGAACAAAGGGGGAAAACTACACCATGAAGAAAATGCTTGCCGTCATACTGCTGCTGATGTTTGCCGTGATGTCCGTTGCATGTGCAGCGGAGGATTGGACGTGTCCGTCCTGCGATGCAAAGGCAACGGGCAAATTCTGCTCGAATTGCGGTCAGGCGAAGCCGGATGAAAACGCCGATGCGAAAAACGGCATCACACTGAAGCTCAGCATCACCTTTTCGGAAAATTTAATTTTTTCAACCTACGATGTGGATATGTACATTGACGACACTTTGGTCGCCTCGATGGACCACGGCGAGGACGTGGAAACGAGTCTCAAAGTCGAAAAAGGCAAGCATTTAATCCTCTTCCAAAAAAAGGGCGATGCTTCTGTTCGCGGTACGGCGATGGTGAATGTGGAAGAGGAGACCTTCTTTGAATGTACCATCTATGCGCATGCTGATGAAATCTCCGTCAAAAAGGAGAACACAAACGGCGCTGTTTCGTCCGAGGAAGAGAAAACTGTCTCCAAGGAGCAGTATATCAGCGCGTGCAAGAGCATCAAATATGCTGAAATCGAGCGCAATCCCGATACTTACGAGGGAGAGCTCATCAAGGTCAGCGGAAAAGTGACCTATGTTTCCGAAAGCTGGCTCAATGAAAACTCCATCACCCTTCGTATTAAAGATTCAAACGGCGACACATGGTATGGAACATACGAGCGTCCCAAAGGCTCCATGCGTATTTTAGAGGATGATCGCGTCACCCTGTACGGAAGCTGTAACGGCGTAGAGACCTATATCGGCGATTGGGCGCAGTCATATACCGTTCCTGCCATCGAAATCAAATATTTTGATTTGAAATAAACAACAGGAAAAAGTAAAAGGCGAAGGAACAATCCTCCGCCTTTTTATATGTTCAACAAAATTATTTCAGCGCGTCCATTCGGCGTTTCAGCACGTCCGGCGCGGCAACGGAATAGCCGAAGAAGCCCAGCGCGTCGCCCAAGGCGTAATACACGCCGTGGTTATACGCCGTCAGCTCGGCCTTGGAAAAGTCGATGCGGCCGACGGCATCCATCAGGTCATCCCGAACGCCGACAGCCTCGATTTGGCCGACAAACATGGTATGGCTGCCGAGCGGCAGGGTGTTGACCACCTTGCAGGACAGGTACAGCGGGCTTTCGGCGATGGCCGGAGCGTAGCACATGCCCTGCGCGGGGACTTGCGTGAGGCCGCAGGCGGCAAATTTATCCATGTCGCGGCCGGAGCGCACGCCGCAGAAGTCTGTCGCTTTCAGCAGGGAGCGTCCTGTCAGATTAATGACGAATTCGCCCGTTTCGGTGATAAAATCGTGTGAATAGCGCTCCCTGCGCACGGAAACGGAGGCCATCGGCGGCTCGGAGCAGACCGTGCCGGCCCAAGCGATGGTCAGCAGATTGGTTTCCGTCCGTCCCCCGCGCTCCCGACCGACCGTAACCAGAACGGCGGGGATGGGCGCAAGCAGTGTGCCCGGCGATACCTGCGTAAAAGCCATACGATTTCCTCCTGAAATATGTTAAATGCGGATGAGTCCGTCCACCATCTTCTGAATTTTTTCTTCTTTTTTTTCGATATCCTTCAGCAGCGCTATCTGCGCACGGGCGCGGACGAGGTTATGCGTCGGGCTGTTGACCTTGAAATAGCGGTCGCCGTCCAAATAGTCCGTCAAAAAGCGCATGGCCAGCTCGCAGGTCAGCACCTTAATGCCGAGGGGAAGCTGGCGCAGCTCGTTTTCCGTCAGGAAGCCGTTGGTTTCCTCGATAAAGCCGCGGGTGAACGCCTCGGTCTTGTCCATATCCAGGGCGATTTTTGCAATGTCCGGCTCATCCTCCGGCGCGGTGGAGGCGCCGAAGCGGATGGCGTCTCCGTAGTCATAGAGCGCGGAGCCGGGCATGACCGTGTCCAAATCCACCACGCAGAGCGCCTTGCCGGTCGCATCGTCCACCATGACGTTGTTGGACTTGGTATCGTTATGCGTCACGCGCAGGGGCAGCTCGCCTTTTTCAAGCTGCCGGACGATGGCGCTCATCATTCGGCGATGCTCAAACATAAATTCAAGCTCTTCGTCCACCTCGTTCACCCGTCCGGCACAGTCCTCGTCCACCGAGCGCATGAGCTGGAAAAAGCGCTTTTTCGTGTTATGGAAGTTGGGAATCGTCACGAACAGCTCGTCTGCGGGGAAGTCCGTCAGGTAGCGCTGGAAAGAGCCGAACGCCCGCCCGACCTCTTCAAAGAGCGCGGGAGATTCCAGCGTGTCATACGCCGTCGCGCCGGTGATAAAGCTGCTGGCGCGCCAGATGCTGCCGCCGGAATCCTTGTACATCAGGCTGCCGGAGCGGGTGGGGATAAGCTCCATGACGCGCCGCTTGGGGTCAATGCCGCCCGTCAGCATCCGCGTGCGCAGATGCTCCGTCACGCGGGCGATGTTGTGCATCACGCAGTCGGGCTCCTTGAACACATAGGTATTCACGCGCTGCAAAAGATAATGACGCGCAACGCCTTCATCGTCGCAGACGAGATGGTAGGTGGTGTTGATGTTGCCGGAATGCAGCTCGCGGCCGCTTTTGTATACGCCGTTGAAGAAGAAATGCGGGAAGACTTCTTTAATGGTATTGTAAATCACAATTCCTCATCCTCTGATTTTATATTGTTTTGAAACGGATTGGCATAATCTCCGTTTACCTGATGATTCGACGGGAATGTTCAAATTCCTGCCGAGGGCTCATGAAAACAACAAAAATACCGCACACATCGGCTTCTGCGGGGAAACAAAGGGCGCCTGGCCATCCAAGCGCTTTATTCGACGGGGCTGTCCCTGTATTGCTCAATCGAGCGTCGGACGGTGCGGGCAATGCGTTTTTCCATGACGTTTCGGATGATATCCTCTTCTTCCGCCACGACAAAAACGGGCGCGTTGTCCGCGTCCGTTTCAATGCGCGTAATCAGAATCTGCTCCTCCGCGCCCGGCGCATCGGTGAGGACGACATACGTCTCGCCCGCATAGGGGACAAAATCGGCCACCACAAAATCAAAGGTGCGTCCGTCGGGCGCGGTCAGCCGCACCTGTCGGCCGAGCAAATCCTGCTCGTTCATTCGCCGTCTTCCTCTTCCATCATGGCCATGAACTTCTCAAACACGGCGTCGCATACCTTGTCATCGTCCATGGACACATAGATGTCTTCGCCGGTTTCTTCGTCCTTTTCGATTTTGAGGATGACCACCTCGCCGTCCTCATCGTCTTCCGTGCATTCATCCTGCACCGGCATCAGAACGACATACAGCTCGCCTTCATGGTCGATGGTCGTCAGATATTCAAACTGGGAGGTCACGCCCTCTTCGTCCGTCAGTTCGATGATTTCGCTTTCCTCGTCCTCATCCAGATCCTGCTCGCGTTTGATTTCGTCAGCCATTGTTTTTTATCTCCCCGAAAATAAAATGATTTGGTAAGGCAGCCGACACAAAACAAGCCGGCATCCCTGAATACCCTTATCGAAAATTCCTTGCGGTGCATGAAACGACTCGTCTCTGCGTAAAACCGCGGCGTGCAGGCCGCAAAGCCGATGCAGACAGGCTTTGCTTTGATTTTATCCGAGCGTGCCGGCGTCCAGCCAAGCCTGCAGGATGACTGCGGCGGCCACCTTGTCCACCATATGCCTGCGTTCTTCCCGCCGAACGCCGCCGTCAATCAGCGCGTCCTCTGCCGTGACGGTGGACAGACGCTCGTCCTGAAAAACGACCTGAAAGCCCAGCCTGGTCAGCACGCTGCAGAAATCCAGCACCTTCTGTGCCTGAAAGCCCGACGTCCCGTCCATATTGAGCGGAAGGCCGCTGACAATCAGCTCCGCGCCCGTTTCCCGCATCAGCGCTGCGATTTTTTTTGAATCCGGCCCCCAGCCCACGCGCTCCAAAACGCTGTGCGGAGAGGCGATGATGCGGCTCTCGTCGCTCAAGGCGATGCCGATGCGGCGGTCGCCGATGTCCAGCCCCAATACGCGGCTCATTTTTCCAGCTTTTCGGCAATGTAAAAGCGGACGATTTCTTCTAAAATCTCGTCCCTTTCCAGCCGACAGACCAGACTGCGCGCATTGTTGTAGCTGGTGATGTATGTGGGCTCGCCGGTCATGATGAAGCCGACCAACTGCGTGATAGGGTCATAGCCCTTGGCCTGCAGCGCACGATAAACATACGCCAAAATTTCAGGCGCTGTCTGCGTTCCTTCGGGCAGGGGCTTGAACTTTGCGGTATCGGGCATTTCGGCCATTGCGCACCCTCCTTCCATCATGCCCCATTATACAACAGCTCATGCTTCGCTGTCAAATGAAAGTCCGCCCAAACCGCCTTCCGTTTGGGGCATCAATGCATTGTAAAACGGGCAAAAGCGCGGCCGCTTCCGAGCGGTCCTGCCGCAGGCTGCCGGCAGAGCCGAGAAAACGGGCGAGGCCTGCCGCTGCGGAAGCGGCATGAAGGGAATGCCAAATCATCACAGCGCTGAATTCTGGTCATTTATGGTAACCTGATTGTACAAAATGGAAGGAAATCGCTCGGTAATTTTATGCAAAAAAATGACTGGTTTTTTTGTGAAGCCTGTGATATACTATTTTTAGATCGTGCGTGTACGCCCATCCGGACGGACGGGCGGTGAAACGAATATAAATTCGTCTTGAGTGTACGAATTTTAAATGTTTATGGTACGAAAGATTTGTTGTATGGAAGGAGGCTGTTTATGCCTGAGACGCCGAAGCTGAAGATTATCCCGCTGGGCGGCGTGGATGAAATCGGCAAGAACATTACCGTGCTGGAATACGGAGAAGATATTATCGTCGTGGACTGCGGCTCTATCTTCCCCAAGGAGGATATGCTGGGCATTGACCTCGTCATTCCGGACGTCACCTATCTGGTGGAAAACCGCAGCCGTATTCGCGGCTATGTCTTTACGCACGGCCACGAGGACCATATCGGCGCAACGCCCTATGTCCTCCCGCAGGCGCCCGCGCCTGTTTACGGCACCCGCCTGACGCTGGCGCTCATTGACATCAAGCTCAAGGAGCATCGCGTCCAGGGCATTCAGCTGAACATCGTGCAGCCGCTGGATACCATTCAGCTCGGCGCGTTCACGGTGCAGTTTATCCATGTCAACCACTCCATTCCCGGTGCGTGCGCCTTGGCTATCTCCTGCCCCGCCGGCCTTGTGGTGCATTCGGGCGACTTTAAAATCGACTTTACCCCCGTGGACGGTCATGTGACGGATGTCAGCACCCTGGCGCGTTTGGGCGATCACGGCGTGCTGGCGCTGCTTTGCGAAAGCACCAACATCGAACACAAGGGCTACACCATGTCCGAAAAGAACATCGGCGATACGTTCAACGCCCAGTTCCGCGATGCGCACGGCCGCGTGATTGTGGCGATGTTCGCCAGCAATGTCAACCGTGTTCAGCAGGTGGTGGACTGCGCCCTGCACTATGGCCGCAAAATCTGCTTTGTCGGCCGGTCGATGGTCAACGTCAGCCGCGTCGCCATTCAGCTCGGCGAACTGAACATCCCCGAAGAGTCGCTGCTGGAAATCGACGACATCGATGCCTGCCGTGATGACGAGGTGCTGATTTTGACCACCGGAAGCCAGGGCGAGCCGATGGCGGGCCTGACGCGCATGGCGTTCTCCGAGCACAGAAAGCTCCAAATCAAGAGCTCGGACACGGTCATCATCTCCGCCAATCCCATTCCGGGCAACGAGAAATTCGTCTCCCGCGTCATCAACCAGCTCTACCGCTGCGGCGCGAATGTCGTCTATGAGGCGATGGCGGAAGTCCATGTTTCCGGCCACGCCCGTCAGGAGGAAATCAAGCTGATGCACACGCTTGTGCATCCCAAGTATTTCATCCCCGTTCACGGCGAATACCGCCACCTGTGGCAGCACGCGGAGCTGGCGGAATCCCTGGGCATGGATAGGCAGAACATCATCCTGCCCTCGGCGGGTCAGGTCATCGAAATGAGCAATGATTCTCTGGACATTACCGGCGAGGTGCAGGTGGGCGAGGTGCTGGTCGATGGCCTGGGCATCGGCGATGTGGGCAATGTCGTTCTGCGCGACCGCAAGCACCTGTCTCAGGACGGTCTGATTATCGTGGCAATGGCCTTTGACCGCACCAACGGGGTGCTGGTTTCAGGCCCCGACGTCATCTCACGCGGCTTTGTCTACGTCCGCGAAAACGAGGACATCATCGAGCAGACCCGCGATGTCGTGCGCAGCATCATCCTGTCCTACGGCCGCATCGAGGGCACGGATTGGCCGACCATCAAAAACCGCATCAAGGACGAGCTGCACCGCTTCATCTACGAAAAAATCAAGCGCAACCCCATGATTCTCCCCATCATCGTGGACTTGGGCTAACGTGCGATGCGATAACCGAGAAAACAGCACCTCCGCCGTTCGTCAGAGGACGAATGACGGAGGTGCTGCTTTATCAGTTAAAGGCAACATCCTTTATCAGCCGGTCATAGGTCGTGCGGGCGGAGGCAAGGACGGCCTGCAGCTCGTCCGCATGTTCGGGGGTGCGCAGGGTTTTCAGGCACTCGGCGGTCTCCTCAATGAGCCGCACATCCGCGCCGTCCGTGACGCCCGGCAGGAGGCGTTCGCCGTGCTGCCTTGTTCCCAAGAAGTCGCCCGGCCCGCGCTGGCGCAGATCCTCTCTGGCGATTTCAAACCCGTCCGATGTTTTACACAGCGCGTTCAGCCGCGCATTTTTTTTTGCCATCAGAAAACACCAGCTCTTCGCCGCGCCGCGCCCGACGCGTCCGCGCAGCTGATGCAGCTGGGACAGGCCGAAGCGGTCCGCGTTTTCAATGACCATGACGGACGCGGCGGGGACATTGACCCCGACCTCGATGACCGTCGTGGCGACCAGCACATCCAATTCGCCCTGCGCAAAGGCGGCGATGGTCTTTTCCTTTTCCGCGGGGTCTTGGCTGCCGTAGGTCAGCCCCAAGCGCAACCCGTGCAGCGCGCCGCCGCACAGCGCGGCATACATGCTCTGTGCGTCGGCAGCCTCAATCGCCTCGCTTTCCTCCACCAGGGGACAGACGATATAGGTTTGGTGACCCGCCTGCGCCTCGGCACGGATGAATGCATACAGCCCCTCCCGCTTTTCCTCCGGCACGATGCGGGTCTCCACCGGCGTTCTGCCGGGCGGCATTTCGTCAATTACGGACAAATCAAGGTCGCCGTACAGCACGAGCGCCAGCGAACGGGGAATGGGCGTGGCCGACATGACCAGCGCATTCGGCTCTTGTTCAGCCTTATCCGCCAGCTTTTTTCGCTGCCGGACGCCGAAACGGTGCTGCTCATCCGTGACGACCAGCCCCAGCCGATGATATTCCACACCCTCGCTGAGGAGCGCGTGTGTGCCGATGACCGCCTGCCAGCGCCCCGTGCGGATGTTCTCCAGCGCTTCCCTGCGCTCCGCCGCCTTCATGCCGCCCAGCAGCAGCCCGCAGGAGACGCCCAGCGGCTCAAGCATTTTTTTTGCGCTTTCCAGATGCTGCCGCGCCAGGATTTCCGTGGGCGCCATGAGCGCGGACTGAAAGCCGCCCCTGGCCGTCAGATAGATGGCGCCGAAGGCGACAGCCGTTTTTCCGCAGCCGACATCGCCCTGCACCATCCGCGCCATGGCGCGGGGAGCGCATAAATCCGCGGCGATTTCGGCCAGTACGCGCCTTTGCGCGCCCGTAGGCGGGAAGGGCAGGGACGCAAAAAATGCCTCCGGTTCCGCCGTCTTGATCAGCACGCCCTCCTGCCGTGCGCCGCGTGTCAGACCCATCGCTACCTGATAGAGGAGCAGGCTTTCAAACGCCAGCCGTCTCTTGGCGATTTGCAGCGTCTCCGCCGAATCGGGGAAATGCGTCTGCCGAAGGGCAAAATTGATTTCGCAAAGCTGATGCCGCGCTCTCACGCCCACGGGCAGCGTTTCCCGCACGCAGTCGTCAATCTGCTCCAACGCCTGTTTTACAAGGCCGGAAAAGGTCTTGTCGGGCAGGCCGGGCAGGGCGCGGTATCTGGGAATCAGGGCGCGTTCATGCTCTACGGACGGGCAAATCATGCCGAATGCGCCGTTTTTTTCCTCAACGCGGCCATAGAGCAGATATTCCGTATCCGCCTTGAATGCATCCTTCATCCACGGCTGCTGATAGAACTGCACGGTCAGTGTTTGGGTGCCGTCTGTCATTTTGACCGTGACCGCCGTGCGGCCGTTAAACCGGCTGAGCCGTGCTGGGGCTTTTAAAAAGACACTGACGCAGGCCGTCTGCCCCGCGCTCAGCTCTGCCACCGGCGTAGGGTGCAGCGTGTCCTTATAGGCGGCGGGCAGGGTAAACAGCAGGTCGCGCATGGTGAATATGCCCGCCTTGGCCAGTGCTTCCAGCCGTGCCGCACCGACCCCGCGCAGCGACGAAAGCTCCTTCATGGGTGACCTCCTGCAACATCTTTTTTCCGCCGAAGCCGCAGCCGCCCTGCATTCCCTTTCCGGATCTGCTGAAAGCGAAAAATCCATCCCGCTTTTTTCTGCGCCTCGGATGCCGAATCGTATAAACATTGCGAGAGGGCTTTCCTTGCCTGTCAAAGAAAACCCTCTCGCACTCTTCCTGAAAAAAATCCGATTTTTTATTCAACGGCGATTAAATAATAGTACAGCGGCTGCCCTCCGCACTGCACCTCGACATCGCAGTCGGGATAGAGGGTCTCCAGCTCCGCCGCCAGCGCCTCGGCTTCCTCCGGCTTGGTCTCCTGACCGTAATAGAGGGTGATGAGGCCGTCGTCCTCTGTGACGATTTCCGCCATCAGCTTGAGCGCCACATCGCGCACGCAGCTGCCCTGGTCCGTCACCTTGCCGTTATTCAGGCCGATGATATCGCCCTGCGTGATGTGCATGTCCTCAAAATCGCTGTCGCGGACGGCATAGGTAATCGTGCCGGTGCGGACGCGCTGGGCTGCCTCCTCCATGCGCTCGGTGTTTTCTTCAACGGAGGCTTCGGGATTAAAGGCAATCACGCCCGCAATGCCCATCGCCACGTTTTTGGTCGGGATGATGACGACCCGATGGCTGGAAATTTCCGCAGCCTGCTGCGCCGCCAGAATGACATTGCCGTTATCGGGGAAGACGAACACGGTCTCGGCGTTCACCTCGTCCATCGCCCGCTGCAGGTCCTCAATCGATGGGTTCATGGTCTGCCCGCCCTCGACGATGGCATCCACACCCAAATCCCTGAGGATGCGGCTGAAGCCGTCCCCCAGAGCGACCGCCACCATGCCGTAGGGCTTCGGCGGGGTGCTCTCCCTTTCCTTCTCGCGGCGCTGCTCCAGAATGTTTTCGATTTTGAGCTTTGTCAGCTCGCCGAGCTGCTGGCCGTACTGAAGCACGCGGCCGGGATCGTTGGTATGCACATGGACGCGAATCGTCTGCCCGTCGGCGGCGACCAGCACCCTATCGCCGATGCGGTTCAGGCGGCGGCGGAAATTGTCCATCTCCGCCTCCGGCACCATATCATCGGCGCGGAGAACATGGAACTCCGTGCAGTAGGCGTACTTGATTTCCTCCAGCGCATCGTGGTTGTCCTCAAATGCAGGAGCTTCCGCGCCGTGCTCCGCGGGAATCTGGGCATCCTCCACGCTTTCTCCGCGCAGGGCGGCTGCATAGCCCGCGTAAATGAGCAACAGACCGCGCCCGCCCGCATCGACCACGCCCGCCTGCTTTAAGGCGGGAAGCATATCGGTGGTGCGCGCCAAAATCGCCTCGCCGCTGGACAGGATGGTGCTAAACAGCGCGTCATAATCATCCGGCGCAAGCTGCGCCTGCCTGACCGCATCGTCTGCGATGACCCGTGCCACGGTCAGGATTGTACCCTCCTTGGGGCGCATGACGGCCTTATACGCGGTGTCCGAGCCCTGCTTGAGCGCGGCGGCAAACTGCTGCGGGGTGATTTTGTCCACGCCGTCCAGAGCGCGGGAGAAGCCGCGGAAAAGCTGGGACGTGATGACGCCGCTGTTGCCTCTTGCGCCGCGCAGAGCGCCCTTGGCCAGGGCTGCGGCGGCTTCGCCGGCCTTTTCATATTCCTTGGCGTTGATTTCCTTCATGGCGGACGCCATCGTCAGCGACATATTCGTTCCCGTATCGCCGTCCGGCACAGGGAAGACGTTCAGCGCATCCACCTTTTCACGATTCTTTTCCAAAAGGGCAGTGCCGGCCAATACCATTTCACGCAGCATCAGGCCGTCAATCGCCTTGATCTGAATCAACTTACGTTCTCCTCCGTTCGTCAGGAGCGGGCATTCAAAATCCCGCCGTCAGGATAAATCCCTTAGCATCAGGTTCAGACGCGAATGCCTTCCACCGAGATATTGACCCGACGCACCTTGACGCCCGTCATGCTCTCCAGCTTATACTTGACGACCTCGACAATCGTCTTGCAGACCTCGGCGACGGAAATGCCGTATTCGACCACGATGAACAGATCAACGTCCAGCTGATCCTCCACCATGCGCACCTGCACGCCCTTGCTGAGGTTTTCGCGGCCCAGCCATTCGACGATGCCGTCCTTGGCGCGCTTGGAAGACATGGCTACGATGCCGTAGCATTCCAGCGCCGCATAGCCGACGACCTTGAGCAGAACATCCTCGGAAATAAAAATCGTTCCGATGTCATTCTTGATCTTACATTCCATAATCGACTGACCTCCTTCAATGGTTGTTCATAAGGTCACATCATAGTATACAGGATTTTGTCGTTTTACGCAACTAAAAATTAAAAATCCGAAGATGACGTGCATGTAAAAAGATAAGGGCGCCCGAAAAAAGGACGGATTCAGCCTGATTTTTGATCCGCGCCGGGCGGCATGCGGCTCGCAAAAACCAAATGAAAGCCCGCAAAGCGGACTTTCATTTGAAGGGGAAAAAGTTTTTTGCCCCGGAATTATTTTGTGCTCGGCGCGTGGTCGTAGGCGTACTGAATCATCTTCTGATGGTCGGCGTCTACCTTCATCGTGCCGTGCGTCATGCTGTTGACGAAGTGGACGCAGAACTGGCCGCTGAAGTCGTTATCGGCAATGGTATCGCCGTCCGGATAGTTATGCGGCACGCCGTACATGGAGGCGGCGAAGGTGCGGCCGCCGACAGTGACCCACAGCGCACGGCGCTGATAGAGGTTCTTTTCGGCGATGTCCTGCGAATCAGACACGCCGTAAATCTTGCACATGACGGCGGTATCGGAAGCGGTCAGCGGCTCAACGTCGGCATGGTATGCGCCAGACCAGCGCCTTGCGCGGAAGGACAGACCGGTCTTTACATCGGTGATCACAGCAGTTGTGCCCTTCGACCAGACCTTCTGAATATCGCCCTTGTACCAATCCACCATCTCGACCGGATAAAGCGTCGTGTCAATGTCGGAGGGGTCATATGTCGGCGTGCCGTAGAGCTTGGACAGGGTCTTCTGGCCGGCAAGGCCGTCCTGCGTCAGGTTATTGGCCTTCTGGAAGGCGATGACGGCGGTCTTGGTGCTGCTTAAATATTGGCCGGAGACCTCTGATGAAGCAAGATAGCCCTTTTCGACCAGTGCCTTTTGCAGCTTGGTCACGGCGTCGCCGGTCGAGCCGAGGCGGAGGGTTTCATACTTGACATAGGTGCCGGAATCGGTCGAAGAGTCGGAATCGCCCAGCTCCGCCTTCTTTTCGGCCACGGTCATGATGTGGATGAGGTCGCCGCGAATCCAGCCGGTCTTGTTGTTGTACTTGATTTTGTACCAGATGTCGCTGCCGTTCCACTGATAGTCGCCCAGCACGGTCATGTAGGCATGGTCCGTGTAAATCTTGGTGACGCTGGTGGAGGAGGTGGAAGCGGACTGGCGGATGAAGATGTTCGCCTTCACGCCGTACGCGGTATCGCTCATGTCAGCCAGCACGGGAATGGCCGTGGGCGCGGGGGTGGGGGTTGGGGTCGGCAACGTGCTGATGTACGCCTGATATTCCGCGTTGGTCAGCACGGTGCAGTATTTGCCCATGACAAAGGAGGAAATGCCGTCGTAATCAATCTTATACCAGAGAACGCCCGCAACGGTGGAAGTGCCGGTGTATTTGAACACGTCGCCCTTCTTGGCAACGCCCAGCGAGGTCGAGGCGGTGGAGGCCGCCGCACGGATGTTCAGGGCGTTGGATTCGGTGTTCATGATGTAGGAGCTTTTCTTATCGGCGTTGGGGTCGGGCGTGACAATCTTGCCGGAGTTCTTGTAGGTATCGTACTGAGCCTGTGTCATCTGATAGGAGCAGTCGCCGCGCACATAGCCGTTTACGCTGTTGACCGTGACCGGATACCAGGTGTAGCCGTCATTCTGAACGGCGCTGCCCCACATGGGGAACACGTTTTTGTTGACCTTCGTCAGCACATTGCCGTTTTTCTGCGCGCTGGCGCGGATATAAACGGAATTCTTCTCCACATACACATAGGCCGCATAGGAGGAAGAGGAGGAATCAAAGGTCAGATAGGAGGTCAGCACATAACCCGTTTTGCCGTTGTAGGTGGTGAGACACCACTGGGTATCCTTGTGCAGGATGGTCAGCACGGTTTTGTTGGGGATATAGGCAAGCGCCTTGGCACCGGTGGACTGGCTCTCGCGCAGGGTCAGTGTGCCGCCCGTGGTCTTGACGACCGCGCTGGTGGCAGAGGCCGCCGGCGTGGGGGTCGGAGTCTCCGTGCCGCTGTCGCCAAAGTCCAGATAGGAGCTTAACACATAGCCCGTTTTGCCGTTATAGGTGACGGACGACCACTTTTCGCCCCTGTCCAGCACGGTAATGACCGTCAGATGCGGGATGTACGCCAGCGCGGAGGCGGAGGTAGACTGGCTGGAGCGCAGGGTCAGCGTGCCGCCCGTGGTGCGGACGGTGGCTGTGCCGGATGTGCCGCCGGAGCCTGAGCCGAAGTCAAGGTAAGACGTCAGCACATAGCCTGTCTTGCCGTTATAGGTGACCTGAGACCACTTTTCGCCCGCGTCGGACACAAGGAGAATGGTCAGGTTGGGGATGTACGCAAGCGCCGAGGCGGAAGTGGACTGGCTGGAGCGCAGGGTCAGCGTGCCGCCCGTGGTGCGGACGGTCGCGGAAACGGCGGTGACGGAAGACGAGGTATCCGTGCCGGTGCCTGTTGAAGAGCCGCCCGACGTCGAACCGCTGACGGCCGTCACAAAGCCCTCGTTCACATAGCCGTATTTGCTGCCGTAGGACACATAATACCAGCCCTGCGAATAGGAAACGACCGCAAGCTCCGTGCCCTCCGCAAGAGAGGTGACGCTGCTGGAGGTGGTGTTGGGCTGAGAGCGCAGGTTGACCCCGCCGGTCGTGGTCTTGACATACGAGCCGGAGGAAACCGTGCCCGAAGACGTCGAGCCGCCCGTCGAGGTGCCGGTCGAGGCGGAGGTGTCGGTCGAAGTACCGGCCGAAGAGCCGCCGCTGATTGTCCCCTGCGTCGGGTTGCTCTGCCACTGCGCCGCCTCAGTATCGGTCAAGAGGCGGAAGAAGTCACCTAAGATGTAGCCCTTGTAGGTCTTGGACGCGGCGGAGGGCACGCTGCCCTGGACGTAGTACCAGGTCGCGCCGTTTTGTTCGACGGTGTCCAGCACCTCCATGACCCAGCCGTCCGGCAGCTTTTCCCAATATGTCGCCGAGGAGGACGGCTTCTGACGGAATTTGACCGAGCTTCCCGTGACCGTGCAGCCGTATTGAACAGCCAGCGCGGGGACAGACGGCAGAAGCGTCAGCATCAGACACAGAGCCAATGCAAGAGACAGAGAACGGGACATTTTGTTTCCGTTTGCCATAAACTCAGCACCTCGTGATTCGATAGTCTGTATGGTCGAATACGGTCGGCAGAAAAGCCTTCCATAGGTCTTTCCATTGACATTATATTACAGTTTTGTTACGAAGTCAAGGCGATTTTGTTGAAAAACAGACGGAAATTGCGGATTATCGAAGAAGAAACCACAATTTTTTACAAAAACCCTCCCGCAAAATGACGGGAGGGAGGCTTTACGACTTTAAAATCCGAACGATTTTTCCGAAATCCTCTTTTGCTTCCTTAAAATAAGGCAGCATACAGTAGCAATGCACCATCTTGGGACGGGCGGTGACGGTATAGCGGACACCGGCCCGCCTGCAGGCCGCCTCAAAGTCCGGCAGGGCACCGTATAGAACCTCGTCCGTGCTGTAAAAGAAGGAAATATCCCGAACGCCCCTGAAATCGCCGCGAGAGCCGGAGAGCATATAGTCCGGCACATCCTGTCGGCCGTGCCGCATGAAATCGCCCACGGCTGCCATGAACGCATAATCGATGCCCACATCGGACGCATTCAGCGCCTTCATGCGGGCATGCTCGGCCTCGTTCCACGGACATTCGCCGGGCGAGACCGCCACAATGTGCTTGGGCTGCGGCAGGGGCATTCCCAACGCGCTGTTATGCGCCGCTATGCCCAGCGCCAGCGCGCCGCCGGAGGAAAAGCCTGATGTGCTGACATTCCCGCCGCCGTACAGCCCAATCATCTGCCGATAGCATTCAAAGGCCATATCGTAGGTCTCCGTGATGCAATGCTCCGTGCAGAGCGGGTAGCAGGGAAACCAGATATCGCGCTCCGTCTCCCTGCAGAGCTTTTTGAGGACGGAAAAATCACCCTTGTCCGGTCCTAACATCATGCCGCCGCCGAAGAAAAACAGCACGGCCTGCTCGGACGGCGTTTCCCGCTTTCGCACCACCAAACAAGGATATTTTTCAAAAATCATGCGCTTTTCATAGTGCAGCTTCTTGTCCTTGGGCATCAGAAAGCCGCGCTTTTCGTTCATTTTACGGATGATTTTCAGCATTTCGTCCTGCGGCAGCGCGAATATTTTCTTCATGCCGGAGAGCCGATAGCCGATTCGTAAAACAAAAGATAGAAAGCTCACGATGAAAACCTGCCTTTCTGCGGTGCTTTCTCGGTTAGTTTCTTCTAACCGTTTTCCCGTTGAAAAGCTGCCCTTCAGCAGCTTGAAGATATTATAACACGCTCTTGTGTTTTTTCAAGGGCTGTTCCGCTTCATTAATAAAAGACTGAAAACACACAATGGATTTCATGGACGCTTGACATTTCGGGCGCTGAGGATACAATATAAAACCGTTCTATAAGGCTGTTACGGAGGGGCTGGCATGGGCAGGCAGGCGAGGGACACACAGGCGAGGATTTTAGCGGCGGCCAAGGCGGAATTTCTGGAAAAGGGCTTTCAGCATGCTTCCCTGCGCAGCATTGTGCAGGCGGCGGGCGTCACCACAGGCGCGCTGTACGGTTATTACAGCAGTAAGAAAGCGCTGTTTCAGTCGTTCGTGCAGGATGCTTATCAGTATATCGTAACGCAGTTTAAGGACACCCTGTCCGCGTTTAAAAATTTGCCCATGAAGGAGCAGCGGAAAAAGCTCGGCACATTCAGCAGCGCCTGTATGCAGAAGCTGCTTGGCTATATGTATGCGCATCCTGAGGAGCTTCGCCTGCTGCTTCTCTGCGCCGAGGGAACGCAGTATGCCCATATGAAGGAAGAACTTATCGAACTGGAAATCGAAGCGACCCACGAGTATTATATAACCTTGTCGCGGCTCGGGCAACCCGTGCCGGACATTGACAAGAGCCTGGAGCATGTCCTGGTCGCCGGCCTCATCAACGCCTATTTTGAAATGATGGTGCATGATATGCCTTTGCCCGATGCCGAGCGCCGCCTGAATAAGCTGCTTGATTTTTACAACGCAGGTTGGTGCAGGCTCATGGGGCAATAGCCGCCCACCGAACACAGACCTTTGCAAAAGGCATACAGAAAAACGCAAAGATTTAACGCGGTTTCGAGCGCAGCGGCAGCCGATTCCTTCAAACAATCCGCCTTTGCGGTTTTGTCCAAAAGATTTTGAATTTGATATTGACAAGCATCGGAAAATGTCGTACAATATACCTCGTGCCGAACGCGGCGTGTGGCGGGGGAGCATAGCTCAGCTGGGAGAGCATCTGCCTTACAAGCAGAGGGTCACAGGTTCGAGCCCTGTTGTTCCCACCATCCTTCTTTTTAAGAAGTGCGGAAGCATCGAAATGGCCCGGTAGTTCAGTTGGTTTAGAATGCCAGCCTGTCACGCTGGAGGTCGAGGGTTCGAGCCCCTTCCGGGTCG
>CAVDRM010000016.1:0-46137 GCA_963611355.1 Anaerovibrio sp.
AGAGATAAAGGAAGAAAAGCAGATGAACGAACAAGCAATCGTCAGCAAAATGCATCGCTCTTTGGCAGCGTGAGAAAGAGACAAATTTCGCTGGAAGCCTCACAGACTGGCTGGCAGGAGGGTAAAGACGAGCCTGCGGCGTTTATCAAGTATTTGCTTGGAACAATCATTGCAGCATACCGAGATTTTGAGGAACGGACGGAACTTGTCTCTGATTCTCCGCTTGAAACTGTTCGAAACGCTGTAAAAACCAGAATCGGCAGGTTTACGAAAGCCGAGATTGCAGAGCTTGTCACGTCCATGAGCGCCACGTCGGTGGAACACCATTTGAGAGCGCTCTGCGCCAGCGGCGAAATCGAAAAGCGCGGCGGCGGACGGTCGACTTACTATATCCGAAAGACAATCTGAACATCAGAAGAGCACACAGCCACGGGAAACCGTGGCTGTTGTCCTATATGAAAGGTGGTGATGCATAGCTTGTACTTCGGGATAATGCTCCGTCAGGCGTTCAAATACCGTGTCCAAGGCAGCGCTGTCGTGTACATTGCCGGGCGTGACTTCTGCTTTGCCGGTGCGGACGGCGTACCGGCGTCGTCATCATTCTTCCTTTTGATGGACTTTTTCTCGTGCGCCGATCGATCCGCTTTGATCTTCGCGTTCGGCTGCTCCTGATACCGCTTCCAGCAGCTCGTCAAAGCTCATTTTTTCGCAGGCGCGGGGGGTGACGCAGCCGAGGAAGGCATCACGGCGGCAAATGCTGCGGTAGTCGCAGGTGCGGCAGGGCGAATCCTCCGGCGCGGTCTCCAGGGGAGAGGCAGCGGTGTTGCCGGATGCAATGCTTTCCGCCAGCGTGACCGCCGTTTTTTTTGCGTGTAAAATCAGCCCGCGCATTTGCTCCAGGGTGGCCAACTGCTTGTTTTTCGCAAATTCGCCGTTCTTGGTCAGGAGCTTTTGCATGGACAGGGGCGGGTCGCCCGAATCCATCAGGCGGATGATGCTCACATCCCGCAGGGTCACGCCTGTCAGGGACAGCGCCTGAGCCAGCTTTTGTTCAATGTCCGTCTGTTGGCGGGGGTCGGGCAGCAGCGGGTCGGCCAGATGAAAATAGAACGCGCCCGCAGGCAGCGCGCCGGGCTCTCCCTGAAGCGCCGCCAAAAGGTACATGAGGAGCTGAAGCTGTGTCCCGTAAAACACGCGCTGAGGCGACAGTGACGTGTCCGCCGATTTATAATCCACCACGCGAAGATAAACGCCCGCATCGTCCTCATAGCGGTCAATACGGTCGATGATGCCGCGCACCAATACCTGAGAACCGTCCGAAAGCCGCAGACGGACGGGCGGCAAAGCGCCGTCATCAAAGCCGAAGCGCACCTCGGCATCGGTCGGGCGGAACGCGCTTTGGCGGGCGGTCAGCGTGAATGTCCATGCGACACGGCGAAGCAGACGCCGATAGCGGTCGCCCGCCCGCCTCACCCGTGCGGAATCCTTCATGCGGTCGCCCAAAAGCTGCTCCATGACGGGCTGAGCGGCCTTGTCTATCAGTGCATCGCAGGTCTTTTTGCTGATGCCCGGCCATTCGGGAACGGACGGCAGGAGGCTCGTGAAGCCCTCCAGCGCCGCATGGTAGAACGAGCCGGTGTCCTGCGGACGCACAGCCCAGTCCCTGCGCTCCACGGGCTTCAGACCATAGCGGACAAAGTGTTTGAACGGACAGACAGCGTAGGTTTCCAAGCGGTTGATGCTCAGGATACGCTCCAAGAAAAGTCGGTGCGTCACATTGGCGGGCAGCGGAGCGCTTGGCTTCGGCGGCTCAAACGCCAGCAGCAGCGCCCGTGCGCTCTGCTTATCATGCTCGCACAGATAGTGCCATGCGCCGCGCCACATATCCGGCAAATCGCCGAATCTTAAATATGCGCCCAGCCCCTCCAGCGCCGCGTTCTTAGAAAGCGGAAGGCTTGGCCCTTGTGCGGCCGTCACGCCGCCCTCCTCAATCAGCGCGGGCAGACAGAGCCGCACCTGCCGAAGCAGCATATGGGGACGGAGCGCCGTGCCGTCCTGCAAGGCCTGCGCATGGCTGATGTACAGCGCCTGAGAGGGCGACGCGAATGCCTTATATATATCCAAGCGGGACAAAAGCTCGCGCCCGTCCGCGTCTAAGGACAGGTAGGTCTTCATCGCCTGCTGCACATCCTGCACCTCGTCTGCGCTCAAAAGCCCGTTATCGGAGACGGAAAAAGCGCCGTCGTTCAGTCCCATGATGAACACGACCCTGGGGTGGGTCAGCGCCACATTGCCCACCAAGCCGCATACTGCGCTGCCCGCGTCCTGCGGCAGGGCGGACAGTTCGGTCTGCTCCAGCCCCGCCTCCAGCCAATCGGCGGCCACGCTGCCTGTCAGCTCCGCGCCGGACAGCAGCTCGTGCATCTGGTCCAGCAGCTCCATCAGCGTTTTCCACACCTGCCGAAGCTGCGCCGCCTCGGTACTCAGATGATTTTGCTCCAAGGCGTCCGCATCCCTTTGCAGATGCGCATAGGCGCCCGTGTCCGTCAGCAGATGCATCATGGCGTCCAGCGCCTCATCCGCATTTTGGGCATTCTTCAGCTCGTCCCGAAGCAGAATGAGCGGCGCCATCATGCGTTCCCGTGCTTCCTCCAGCGCTTCGCCCTCGCTGCCGCCGCGGGTGAAGGGACGGGTGAAGAGGGAAAAGCGGATGCCGTAGGCTAAAATGTAATTCTCCATGCGGAAGCATTCGTCCTCGGTGAGCGGGAGATAGCCCGTCCGCACGGCTGCCAGAACGTCTTCTGAGCGGAAATCGGAGGCAGCGGCACGGAGCGCCGACAGCAGGAAAGCCGCCGCACCCAGCCGCGCAGCACAGACCTTCCGCGCCAGATAATGCGGGATTCGATAGCTCGTCAACACCGCGTCCAAGGTCGAAAAATAGCGCTCCTCACTGCAGCAAAGCACTTGCATGGCGGAAAACGGAATACCTGCCTGATTTTTCAGCAGCATTTCACGGGCGACAAAGTGCGCCTCGGCAAACGGTGTCGGCGCGGCATAGAGGCGCACGGCGGCGGTTGTGCCCGTATACGGTGCCGGTCCGGCGCACAGCAGTCCCTTTTCCAGCGCCTGAATATCAGGCGGCGCATTCAGCACCCCGCGATGCATTTCGCGTTTCAGGGGGATATCGGCTGCGTGAAGCAGGGCTTCAAAGCGCTCGACACTCTCCGTCACGGGCGAAAATGCCTCGTCAGCGGGGTCGTCATATAAAAAGACGTGGAGCGATTCAACAATATCAGCGCAGGCGCCCAGAAGCCGCGCCATCTGACCGGTCAATACATCGAAGCCGTACACCAAGAGGCGCGTGCCGCGCATCAGCTCTGCCTCCCGCACCCGCGCATTCAGCACATCCTGCACATCCTCGCCGTCCACAAATTTGTCGGTAAGCATGGAGGCGTAGGTCTCGTAAATCAGCGCCAAATCGGAAATCTTTTCCTTCTGCGCACCCTCCGGCAGACCGTCCGCATAGGCTCGAAGATTTTCCGGCGTGATGAGCGCCCGCTTGAAATCGGCGATAAGCGCCCCCATCCTGTCCGCAAAGCCCTGCCTGTCCGCCGCGCTTTCGTAATAGGAAAGCCCGGCTTTGCAGCGAAGCAGCGCGCCGGCAACGGCCATCGCCTTGCCGCGGGCATCAATGCGCACCCGCGCATCCTCGCCGACCTGCGCAAACACCCGCTGCATCAGCCGCCCCGGCGACAGGACATCCAAGTCAAAAAAGCCGGGAACGCGCAGCGCCTCCATGAGGTCGCGTTCGGCCTGCAAAGTATCATGCTGCGGAACGAGCATCAGCGTCCGCACACCGCTTTTTTTCGCCTGCTCCGCCAGCTCTGCCGCCTTGTCCCAAAGCCGGCCGGCGCGTCCCAAATGCAAAACGACCATGGGTGCGTCACCTCATCATTTTCTGCGGCTATTATATCATGCTTTTCATCATCTGGACAATACGGAATGACAAACAAAAAGGCATCGGATTTCGCCGAGGCGCGATAACGAAGCACTTCTGTAAGACGGCATAGCAAAAGATATGGCACGAAGTATGCGGTGATGCCCTGATTAACCGCCTGCATTTTGCGCTGCATAACGGTTGTAATCGCATTTTTGACACTGCGTCATCATGTTGTCGCTGCTTTCTTTTTGAAAAATGCCCGCCCATTTACAGATGTTTTGAAGAATCGGAACAACGGATAATCCCTTATCCGTCAAAGAATACTCCACTCGCGGCGGTATTTCATCGTACTGCTTGCGGGCAACAAGACCGTCATTGATAAGCTCCTTCAATGTGGCGGCAAGCACGGCATCCGTGATATTCAGCATTTCCTTGCGAATGCTGCTGTACCGCAACGTGCCCTTTTCATTCAGCACGCAGATCACGCGGGATTTCCATTTTCCTCCGAACAATTCAAGCCCGTATTCCAGCGGACACCTGATGTCCGCTTCCGATTTCTTCTGATACACTTTCAGCACCTCCGGGTTTTCTGCTCTTATTATAGCACATATGCTTTTAAAAATATAGTCACTATTCAATTTATAAGCAGCTAATAAACTTCTTTATATCTTTCGCTTGTTAAGCAAGCGCGGTATACTGTTCTTGCATTCAGGAAATGCAAATCCAAATATAAAATACTCGGAGGTATTCGCAATGCAAGTGAAAGCGTATCTTGAAATCACAATGGTCATCAATCCGGAAAACCGACCCGCCGCTGCGAAGGTCTACACCGACTATCGTCAGCCGTTCCTCGACAATATCGAAGGCGCACTGACGAAGGAACTGCTCATCCGTGATGAGGATGTTCAGGTCATCCACGGCTTTGACAGCCTGGAGCACGCAAAGGCTTATCTTGAAACCGCTATGTTCAAAAAAGATGTCTTTGTCGGACTCAAGCCGACTTGGGCTGCCGCCCCTGATGTTCGCTTCTACGAAGTCGCATAAGCTGAATCATATCAAAAAGCTCCGTTGTTTCAATGCGGCAACGGAGCTTTTGATATGCGGCGCTTTCTTCAGCCGAACAGTGATGAAAGAGATGCATAATCGGCTCTTAGCATCATTGCGTCAGTTGACCTGATAAATGCCTTGGGGCAGGCAGCGGCGAATCATCGTGACCATTTCCTCGCTCGGCTCGATAATGATGATGCGCTTGCTGCCGTCCTTTTCGAAGTAGAAATAGAACAGGTCGGCATCGCGGTTGACGAACCAGTTATTGCGCTTGACATTGGCGGTAGTGATGTAGCGGTTGAAGGAGCCGGAGGCGACCTTGCCGCAGGCGGTGATGTTTTTAAGCGTCATGGTGCCCAGATTCTTGCGCTTTTTGTTGTTGAAGACCTGCGCAAAGTCCATGACCCCGTTGGTGAAGGTGTATTCGTACTCCGTGCGGATGGTGTCCTTTTTAAGCCAAAGCAGCACGGCCACGCCGCCGAAGAGCAGCATTTCCACGACCGACAAAAGCAGCTCCAGCCCAAAGCCGTACTGCGAATACACATAAATCAGCCCCTGAAGCTGTATAACGGCAATCAGGGCGCTTAAAAACATGACAACCCACGCAAGCCCCAGCAGAATGGACTGACCGGTGGTGTTCCGTTTCGTTGCCACTTCTTCCATAAACTGATCCATCATTGAAAATCAAGCCTCCTTACATAATGCAAAGATTTATGCAAACACAATGAGCGTCATCACCAAGCCGACCAGCACGCCGCCGAGCACCTCCAAGGGGGAATGACCGACCAGCTCCTTGAGCTTTTCGTCCGTCAGCGGCTTGCCCTCCATGAACAGCTCGCGCAGGATTTGGTTGATGACCTTGCCCTGCCGCCCTGTCTCATAACGCACACCCATCGCATCATAGATGACGATGACCATCAGCGCAAAGGTGATGGCAAACATGGTCGTGCCGAAGCCCTCCTGAAGCCCCGTGCCGAGCGCCAGGGAAAGTACAAATGCCGAATGAGAACTGGGCATGCCGCCCATGCCGAAACAGCGGTGCCAGTCCATCTTTTTTTCAATCATCCATGAAATCAGAAATTTGAGGAACTGCGCCACCAGCCAGCTTAAGGCACAGGCGACCAGCACGCGGTTTTCAAGAATCGTTGACGGATTCAAGACTTTCTCGTCTCCTTAATCACTTATTGCTCAGGCCGCAACACACAGATGAAGCGGCCTGCAGAATGGCCGGGCGATGCCCTGTCATTGTACACGCGCAAGGGCATCCCGCGCAAGGGTCTGCAAAAATTCCGCCTTTTTTCCGAATGGCGACAGGGCACTGCACGCCTCCTCGGTGAGCCGCTCCGCATCTGCGCGGGATTGGTCAATGCCGCAGAGTGCGGGCCAAGTCAGCTTGCCCTCCGCCGCATCCTTACCCGTGTGCTTGCCAAGCGCCGCCGCATCGCCGATGACATCCAGCAAATCATCCATGATTTGGAAGGCAACGCCCATTTTTTCTCCGTAGGCGCGGCCGGCGGCGCACTGCGCCTCGTCTGCGCCCGCCAAAATCAGCCCGGCATCCACGGGCGCTGTCAGCAGACAGGCTGTTTTTTTGGCATGGATGGCGCTCACCAGCTCCGGCGTCGGCGTTTCGCCTTCGCGGGTGACGTCCAGGGCCTGTCCGGCAATCATCCCCAGAACGCCCCCTCTCCGTGCGATGACGCGCATGGCCTGAAGCGCCTTGGGGTGATCGGAGGCAAGCATTGTTTCAAACGCCAGACTTTGCAGGGCATCGCCTGCCAAAATCGCCACGGCCTCGCCGTAGACGACATGGCTGGTCGGTCTGCCGCGCCGCAGGGTGTCATTGTCCATTGCGGGCAGGTCATCGTGAATCAGGGAATAGGTGTGAATCATTTCAAGGGACACGGCAAAACGGATCGCCTCATCGTCATAGGGCGCAAGCAGCTCGTGCGCCGCCAAGAGCATCACGGGGCGCAGACGTTTGCCTCCCGCCAGCAGGGAATAGCGCATCGCGCCGCGCAAGGGCTCCGGCACACCGTCCGGTACGCAGGCTTTCAATGCGTCCTCCACGGCTGCGCGATAGGCGTTCATCCGCTCGTTCATGGCGCGTCCTCCATCGGCTCAGGACGCCCGCCCTTTAATTCCAGCATTTTCTTTTCAGCGGCGTCCAATTCGGCGCTCAGCTCCCGCGACAGGGCAATGCCCCGCTCGTAGCTTTCCAGGGACTGCTGCAGGGTCATGCCGCCGTCCTCCATTTGGCTGACCAGCGCTTCCAGCGCGCTGAGCTTTTCTTCAAACGTCATGTTTCCGCTCAAACGGATCGCCCCTTTCTGCGGACAGGGTATGGACGCGCACGCGGCCGTCCTTCAAAAGCAGGGTCATGTCGGGCCGTACCCCGCCGATGCTCGTGACCGCCTCGCCGCCCGCCAGCACCACGGAATAGCCGCGTTCCAGCACAGCAGCAGGGCCGAGCGCCTGCAAGCGGTCATACAGAGCCGGCACCCGCGCCCTGAGCGCGGACAGCGCCTTGTCCATCGCCGCGTCCAGACGTTTCATGCACAGCTCGTCGGCCGCCTTCATTTTTTGCAGCAGCGCCAGCGGATGACACAGTGCCAGCCTTTTTTCCAGCGCATTCAGCGCGGCGCGGCGCGTGACGGCCGCATCATAGGCTGACTTGAACACCCGCGCCTCCATTTCGCCTATGGTGTTTTGAAGCGCCGAGCGCTCCTGCACCGCCAGCTCTGCCGCGGCGCTGGGCGTGGCCGCCCGCACGTCGGCGGCAAAATCGGACAGGGTGACGTCCACCTCGTGTCCGACGGCGGAAATGATTGGCACGGGACAGGCGGCAACGGCGCGGACGACGATTTCCTCATTGAACGCCCATAAATCCTCGATGGAGCCGCCGCCGCGCCCGATGATGATGACATCGACATCGGGTATTTGCGCAAGGTCGCGGATGCCCTGCGCGACATCCTCCGCCGCACCGTCGCCCTGCACCTTGGCGGGACGAAGAAGGAGCTGAACAGCAGGGTTGCGCCGTCCGGAGACCCGCGCAATATCATGGATGACAGCGCCCGTCCGCGCCGTCACGATGCCGACCATGCGCGGGAGCAGGGGAAGCGGGCGCTTCTTGGAGGCGTCGAAGAGCCCTTCGGCCAGCAGCCTTTTTTTGAGCGCTTCAAACCGCAAATGCAGCTCGCCTATGCCCTCCTGCGTCATGCGGACGGCATAGAACTGGTAGGTGCCGGAGGCAACATAGACGGAGACGCTGCCGCGCAGCACCACGCGCATCCCGTCCTCCGGCCGGAAGGACATGGAAACGGTGCTTTGCCGGAACATCACGCATTGAATGCGGCTCTGCTCGTCCTTGAGTGAAAAGTAGTAGTGCCCGGTCACGTGGCATTTGAAATTGCTGATTTCGCCCCGCAGCTCGATATCCTGCAAAATGGGGTCACCCGCCAGGGAACGGCGCACATAATCGTTCAGGTCCGTGACCGTCAGCCGCCAGCTCACAGCCGCGCCTCGGCTAAGCCGACGGTGTTTCGCATCAGCATGGCAATGGTCATTTTCCCGACGCCGCCGGGCACGGGCGTGATGAAGCCGGCTTTTTCGGATACCGCGTCAAAGTCCACGTCGCCGACGATTTTTCCGTTTACACGGTTGATGCCGACATCAACGACGGCCGCGCCCTCCTTCACCATGTCGGCGGTGACAAAGCGCGGCTTGCCGACAGCGGAAACAAGGATGTCCGCCTGCCCGGTAATGGCGGGCAGATTTTCCGTGCGGCTGTGGCAGACGGTCACGGTGCAGTTTTCGTAAAGGAGCAAAAGCGCGGTCGGCTTGCCGACGATGTTGGAGCGGCCGATGACCACGGCGTGTTTTCCCGACAGCGGAACGCCGCCCGACTTCAGCATATAGAGAATGCCCGCCGGCGTGCAGGGCTGAACGCCGGAAACGCCCGTCAGGAGCCGTCCCGCATTCATCAGGTGGAAGCCGTCCGCGTCCTTGTCGGGGCGAATCATCTGAAGAGCAGCCGCCTCGTTCAGGTGCTTGGGCAGGGGGAGCTGCAATAAAATGCCGTCAATTTTGTCGTCCGCATTGAGCAGACGGAGCTGCTCCTCAAGCTCTTCCTGTGTCGCTTCCTTCGGCAAAAGCACGGTGCGTGAAAAAATGCCTAAAGTTTCACACGCCTTTGACTTGGAGCGCACATAGGTCTGGCTGGCAGGGTCATCGCCCACCAGAATGACGGCCAGACCGGGTGTGATGCGCCGTGCCTTCAGCGCATCCACACGGACAAGCATCTCGTTCATGACCTGCTGCGCCATCGCTTTTCCGTCTAAAATCACTGCCATGCTCCTGCCATCCTTTCTGCGCCGAGCAGCGCCACGCCCACGGCGTTATCGCCGGACAGTTCAGGCCGCCCGAAATGCAGGAAAAGCCCCAGCCGGCGTTTTTCGTTTCGCTCCGTCAGCATTTGTCTCAGCCGCGCCGAGGAGATGACCCCGCCGGCCAGCAGCACGTTCTTTTCGCCCGTTGCGTCCGCCGCCGCGCATAAAAGGCGCAGGACGGAGCGGCAAAGCACGCTGTAAACCTCTGCGGCTATCTCGCCGCCGGACAAACGCCCCTCGTTAATCAGCCGCATCAGGGCAGCCTCTGCGCCCGATAAATGGCAGGAGAGACCGTCCATCGAGACGGGAACCAGCGCCCTGTCCCGATGCCCTGCCGCCAGGCGCTCCAATTCCGGCCCTGCCGGAAAGGAAAGCCCCAGACGAACCCCAACGCGGTCGACCAGCTGCCCTGCGTGCAGGTCTGCGCTGCCCGCCAGCGGCGTTAAGACATCGCCGGCAACGTGCAGCACATCCGTTGTGCCGCCGGACAGATGCAGCGCCAGATACCGTTCGCTCCGAAGACCCGAATCCACCCGCGCAGCGCGTAAATGTCCGCGCTGATGCGTCGTTTTGAAAAGAGGCACACGAAGCGCCGCGGAAAGAGAACGCGCAGTGCCCAGCCCGACAGAAAAAACGGGCATATAGGAAGCATCGCCGTCCACGGGGGAGGCGGATACGCAGACAGCGCCGATTGGCTCATCCGTCAGATGAAGAAGCTCCTCCAAAAGCGGCGGAAGCTGCTTCATATGCGCAAAAACGGCCTCGCTCTGGCGAAGGCCGCGTTCTCCGCGCTGAACGGGCAAAAGCTGCCGCCTGCCCTCGAAAGCGCCGCCCGAACGGGCGAACGCAACGGAGGTGGTGTAGCAGCTTGTATCAATCCCCAGCGCGATCATGCCTGTGCGTCCTCTTTGGATTTTTCCCCGCCGCGCAGAAGAGCGCCCAAGACGCCGTTGACAAAGCGTCCGCTGTTTTCCGTGGAAAAACGGTTGGCAAGCGCCACTGCCTCACTGCAAACAACGCTTTCGGGTGAATCCTTGATGTAGGTCAGCTCATAAACCGCAGCGCGCAGGATGCTTAAATCCACCCGCGAAACGCGCTCCAGCGTCCAGCCGACCAGCAGGGCGGAAATCGTTTCATCCAGCTCGGCGGCCTTTTCATGAACACCGTTCACAATGCTGTCAATAAACGCCTGATCGTTCCCTTCGGGGGTAAACTCAATCAGTTCGCGGAGCGTTTCCTCGCCGCCGTCCCCGCCGAGCATATTTTCATAAACCATCTGCACGGCGGCAGCGCGTGCGCTTCTTCGAGCCATTTTCCCCAACTCCTGTTATACGGCGGCACACAAATGCGCTTTCCTTCGCTGCGGCCGTATATTTTGCGAATCAGTCTTAAAAGACACGGACACCCTTCCCTTTTTGACCAGGGAAAGGCTTCCGGCACAGCCTCAATTCTCGGTATCCTTCTTTTCGTCCTCGGTTTCGGGGGAATATTCGGGAGGATAGACGGTCTTTTCGCGGCCGGCCTGTTCGCTGCCGGGGAAATTATTGCTGCGCTGCGGGAAGAGCTTGTTGACGATGTTCGCCGCAAACGTCTTTTTGTCCTTCACGCCGCCGATAAACACGCCCAGCAGCATAATGGCGATGACCAACAGCGTCTTCCAAAAGCCTAACAGCAGGAACAAAATGCCCAGCACCAGGCCCGCCACGCCCATCAGCGCGGCGCACTCCGGCGTACCGATGGTCAGGCTGCTCCGCAGCGCTTCTTTCAAATCCGGTTTCTTTTCACTCATTGCTCAGACACCTCTTCAGCGGCCGCGTTCTCTTCGGCGGGCTGCGTCTCTTTCGTTTCCTCGGCAGTTTCCTGCACCTCGGCCACCGGCTCGGCAGGCTCTTCGGGGAACTCGCTGAACAGCCCCTCGGAAATATGATCCTCTTCCTTTGCCAGCTTTTCCTCCGCTGTTTCCGCATCCTTGGAAGGCGCGGGCGTTTCGGGAACGCTGACGGGCGCCTCCGGCATGTTGGCGGCGGTCTCCTCGTGACCGAAAATCCGCTGATGCAGGGGCTTCTTGTCCTTTTTCTCCTTGACGGCGGGCGCGGCCTGCTTTTCGACCAGATAGGGCGAATCGCCGATGCCTGTTTCCGTTGTCTCGACCGATACGCGCACTTCGCGCACCTCAATGCCGGAGGACACCGCCAAGTACTGACGAATCTGCTTTTGCAGGGAGGCGACCGCCAGCGGGATGGAAATGTTGTTTGCCAACGAAATGCGCAGGTCAATGGTCACGCCGTCCCGCGCAGTTTGGATGGTCATGGCGGACAGGCGCATTTCCTCGTGCATATCCACGCATTTTTTGACAAGGTTTTCAATGGCCTTGATTGCAATACGCAGTTCGCCGTTGTCCGTCTGCTGCACGACAAAGCCTTTGCGGTTGTCCCGCAGCTTGGACGGCAGCAGGAAAAAGTAGATGGCGCACAGCACAAGCACCACGCCGATGGCGATCATGCCCAGCCGCGCCCATGAAAAGAAGCTCCCGCTCACGCTGTCCGCCAGCATGCTTGGCTGACGGAAGCTCAGCAAAACCAGCCCGATGCCGACTGCCAGAACGAACAGCGCACATAAAAGCAGCAGCAGACGATCCTTTAATTTCAGCTTCATGACGGCCTCCTTTATCATTATTAAGCGGTTACACGATACCTGTGATTCAGCGGTTCAAAGCGGCGTTTTACTGTTCCTCCGCTTCGTTTTCGGCTTCCTCGGCGGCGATTTCTTCGGCCACGGTCGCGTTTTCCGGCTCGGACGCATCGGACGCGGCCGCTTCCTCTGCCGTGTCTTCAACGATTTCGGCAGCCTTGCCGGCTTCCTCGGCAGGCTCGCCGTCCTTCGGCGCTTCCCCGGCGGGCGCTTCTTCGTCTTCCGCCTTTGGCGCTTCGGCGGGCTTGTCCGCATCCTCCGCCTTCGGGGTTTCGGCAGGAGCTTCCTCCGTCTTCTCGGCCTTGGCCGCATTCGGCGCTTCGAGGACGGCGGTGTGCGCGGCCTCCAGACCGGCCTTTGTCGCCTTCTTTTCCTTTTCGAAGCTCACGCCCTGCACATGAACATCCACGCGCACGACATGAAGGCCGGTCATGGTCTCGATGGCCTTGCGGACATTCTCCTGCACCTCGGACGCGACCTTCTGAATGGGCTGGCCGTATTCGATGATGGCATAAATATCCACAGACGCTTCTTCTGTGCCGATTTCTACGCGCACACCGCGGGTGATGTTGCGGTTGCGGCCGATGATATCGCTGATGCCTCCGCTGGTGCACATGCCGGCGAGCCCATCGACCTCGTTCGCGGCCACGCCTGCGATAATTGCGATGACCTCGTTCGCATAGGTGATGGTACCGCCGTTTTGCAAATCGACATCCGCATTCACGGGAAGATTGTCCTTCTTGGTGGCGGGCATAATCAGAGCACCTCCTTTACAGGTTCATATGATAGTATATCAAATAATATGCGGAGTGTCAAAAAGTTTTGGCACTTCTTCAAATTCAAAATCCGTCAAAATGCGGAATTTATTTTGTCAAAATATCCGTCAGGGCGTCAGACGATTCGGCCCTCTGAACAGGAACATGACTTCCTTGATGCTGATGCCCAGCAGCAGCATGGTCAGGCGGTCAACGCCCAGCCCGAAGCCGCCGTGCGGCGGGCAGCCGTAGCGGAAGAATTCAAGGTAGAACTTGACGTCCTCGCCCAGCCCCTTTTCCTCGGCCTGTGCGAGGAGACGGTCATAGCGGTGCTCACGCTGCGCGCCGGTGGTGATTTCCGTGCCGCGCCAGATAAGGTCGTAGCCCTGCGGCATACCGTTCTCGTCACGCATATGATAGAAGGCGCGTTTTTCGGGACCGTAGTCCGTGACGAACAGAAATTCATGGCCGAATTTGTCCATCGACAGCTTGGCGCAGAGATGCTCCGCCTCGGTGGTCAGGTCGTTCTTTTCACTGTCGGGGCAGGCATAGCCGTAGCGCTCCTCCAATTCCCGATAGACGTCGCACAGCTTCATCTCAGGGAAGGGCAGGGACGGCACAACGGTTTCAAGGCCGTACAGCTCCTTGATTTGGTCGCCGTACTTGTCCTTCACCTGTTTGAGCGCGTATCGGAGCAGCTCGGCCTCCATGGTCATGACATCGCGGAAGGAATCGATGGCGCTCATTTCAAGGTCAAAGCCGGTGAACTCGGTTGTGTGCTTGTTGGTGTAGGACTTTTCGGCGCGGAACACGGGGCCGACCTCAAAAATGCGGTCGAAGCCGGCGGCCATCGCCATCTGCTTATAGAACTGCGGGCTCTGCGCCAGATACGCCTTGCGGTCAAAATACTTGACCTCGAAAACGTCCGCGCCGGATTCGCTTGCCGCGCCGATCAGCTTCGGCGTGTGAATTTCCATAAAGCCGTTATCCAAAAGGAAGGAACGCATCGCGCCGACAAGCTCGGTCTGCGCCTTGAAAATCAGGGTGTTCCTGTCGCTGCGCAAATCGACCCAGCGATAGTCCAAGCGGCTGTCAATGGCGGCATCCTTGGAGATGGGCAGCGGCTCGGCGACAGACTCTATCTGCATCTTTTCGGGCAGCATTTCAATGCCGCCCATCTTCACAAAGCTGTTTTCGACTGTCATGCCCTCCGCCGTAATGACGGATTCCACGGTAAGCAGATCCACCAGTGCGGCGATTTCCGGATTTTTTTCTTTTTCAATCGTGAGCTGGAGACGGCCGGTGTGGTCGCGCAAAACCAGAAACGCCATCGTCCGCTTGTTGCGGATGTTCTCGACAAACCCCTGTACCTTGTTGACTTCGCCGTGCTTCAAATCGGCGATGAGCGTGCGTTCCATGATGGCATACTTCCTTTCGTATCGCATTGCGAATTGCGGATGAGAGGTTTTTTGAAAAAGCCTCCTGCGCAAAAATCATAACAGCTTTGAAATTCCTTCTGCGGCATCGGCGATAGGGAGCTCGCATTCCTCGCGGGTGGCCATATTGCGCGTTTTGACCGTGCCGCGCTCGTATTCATCGCCGCCGACAATGACGACCAGCCTCACGCCGAGCTTGTCCGCATACTTGAACTGCGCCTTGAGGCTGCGTCCGGCAAGGTCGCAGTCCGCTTTTATGCCTGCTGCGCGGAGCTTCTGCGTCAGCACAAAGGCTTTTTCGGCCATGTCCGCGCCTAAATTCGCAACGTAAACATCCGTTACGGACGGCGCGGCAGGCAGAAGATTTTGGCTTCTCAGCTCCATGAGGATGCGCTCCAGGCCGATACCGAAGCCCGCGGCAGGGGTCGCGGGACCGCCAAGCTCCTCGACCAAATTGTCGTACCGCCCGCCGCCGCAGAGCGCCAGCCCTTCGCGGCCGGACTGCATGATAATCTCAAACACGGTCTTGGTGTAATAATCCAGACCGCGCACAATGTGCGGGTCAACGGCGAAGGGAATGCCCTGCGCGGTCAGGAGAGACTGCAAACGGCGGAAATGTTCGCGGCATTCGTCGCATAAGCAGTCAAGAATGGAGGGCGCGTCCCGCACAATCGCCTTGCACTTTTCTTCCTTGCAGTCCAGAATGCGCAGGGGATTTTTTTCAAAGCGCTCCCGACAGGTCGGGCACATATCATGAATGCGCTCGCCCAGATAATTTTTCAGCGCTTCGTGGTACTTCGGACGGCATTCCCCACACCCGATGGAGTTTAAGTGGACGGTCAGGTTTTTCAGCCCCAAATCGGTGAGCAGCGTCATCAGCGCGCTGATAAGCTCTGCCTCCACGGTCGGCTCTTTGCCGCCAAAGCACTCCATGCCGAACTGATGATGCTCCCGCAAACGCCCCGCCTGCGGATTTTCATAGCGAAAAATCGGCGCGTTCAGATAGTACGCCTTGCAGGGCAGAGCGTCTGCGTACAGACGGCCTTCAATGAAGGCGCGGACGGCGCCCGCCGTCCCCTCAGGCTTCAGGGTGACGGAGCGCTCTCCCTTGTCCTTAAAGGTGTACATTTCCTTTTGAACGATGTCGGTCGTGCCGCCGACACCGCGCAGGAACAGCTCGGTGTGTTCAAACACGGGCGTGCGTATCTCCCGATAACCCCACAGCGCGGCCAGCGCACGCATTTTCTCCTCCACATACTGCCACTGATACGCATCGGCGGGCAGCATATCACGGGTGCCTTTGGGCGCCTGCGTCAGCATTCCTTTTTCCTCCCTTTTGATACAGCGGTCAAGCCTTGAATGGCCGTTTTAAAAAAACAGCCCCACGCCGGAAAAACGCAGATGCGTCTTTCCTGCCGCATGGGACGAAGCGAGCTTCGCGGTGCCACCCAGCTTGCGCAGACCCGAAGGCTGCGCCACTTTCCATCTTTAACGCAGAAATACGCCGCATTTTCATGCGGACGGCTCAGGGCTGTCCCGCCGGACGAGCTGCTGCGCGGCTTGCACCCTCCCGCGCTCGCTTCAAGCGTTCATCGGCTCCGGCTTCTTCCCGTCATCGCCATGTTTACGCGCCAATTATAAAGGAATAAACAGGACTTTGTCAAGAAAGACAGCTTATTAAAAAGATGACCCGATAAACTTTCCTGCCGTTTTCTGACAGATTTTGCCAAACAGATGGGAAAAACGAACAAATTCGGCAACCTGCGTTTATATTTTCGTGCATTGAGGCGAACGTTTTGCCGATGCCGGACGGCGAAATAAGTCTTTTCATGCTTTACTTCTTTCCGATGAAGGTGTATAATAAGGGCGCTAAGGGTCTGACGCGCTGCTCTGCGCGGCAGTCAAAAAACGGCGGGAGAATGTCCTGCCGCCTATGCAGAATAGAAAAGGAGAGAATGAAAAGCATGAGCGTCAAAAAGATGTGGATTCTTCTTCTCGCCGTGGTCCTCGTTGCTGCGATCGCCTTGGGCGTTGTGGTGTCCAAGAAGAACAGTCTGCAGAGCGAACTGACCGAGATGACCGACAAGGTCGCCGCGCTGACCGCACAGGTCGATGCGGCCGCGGCCGACAGCGAGGCTGCCGCTGCCGCCGCCAAGGAAGAAGCGGAGACCGCTGCGAAGGCCGAATTGGAAGCGGTTCAGACCGAGCTGGACACTGCCAAGAGCGATTTGGAAGCTGCCAAGGCCGAGCTGGAGACCGTCAAGGCTGAGCTGGATGCTGTCAAAGCTGAGGCCGAGTCCGCCGCCAATGCCGCCGTCGTCGCGGAAGAACCCGAAGCCACCGAAGCGCCCGTGGAAGAAGTAAAGGCTGAAGAGCCCGAAGCCGAAGCGACTCCCGAAGCGACCGCCGAGCCGACTGCCGAGCCCGCTCCCACCGAGGATCCCGCCGCTGTCGCGCTGGCTGAAGCCAAGAAGTCCGGCAAAATTATCGTCACCCTCTGGCACTCCTTCACCAAGGGGCAGCTGGATATGATGAATACCATCGCCGCTGAGTTCAACGCCCAGAGCGATAAGTATTATGTCAACGCCCAGTACCAGCCCAGCAGCGGTCTGACCACCAAGGTTATGAATGCTGTTCTGGCCGGCGAAGGTCCCGACCTGTTCTTCAACTACGCCTCCGAAGCCGCTAACTATGTTGACCCCGAAGATGAGGACAACACGCTGGTGGTTGACCTTGCGCAGTACATCTACGACGAAGAAATCGGCATTGCCGATTTTGACAATGCCGTGGAGAGCGTCATCGTGGAAGAGGCCAAGTCCTTCGCAGACGGCAAGATGCACATCCTGCCCCTCGTCCGCACCGGTCCTATCTTCTACTACAACAAGACCATCTTTGACGAGCTTGGCCTGTCCGTGCCCACCACATGGGAAGAGCTGGCCGAGGATGCCAAGATCATCCGGGAAAAGAAGGGCATCTACGGCTTCGCTGCCGACTCTCTGACCGACATGATGCAGGCGCTGATTATGCAGCACGGCTCTGAGTACATCGACATGGAAACCAAGACCGCCAAGATTAACAACGAAATCACCGTGAACGCCATCAAGTGGTACGGCGAGCAGGTGAAGGCCGGCTACTTTATGGCCGCCCCGACCTCTGACTACTACTCCAACGACATGAACAACCAGACCGTGGCCTGCTACATCGGCTCCTGCGCCGGCATCCCCTACCTCTATGCCGAGGAAAACGGCTGGGAGCTGGGTGTCGCCGCCACCCCTGTTTGGTCCGATGCGACCAGCAACTGGTATCCCGCTTGGGACCGCGGCTTCATGATGTTCAAGTCCAACGACGAGCAGCAGCTCGGCGCTTATGAATTCCTCAAGTTCTTCGCCGCCCCCGAACAGAACATCCGCTGGTGCCAGGCCGTTATCTGCCTGAGCCCGTTCAAGGCGACGCAGGCTCTGCCCGAATACACCAAGCTGATTGAGGACAACCCCGCGCTGCAGGCGCTGTCCAAATGCCTGCCCAACGCCGGCTTCCTGCCCAACATCAAGGGTGCTTCCACCGTTCGTGACGAGCTGCAGTCTATGGCGAAAATGGCCGGCGACGAAAGCAACACCCAGACCGTGGAGGAAATGGTGGCTGCCGCCGAAATCACCTGCAACGAAGCGCTGCAGGCCGAATAAACAAGGCACGATCATCTAAGCAACAGAAGAAGACTCGCCCCGTGCGGGTCTTCTTTTTTCGGCGTATTATAGCAAATGAAATCCCCGCGCCGTTTGCGAAGCGGCGCGGGGATGCTTTGTTTTTTGCTTAATCAGCAGTAAAATTCCATCGGATAGGTCAGATACTCGTTCGGCGCAAGCTGGTCGGCGGTCACATAGCCGGCAGGGGCGTTGATGAGGCTGGGCAGACGGTTGACGACAGTCGCGCAGGTATGCTCGACAGTCGCGGGCTTGACGACATGGAATTCGGTATCCGGCTCGCCGGAAATCTTCCAATCGCACATATCGCCGTCTTCGGGGCCATAGACCTTGCCGATGGTCTCCTCCTCCACGGTGATGCCCTGCATGGTCTCGATGGTCACAACGGCGGACATGCCGATACAGCGACCGGCCTCGATGGTCTTGCCGAGGGTGGAGGAATAGATGTCATGGTCGATGATGCAGGGAACATGCTTCTGGGAAATGGACTTGATGGTCAGCCCCAGCTTATTGCAGATGGCTTCGCTGGCGTTCCACGCATAGGACGGCTCAAACTCGGCGGGATGGGCGATTCTCTGTTCAAATTCCTCGGCGGTCAGGTCGCAGCCGTGGGCATTGGCCAGCGCCAAGCCGTACTCATCCACATTGTAGCTGTACGCGCCCTTGATTTTGGTAATCTTGTGGCAGCCGCCGGCAACCAGCGCGACCATGTTAATCCAGAAAATGTCCTGCATGCCGCTGCCGGTGATGGTGCAGCCGGTTTCCTTGGCCATGGCGTCCAGCTTATTGATTTGGGCGGCCGAGGTTGTCCACGGATAGATGGCTTCCTCGCAGGTGGTGATGACGTTGATGCCGCGTGCCACGCACTTTTCAACGTGGTCATAGATATCGCCGATGAAGCTGAACAGGGTGACGATGGCAACGTCCGCATCACATTCGTCCAGCACCTTGTCCGCGTCCTTGGAAATGATGACGCCGGTCTTCACGCCGAGATTCGCAAAATCGCCCACATCCTGCCCTACAACGTCGGGATTCACATCGATTGCGCCGACAATCTGAGCGCCGTGCTCATGCAGATAGCGCAGGATATACTTGCTCATTTTGCCGCAGCCATATTGTACAACCTTGATCTTGTCCATCGAAAACATCCTCCTTTACTGTGCGCGATATCCGCTTTTGCGGTCAATCGCTCTTTTCTGTATCGATTATAAACCCTCCTGCAGGATGAGAGTCAAGCCCCTTTGCGGATTTTGTCTTAATTTCTTCGCTTTATTGAAATTGGACAGGCACTTGCAGCCGCAGGAACATGCTGCGGCGGTCACTGTCGAAGACATTGAATTCCGTCAGCACCTCGCATACATAATCGCCGCCGATTGTCCATTTCTGCTCGCGGCAAAAATTCAGGAGCCGTTTGGCAAAGGGAATTTCGTCATCGTAATTGTCCAAATAGATACAGGCGTACATGCCGCTGTCCATCACGGCCACGTCCGAAAACTGCTCCCTGTCCCGGTGCTCCACAAACACGAAGGTGCTTTGGGGACAGAACTCGCCGCGGGCAAAGCATTCCTTGGAAATGGATGTGCCGATGTTGTAGGAATGCACCTGCGTGAAGCCGCGCTCCGTCAGCGCCTGCCGCAGAACGAGCAGTTCCCGCTCATAGGCGCGGATGTCCTGCTCATAGAAGTTGCTTTGACAGGGCAGCCCCCAGATATAGCGGCGGTCAATAAATTCCAAGGCAATCGTCCCCTGCGCAGGGCTTTTCCTGTACCGCTCGATGGACGCTATCGCCCGCTCCACGGCGTCATGGCAGGAATGCAGCGCACGGAGCTGCTCATGAAGCTGCTCGTTTTTCTGCGCCAGGATGGTCTCAATCAGCGTGATGTCCTCCTTGTGCAGCACATCGCCGATTTCCGCAAGGCTCATGCCCAATTCCTTCATATACGCTATCATATCCAGCCGCGCATTCTGCGCAATGTCGTAATAGCGGTAGCCCGTCTGCGGGTCGCGAAAGCGCGGTGTCAGCAGCCCCAGTTCGTCATACAGCCGCAGTGTCGCCACCGTCAGATGATTTGATTTGGCCATTTTCCCAATAGGCACCAATCCATCGTCCATTGCTTTTCCTCCCACTTTCCGCGTTTTTGCGCTTTTTTGCCCAAAACTCTCATCCTGAGATAGACTTTATCACAATTTTCCGTTTCTGTAAAGGGAATCAAAAAAGACCGCCTATTTTAAGACGGTCTCCATCATTATGAAGCCTTTACTTGACAGCGGCAGGCTGAATTTCGCCGGCCTTTGTCAAGGCGATTTTCGTGATGACAGGGCCGACCAGCTCATAGACGAGCGTGGCCGCCAGCACGATGGCGTTGACCTTGGCGCCGAACTGCGGGAACTGTGTGCCGGTCAGCGTCGCCATGCCGATGGCAACGCCCGCCTGCGGCAGCAGCGTCAAGCCCAGATATTTTCGCACATTGCTGTCCGCATGGACGAAAGTTGCACCCATAAGCGCGCCCGACCATTTGCCCAGGGAGCGCAGGACGATGTATAGAACGCCCAGCAGCCCGACGGACGGCAGCACGGCCAAGTCAAGATCAGCGCCGGAAATGACGAAGAACAGCAGGAAAAGCGGCGGCGTAAAGCGGTCGGTCTGCTCCAGAATGACGGCTTGTTGGCCGGACAGGTTGACCATCGCCGCGCCAATCATCATACAGACCAGCAGGGACGAAAAGCCCAGCACATCGCACAGGCCGACGCCGATAAACACGGATGCGATGGCCAGCGCCAGCTTGTTGCCGCGGGAGCGGAAAAAGCGGGCGGCAATGGTCAGCAAAATTCCCAGCACGCCGCCCAGGAGCAGCGAGCCGACGATTTCATACAGCGGCTTGAGGAGCATCGTCCGCACGGTGATTTCACCGCCCAGCAGCCCCGCCGCAACAGCGGAGGAGATGGAGTACACCATCAGGCCGAGCGCGTCATCCATGGCGACCACCGGCAGCAGGATTTCCGTGACAGGCCCCTTTGCCTTGTACTGCCTGACCACCATCAGCGTGGCGGCGGGGGCTGTCGCCAAGGCAATCGCGCCCAGCATCAGGGACATCGGCACATCAAAGCCCAGCGCAATCAGCCCGATATCCACCAGAACGGCCGTGGTCATTCCCTGAAAAAACGTGATTGTCAGCGGCGCTTTGCCGATTCTTTTGAGCGTGGAAAGGCGGAACTCTCCGCCGATGGAAAAGGCGATGAAGCCGAGCGCCGCAGAGGAGATGATGGAAAAGCCCTCAACCTGCTCCCGGCTGATAAGCCCCAAGACGCTTGGGCCGATTAAAAGACCGGCGACCAGAAAGGCCGTCACATTCGGTAATTTGGCTGCCCTTGCTCCGCGGCTGACCAGCAGGCCGGCCGCCATCAGTATGCCTAAAGCGATTAGAGTATTCATTTCTTTTTCTCCAGCCCTTCCGCAAAGAGTACGGGCGTGGAGAACATGATGCCGGAATCCGGCGTGTCCAGACCGCCTGTGACCTCATTGACGATGCGGCGCATCACATCCGCCTGCTCGTCATGAAGAACGGCGAAGATTGTTCGGCTCTCGCGCCGCTCAGGATTGAGCAGGCTGCGGAGCGCGCCGAACATCGGCATATCATCATCCATCAGGATACGCGCCATTCCGCGGCTTTCCAGCACCGTGGCGCTTTTGATGCCGCTGTCACTCATTTTGGACAGCAGCGAATCCAGATATTCCAAGCGGTTTAATACCAGCACAAAGGCTTGCATGATTCCAAATGCTCCCTTCCGAAATGTTCAAACGGCATTATAGTCTTGCAGGGGCAAAAGAGCAAGAGGGGAAAAGTATCTTTGGCAAAATATTTGTCTTTTCATGAAGAAGCCGTGTGTCAGGCTGCTCCTGAACACACGGCTTACGGCGTTATCTTTTTTTGCTTCGGTTTGCAAGCAAAATGAGGCGCAGAAGCTGCAAAACGGACGAGATGAGCGAGGCCACATAGGTCATGGCGGCGGCGGTCAGCACGCGCTTGACGCCCGGTGCTTCATCGGCGGTGATGTATCCGCCTGCCGTCAGATGCGTCAGAGCGCGGCGGCTGGCGTCCAGCTCCACAGGCAGGGTCACCAGCGAAAACAGCACGACCAAGCCGAACAGCACAATGCCGATGAACAGCAGCGGCTCAAAGGAAAAAATCAGCCCGCCCAAGAAAATCGGCCAAGCAAGCTGGGAGCCGATGTTCACCACCGGCACAATGGCCGTGCGGAACATGAGCAGGGGATAGCCCTCTGCCTTTTGCAGGGCATGCCCTGCTTCGTGCGCCGCAACGCCCAGCGCCGCGACGCTGTCCGAATCATACACGCTGTCCGAGAGGCGGAGCGTTTCTGTCTTGGGGTCATAGTGGTCTGTCAGCGTGCCGGAGGTGCGCTCCACACGCACGCCCATGCCGCCGTTCTTCTGCATCAGCTCAGCCGCCACCTTGCAGGCAGGCCAGCCCAAGCGCGTCCGCACCTTGCTGTATTTGGAAAACGCGGATTTGACCCACACCTGCGCGCCCAACCCCAGCGCCAGCCCTATCAGCACCAGAACATATGTCCAATCGTAATATCCGTAATACATAAACGACACTCCCTTTGAAAAGATATTTGTGGAAAGCAGAGAAACTCTTTATTCCTCAAGCGTTACGCGGAAGGCCGGATTTTCCTCCGCCTTGTCCAGAAGCATTTCGCACAGCGCATCGCCGTAGCTGCCAAGCGCCTTACGAATTTCATCGCAAAAGCGGACTTCCAGCCAGAACCCCTGCTGCTCGGCCAAGCAATCCGCCAAGGCATCCAGATTGCGTCCGTAATAGTCGGGCAGCCGCAGCGCCTCGGAAAACACATCATGCAGCGCAGCCTGCGTCTTCATCATCCGTCCATCCAGCATGACCACGCGCCATTTGTCATTCATCGAAGCGAACCTCCTCAAAGGATGCATAGTGGTCGTCCGTGTAGTAAATCAGCCCGTCGGATGAAAAAACGATGCGCTTGCCGTTGCGTTTGCCTCCGTCATAGTCAATGTCGCATTCCGTCCATGTGCGCTCCTTGACCGCGGGCAGCAGCCCCTCATAGTTTCCGAAGCGGTCGCCGCCGATGCTTTTGCCCGGCGCGACATCCCAAAGGTTGCCCTTCGAGGACACCCAGCCCAGCGCCTGCGCCTCTTTTTTGGTGATATAGTTGGGCGGCAGCTCGCCGAAGCGGTGGATGTAGCAGGCAACATGCTCCTTGTCTGTATAGCTTTCGCCTTTCTGAACAAAGGCCTCCTCAGTCTGCGGCGCATCGGCCGCCTGAAGCTTTTTTTCCTGCGTGGCCGTGGCGCAGCCCGTCAGCACGACGGCCAGCATAACGGCCGTCAGCAGGAAAAGCAAACGCCTGAATGTGTTTTTAAGTTCCCGTTTCTGCATGGTCAGCTTCCTCTTTCTTGCTCTCTGTCGTCTAAGACGCGCACGGCACCGGCTTCCTTTTCCTCCAGCCCCGCAATGTTCTCAAACAGTCCCGTGCGCTTTTCATCCTCGCCGACGGCGGAATAATACAGCCCCAGCACACGGCAGTCATAGTCGCCCCAATCGCAGACATCGTAACGCCCCGACTGCTGGGATGCGTGCTTTTTGAAGGCTCTTTGGGCAACGCTCAGGCTCGTTTCGCCGTCAAACGATTCAAGCGGCACGCTCCAGTCCATCACCAGCGGATTATCGCCGTAAAGATGCAGATACAGCTTCTGCACCTGCCACGGCTGCTCGGCAGCGGCGGCCTTGTCCACTGCCTCGATGCAAAGCTGCACCAGCGCCATGTGCGCCCCGTGCCCGTATTCGCCCTTTCTGTCCTGCGTGACGACCACCTTGGGCTGAAGGCTTTTATATAAGTCCGTCACATAATGCAGCGCCTTTTTCTTGCCGCCCCAAGAGGTATAGACCTCCTGCTTGCTGAGAAAAGGAATATCCTCGAACGGGCCGAATATCGGCGCGTTCTTCATTCCGCACAGCCACAGCGCGTCCAAAAGCTCACTCTTTCGGTAGGAATAACGCGGCGCCATCGACACCACCTGCACGGAAAAGCCAAGCTCCGTATTATAGGTGGGAATCAGCCCGCCAAACCACAGGAGCTCATCGTCCGGATGCGTCGCCATCACCAGCAGATCCGCCTTTTCCAGCGGCGGCTCAAACTGATTGACCCATGCGGGCAGGTCGCCGGCGGTAAAAATGTGCAGCTCGCTGACCGCCAGCCAGCCCTTTTCCGAATAAAGCCGGAACTTTTTGCTGCCGCCCAAACGGATGAGCTGATTGTTCACCCTGTATTCCGGCTCCGGCAGGGTGCGCCACGCGTCATTTTCATACACCTGCGCCGACCAGAGCGTGAGCTTTTTCGCAAAGGAGACATACAGATATTCCGCCTCCGTCTCGGTCGTGATTTCCAGCCATGCACCCTCTTTGCTGCTCTGCCAGATGGTTTGATAGCTGCCGTCCGTCAAATACCGAAATTGCTTGCTGCCCTTGAAGGAGCGGAAAACCGCCTCCGATGTGATTTCAACCGCGTCCTCCGCCCAGGCGATAATTGGCAGCAGCAACAGCAGAAGAAAGAGAAAGAGCTGCTTTTTCTTCATCGCCTGCTTCCGCCTTTATCGTTAAAGATGCCCGTGCTGAAGGAACCTTCATCCTGCCGAAAGTCAGGAGCGGGCGTCGGATGGTCATGCGCCTTTTCTGCGCGGTTCGGCCGCATTCGGAGCGTGTGTCCGGCTGACTGTTCAAACGATGTCACAATGGTTTGCATCTTTCATCTCCCCGCAGGCCTTATGCCCTGCCGTATAGATACTTTGACGGCATATCATTCTTTTCCTGTTTTGATAAAAAATTTTACAGAACTGTCGGATATGTCGTGCTTCACTCTCCGCTCACGATATCGGCTTGTGTTTTAATTGGGTTTGCGGTATACTGTATACGGCATATTTCAGCCGCAGGAAGGATGGTAGGCGCGTGCTGTCAAGTATTATTTCGCAGCTTCAGCAGGATCCCGCCGCTTATTTAAGCAAGCTGTGTTTTATGATTCCCGCCGTTTTGCTGGCGCTGACATGCCATGAGGTTGCGCACGGGTATGTGGCGCTGCGCTGCGGCGACCCGACCGCCAAAATGATGGGACGGCTTTCGTTTAATCCGCTGCATCACCTGGACCCCTTGGGTACGCTCTGCATGGTGTTTTTGGGCTTCGGCTGGGCAAAGCCCGTGCCGGTCAATCCCCGCAATTTCAGGCACTATGTGCGGGATGATTTTTTCGTGTCCATCGCGGGCATTACGGTCAACCTGATTTTGTTTCTGCTGTCCACGCTGCTGATGGCGGCGGTCAACCAAATCATGTTTGCGCCTGAATTTCTTGAATATTATGGCGCTTCATCGTTTTTGTCCGTCAAGGCCAGCTACTTCTGGGGCATCTATACCGGCTCAAAGGACTTTTTTGATGCGCTGGTCGAAGCCGGCGCGCTCCGTGTGCCTTTTCTGTTTTATGTGCAGCGCTTTTTGATGATTTTTTCCGTTCTGAATCTGTGCCTTGCCATTTTCAACCTTATCCCCATCCCGCCGCTGGACGGCTATCATCTGGTTAATGATGTGCTGCTGAAGGGCCGTCTGCAGCTCAATCGGCAGACCTTCTGGCTTTGCCAAATCGGGCTTATTGCCCTGTGCTTCGGTACGAATATTTTGGACAATTTTCTCTCCGCCGCGGTAGAAGCGGTGCAGAGCGGGCTGGTCACCGCACTGACAAAGCTGCTTGGGATCGGGTGAGCGCATGGCGTTTTCATTGCATTTAAGCCAGTTTGACGGGCCGCTTGATATGCTGCTGTTTTTAATCGGCAAGGCGAAGGTGGACATCAAGGACATCTTCGTTTCTGAGGTCACGCAGCAGTACATTGATTTTGTCCGCAATGCTCCCGACCTTGACATGGACGATGCAAGCGGCTTCCTGCAGATGGCGGCGACGCTGCTGGAAATCAAGAGCCGCTCTCTTCTGCCCAGAGAGCCGAAAGAGGGCGAAGCGGAGGAGGAAGACCCGGAGCAGGCGCTCATTCGGCAGCTTGAGGAATATCAGGCGCTCAAGGCCGTAACGGGCGATATGCAGCAGTTTGAGCGGGCGGCAGCCGAAATGTTCAACAAGCTGCCGGAGGAATACCCCCTGCCTCCGCCAACTTTTGAATTGGAAAACCTTACCTTGGAGGGACTGACCGCCGCCTTTGCGCGGCTGCTGGCGCGTACCCCGCAGGAGGAAGAGGAGGACAGGCGCGTCATTGAACGGCGCATCGTGCGGGATGAATATTCCGTGCCGATGTGCATGGCCAATATCTTAAAAAAGGTTCGGCACGGGCCTGTGCCGTTTCTTGAAATCATGAACGAGGAGCCGTCGCGGGACGAGGTCGTCACCACTTTTTTGGCGCTGCTGGAGCTGCTGAAGCTGGGGCGCGCCCGCGCTGTGCAGACGGATACCTACGGAGAGATACTCATTTCCGCCCGTGTGCCGGAGGAACGTGAAAAGGAAGAGCGCACGGCGGAGGAACAGGAGCAGAACGAGCGCTGATGGATGCAAAGGAAATGCAGGCGGCCATTGAAGCCATTTTATTTGTGACGGGCGAGCCGGTGACGGTGAACGACCTGGCGCGGGCGCTGGAGACCGCGCCGGAAAGCATGGACGGTATCCTTTCCGACATGGAAGACGATATGCGTGCCGAGCGCCGCGGGCTGATGCTCAAGCGCTTCGGGCAGCACGTTCAGCTTACGACGCGGGCTGAATTGGCGCCGTTTGTCGAGCGGCTTTTGCAGCCGGTGCAGAAGCAGTCCCTGTCCCAGTCCGCTTTGGAGACGCTGGCGGTCATCGCCTACCGCCAGCCCGTGACAAAGCTGGACATTGAGGCGGTGCGCGGCGTGAAGTGCGATTATTCTGTGCAGTCGCTCCTTAACAAGGGGCTGATTGCCGATTTGGGGCGCAAGGAAGTCGTCGGACGGCCGATTCTATACGGCACAACAGATGCCTTCCTGTCGCATTTCGGCCTTCGCTCCTTGGACGAGCTGCCCGTTCCGCCCGCGCCGGAGGGGGAGCCGGAGCAGCAGAGGATGGATTTGGGCGAATCGATGACGCCGTGAATATTGACAAACCCTGCTCTGTGATATAAGATATGGCAACCACGTTTTTGCCTATCGAATGCTTGATGATGAACCGTAACGACAAGGAGGTCTTTCCGATGGCGCACTATTATCAGGAGCCGAGCCATACCTTCAGTGAATACCTGCTGATTCCCGGCTACACGGACGAACACTGCATCCCGTCCAATGTGTCGCTGCGCACAGCGCTGACCAAATACAGAAAAGGCGAGGAAGAGCCGGCTATCTCGCTGAATATCCCGCTGGTGAGCGCCATTATGCAGTCCGTTTCGGACGATAAACTGGCCATCGCCTTGGCCAAGGAGGGCGGTCTTTCCTTTATATACGGTGCGCAGTCCATCGAATCCGAAGCCGCTATGGTGGCGCGGGTCAAAAATTATAAAGCGGGCTTTGTCGTTTCCGCCAGCAACCTGACCCCGCAGAACACCTTGGCGGATGTTTTGGAATTGAAAGCGCGGAACGGGTTTTCCACTGTTGCCATTACCGAGGACGGCACGGCGACGGGCAGGCTGCTGGGCATCGTTTCCAGCCGTGATTACCGCGTCAGCCGCATGAGTCCCAACGACAAGGTGGAGACCTTCATGACCCCGCTGAAGAAGCTGATTACAGCCCCGGCGGAGACCACCCTGAAGGCCGCGAATGACATCATTTGGGAGCATAAGCTCAATTCCCTGCCCATCGTGGACAAGGACGGGCGGCTCATGTATTTCGTCTTCCGCAAGGACTACGCCTCGCACAAGGAAAACCCGCTGGAGCTGCTGGACACCAAGAAGCGCTTCTTGGTCGGCGCGGGCATCAATTCCCGCGACTACGAGGAGCGCATTCCTGCGCTGCTGGAAGCGGGTGCCGACGTTCTGTGCATCGACTCCTCCGAGGGCTATACCTGCTGGCAGGAAAAGACCATCCGCTGGGTGCGGGAAAAGTACGGCGACAGCGTGAAAATCGGCGCCGGCAATGTGGTGGACAGGGACGGCTTCCTGTTCTTGGCCAAGGCCGGCGCGGACTTCGTGAAAATCGGCATCGGCGGCGGTTCAATCTGCATCACCCGCGAAACCAAGGGCATCGGCCGCGGGCAGGCGACGGCGGTCATCGAAGTGTCTGCGGCGCGGGACGAATACTTCCGCGAGACGGGCATCTACATCCCCATCTGCTCGGACGGCGGCATCGTGCATGACTATCACATGACCTTGGCGCTGGCAATGGGCGCGGACTTCCTCATGCTGGGGCGCTATTTCGCCCGCTTTGACGAAAGCCCGACCGACAAGGTGATGATAAACGGCGTATACATGAAGGAATATTGGGGCGAAGGCTCAAACCGCGCCCGCAACTGGCAGCGCTACGATTTGGGCGGCGCGACCAAGCTGTCCTTTGAGGAGGGCGTGGATTCCTATGTCACCTATGCGGGCGCTCTGCATGACAATGTGGAGATAAGCCTTTACAAGGTGAAAAGCACCATGTGCAATGTGGGCGTGACCAATTTGGAGGATTTACGCACGCAGGCGCGGCTGACGCTGGTGTCATCCACCTCCATCGTTGAGGGCGGCTATCACGATGTCACGCTGAGGTCTTCCCAGCAGATTAAATAACGGCGGCGCACGTTTGAAAAAAGTCCGATGAAGGCTTCAAAATTCGCCGGAAACAAGAACGATCCCCGAATTGGGAACGATTCTTATATGCAGGGGGTCCTCTTTTATACATCCTTTGAGCTTCTCGGTACTTGAACGGAGCCGTTTTTCGCAAGGCGGCTCCGTTTTTCAAAAGAAAGGACGGTGCACGGCATGACGCTCATGCAGCTTTTGGAGCAATTAAAAAATAACAGGGCGTTCATGGAAAATGTGAGCGCATGGCGGACGATACCCGCCCGCCCCGCACAGTACGCGCCGTTCCCAAGCGGCTTGGACAGGCGCATTGTCCCCGCGCTCGCTCGGCACGGCATTCATGAGCTGTATACGCATCAGGCGCGGTGCTTTGAGGAGATAACGCAGGGCAGGGACATCTGCGTGGTCACGCCGACCGCCTCCGGCAAAACGCTGTGCTACAACCTGCCCGTGCTGAACGAAATTCTTAAAAATCCCGATGCGCGGGCGCTCTATCTGTTTCCGACCAAGGCGCTGTCCGCCGACCAGGTGAGCGAATTATATGAGCTGATTGAGCTTATCGGCGCGGACATCAAAACCTACACCTATGACGGCGATACGCCGGGCGCGGCGCGCCGTGCTGTGCGGCAGGCCGGCCATGTGGTGGTCACCAACCCCGACATGCTGCACAGCGGCATCCTGCCGCACCACACCAAGTGGGTGAAGCTCTTTGAAAATCTGCGCTTTATCGTCATTGACGAAATCCACACCTACCGCGGCGTGTTCGGCAGCAATCTGGCGAATGTGCTTCGGCGGCTGCTGCGCCTGTGCGCCTTTTACGGCAGCCATCCGCAGTTCATTCTCTGCTCCGCCACCATCAAAAACCCCGATGAGCTGGCGCGGACGCTGATTGACCGTCCCGTCACCGTGATTGACGAAAACGGCGCACCCTCCGGCGAACGTCATGTAATATTCTATAATCCTCCGGTCGTCAATCGGCAGCTCGGCATCCGCAAAAGCGTATTGTCAGAGACCCGCGCCATTTCGTCTCTGCTTGTGAAAAACGGCATTCAGACCATCGTGTTCGGCAAGAGCCGTTTGCAGGTGGAGGTGCTGACGCGGCAGCTCAAAGAATTGGTCAAAGACCCGCTGGGGCAGTCCGGCCGCGTGCGCGGCTATCGCGGGGGCTATCTGCCCAGCGAACGGCGAGAGATAGAACAGGGGCTTCGGGCAGGCAGAATTGACGCGGTCGTTTCCACCAACGCGCTGGAATTAGGCATTGATATAGGCGCACTGGAGGCCTGTGTTCTCTGCGGCTATCCCGGCACGATTGCCAGCACATGGCAGCAGGCGGGACGCGCCGGACGGCGGCACGGCGTCAGCCTGACCGTGCTGGTCGCCTCATCAAATGCGCTTGACCAGTTCATCGTCTCCCATCCCGACTATTTTTTCGGGCAAAGCCCCGAAAATGCCCTGCTTAACCCCGACAACCTCTATATTCTGCTCAACCATCTGAAGTGCGCCGCCTATGAGCTGCCGTTCAGGGAGGGCGAGCACTTTGGCAATGCCGTCGGCATACAGGAAATGCTGGACTATCTCTGCGATGCGGATATCCTGCGTTTTGTGGGTGACACCTACCACTGGATGGCCGAGGAGTTTCCGGCGGGCGAAATCTCCCTGCGCACCGCCATGACGGAAAACTTTCTCATCATGGACATCACCGCCCCCGACCGTATCCGCATGGTCGGCGAGATGGACCGTTTCACCGCGCCCATGCTCCTGCATGAAAACGCCGTTTATATGCACGAGGGCACGACCTATCAGGTGGAAAAGCTGGACTTTGACGCCTGCAAAGCCTTCATCCGCAAGGTCAATGTGGATTACTACACGGACGCGGATTTGAATATTTCGCTGAGCCTCCTGGACGTGACCGAGGAAAAGGAAAACGCGGCCTTGGGTGAAATCAAGGTGACGGCGCTGGTGCGGATGTTCAAGAAAATGCGCTTTGAGAACAATGAAAATGTGGGCTTCGGCCCCGTCATGCTGCCGGAAACGGAGATGCACACCACGGCGGTCTGGTGGACGCTGCCGGACGGCATCACGAGCCGGTACGGGCGGGATGATTTGCAGAACGGGATGCTGGGTCTGGCAAACCTCCTGCGCATTGCCGCCCCGCTCAACCTCATGTGCTCTCCGCGGGACATCGCCGTCTGTTATCAGGTCAAATGTCCGTTTACCGATAAGCCGACCCTGATTTTATATGACAACTGTCCGGGCGGCGTGGGGCTGGCGGAGAAGACCTTCCGGATGCGTGATATTCTGCTGCACGAGGCGCTGACGCTGGTCAAGGGCTGCGCCTGCGAAAACGGCTGCCCCTCCTGCGTCGGACCCGTGGGCGAAATCGGCTTGACCGGCAAGCAAATGGCGGCTTCTTTGATAGGAGAGATGCTCAAATGACCATTCATGAAAAGGTGAAAATGCAGCGGGAGGCGTATGCATCCGCTCCGCCTCCCGCCTACAAGGAGCGCATGGCGGCGATGTGTGCGCTGCGGACGGCCATTGAAAAAAATGAGGCCGCCGTGCTGGATGCGCTCAAGAAGGACTTGAACAAGACGGCGCATGAGGCGTACATGACCGAAATCGGCATGGTTCTGTCGGAAATCACGGACGCGCAGCGGCATTTGAAGCGCTGGATGCGTCCAACGCGCAAAGCCCCGTCCGTCGGACAGATTCCCGCTCAGACAAGGATATACAAAGAGCCCTACGGCGTGGTGCTGATTATGGCACCGTGGAATTATCCGTTTCAGCTCTCCTTATCGCCGCTGGTCGGCGCATTGGCGGCGGGCAACCGCTGCATCGTCAAGCCCAGCAACTATGCGCCGGAGACCGCCTTAATCCTGTCAAAAATCATGACTGAAGCGTTTGAGCCTTCGCTCGTGTCCGTTGTGCTGGGCGGCCGCGCCGAAAACAGCAGCCTCTTGGACGAAAAATTTGATTATATTTTCTTTACGGGCGGCGTGACGGTCGGCCGCATGGTGCTGGAAAAGGCCGCGCAGCATGTGACGCCCGTCACCTTGGAGCTGGGCGGCAAAAGCCCCGTTATCGTGGATAAAACGGCAAACATCCCCCTTGCCGCCAAGCGCATCGCCTTCGGCAAATGCCTGAACAGCGGACAGACCTGCGTTGCGCCGGACTATTGTCTGGCAGACGAAAGCATCCAGGACGAGCTTTTGACGGCGCTGGCCGCGCAGATGCGGGAAATGTTCGGCGATGCGCTGCATAACGATGCATGGCCGCGTATGGTGAACGAAAAACACTATCGGCGTGTGCTGGGGCTGATTGAAAATCAACCTGTTTATTACGGCGGTCACGGCGCGGACGGGCGCATTGAGCCGACTATTTTGACGGACGTGTCGCCGGATTCCCCCGTCATGCGGGAGGAGATTTTCGGCCCTGTCCTGCCCGTCCTGACCTATACGAGCCTTGACCAAGCAGTTCGGTTCATCCGTGAGCGCGAAAAGCCGCTTGCACTGTACCTGTTCACGGAGGATAAGGCCGTGCGGGAAAAAATCCTGTCCGATGTGTCCTTCGGCGGCGGCTGCATCAATGATACCATCATCCATCTTGCTTCGTCGAGCGTTCCCTTCGGCGGGGTCGGGCAGAGCGGCATGGGGCGGTATCACGGTAAATTTTCCTTTGACACCTTCACACACGAAAAAACGGTCGTCAAAAAACGCGGCACGTTCTGTATGCCGCTGATGTACCCGCCGTTTACGGAACAGAAGCTGAATTTGTTAAAAAAGGTTTTGAAATAATACGATTTTCCCTCCGAAGCATAGACAAAAATCATCTGAAGATGGTATGATGCGGATGGGGAAAAGTATCATGCAGAGGTGAGAAGATGCCCAGCCTTCAGGCGTATGACAGAACGCTGGATTATTCCTATGCGCCGGGGATGTTCCCGTCGATGGAGGCGCTGCTGCACGCTCCCGGCAGGGTGCGCCGCCTGCTTTTGTCTTCCCGTGCCGAGGGGACGGAGGGGGCGCAGAAGCTGCGGGCGCTGTGTGAGTCGCAGCGCGTCCGTGTGGAAATCGCGGACAAGGCGCTTTCCCGCCTGTCCGCCAAGGAAAACTGTTTTGCCGCCGCCGTGTTTGAAAAGGAACAGTCCCGCTTGCGGGCGGGCGCGCACATCGTGCTGCACCATCCGGCAGATACGGGCAACTTGGGCACGATTCTGCGCACGGCGCTCGGCATGGGCTACTTGGACATTGCGGTTATCCGTCCGGCGGCGGATGTGTTTGATCCGCACGTCGTCCGCGCCTCGATGGGTGCTCTCTTTTCCCTGCGCGTCCGAGAATACGATGCTTTTGAGGACTACCGCGCCGACTTTCCGGATCAGGTGCTGTTCCCCTTCATGCTGGACGGCTCGACGGATTTGGAAAAGGCCGTGCAAATAGCCCGTGCGCCGCTGTCCCTGATTTTCGGCAACGAGGGCGCAGGCCTGCCCAAAGAATTTGCGCTGACGGGCTACCCCGTCCGCATCGCGCACAGTGCCGATATCGACTCTTTAAATCTCTCTGTTGCCGCAGCAATCGGTATGTATGAATTTAGAAAGGCGATGGATTATCATGGATAAAGCATCTATTCAGCAGGCGCTGCTTTCGGCGCTGGAATGTCTTGCGCCGCATGTGGAAACGGGCGGCGAAATCGTCTTGGGCTGCTCCACCAGCGAAATTACCGGCGGGCAGATTGGGCATCAGAGCGCACCGGAGGTGGGCGAATGGGTGGCGGAGGCGATGATTTCCTTCTGCCGGACGCACGGCTTTGCACCCGTGTTTCAGTGCTGCGAGCATTTGAACCGCGCCCTCGTTATGGAAAAGGGTGAGGCGCTGAAGCGCGGCTATACCCGTGTCTGCGCAGTGCCTCAGATCAAGGCGGGCGGCTCTGTCCCGGCCGCGGCATGGAAGATGCTTTCCTGCCCAGCGCTGGTCATGCACGCTCAGGCCGATGCCGGCCTTGATGTCGGCGATACCTTGATTGGGATGCATCTGCGTCCCGTGGCCGTCCCCCTGCGCGGCGATGTCAGGCAAGTCGGTCACGCCAACCTCGTCATGGCCTATACCCGTCTCCCGTTCATCGGCGGCAGCCGGGCGGTATATACGGAAGCGTAAGCGAAAGGAGTAAGAGCCGTGCAGTACCGCCGCCTTGATTTGTCTGCCGACCCGCGGCACGAGCATTTTGCATATTTCAATTCCATGGCAGACCCTTATGTCGGCCTGACCATGCAGGTGGATATCACCGCGTTTCTTGCCGCTGTCAAAACAGCTGAAAAACCGTTTTTTCTGAGCTTTCTGTATTGCCTCGGCAGCGCGGCGAATGCCGTTGCGGAGCTGCGGCGCAGGATAGCCGACGGCGGCATCATTGAATTTGACACCTGCGACGCATCCTATACCGTCATGCGGGAAAACGGTACATACGGCTATGGCCGCGTGGCCTTCGGCATGCTGTTTAAAGACTATCTCGCCGCGGCCGTGCCGCAGCATGAGCAGGCCAAGGCACACGCTACGATTGCAATTGACGAGGATGAGCCGAGCTTTCTTTTCGTTTCCTCCGTGCCTTGGCTGCATTACACCTCACTTCGGCAGCCGACTCCTGTTCCGGCGGATTCAAACCCGCGCATCACCTTCGGAAAATATGAAACGGAAAACGGCAAAACGCTCATTCCCGTGACGCTGCTGGCCAACCATGCCCTCGTTGACGGCCTGCATATCGCGCAGTTTTATTCCGTGCTCGATGCCCAGCTTGCCGCCGTTGCGCAGGCATTGTCGGAACGATAAGCTTATAAAACAAAAACCCGCCGCAAGACAGCCTTGCGGTGGGTTTTGCATGTATTCTTATACCACTTTTCCGGGGTTCAGAATGCCGTTGGGGTCAAAGGCCTGCTTGATGCCGCGCATAAGCCGAAGCTGCGTTTCACCCAAGCTTTCAGCAAGGAAGGCGCGTTTGGCGTGGCCGATGCCATGTTCGCCGGAAACCGCGCCGTTCAGCGCCGTCGCCGCATCGTACAGGGCGTCCATGACCTCGTGTACCTTGTCCTTCCACTCGGCATCGGACAGACCGTCCTGACAGGCGTAAATATGCAAATTACCGTCGCCCGCATGACCGAAGGAGCAGATACGGACGCCCGTCGTCCTGCCGATTTCCACGCTCTTTTTAACGAAGGCGGCAATGCGGTCACGCGGCACGACCACATCGCACTCGTCCATGCTCGGCGTGCCGCCCTTGATGGCTTCCAAAAAAGCGCCGCGGGCATTCCAGATGCTCTCCTTGCGCTCATCGGTGTCGGCCAGTAGCACATCCTTTGCGCCAAGGCTTAGGCACAGGTCGGTCAGCGCGTCAATGGAGGGCTTCAGTGCGTCCGCGCTTGTGCCGTCCAAGCGCACCAAGAGGTAAGCGTCCGCGCTGGTATCGGGAAACTGCTTGCCCAAGTACCTTTCGGCGCTGGCGATGACCTCGCGTTCCATGAACTCGACAGCCGTCGGCTCACACCCGCAGGACAGCACGGCAGGGACGGCCTCGATACAGGCGTCCAAATCATCAAAGGGAATGAGAAGGCTTAAATTGGTCTTCGGTTCAGGGATGAGCTTGACCGTGAGCTTGGTGAGGAACGCCAGCGTTCCCTCGCTGCCCACCATGAGGTTAATCAGGCTGTAGCCGCTGGAGGTCTTGACATTCTTGCCGCCCAGTTCCATGACAGAGCCGTCCGCCAACACGATTTCCATGCCCAAGACATAGTTGCGGGTGACGCCGTAGCGAACGGCGCGCATACCGCCCGCATTCGTCATGGCATTTCCGCCCATCGTGGCGGTTTTTTCGCCGGGGTCCGGCGGATAGAAAAGCCCCGTGCCTTCGAGCGATTTCGGAAATTCCATCAGCAGAACGCCCGGCTCGACGGTGGCGGTCATGTTCTTGGTATCCACCTCCAGCACCTTTTTCATCTTTTCGGTGGAAAGGATGATGCCGCCGTCGATGGCCACGCAGCCGCCGCACAAGCCCGTGCCTGCGCCGCGGGGGGTCACGGCGATGTTATGCTCGTTGCAATACTTCAGGGTCTTGCTGATTTCCTCGGTCGTCAGCGCCTGAAGCACCGCTTCGGGCAGGAAATGGCCGTACTCGGTCATTTCGTCATGGTCATAGTCGGTCGAAATCGCTTCACCGCTGAAAACGCGGCCGGGCATCAGCGCCTCAAAGAAGGCAAGATCCCGCTTGTCGACTTTCTTGAACGGCTTCATGTTATCTGCCCTCCTTTTCTGCCTTGAGCTGTGCAATCAGCTCCGGCACGATTTGATACAAATCGCCTACGATGCCGATGTGCGCCACGCTGAAAATCGGCGCATCGGGGTCGCTGTTGATGGCAATGATATGGTCGCTGGCGTTCATGCAGGCGGTGAACTGAATCGCGCCGCTCACGCCGCAGGTGATGATGAGCTTGGGACGCACCGTGCGGCCGGACAGACCGATTTGTCGGGCATTGGTCGTCCAGCCCTTTTCCACGAGCGGACGGCTGGTCGCCCAATCGCCGCCCAGCAGGGAGGCCAGTTCCTTCACCATGTCAAGGTCGGCTTCCTTTTGCAGACCACGGCCGCCGACCACGAGGATTTCCGCATCGGAAATCGTCTTTCCGGCGGGAACGGGCACGGTCTTCACATGGGTGACGACAGATGCCGCCGCGCTCTTGGGCAGTTTGCGGAGGATGACCTTGCCGTCCGCCGCTTCATTGCGCACGGGCGCATCCATGACCTTATAGCGCACGGTGGCGAACTGCGGGCGCGTGTGTGTGGTGACAATCTGCGCCATGATATTGCCGCCGAAGGCCGGACGAATCTGCACAAGGTCGGTGCTGTCGCGCAGCTCCAGACGGGTGCAGTCGGCGGTCAGGCCGGTATGGAAACGGGTGCTCAGGCGCGGCGCAAGGCTGCGGCCGAGGGACGTTGCCCCAACCAGCACGACGCTGGGCTTGATGAGCTTAATGCAGTCCTCCACGCAGCTTGCGAAGGCATCGGCGCGGAAGAAGCCCAGCTCCGGACTGTCATACACATAAATTTCGCTGACGCCGTAGTGCCGAAGCTCCTCGGCATAGGCGCTCACGCCGTCACCGACCAGCACGGTCTTCACCGTGTAGCCGGGGACGGACTTGGCCAATTCCTTGGCTTTGCCAATCAGCTCAAGGCTTACGGGATGCAGCCGGCCGCCGGAAACCTCGCTGAAGACGAGGATATCATTCCATTTGCTCTTATCGACGCTCTCGACCTTGGTCTCCAGCTTCAAAATAGCCTTTTCGGGACAGTTCTTCACGCAGATTCCGCAGACCTTGCAGGCCGCGTTCAGCTCCGGCTTCCCGTCCTTCATGTCAATCGCCCCAAACGGGCAGTTGCTCGCGCAGAGACCGCAGCCGCTGCATTTGCGCTCCAAAATTGCGATTTGAGCCATCGTTGCCGTCTCCTTTCCTTAAATGAACTTCCACTTTTTGAGGGTATCGTGCAGCCGCTTGGCACTGTCCGCGCCCGTCCATGTTTCCTTTTCAACATCATTCTGAGGCGGGAAAATTCTCTCCACGGCGGTGGCGCTGCCGGTCAGACCGTAATGCGACGCATCGGTGTCCAGGAAGCTGTCCAGCCCCTGAATATGGATTTCCTTGTCCGCAATTTCCTTGGCGGTCTTCAGGCTGGGGAGACGGGGCATGAAAATGTCCTGCTCCACCGTGATGAGACACGGGAAGGGCATATGCGCCGTTTCAATCACAGCCTGAAGCTGCTGCTCGACGTCAATGCCGTCGCCCTTGACCTCGATGCGGCTGACCCACGCGGCATGGGGGATGCCCATGTATTCGGCAATGGCAGGGCCGACCTGCGCGGTATCGCCGTCCGTCGTCTGCTTGCCGCAGAGAATCAAATCAAAGTCGCCGACGCTGCGGATGGCCTGAGACAGGGTGTAGCTGGTCGCCAGCACGTCCGCGCCGCCCAGACGACGGTCGCTGAACACATAGCCGTCGTCCGCGCCCATCATATAGGCTTCCTTTATAATGGCCTGCGCCTGCGGCGGTCCCATCGTGCCGACCGTCACCGTGCCGCCGTTGATTTCGCGCAGACGAAGCGCGGTCTCCAAAGCGTACAGGTCATAGGGATTCATCTTGCTGGCCACGCCGCTGCGCTTGAGAACGCCCGTCTGCTCGTCCACCTGCACCTTGTTCGTGGACGGCACCTGCTTGATGCAAACAAAGATATTCATAATTGCTCCTTTCAAAAATTATCCTATTGCATACGCAATCAATCCGTTCGTATCGGTATATAATATACCAATTCGTCCAAACCGTATGGATAGCTTTGCCATCTGACGGCTGATTGGCATAAACTCACCCTGTCGAGCCGAAAGTATTGGCAGACTAAACACCAGATATTATAACACCAACTTTTTTCGGATACAATTTCAATTTATACGAATTTATTTACATGAATTATGATGAATGCGTAAAAAGACAATATTTTCGGCGGCATTTCCGTCATTGCTTTTTCTTCTGTGACATGATATGCTATCCGTGACGGCTGATTGAGCTTTAAGGAGAGTGTCGCTTTGGAGCATACGGAACGTTTCCCCTGGATGCGGTTTATTCGCTCGGTGGCGGTGATTGCCGTGCCGGTCGCGCTGCAAAATCTGTTGACGACGACGGGCAGCATGGTGGATACGCTGATGATTTCGTCCTTGGGGCAGACGAGCGTCGGTGCGGTCGGGCTGTGCGCCCAGTTTTCATCGCTGTTTTTTTCGGGCTATTGGGGCTTTGTCGGCGGCGGGATGCTGTTTTTCTCCCAGTATTGGGGAAACAAGGACCATGACGGCATCACCCGCTCCTACGGCATCACAATGGCCTTCCTGCTGACGGTGGGGCTGCTGTTCGGGCTGGTATCCACGCTGAAGCCGGAATTTATCATGCGCCTGTACACGGACAAGGAAGAAATTCAAAAAATCGGCGTGGAATATCTGCGCATTGTCGGGCTTTCCTACCCCGTTCAGGTCATCGCGGTCGCCATGAGCGCCCTGCTGCGCAGCACGGAGCGGGTGCGCGTGCCGCTCGTCGGCTCGGCGGCGGCGCTGGTCACGAACATCACCTTCAATGCGCTGCTGATTTACGGCCATTTAGGGTTTCCCGCGCTCGGTGTGCGCGGCGCGGCAATTGCCACGGTGATGGCCGCCATCGTCAATGTGCTGACCATCGTGCTGGTCTCCAAGGTTAAAAAATATCCGTATCTGCTGGAATTCCGCCGCCATTTCCGCTGGACGAAGGCTGCGGTGCGTGAATATCTGCGCAAGTGCTTTCCCATCATCTGCAATGAGCTGCTCATCGGCGTGGGGCTGATGTGCATCAATATGGTGCTTGGGCGGCAGTCCGAGAACGCGATTGCGGCAACGGCCGTATTCAGGACGCTGGAGGGCTTCGTTATCGGCTTCTTTACCGGCTTTTCCATCGCTGCGTCCGTGTTGGTCGGGAAGAGCGTCGGCGCCGGCGAATTAAAAGAAGCATATGAGCGCGCCAAGAGGCTGGTGCTTTTATGCGGGTCATGCATCCTCGTGGTTTGCCTTGCCCTGGTCGCTTCGCGGCATCTCATCATCAACGCCATGCACCTGTACGGCGAGGCGCACGACATCTGCTCCGGAATGCTCGTCATCTACTGTGCGGCGGCGGTCATTCGCATGTGCAACTGGACGCAGAACGACACCTTCCGCTCCGCGGGCGATGCCACCTTCGGAACGCTGCTGGAAATCACCTTCATGTTCGTCATGGTCGTGCCGTGCGTGTATATCAGCGGCATGGTGCTGAAGCTGCCGTACCTCTTGATTTTCGCCTGCTGCTATATCGATGAGCCGATTCGCGTCTGCCTGATGCTGCGCCATCTCCGCTCCGGCAAATGGATTCGTCCCGTCACGCCGGAGGGCAAAGAGGCTCTGCCGAAATTCATGAAAGAGCTGCATGAAAAAACATAATTGCAAAGTCGAACAATTTCTTATATAATAAAGCCATACCTTAACAGAAAGGATTTTGAAACGATGATGAAGAAGCTGCTGTCTCTGCTGTGCCTGATGGCTCTGCTTTGCGCAGGCGCTTCGGCGGAGCTTGTGAAAAACCAATATCTGGATGCGGCATTTCCCGCGCTGGAAGAGGGAAATCCCTTTGTAGCGCGTTACGAGGAAGCAACGGGCGCGGACATCACGCCCCTGATTTCCATCGGCATTCCTTACACCTTCGGCGGGCAGGATGCGCGGTACCTGTTCAAGGTGCGTAAAATTACGCAGGTGTCCAAGTACGGCGCGGTGGGGACAAAGTGCATCTGGGGCTTTGACTGTTCCGGCTTCACCCGCTGGATTCAGCAGCAGGTGGGTGACCCGATGCATCCCTCCCTGTCACAAATGATTCTGAAGCGCAGCCAATACAGGGATTACCGCCTGGAGGAGCTTGTGCTGGAGGGCGGCAAGTACACTCCTTCTTATTTTAAGGGCGAGAAGCTGTCTGCTGAGGAGATTGCGGAGCGGCTTCAGGTGGGCGATCTTTTGGCGGCCAAGCACAGCGGACGGCATGTGCTGATGTACATCGGCACCCTGCGCGACTATGGCTATGACGAGGAAAGCGCGGGCGAGGCTGCGGCATTTTTGGATTATCCGCTGATGATAAACAGCGGCAACGACCCCAACTATATCACCCGTACCCAGCAGTATATCGACGAAAACGGGCTGGACGCCAAGCCGTCCAAGGGCGGCGTGACCGTGTCCATCGTCGGCATGGCGGAGACGGACGCGCCGCATCTCAATGAAAGCGGCGCGAAGCCCTTCTACTATTATGAGCTGGCGGACGGCTATCAGCTCTCCGTCTATGACATGATGGGCGCATCGTCTTATATCTTCTGGCGCACGCCCGCAAACGAGCGCGGCACGGCAAAAGCTGAATAACGACACGGCAAAAGGAGGCCTTCCTTTTATGAAAATGATGATTGCATCAGATATTCACGGCTCGGCACTGTACTGCAAAAGGCTGCTGGAGCGCTTTGATAAGGAGGGCTGTGAGCGCCTGATTCTGCTGGGCGACCTTTTATATCACGGCCCGCGCAATGCCCTGCCGGACGGTTATGACCCGCCGCGGGTTGCCGAAATGCTGAACGAGCGGAAGGATAAGCTCCTCTGCGTGCGCGGCAACTGCGATGCGGAGGTTGACCGGATGGTGCTGCACTTTCCCATCGGGGCGGATTATGCCGTGATGCCGCTGGGCAGCCGCCTGCTTTATATGACGCACGGCCATCTTTTTGACGAAGCCGACCCGCTCCCGCTGTCTGACGGCGACATCTATCTTTTCGGCCATATCCATGTCCCCAAATGCGAGGAGAAGGGCGGCGTCATGCGCCTCAACCCCGGCTCTGTATCCATCCCCAAGGAGGAAAGCCGCCGCAGCTGCATGACGCTTGAAAACGGCCTGTTCACTTGGAAAACGCTGGAGGGCGAGACCTTTCAGACGTGGCAGGCGTAACGGCTCTTTCGAGCGAAAGCAGGATAAAGCGGTTATGCTTTTATTGGTAAAAGACTGAAATTGAGTGAAATTGCTCGAAAGCCGGACTTGCCGAAAAATCCAATCCCACAGCGGTGCGAAAGAAGGAGAGTATTCAATCGAAACCGGCGGAGGTGATATTCTGCGAGCATATGAAAATAAGGAAGAACTCAAAGATAAAATCAATAAAGCATTTGAGAAATATATTTCGGAATTTGACGATATTCCGGAAGCCTTAAAGGATAAGATAGTGGATGGGGTTGACAGAACGCCGGCGGAAAACCTTGCTTATCAGGTGGGGTGGACAACCTTATTGCTTCAATGGGAAAAAGCTGAACGAAAGGGCCTTCCGGTCAAGACGCCGTCGGATGCATTCAGGTGGAATCAGCTCGGTGAATTATATCAGTGGTTCACGGATACATATGCTCATTTATCACTCCAAGCGTTAAAAGCCAAATTAAATGAAAATATCAATTCCATCTGTGCAATGATTGATTCACTCAGCGAGGAAGAATTATTTAAGCCGCATATGAGAAAATGGGCGGATGAAGCGACTAAAACAGCGGTATGGGAAGTCTATAAGTTTATTCATGTGAATACTGTCGCACCCTTTGGAACGTTCAGAACAAAAATCAGAAAATGGAAGAAGACCGCGCTGTAAATTCCGGTTGTTCATGGAGATAACAAAAACAGCCGAAGCAGGAAGCGGTCAAGATAAACGGCGTCTCCATGCGCCGCTTTCCATATGCCGGCAATCAAAATGTCTATCAACGTAAGCGCCTGTCATCCACCAACAGTCCCGCGCTCCCAATCACGGAACAATCAGCACCTCCGTTTTTTCATTGACCAAATCAAACACCCTGCAGGCATCGGCATCGCTCAGGGCAATGCACCCTGCCGTCCAGTCCGTTTCCGTACCGCCGCCGTGGATGCAGATTTCGCCGCCCAGCACTGTTCCCCACGGCGGGCGCAGATGCTCCCGCTCAGCCCTTTCAAACAGCGGCAGGAGGGAAGCATCCATATCGCCGCGCTCGGCGGCTGCGCGGGCGTCCGCAAGGGACGGATAGCTCAAGCCCAGGGACGCGCCATACTTGCCGTGCTCCTTTTTCAGGCACACAAAATATGCGCCCTCCGGCGTACGGCCGTCCCCCTCGTGCGTTTTTTGGCCGACAGGCGCACGGCCAAGCGCAATGGGACAGGCAAAAACCGTCTGTTCGCCCTCTAAAACACTCAAACGGCGCACGGCTTTTTGAATCAATATGCGCATTATTCGACAAAGACCGCGCTGTACCAGTTCTGCTCCTGATGGCCGGGGTCGGTCAGCGTGTTGATGGGCAGCCCCAGCCTGCGCACGGTTTTGAACACATCAATGCCCACACTGTGGAAGGCGGGGCGTGCCTCGCGGCTGTGCCGGCATTCGCCGCCCGTGAAACCCGCGCATTCCTTGCAAAGACCGCAGTCGCTGAGTGAGAAGGCAAAATAATAGCCGTCGTTGAACGCCTTTTTTTCCAGCGCATAGCTGATTTTTTGCGAGGTGTGCTTGTCGTGCGTGTGGATGATGATGCCCCAGCGGTATAGGGAAAGCATTTTTTTGTATTCGGCCATGGTTGGGCTTCCCGGCCTGCTCGGGCAGGTCAGCCCCTTGCCCCAATCCGTACACCCGAACATGCATTTGAGCAGCACGCGGGCGTCAAACGCAATATCGGAGATGGTAAAAAATCTGCTGTCCGCTGCGCCGAGAGAATCCGCTTCGTCCATCAAATCAAACGCATAATCCGGTCTTTCCATCTTTCGCTCCTCCTCAATGCATAAAACATCCGTTTTCCGTTTGTCCCTGTTTATTTCTCTCTTATTATACCATATTTTTTACCGCCTGCAAGTTGCGGCGCGGCGCATTTGCGTATATAATTAATAAAGAAAATCAATCGTGTTGGAGGCCATGCCGCATGGACAGACGGGAAGAAATTATCGCCCTGCAGAATGAAATTATCAGCCAGATGACGAGAAAAAATTTGAGGAACGTCGCGGGCGACCTGTGGGGGACGCGCTCCGATGCAGGCGCGACAGATTCGTTTTCCGGCCTGTCCGCCGTGCCGTCGCTTGACAGCATCCGCAAAATGGCGGAGGAAAATACCCGCTCTTTGGACGCCCTGACCCGTGAATTAAACGGCACACCGCCATCCGTGCAGCCGGAGAAGACAGGGGAGGCGCCGAAGACGCAGAACGCATCCGCCGCAGCAAAGACCGATGGAAAAGACGATGCGCCGCCCAGGGAGGACATCGAGGAGCTGAAAAAGGAACTGAATAGCTATATCGGGCTTGAGCATATCAAGACCGAGGTGAACAGCCTCATCAACTATGTGACCATCATGAGCAAGCGCCGTGAGGCGGGTCTGCCTGTGCCGGAGCTGTCGCTGCACATGGTCTTTTCCGGAAATCCCGGCACGGGCAAAACGATGATTGCCCGCCTGATGGCGCGAATCTATCATTCGCTGGGCATCCTGTCCAAGGGGCAGCTGATTGAGACAGACAGGAGCGGGCTGGTGGCCGGCTATGTGGGGCAGACCGCCATCAAGACGAAGGATGTGCTGGACAAGGCCGCGGGCGGCGTGCTGTTTATTGATGAGGCATACACCCTGACCGGCCGCGGCGCGTCCGATTACGGCCAAGAGGCGGTGGATACCCTACTCAAGGGCATGGAGGATATGCGCGATGATTTGGTTGTGATTGTCGCCGGCTATATCGAATTGATGGAGCAGTTTGTGCAGTCCAATCCGGGGCTGAAGTCCCGCTTCAATCGGTTCATGGACTTTCCGGATTATACTTTGGATGAGATGCTGGGTATTTTTGATATGCGATGCAGCAAGAGCGGCTATGCGCTCAGGGACGAGGCGGCGAGGGATGCCTTAAAAAAGCGCATCGAGGAGGACAGCAGGGATGTCAAGGGCTTTGGCAACGCCCGCGGCGTGCGCAACCTGTTTGAACGCGCTTTAGCACGGCAGGCGGATCGCTTGGCGGCGCAGACAGAGCCGCTGACCGCGGAGGACTTGACCTCGTTAACAGCCGAAGATATCGAAAAAGCGTAAGGATGGAAGAATATGCCCACAAAGCGTGTGATGGTCATCGGCGGGGGTGCGGCAGGTATGGCCGCGGCCGTTCGTGCGGGCGAGTGCGGCGCACAGGTGACGCTGCTGGAGCGCTTCCCGAAGCTGGGGAAAAAGCTGCTGGCAACAGGCAACGGCCGCTGCAACCTGATGAATATGAGCGCACCGAGGTATTTCGGGCAGCCTGTATTTGCAGAGGCCGTGCTTGCCCAGATGCCCGCATCGCGGGTGCTGGGCGTGTTTCGGCGCTGGGGCTTAATGACCGTGCAGGAGGACGATGGGCGCGTGTATCCCGCTTGCGGTCAGGCAGCCGCCGTGCTGGAGGTGCTGAAGGCGCGGCTCAGGGAGCAGCGCGTGAATATTCAGTTAGATACGGAAATTGATGCTTTGACCCGCCTTTCGGACGGGCAGTGGTGTGCGGAAACGACTGACCATCGGGCATATCAGGCGGAGAAATGCATCTTGTCGACAGGCGGTCTGGCCGGTGGCCATTTGGGCTGTACGCAGGGCGCGTATGCGTTGGCCGCCGAAAACGGGCATCGGCTTCATCCGCTGTTTCCCGGCCTTGCGCCGCTTTTGACGGACAAGAGCATGGTGCGCGGGCTGGCGGGGCTTCGTGCGCCGGCCATTGTGACGTTGATGGACAGGGGCGAACCGGTCAGCGCGGCACAGGGCGAAATGCTGTTTGCTGAGTATGGCGTGAGCGGCATTTGCGTAATGCAGCTTGCGCGGGATGCCTGCCCCATCGTGCAGCGCGGCGGCCGTGCATGGCTGCGCGTGGATTTTTCGCCCATGCTGGGACTTTGTCCGCGTATCTATGGACGGCTTCCGCTTGACCGAATCCCCGACCACACCCAAGCGGTTCGGGCGCTTTTGGAGAGCCGTGCGCGGATTCTGCCAAAGGATGAGCTTTTGCTGGGGCTTGTGCCGGCGGCGCTGAAGACGCGGCTGGAGCGGGCGCGGCCGGAGGAGCTTCCGGAGCTTTTAGCGGCCTATCCCATAGGCATTACGGGTGTCCGCTCGTTTGAAAACGCCCAAATCACCTGCGGCGGCATTGACACCTCCGCCGTTGACCCCGCGACCATGGCTTCCGAAATCAGCGACGGGCTTTATCTGACGGGGGAACTGCTTGATGTGGACGGCGACTGCGGCGGGTTCAACCTGCTCTTTGCTTTCGCCACAGGACTGCTTGCGGGTGAAAATGCGGCGGGCGGATATGCTTACAAAGTCATTGACTGATTCAAGCCGTATGGATGATAAGAGTCATCATATTGCCGAATATCAAGCCCCGCTTTCCATTTGCGGCTTTATCAAATGGACGGCAGTGAATGACGGAGTGGCTATATCCGATGGATGATGCAAGGAGCCTTGCCGTGCCTTCACGCCCGTTTCCATCCCGCGATATACCTTGAGCGGCTTCCCATCCTCGTCCACCACCTTGCTGTCCTGAAACCAGCGTTTAAACGGCCTCGTGTCGGTTTGTTCCAGATATTTCCTGTGGATAGGTGAACAGACGTTACTATACGATGGATGAGGCCGTCCTGCATAGAGACACTGGAGAACTGCCCCCAGCCTTACCGAACAGGCTACGAGCCTCTACTTTATTCCAGTAGTAAACACCGACTTGGTCGGTGTCAGCCTGTCAAAAAAGGTCGCCAAGGGCGGCCTTTTCTGATATAATAGAGACGGTGATGAAAATGCTGAGCAAGGAAACCGAACAGCGGCAGGCAATCGAACTGCTG
>CAVDRM010000017.1:0-43459 GCA_963611355.1 Anaerovibrio sp.
CCCAGACTAAATGCTGCTTTAAATGCCACGGTGGCTTTTACTTTGGGAATTCACGTCATGTAAAATTATACCGAATTCCATGGAAATTATTCTTGACAAGGGGCAAAAAATCATTATAATAACCGCGCATACGCGACTTTAAGGAGGGACGGTCATGACGGATTTGTTGACGGGAAGTCCGGCGAAAAAGATGTGTGCGTTCTGCGGCCCTTTGCTCATCGGCAACCTGTTTCAGCAGTTTTATTCGATGGCGGACAGCATCGTCGTCAGTCAGGTCATGGGGACAGAGGCGTTTGCCGCCGTATCCTCCACGGGCGCTGTCAACTTTTTGGTCATCGGCTTTGTGCAGGGCATGTGCTCCGGATGCGCCATTCCTATTTCGCAGGATTTCGGCGCGGGCGACAGGAAGGGCGTAAAGCGGGCGCTGGGCGCGTGTGTCTGGCTGGGTCTTTTCATGACGGTCATCATGAGCGTTGCCATGTACTTTTTCACCGATGACCTGCTCCGCCTCCTGAACACCAAAGAGGAGCTGTTTGATTACGCCTACAGCTATATTCACGTCATTTTTGTCGGTATGTTCACCACCATGCTGTATAATCTTTTGGCATCCATCCTGCGGGCGCTGGGCGACAGCAAAACGCCGCTTTATTTTCTTATAGTAGCGTGCCTCTTAAACATAGCGCTGGACATTCTTTTTGTGGCTTCCTTCGGCATGGGCGTCGCGGGCGCAGCTTATGCCACCCTGCTGGCGCAGCTCATCTCCGGCATTCTCTGCTTCATCACCATCCGCAAACGCTTCCCCGACCTGAATTTAACGAAAAAGGACCTGCGCTATGACAGCGAATACATGCGCCGCCTGTTCTCCTACGGCGTTCCGATGGGGCTTCAGTTTTCCATCACGGCCATCGGCAGCGTTGTTGTGCAGGCAGCGGTCAATGCGCTGGATGTGAATGCCATTGCCGCCATGGGTGCGGGCGGCAAGGTGAGCAATTTTGTCACCTGCCCCTTGGACAGCCTGGGCATCGCCGTGGCGACCTTCGTCGGGCAGAACTACGGCGCGGGACGGCTCGACCGCATCCGTCAGGGGCTCAGGCAGATGACTGTTGTCGGTCTTTTCTACTGTGTGTTTGCCTTCCTGATGTGCCTGTTCTTCGGAAAATTCATGACGAGTCTGATTGGCATCACGGATGACGAGGTGCTGAGCCTGTCCAAGCATTTTCTGAGTATCTTCAGTCTTTTCTATCCCGCGCTGCTTATCATCTATGTTTTCCGCAACGCCGTGCAGGGGCTTGGTTATTCCCGCGAGGCCATGCTGTCCGGACTGTTTGAGCTGGTCGGGCGCACTGCCGTGGCCTTCGGCTTCATCGAGCGCTTCGGCTTCGAGGCGGCTTGCTTTGCTTCGCCTGTCGCATGGATGGCGGCAGATGTGCTGCTGCTGTGCCTGTATAAGCGGAAAATGGGCGACCTTTGGCGCTGGAAGCTGGCAAGGGAACGGGTCGAAAAAATGAAGGCGGAAGCGGCCGCAAAGCAGCCGGTTCAGTGACCATCGGATAGATATAAACAGCCGTCAGCCCTGATAATCTTTCGGTTTTATTTTGACAACCCCGCTGTTTTGGCGTATACTGTCAAGGATTGAATTGAAGGAGGCTTTCCCATGAATGTCGCGCCGTATGTTCCCTCTGAAATCGAACCCAAATGGCAAAAAATTTGGGAGGAGCAGCATGCCTTTACTGCCGAGGAGGATCATTCCAAGCCTAAATACTACTGCCTGATTGAATTCCCGTACCCCTCCGGTGCGGGTCTGCATGTCGGGCATCCGCGCTCCAACACGGCGCTGGACATCATCGCCAGAAAGCGCCGCATGGAGGGCTATAACGTCCTGTATCCCATCGGCTGGGATGCCTTCGGCCTGCCGACGGAGAACTATGCCATTAAGAATCATATTCATCCCGCCAAGGTCACCAAAGCGAACATTGACCATTTCAGGGAGCAGCTGAAAAAACTCGGTTTCTCGTTCGACTATTCGCGGGAGGTCAATACCACCGACCCGAATTATTACCGCTGGACGCAGTGGATTTTTCTTAAGCTGTACGAAAACGGATTGGCCTACAAGAGCGAGATGCCCATCAACTGGTGTCCGTCCTGCAAGTGCGGTCTGGCCAACGAGGAGGTCGTTGACGGCAAATGTGAGCGCTGCGGCGCTGAGGTCGTCCGCAAGGTTAAAAATCAATGGATGCTGAAAATCACCGCCTATGCGCAGAAGCTGCTGGACGGCCTTGACCATGTGGACTTTATCGACCGGGTGAAGACCCAGCAGCGCAACTGGATAGGCCGCAGCGAGGGCGCGGAGGTGGATTTTCACCTGACTCCCGTCGATGAAAAGCTGCGCGTTTATACCACCCGCCCCGATACCCTGTTCGGCGCGACCTACATGGTCATTTCACCAGAGCATCCGCTGATTGAAAAATACAAGGCTCAGATTTCCAACTATGATGCGCTGATTGCCTACAAGGAAACCGCTGCCAAAAAGAGCGACTTTGAGCGCACGGAAATTGCCAAGGACAAGACGGGCGTACAAATCGAGGGCATCCGCGCCATCAACCCGGTCAACGGCAGGGAGATTCCCGTGTGGGTGTCCGACTATGTGCTGATGACTTACGGCACGGGCGCAATCATGGCCGTGCCTGCGCATGACGAGCGCGACTGGGCGTTTGCCAAAAAGTTTCATCTGCCCATCGTTGAGGTCGTCGCCGGCGGCAAAAATGTCCAGGAAGAATGCTTCCCCGATGTGCAGACCGGAAAGCTGGTCAATTCTGATTTCCTGAACGGTCTCAGCGTGGCGGAGGCCAAGAAAAAGATTATCGACTTCCTGACGGAAAAGGGCGTCGGCGAACGCAAGGTCAATTTCAAGCTCCGCGATTGGGTCTTTTCCCGCCAGCGCTATTGGGGCGAGCCGATTCCCATCATTCATTGCCCGCATTGCGGGCCCGTCCCGCTTAAAGAAAGCGACCTGCCGCTGCTTCTGCCCGATGTCGAGCAGTATGAGCCGACGGATGACGGTCAGAGCCCGCTGTCCCGCATGACAGATTGGGTGAACGTCAAATGCCCCGTCTGCGGCGGCGATGCCAAGCGTGAAACGGATACCATGCCGCAGTGGGCCGGCTCAAGCTGGTATTTTCTGCGCTACTGTGACCCGCACAACGACCATGAGCTGGCCTCCAAGGAGGCGCTGGACTACTGGATGCCCGTGGACTGGTACAACGGCGGCATGGAGCACACCACCCTGCACCTGCTTTACAGCCGCTTCTGGCATCTGTTCCTGCATGACATCGGCGTTATCTCCGCGCCCGAGCCCTACATGCGCCGCACCAGCCACGGCATGATTTTAGGGGAAAACGGCGAAAAGATGTCCAAGTCCCGCGGCAATGTCATCAATCCCGATGACCTGGTGGCGGACATCGGCGCGGACGCCTTCCGTATGTACGAGATGTTCATGGGTGCGTTCGACCAGGCCATTCCGTGGTCGACCAACGGTGCAAAGGGCTGCCGCAAATTCCTTGACCGCGTCTGGCGGCTTCAGGAAATGCTGACGGATGAGGAAGACATCAGCGAGTCTCTGCGCGTGTCCGTCAATCAGACCATCAAAAAGGTCTCCGAGGACTACGAACGCATGAAATTCAACACCGCCATTGCGCAGATGATGACGCTCGTCAACGAGTTTTATCAAAAGGGCAGCGTGACCCGCGGCGAATTAAAGGCGCTGCTGCTGCTGCTTTCGCCCGTCAGCCCGCACATCTGTGAGGAGATGTGGCAGCGCAACGGCTTCGGCGTTCCGCTGCATCATCAGCCGTGGCCGACATGGGACAAAAAGTACCTTCAGAACGACACCGTGGAAATCGCCGTACAGGTGAACGGCAAAATCCGCGGCAAGCTCATGGTGCCCGTGGACATGACCCGCGAACAGGCGCAGGAGACCCTGCCCGCACTGGACGAGGTCAAGACCATGCTGGGCGGCAAACAGATTGTCAAGCTGATTTTTGTGCCCGGCAGACTGCTGAATCTTGTTGTGAAATAAAAAACTTGAATATTACTGCGAGAGGGGATTCTTTGGAAGACAAAGAACCCCCTCTCGCACTTTCCGAATGTGAAAGGCTTAATTGGCTCTTTCCATTGCGGAAAGTTCCCTCATGATTTTAACAATGCAAACAGCGGCGACGGCAAAGGTCACGGCATCGGCGAGGGGCATACTGTACAGCACACCGTTCAGGCCGAAAAAGAGAGGCAGAAGGATGGACAGCCCGCAGCCCAGAACAATCTCACGAATCATGGAAATGCCGGAGGACAGCGCTGCTTTGCCCTGCGCCTGCAAAAAGATAAAAGTGCCCTTATTGGCGGTGGCCAGCGGCAGCATGCACAGGTAGATGCGGAAGCAGCGAACGGCAAAGTCGGTATAATAGCTGCTCTCGTTGGCCGCGCCGAAGAGCATGATGAGCGGATGCGGCAAAAACTCCACAATGAACAGAGCGATGAAGCCGACAGCCAGCTCCACTTTCAGCAGCATCATAAACAGCTTTTTGACCCGCCCGGGCAGACCGGCACCGACATTGTATCCGACGAGCGGTATGCATCCCGCTGACAGGCCGACGGCAACGGCAATGATGATTTGGAAAAATTTCATGACAATGCCCAGCACCGCCATGGGAATCTGCGCAAACTCCTCCTGCCCGAAAATGGGATCCATTGCACCGTATTTCATGGTCATGTTCTGTATGGCTGCCATAGCAGCCACCACGGAAATCTGGCTTAAAAAGCTGGTTATACCCAGCGGCAGATACTGCTTCATCAGCTGCGGATGCAGCCGAAAGCTCTCCTTTTGCAGCCGAACGGCCTTCATACGAGTCATATACCAAACGGACAAACCCGCGGTCAGCATTTGACCGATAATCGTTGCCCATGCTGCGCCGGCCATGCCCCAGTGAAAGGTATAGATGAAGATTGGGTCCAGAATGACGTTTGTAACTGCGCCGGCCAAGGTGGAAATCATCGCAAAACGGGGGCTTCCGTCGGAGCGAATGACAGGATTCACGCACTGACCGAACATATAAAAGGGAATGCCGATGGTGATAACGGTAAAATACTCCTTGGACAGTTCAAAGGTGCGTTCGTTGACCGTGCCGCCGAAGGCCGCCAAAATCGGAGTCTGAAAGATGAAAAAAACGGCTGTCAGCAAGGCGCTGGCAATCAGGCACAAAATAACAGCACTGCCCACGGCTCGATGCGCGTCCTCCTTCTGCCCCTTGCCCAGACGAATGCTGACAAAGGCGCAGGCGCCATCGCCTATCATCACGGCGAGGGATAAGGCCACCACGGTCATCGGGAATACGACGGTATTGGCAGCGTTGCCGTAAGAGCCGAGATAGGCGGCGTTGGCAATAAAAATTTGGTCGACAATGTTGTAAAGCGCCCCCACCAGCAGCGATATGATGCAGGGTATTGAAAACTTTCTCATCAGTCTGCCCAAGGGCTGCTCCGCCATGAAGCGGTTGCCATGCTGTTCCATGCTTGAATAAAGCCTCCTTCAATTATATATCCCTGATGTTTGTTTTCGACGGCAGCTCATTCCTCCGCAACGGCACCGCTCTCATGAAAAAACAAGCTGCCTCCGATATGCTTCAGAGACAGCCTTTGTTCGGAGCGTATTGTAGCGGATTTTCGGGAAAAAGTCAAGATTTTGAATTTGAAAGCGTACGGATTCCATCGTCAAACTGTAGTCTTTGATAGTTGTCGAAAGAAAAAAAATATGTTAAAATGACAAGAACGTGCGGTTTTCCGCATTGTTTCCTGACGTGTCAAATCACGCCGGATACGTCGGCGCATCCGAGCGAAAGGGAGAGCCTCATGAATATTCTGCACCTGAAATATGCCGCTGAGGTGGCTAAATGCGGCTCCATCAACAAGGCGGCCGAAGCGCTGTACATGAACCAGCCGAATCTGAGCAAGGCCATCAAGGAATTGGAGACCTCGCTGGGCATCACCATTTTTGAGCGGACGGCCAAGGGCATGAATGTCACGCCGGAGGGCGAAGAATTTTTGAGCCATGCCAAAAAAATCCTGCGCCAAATCGATGAGATGGAGGCGTACTACCATTCCGGCATCCCCGTCCGGCAGCGCTTTTCCCTCGCCGCGCCGCGGGCCAGCTACATTTCGCAGGCGTTTGCGCAGTTTTCCAAGAGCCTCGGCAAGGAGCGGGCGGAAATTTTCTACAGGGAAACGAACGCGATGCAGGCCATGCAGAGCGTTCTGAATGCGGACTACAAGCTGGGCATTCTGCGCTATGCCGCCGAATTCGACCGTTACTATAAGGATATGCTGGAGGAAAAGGGGCTGAATGCGGAGGTCATCATGGAGTTCCGCTTTGTGCTTTTAATGAACAGCGCCCATCCGCTGGCTGAAAAAAAGGACTTCGGCTTTGACGACCTGCGGCCCTACATCGAAATTGCCCATGCAGACCCTCTTATGCCGTCTCTGCCCCTCTCCGCCGTCAAAAAGGAGGAGCTGCCGGACGAGGCTGATCGCCGCATTTTCGTGTTCGAGCGCGGCAGTCAGATGAATCTGCTGACCGAAAATCCGGAGACCTTTATGTGGGTGTCCCCGATGCCGGACAGTGTGTCTGCGCATTACGGCCTTGTGCAGAGGAAGTGCGGAGAAAATCAGCGGCTCTATAAGGATATGCTGATTTATAAAAAGGATTATCATTTGACGGCGCTGGACAAGCAGTTCATTACAGAATTATGCAATGTGAAGCGGCAGTGCCGGCTGTAATCAAACGGGTTATATCGATAAAGGCAATGGACATATGTGAAATCGGTCTCTGTCATTGCAGTCGATTTCGTATTACAATAATGCAGAAGAATATTTTGTATGCAGGGGGAATACTATGAAGGAGAGCAAAATCTCCAGGTCAACCATCAGCCGCATTCCGACCTATCTGCGGTATTTGAAGACACGCGAGCCGCAGACAAAAAACATTTCGGCCACAATCATCGCCCGTGAGCTGGGTTTGGGCGATGTGCAGGTGCGCAAGGATTTAAGCGCCGTCAGCGGCTTCGGCCGCCCCAAGACGGGCTATGATACGGACGGGCTGATTGCCTCGCTGGAATCATTTTTAGGACATACCAATAAGTCCGGTGTTGTCTTGGTGGGCGCAGGCAAATTAGGCCGGGCGCTGCTGGACTATACGGGCTTTCATGATTATGGTCTGGATATTCTGGCCGCGTTTGATATTGCCGTAACCGAGGAGCAGACCAGCAAGGGCGGCAAGCCCATCTATCCGATGCAGATGCTGGATGACTACATCAGGGAACATCACGCCAAAATCGGCATCATCGCCGTGCCCGCCGCCCACGCGCAGGATGTGTGCGACCAGCTCGTTCGGGACGACATCATCGGCATCCTGAGCTTTGCTCCCTGCACCCTCCGCGTCCCGTCCAATGTCTGCCTTCAGGCGGAAAATATGGCACTGTCGCTGGCCTATCTGAATAGCCAGGTGGCGGCAATGAATGAATAAAACCATGCATCATGCAAGCATCTCGATTTGCTCCTTCGTAAATCGAGATGTTTTACACTATTCACATCGAAAGCATGATGAGAGTCGGAATGAATGTTTGCTTTCGGCAAAACCGCCCGAAACGGCAGTGTTTTAGATGGAAAAGAGCATTCGTAAACAGCGGCTTCTCCTTCCTCACGCTTTGTTGAACGCCGTTTGCTAAACCCCGCATTTTGTGATATGATGATACGGTACATCGGCTGCGCGGGGCGCATGACCTTTCGGGAGGGAGCATGCTGTGAATTATTCCGACCTTCAATATTTTTCCGTGCCGCTGCCGGAAAATCTTTGCAAGCTAAAGGGGTTTGGCAATTTTGCCCGCATGGAGCGCGTAATTGACCAAAAGCTGCAAAATGCAGCTCTGCCCAAAGCGCTCAGAGCACGGCTGGAACTTGAAAAGGAAATCATCCATCGGCTGCCCGCTGAATATCCGTATTCGGTGGATGAAGCGCTGTCACAGCTTCGGGAATGTTTCGGGGATTTTTCCAAAGAGGAGTTAGAGTCGCTGTGCGATGCGGATGCCGTGGAATGGGCGTACATCAACGGTGAACAGAAGTTTTTTATCCGCTTCCTGTCAAACCTCGTCATGACACGAAGGGACTATGCTGACCGCCTGACGGAGGCGGGACGCACCAAGTACCCTTCCGGCAGCAAAAAACAGCGCATCGCCGCCATCCGAAAAATGAAGGCGCAGGGCAGCCTGAATATGCGGCTGCATATCAAATCCGCCATTCAAATCACGCCTGATGCGGCGCACAAGGGGCAGACGGTCACGGCCTATCTGCCGATTCCGATTCCCTATGCGCAGGCGGAGAATGTTCGGATTTTGAATGTGTTCCCAAGGGACACGCTGATTGCGCCGAAGGAGCATCCGCAGCGCACGGCCGTTTTCCGCGCCGTACCGGGCGATGAGCCGTTCAGCGTGGAATACACCTATGAAACGCACATGCGCTATATAGAGCCCGACCCTGCTTGCGTGACGGAAAGCCAGCCGACCTTTTATACGGTGGAACTGCCGCCGCACATCCGCTTCACGCCGTATCTGCGTTCCCTGACCGCCGAAATCATCGGGCAGGAAACAAACCCGCTTCTCAAGGCACGGAAAATCTATGATTTTGTGACCACAAAGGCGGTTTATTCCCTGATGCGCGAATATTTCACCATGCCGATGATTACGGAATTTATCGGCACCTCACTGAAAGGCGATTGCGGCGTACAGGCGCTGCTGTTCATCACCCTGTGCCGCATTGCGGGTGTTCCTGCGCGCTGGCAGTCCGGTCTGTATGCAGAGCCGGGCGATGTCGGTAGCCATGACTGGGCGCAGTTCTATGTTGCGCCCTACGGCTGGCTGTTCGCCGATCCGTCCTTCGGCGGCGGCGGTTATCGGGACGGCGATTCGGAACGCTGGAATTTCTATTTCGGCAACCTTGATCCGTATCGGATGCCTGCCAATTCCGAGTATCAGCATGAATTTTACATCCCGACGCGCTTTGTACGCTATGACCCATACGACAATCAGCAGGGCGAGGCAGAGTATGAGGATGCGCCGGTTGCCCGCGGCGATTGCCATGTAAAGCATGAGCTGCTGGAATGCATTGAAATATAAACGGAGGAAAAAACATGACCAAGGCTCTGATTTCCGTGACCGGCTTAGATACGACCGGCATCATTGCCCGTATAGCGACCAAGCTGGCGGAACTGAACATCAATATTTTAGACATTACGCAGACCATTTTGGACGGCTATTTCACCATGATGATGATGGTCGATTTGACCAACGCCAAAATCAGCTTCCAGCAAATCCTTGACGAATTCAAGCCTGTCGGCGAGGCGCTGGGCATGGAAATTCATATCCAGCGCATGGATATTTTCGATGCCATGCACCGCATTTAACGGAGGGAAAACGCCATGCTGAACACGCAGGACATCCTCCAGACCATCCGCATGATCCGTGAGGAGCATTTTGACATCCGCACCATCACGCTCGGCATCAACCTGCTGGACTGTGCCTGTGAGGATGCCGCCCGCACCGCACAGCGCGTATACGATAAGGTGACGAGGACGGCGGAGCATTTGGTCAAAACAGGCTGCGATATCGAGAGCGAGCTGGGCATTCCGATCGTCAACAAGCGCGTGTCCGTCACGCCCGTGTCCTTTATCTGTCAGGGTGATCCTATGCCTATTGCACGGGCGCTGGACAGGGCTGCCCACACCATCGGCATTGATTTTTTAGGCGGCTATTCCGCCATGATGCAGAAGGGAGCGACCAAGGCGGATGAGAGGCTGCTGGCCTCCATCCCGCAGGTGATGGCGGAAACCGAGCTGCTCTGCTCCAGCGTCAATGTCGGCTCGACCCGTGCGGGGCTGAACATGAATGCCGTGCGGGAGATGGGGCAGTTAATCAAGCAGACGGCTGCGCTCACGGCGGACAGGGATGCGCTGGGCTGTGCCAAATTAGTGGTGTTCGCCAATGCGGTTGAAGATAATCCCTTCATGGCCGGCGCTTTTTTAGGGACTGGCGAGGCGGAGACCGTGGTCAATGTCGGCGTGTCCGGTCCGGGCGTCGTCAAGCGTGCGCTGGAAGAGGTACGCGGCGAGCCTTTTGACGTGGTGGCGGAAACCATCAAGCGGACAGCCTTCAAGATTACCCGCGTCGGTCAGTTGGTGGCGCGGGAGGCCTCCGCTCGGCTTGGCTATCCCTTCGGCATCGTTGATTTGTCCTTAGCCCCGACGCCTGCACGAGGCGATTCCGTCGCCCATATTCTGACCGAAATGGGGCTTGAAATGGCCGGCGCGCCGGGCACGACAGCAGCGCTGGCGCTCCTTAATGACGCGGTCAAAAAAGGGGGCGTGATGGCCTCCAACCATGTCGGCGGGCTGTCCGGCGCGTTTATCCCCGTCAGCGAGGACATCGGCATGATTGAGGCGGCGGGCGCGGGCGCGCTGACGCTGGAGAAATTAGAGGCCATGACGTGCGTCTGCTCGGTCGGGCTGGACATGATTGCCATTCCCGGCGACATCGGCGCGGAAACCATCTCCGGCATCATCGCGGATGAGGCGGCGATTGGCATGGTCAACAACAAAACAACCGCCGTGCGCGTTATTCCCGTCCCCGGCAAAAAAGCAGGCGAGACGGTCAGCTTCGGCGGGCTGCTGGGCTATGCGCCCATTATGCCGGTCAATCCCTTCGGCTGCTCGGCTTTCATCGCCCGCGGCGGCCGAATTCCGGCCCCGCTGCACAGTCTGAGGAACTGATTGATTATCATGTAAAAAATCGGGAGTGCGTGAAATCCTCACGCACTCCCGATTCAGACTGTCAAAAAGTCCGCAGACATTCTTGGGGATGCATGAAGGGGCCGCAGCCCCTTCATTTTTGATCGTATCGACCGGCTTTGCCGGTCGTGCGGGGCGATTTTTCGGAGCGTCAGCGCAGAAAAATCATTTCCGCAGCCTTGCCATGCAGGATGAAGCATTTCGTCCTGCATGGAGCGTGTCAAAAACGCAGTTTTTTGACACGCAGAGGGCTGCTTCGGCAGCCTTTTTTTCTATAAGTTTTTTTCTGCCGCACTCTTGCAAATTATAGGATTTTATACTATTCTAAGGTGGAATCGCGCAAACGAGGCTGTATGATAAAAACGTGCATTTTGCGGGAAGCGGATGCGCGGAAGCCGGGAACTCGAAGGAACTTTCAAGCCGAAAGATTGTCAATGCCTCTGCGAAATGGGGGCAAGACATCTTACGGGCACATTGGCATTGCCGACGAGCTGTGCGGTGATGCCGTGACGATTGCAGAAAGGTCGCTCCGAAAATTGCACGTTCAATGGAGGCAGAGGGGTATGCGGCAACAGATTCAATGGCTATGGGACAACATAGACCCGAAATTCCGACCGGGACATATTTTGGCGATAGTGATAAGCATCGTTACCAGCGCCATGCTGCTGGTCAATCCGGCACTGTCGCAAATGCTGATTGACGATGTCATCGTCGCACAGAATCCGGAGCCGCTGCTGGGCATTTTGGCCGTGATGTTCGTGGTCAAGGTGCTGCGGGAGGGGCTTCGCTATTATATGGTCGTCTGCCTTGAAAAAAGTTCGCAGAGCATGGTCTACAATGTGCGCTGCAAGCTGTTTCAAAGGCTGCAATATAACGATATGTCTTTCTTTGACGTGCATCGGACGGGCGACATCATGACGCGCATGTCCTCTGATATTGACTGGTGCAGGCATTTTTTGAGCTATATCGACTACCGCGTCATCGACAGCATCTGTATGTTCCTGTTTACGACGATTTATCTGTTTATCGTAAGCTGGAAGCTCACGGCTTTGCTGGTCATCGTCACGCCGCTTCTGATGATTATCACCAAGGTGTATTCCGCGCATATCCGTCCGCGTTTTGTCGCCATGCGCGAACGTCTGGCCGAGATGAACACGGCCGCGCAGGAAAACATTGCGGGAAACCATGTCATCAAGGCGTTCGCCCGCGAGGAATACGAAAAAGAGCATTTTGAAGAGAAGAACGAGGCGTTCAAGGACAGCCAGCTGAAAATCAACAAAATGTGGCTCATGTTTTATCCCTTCATTGAGCTTTTGGCCAATGCCATGATGCTGATTACCGTATTCGTGGGCGCGCTGCTCATCATCAGCGGGGATATGACTCCCGGTCAGCTTTCCGTGTTTACGGGGCTGACGTGGGCGCTGTCCAACCCCATGCGCGAGCTGGGTACGCTCCTGAACGACATTCAGCGCTTTTCGACCAGTGCGCAGAAGGTGATGGAGCTGTATTTCGTGAAGCCGCGCATTCAGGACGGCAGCGGCGCCAAGGAGCGCAAGGTCAAGGGCGATATTGAATTTCGGGATGTATCCTTTGCCTTCGGCAAAAAGCAGGTGCTGGAGCATGTCAGCTTTTCCGTGAAGGCGGGGCAGACCGTGGCGGTCATGGGACCGACAGGCAGCGGCAAGACCACGCTTATCAACCTGCTGAGCCGTTTTTACGATGTGACGGACGGGCAGGTGCTGGTGGACGGCGCGGACGTGCGCTCTTGGCGCTTGCAGGATTTGCGCGGCGGCATCGGAACGGCCACGCAGGATGTTTTCCTGTTCTCGGATACGGTGGAGGGCAATGTCGCCTTCGGCGCACAGGACTTAACGCTCGATGAAGTCAAGGATTTTTCACGCCGTGCGGCGGCGGATGACTTTATTGAAAAGCTCCCCGAAAAATACGATACCATCATTGGTGAGCGGGGCGTGGGTCTGTCCGGCGGGCAGCGGCAGCGCATCGCCTTGGCGCGTGCCTTGGCCGTGCGCCCCGGCATCTTGGTCATGGACGATACCACCTCCGCCGTTGATATGGAAACGGAAAAGTACATTCAGGAGCAGCTTCGGCAGCTTCCCTTCCCCTGTACCAAGCTTATCATCGCCCAGCGCATTTCATCCATGCGGGATGCGGACTTGATTCTGGTTCTGAAGGACGGCAGGATTGCCGAGCGCGGCACACATGAGGAGCTGCTGCGGCAGCACGGATATTACTATCAAACCTATGCCCTCCAAAACGACCTGCCTGAAAAGGAGGCGGTGTGAGATGGCACGCAATAAGTTTGACGTAGACGAGAAGCTGGAATCACCGTTTCAATGGAAGCACATGAAGCGTGCCGGCGCGTATATCGCCCGCCACAAATGGAAGATGATTTTGGCGCTGCTTCTGTCCTCCCTGTCCAGTATTTCGGCGCTGTTCATTCCCAAAATTACCCAATGGGTGCTGGATGAGGCCGTCCCCAACAAGGACACGGCCATGATTCTGCGCATGGCGCTGAGCTTTGCAGGCATCGTGCTGATAGGCATCGTCTTCACCACCATCCGCTCGCGCATCATGGCGCACGTCAGCCAGGACATCATCTTTGACATCCGCAAGGACTTGTTCGCGCATCTGCAGAAGCTGCCGTTTACCTATTATGACAGCCGTCCGGCGGGGAAAATTTTGGTGCGTGTCATCAACTATGTAAACTCCGTGTCTGATATTCTGTCTAACGGCATCATCAATATGCTGCTGGAAATCATTAACCTTGTGTTCATTGTGATTTTCATGTACACGACGGACGCAAAGCTGGCGACCATCATTTTGGCGGGTCTGCCGCTGTTCGTGACCATCGTGGTCATCTTGAAGCCGCGTCAGCGCAAGGCGTGGCAGAACCAGAGCAATAAAAATTCCAATTACAACGCTTATTTGGCGGAATCCATCGACGGTGTGCGCGTGAGCCAGCTTTTTGACAGACAGGAAATCAATCAGGGCATTATGCAGGGCTTGGCAGCGGCCTGCCGCAAGGCATGGATGAAGGCTATTTACATCAGCAACGCGGTCTGGCTCAGCAGCGAAACCATTACGCAAATCGTTTTGACCTTCCTGTATATAGCGGGCGTGTATTGGATGGGCGGCGGAACGATGGTCACATTCGGCGTGATTTCGGCAATGGGGCAGTATGTCAGCCGCTTCTGGCAGCCGATTACGAATTTGGCGAATATCTATAATTCCTTCGTCAATAATATCGCCTATCTGGAGCGCATCTTTGAGACGATGGACGAGCCGGTCACGGTGGACAATGCGGAGAACGCAGAGATACTGCCGCCCATCAGCGGCGCGGTGGACTATGAGGACGTTACCTTCGCCTATGATGAAGGGATCAACATCTTGGAACACGTTGACCTGCACGTTCGGGCGGGCGAGAGCATTGCCTTGGTCGGGCCGACGGGGGCGGGTAAGTCCACCATCGTGAATCTGCTGTGCCGGTTCTATAACCTGTCCGGCGGGCGAATCCTGATGCATGACAAGGACGGCGGGACGCACGACATTTCCAAGGTCACGCTGCAAAGCCTGCGCTCCCAACTCGGCATCATGCTTCAGGACAGCTTTATTTTCAGCGGGACGCTGATGGACAATATCCGCTACGGGCGCTTGGACGCAACGGATGCGGAAATTTACGAGGCGGCAAAGCGCGTCCGTGCGGATGACTTTATCAGGCAGATGCCGCAGGGCTATCAGACCGTGGTGCAGGAGCGCGGCGGCAACCTGTCGCAGGGGCAGAAGCAGCTTTTGTCCTTTGCCAGAACGCTTTTGTCTGACCCCGCCGTATTGATTCTGGACGAGGCGACCTCCTCTATTGACACCAACACCGAGCGCCTGCTTCAGGCGGGCATTCAGGAAATGCTCAAAGGCCGCACCAGCTTTATCATTGCCCACCGCCTGAGCACCATCAAAAACTGCGACCGCATACTATACATCGGCAACAAGGGCATTATGGAATCCGGCAGCCACGATGAGCTGATGGCAAAGAAGGGGCTGTATTATCAGCTCTATATGGCACAACTGGATGAATAGTCCAAATAGTTTCCTTATTTTAGGTATAAATAAATTTGTATTTTTCTTTTCGCTAAGATTCTGTTATGATTATATCAGCTGGACGGATGAAAAGCTGTCGGATGAGGCGTCACAGACCCATCCGAATTTGCCTTTTTTTTCGCTCAGGCGGAAGAGACTGTTAAGATGAAACGAACGATGAACGGAACACGAAGGAAAACGGCGGCTCTGCTGTGCGGGCTGATGCTGCTTTCCACTGCCTTGGGCGGCTGCACAAAGCCGGAAGAAGCCGCAGCCGAGCCGCAGAAGGCGGTTTACTTTACCTACTTTGATACAGTGTCCTATGTTTACAGCTATGCGGGCGATTCGGCGGACAGCTTTTCGCGTCAAGCCGAGGAAGTGTCCGATGTGCTGGAAACATATCATCGGCTGCTGGATATCTACAATGCCTATGACGGTCTTAATAACCTGTACACGGTCAATGAAAACGCTGGTGGCGAGCCTGTCAGAGTGGACGAAAAACTCATTGATTTTCTGCTCTATGCCCGCACCATGTACGAAAAGACGGACGGCGCGATGAACGTGATGATGGGGTCTGTGCTTCGTCTTTGGCATGACTGTCGGGAGGAGGCCGAGCGGGATGCAGACGCGGCGCATCTGCCAGATGCGGAAGCGCTCCGAGAAGCGTCGCTGCATATGGACATCGGCGCCCTTGAAATCGATGCAGAAAACCTGACGGTGCGCATCGCGGATGCGGAAGCGCGTCTAGATGTCGGGGCGCTTGGCAAGGGCTATGCGGCCGAGCGGGCAGCGGAGGCACTGGAAAGCGCGGGCGTGAGCGCCTATGTCATTAATGTAGGAGGAAATCTGCGCCTGGTCGGTGCAAAGGAGAACGGTACAGGCTGGGTCGTCGGTGTGCGCGACCCGAACGGCGAAGGGAATTCCTTTGCCGCCAAGCTCGTGCTGAAGGACACATCCTGCGTCACCTCCGGCGTGTACGAGCGCTATTTCACGGTGGACGGGCAGCGCTATCACCATATCATCGATCCGGATACGCTCTACCCTGCCGATTACTGCGTTTCCCTGACCGTCGTCGCCAAGGACAGCGGCTATGCGGACGCCCTGTCCACAGCGCTTTTCTGTATGCCCCGTGAGGAGGGCGAGCGGCTTTTGAAGGCGCTTTCGGACGCGGAGGCGCTTTGGATTTTTGCGGACGGCACTGTCCGAATGACGGACGGCATGGCCGCATACATCCAGAAGTAGGAGGCTGCATGGACAAGAAAACGCTTTGCCGCGACCTCATCCTTATCGGCGCTCTGCTTTTGCTGACGGCAGCCGTCTTTCTGCTGATAAACGGTCAAAGAACGGCGGGAACGAGCGTCATTGTGTGCGTGAACGGGCAGGAAACGGCACGGTATTCTCTTTTGTTGGACGGCGTTTATTCCTTGAACGGCGGGACGAATGTGCTGACGATTGAGGACGGCGCGGCGTTCATGAAAGAGGCCGATTGTCCGGACGGGCTTTGCATCAGGCAGGGCGGAATCCGCTATGAGGGGCAGTGCATCACCTGCCTGCCCAATCGGCTGACGGTTACGGTCGATGGGGGAGAGAGCGGGGTCGATCTGGTTGTTTAGCATGCGTTCTAAAAGGCTGGCAGTGCTGGCGCTTTTGACGGCGCTTTCGATGATTCTTTCCTACATCGAGGGGCTGCTTCCGGCGTTTGTCGCCATACCGGGCATCAAAGTGGGGCTGGCCAACCTTGCGGTGGTGCTGGCGCTGTATCGGCTCGGCTGGCGGGAGGCTGTCTGCGTGTCGCTCGTGCGAGTGCTTTGTCTGTCGCTGCTGTTCGGAAATGCCGCCGGCTTTTTGTACAGCATCGCGGGGGCTGTGATGAGCCTCATCGGGATGGTCGTCTTAAAAAAAACGATGCGCTTTTCACCGCTGGCCGTCAGCGTGACGGGCGGGGTTCTGCACAACATGGGGCAGCTTTTGATGGCCTGCATCCTGCTGTCCGCAGCGGCGCTGTGTTATTATCTGCCGTTTTTGCTGCTGGGCGGCATCCTTTCCGGCATCGTCATCGGCGTGATGGCCGCCGTGCTGCTCAAGCGTATTCCAAATTCTATCTGAGGAGCTTTCATGAGCTTGATATGTCTTTCCGATTTTCAAGCGCCCAAGCAGGGCACGGCGGTCTGTCTGGGGACATTCGACGGTGTCCATAAGGGGCATCAGGCGCTGATTAAGGCCACGCTGGAGGCGGCCGAGGCGCAGCATTTTATTCCCTGCGCCTACACCTTTGATATTCCGCCCGCCCGCTTTTTTCATCAGGGGAGCGCCTCTCTTTTAACGGAGCTCCCGGAAAAAGCGGAGCTGCTTCAGGCTTACGGCATTGAGCAGATGGTGTACAGCCGCTTTGACAGGACGCTGGCGGCGCTTTCACCGCAGGAATTTTTTGAGGAAATCCTCCTTCAGCGCCTGAACGCCAAGCATCTGGTCATCGGCTTTCATTACCGCTTCGGTTGCCGTGCCGTCGGCGGCGCGGACGAAATGCACACTTTCTGTCGGCAGGCCGGCATCGGGCTGACCGTCATCGAGCCGGTTCGTCTGCAAAGCGGCGAGCTGATTTCCAGCACGGCCATCCGTGCCCTGCTTCAAAAGGGCGATGTTAAAGCCGCCTGCGAAATGCTGGGGCATCCTCTGCAATGCATTCCAAACGCTATCAACAACGAAAGCGGTTGTACGCTTTTCATCAGATAAGGTTTCTTTTTCGGGCAAGACGGGGACAGGAGGCGGAAGCATGTTGGAGATTTTGGAAAAAATTTTGCTGAACGTGGCGCGGCTTGGAAGCCTTGCGCTGGAGCTGGCGGGCGTTCTTATCATCCTGTGTACGGCTGTCCGCTGCGCTGTCGGCGGGCTTCGGCGTCAGGAGCATATCTTGGCGAGGCTGTCGGCGGGCGTTGAAATAGCGCTTGAATTCATGCTGGCCGGCGAGATATTGCGAACGGTCTTCAGCCAAGACCTCCAATCACTGTTGCTGGTCGGCCTGACCGCGCTGCTGCGCGCCGCCATGACGGTTTTAATCCATTGGAAAAGCCGCAGAACAGCCAAGGCAGCTTCACGCATTGAAGAGAAGGCGGAGAAAAAGCTGGAGCTGCTGTCCTCTGCCGCAGCAGAACAATAAGACACATACGTCACAGTCCCTGAACGCCGATTTGCTCGGCGTTTTTTGATTGCAAAATCTGTTTTGCAATCGATACATGATATATCTATAAGTATATTGCCGATATGCGAAATATACCATTTTATATCAATCCAAAGCAGATTATACTATACATGTCGGAGTGGAAAAGACTTCGGCGGCACATAAAATTTTCTGACCGAATGATTTATTGAATTGGAGGGTTTGAAGATGGCAAGATTTACTCTTCCGCGTGATCTGTATCATGGTAAGGGCTCTCTGGAAGCGTTAAAGACCTTTGAAGGCAAGCGGGCGATGGTTTGCGTCGGCGGCGGCTCTATGAAGCGTTTCGGTTTTTTAGACCGTGCTGTTTCTTATCTGAAGGAAGCGGGCATGGAGGTCGAGCTGTTTGAAGGCATCGAGTCTGACCCCTCCGTGGAAACCGTCATGCACGGCGCCGAAGCCATGCAGAAGTTCCGGCCGGACTGGATTATCGCAATGGGCGGCGGCTCTCCGATTGATGCGGCCAAGGCCATGTGGATCAAGTACGAATACCCGGAGACAACCTTTGAGGATATGTGCAAGGTGTTCGGCCTGCCCAAGCTGCGCCGCAAGGCACATTTCTGCGCCATTTCCTCCACCTCCGGCACGGCGACCGAGGTGACGGCATTCTCCATCATCACCGATTATCACAAGGGCATCAAGTATCCGATTGCGGACTTTGAAATCACCCCTGATGTCGCCATCGTTGACCCCGATTTGGCCGAGACCATGCCCAAGAAGCTGGTTGCGCACACCGGCATGGACGCGATGACTCACTCCATCGAGGCATATGTCTCCACCGCCAACTGCGATTTCACCGACCCGCTCGCCATCCACGCCATTGAAATGATTATGAAGGACTTGATTCCTTCCTACAACGGCGATATGGAAGCCCGCGACCGGATGCACAATGCGCAGTGTCTGGCGGGCATGGCCTTTTCCAACGCGCTGCTGGGCATCGTCCATTCGATGGCGCACAAGACCGGCGCTGCCTTTGCCGATTATGGCGCTCATATCATCCACGGCGCGGCCAACGCCATGTACCTGCCGAAGGTCATCGCATTCAACGCCAAGGATGTGACTGCCAAGAAGCGCTACGGCGTCATTGCGGACTACATGGGTCTGGGAGGCAAGGATGACGATGAGAAGGTCGCCCTGCTGATTGCCTACCTGCGCAAGATGAACGATGCGCTGAACATCCCGCACTGCATCAAGCATTACGGCGCTGACAGCTATCCGGCCGAGCAGGGCTTCGTTCCCGAAAAGGTTTTCCTTGAAAGGCTGCATGACATCGCCGTCAACGCCATCGGCGATGCCTGCACGGGCTCTAACCCGCGTCAGCCCAGCGTCGAGGAAATGGAAAAGCTGCTCAAGTGCTGCTACTACGATACAGAGGTCGATTTCTAAACGACATTTCGGAAAACATCGGCAAATACATTTCGGAACGGCTGTCACGGTATCTGGCAGCCGTTCCTTCCTTCCTGCTTAAATTTCCGATTGAACGCAATCAATTTTGCGTTGATTGATATGGTAAAAACATCCTTTTTGCTTTACAATAAAGGAGGTTTGTGATAATATTGCCTCTTGTATTCCAGAACTACACCAGAGAAGGAGAACTGCTCCATGTTCAGGATTGTGCGGAAAAAGGTACTGAATCCGTCGGTTACTCAAATGGAAATCGAGGCGCCATTGGTGGCAAAGAAGGCCAAGCCCGGCCAGTTCATCATTCTGCGCGTTGACGAGGAGGGCGAACGCATCCCCCTGACCGTCGCCGGAACGAATCCTGAGGAGGGCACGGTCAAAATCATTTTTCAGGTTGTCGGCGCGACAACGGAGCTGCTCAATCATAAGGAGCAGGGCGAATATCTGCAGGACTTTGTCGGACCCTTGGGCGTTGCCACCCATACAGAGGGACTCAGGAAAGTCTGCATCATCGGCGGCGGCGTTGGCTGCGCCATCGCACTGCCCATCGCCGAGGAATTCTACCGTCTGGGCGCAAATGTGACTGCCATCATCGGCTTCCGCAGCAAGGATATCGTCATTTTGGAGGAAGATTTCAAGGCTTGCTCCGACGAATTGATTGTCATGACCGATGACGGCAGCTACGGCCGCCACGGAAATGTTACCGTGCCGCTTAAGGACAAATTAGAGGCAGGTGAAAAGTACGACATGATCATCACCATCGGGCCGCTGATAATGATGCAGTTTGTCGTTGCCGCCGCAAAGCCTTTCAATATCCCCGTCACCGTGTCCATGAACCCCATCATGATTGACGGCACGGGCATGTGCGGCGGATGCCGCCTGACCCTGCATGATGAGAACGGCAAAAAGGTGACGAAGTTTGCCTGCGTAGACGGCCCTGACTTTAACGGCTACGAAGTTGATTTTGACGAGGCCATCTCCCGCAGCCGCATGTACGTTGACTTTGAACGGCAGGCGCGGGAAAGAACCTGCAACCTTTTCAAGCAGGCGTAAGGAGGAATTGTCATGGCTATCAATCCTAAGAAACATGCGATGCCCACGCAGGATCCGCAGGCGCGGGCGCATAACTTTAATGAGGTGGCGCTGGGCTACACGGCGGAGATTGCCGTGAACGAGGCCAGCCGCTGCTTAAACTGCAAGAACAAGCCCTGTGTGGCCGGCTGCCCTGTCAACATTGATATTCCCGGCTTTATCGGTCATGCCAAGACCGGCGATTTTGAGGGCGCTTATCAGACCATCGCGCTGTCCTCTTCTCTGCCGGCCGTTTGCGGCCGTGTTTGTCCGCAGGAATCCCAGTGCGAAGCCAAGTGCACCTTGGGCATTAAGTTTGAGCCGGTCGGCATCGGCCGTCTGGAGCGCTTTGTGTCCGACTGGCACAACGAGCATGTAGAAGCCCTGCCCGAAAAGTCCGCTTCCAACGGCCACCGCGTGGCGGTCGTCGGCTCCGGTCCTTCGGGGCTGACCTGCGCGGGCGATTTGGCCAAGAAAGGCTATCAGGTCACCGTGTATGAAGCTCTGCACACCGCCGGCGGCGTGCTGGTCTACGGCATTCCGGAATTCAGGCTGCCCAAGTCCATCGTGGCTAAAGAGGTTGATGCCATGAAGGCGCTGGGCGTAGATGTGGAGACCAACGTGGTCATCGGCAAGACGCTGACCATTGACGAGCTGTTCGAGAACGGCTTCGAAGCAGTGTTCATCGGCTCCGGCGCCGGCCTGCCCAAGTTTATGGGCATTGAGGGCGAGGGACTCAAGGGCGTTTATTCCGCCAATGAGTTCCTGACCCGCAGCAACCTGATGAAAGCGTATAAGAGTGATTCCGAAACGCCCATTATGAAGGGCGGCAGGGTCATTGTTGTCGGCGGCGGCAATGTCGCTATGGACGCCGCCCGCACCGCGCTCCGTCTGGGCGCGGAGGTCAGCATCGTCTATCGCCGTTCGATGGAAGAGCTCCCCGCCCGCCGCGAGGAGGTTGAGCATGCGCAGGAGGAGGGAATTGACTTTAAGCTCCTCAACAACCCCGTGCGCATCATCGGCTATCAAAATCCCGATGACCCGCGAGATCCTAAGAACGGCTTTGTCAAGGCCGTTGAGTGTATCCGCATGGAGTTGGGTGAGCCGGATGCAAAGGGACGCCGACGTCCTCTCGAAGTGCCGGGCAGCGAGTTTATTCTGGATGCAGACTGCGTCATCATGGCGCTCGGCACGTCCCCGAATCCCCTCATCAAGAACACCACAAAGGGGCTGGAAACCCAGCAGTGGGGCGGCATCATCGTCAATGAGGATACCGGTCTGACCTCCCGTGAGGGCGTATATGCGGGCGGCGATGCCGTAACCGGCGCTGCCACCGTTATTTTGGCGATGGGCGCCGGCAAGACCGCTGCCAAGGCCATGGATGAGTATCTGAGCAGTAAGAAATAGCTTTCGCATAAAAAGCTCCTGTCCTCTGGCGGGCAGGAGCTTTTCCGATGCGTCAGGGGAGCTTCCCCATGACCTGCGCGATTGGCTCACGGATGATGAGGCTTGCCTCACCGTCGCGTGGAGTGGGGTCGCGGTTGAGGAGCGCCAAGCGGCGGCCGCGGTAGGCGGAGAGAAGACCGGCAGCGGGGTAGACACTGAGAGACGTGCCGCCGACAATCAGAAGGTCAGCGCCGCTCAAAACGTACACGACGCCCTTCAGGACATCCTCGTCCAGCGCTTCCTCGTAAAGCACCACATCCGGCTTGATGATGCCGCCGCAGGAGCAGTGGGGAACGCCAGTCTGCGCAAGCACCGCCTCCAAGGGGAAAAACTTTCCGCAGGCCATGCAGTGGTTTCTGTATACGCTCCCGTGCAGCTCAAAGACCCGCTTTGAGCCGGCCGAAGTGTGCAGCCCGTCAATGTTTTGCGTGACGACGCCGAGGAGCTTGCCCTCTTGCTCCCATTGCGCCAGCTTTCGATGCGCGGCATTCGGATGGGCAGAGGGACAAATCATCTTTTCACGGTAAAATCGGAAGAACTCCTCCGGTTTGCGTATGAAAAAGCTGCGGCTCAGAATGGTCTCCGGCGGGTAGGCATAGGACTGATGATACAGCCCGTCCACGCTGCGGAAATCGGGGATCCCGCTCTCTGTTGATACGCCTGCACCGCCGAAAAACACGATTTTTTTGCTTTCCCGCACCCATTGGGCAAGCGTTTCAAGGTTCGTCATGCCTTACGCTTCCTTTCGGTATGTTTAACGATTTTCCTTCTTGGGTTTTTGGTCGCATCTCAGCGTTTCATGGACAAAACAGGCGTGTATCTGATTTTCGGTAATCAAAACCGATTCCTGATGGAAGAAAGCGCATACATCCTCGGCAATACTGCGGACAACGGCTTTGTCCACGTCAACCAGCGTCAGGACAAGGCTTGTTTCCCGCGCATAGTCACCGCTTTCATAGATATATCCGCCCTCCTGCACGCTGAAAGAAAACGGGACTTTGTATGCATAACACACATTGCGCAGCACCTTGATATATTGTTCGTTCTCAAAGAGCTGCGTGTTTGTCGTTTCATCGTTCAGCCCGATATAAATCTTGGATTCAATCATGCCTGGCATCTCTCAAATTCTGGTTTTGACTTTCAGAAGTGATCCGGCGAGGGCATCACCCACGGCAGGGGAAGCCAGTTTTTAAACACGGGCGTCTCGGACAGCACAAGACGCGTCGGCAGGAATAAAAGCCGCTGAGCCTCCATCGGGGACAGCGTCAGCTGCGGCGCTCTGTCCGTTTTTTCACAGGCCGCTGCGCCGTTTTGAACGCGGAGCAGAAGCTGCTCACCGCCGATTTGAAGCGCGATTTCGCCGTCATCCATCGTGCGGCAGCAGGTGCTCAGCTTGAGCAGCGCCCGCAGGGTATTTTCAAAGTTCAGCACACAGAGCATTTGGCAGGTGGCGATTTCCATGTCCTCTGCAACAGCCTCCATCGTGCGGATGCGTTCATGCTCAAATGGCCAGACCTTTAGGCGCGGCGCGGCGGTCTGTGGATGAGCCAGCATCCATTGTTTCAGCACGGCCTTCAGGTCGCCCTCGTCAATGAGCAGCAGCTCGCCGATATTGCGGGTCTTTTCGCCGTTTTCAATCAGTGCGCCAGCGAATTCACCGTTTTTGAGGACGGCGTATAATTCGCCGTACCACGAATGGGCGTAGTCAAGATACTGCGCCCTCGGCCGAGCGCCATGCACGAAGCCGCGCTCGTACAGCGCAAAGCATTTTTCGCAGAGCGGCTCATGATTGTCCGTCACGCGGACAAAGAAAAAGGGCGTTTCGTCCGCATCGCCGAGGCTGTAGCGCAGGTTTTCCCTGTGCATGGTGAACACGGGATTTGCGCCCGCGTGCTCAAAGCCGAAGTGATTGTAGCGCTGGCGAAGGCCGCCCAGCACCAGCGCGTCCATGCCCTGTGCGCGGCAATCCGCCTCCATCAGCGCCATGACGTGCTTCATGTGTCCCTCGCCGCGGGCATAGGGGTGGACGCTCACCGTTCCCACCGTACCGACCTTGAGCGGCAGGCCGCAGATTTCCATATGAAGCGGCAGGACGCAGACCATTGCCCGAATATCGCCGTCCTCATTGTGCGCGACATAGTGCATACGGGCGTTTGAAACGCCTTTTTTATAGACCTTGGGCAGCAGGGCACGGAAATCGTGCGGCCGTGCCGCCTGGCTGAAAACATAGTTGCCGAAATCGACGATTTTTTCTTCCTCTCCGGCATGGGCGATTTCATAGCGTGTCATGGCCGTTTTCCTCCAAACGATGGTCAAGCGAGCAAAGATCTTCCTCAAAATCGACGCCGTAATGTCGGTTGCCGTTTCTGAAATAAGTGCGGGCAATGGCATCGTGTGTGAACTGCGCCGCCGTCTGCGCCGCGTCTGTCAGGGAAAGACCGCGTAAGCACGCTCCTGTCAGCACGGAGCAGAAAACATCGCCCGTGCCGTCAAAATGCGCGGGAACGCGGTCTGTGACGCACAGGGTCAGCGTTTTGCCGTCATAGCAGGCGGCGCCGATTGTTTTTTCATCCGGCTGAACGCCTGTCAGCACAACGTTTTTTTCGTTCAGTTCGTGCAGACTTTGACACAGGAACAGAATGTCCGCCTCCCGCATTACGCCCCCCTGATAGGGCCGCCCCAGCAAAAGCGCGGCCTCGGTCAAATTCGGCACGATGATGTCGGCGCAGGCGCAGAGCCGCCGCATCCCGTCCACCATGGCGGAGGTCAGCCCCGAATACAGCCGTCCGTCATCGCCCAGCACGGGGTCAACCACCGTCAGCAAATCAGTGCGCCGGATGGTTCGGGCGATTTCCAAAACGACGGCAAGCTGCTTGTCCGAGCAGAGATAGCCCGTGTACAGCGAGTCCATGCGGATGCCCTCACGCTGCCAGTGCGCGGTGATGGGCAGCAGGTCGTCCGTTAAATCGCGCAGGGTAAAGCCCTGAAAGCCGCCCGTATGCGTGGATAAAATAGCCGTCGGGAGACAGACACATGTCGCGCCGCAGGCGGACAGGATGGGCAGTGCCACGGTGAGGGAGCAGCGCCCGAAGCAGGATAAATCATGCACGGCCAGAACGCGCTTGGGGGATGCTTGCATAGCGTCAGTCTCCATAAATGCCCAGCACGACGATGCCGGCAAAGGCCACGAAAATGGCCAAATAGTGCTTCCAGCTCAGTTTTTCCCTGAGGAAGATTCGGCTCCACAGCACGGAAAGCGCACAATAGCAGGAAATAATGGCGGCAGACGCACCGGCATGGTCAGCATCGCCGATGGCGAAGATATAGGCAAACTGTCCCGCCGTTTCGCAGATGCCGCCCAGGAATTTCGGCCCGTCGCAGCGCAGGGTGAGCTTGTCTCTGCGGACGCAAACAACATAAATGAACGAAATAAAGCCCATCAGCAGCCAAGTCAGTTCATAGGCGACATTGCCGACGGATTCATCCAAATTTTCTAAAATAATCATGTCCGCGACTGAGCCGGCCGCGTCAATCAGGCAGTACAAAACCGGCAGCAGCAGCGCCACCAGACTGCGGGCATATTTGATGTTTGATTTTTCTTGGCGCAGCGCCCGCGCTTCATCGTCCTCACGGAACTGCACGATGCCCAAGGAAACAATGCCGACGGCAACCAGCGCCACGCCGATCCAGACGGGCGTTTCGGGCGTCTCGCTCAAAAACAGGAAGCAGAAAACAGCCGCCAGTGCGCCGGAGCAGTTGCAGATGGGGGAGGAGAGGGAAAGCTCGATGTAGCGAAGCGCCACATAGCCGATGACCATCGAGCTGATGTAAAGCAGGGATGCGGGCAGATACGCAAGCAAGGCGCCCCACGTCACCTGAACGCCGTTAACAATAATTTCATAGAGCGCATGAAGCCCCATGACCGCGCCGACCGCCACGGACATTTTCCAATGGCTGTTTTTGTCCTCCGGCCGAGAGCCGATTTTGGAAAACAGATCAGACCCGCTCCAGCACAGAAGCGCCGCCAGCGCCAGAAAAATCCAAGACAACGGAATCACTCCCTGCATTTAAAAACTTATTTTGCACGAACGATTTCAATCAAAATCTGCACGGCCTTGTTCATGTCATTGACGGACGCATATTCAAAAACGCCGTGACAATTGCCGCCGCCCGTTCCCAAATTGGGGCAGGGGAGACCCATATAGCTGAGCCGTGCGCCGTCTGTGCCGCCGCGAATGGGGGTGCATTCGGGAGTCAGGCCGACTTTCTTTATCGCTTCCGCAGCGCGGTCGATGACATCGGGATGCTGTTCGATGATTCCGCGCATATTGCGGTACTGCTCGCGCAGGTCAAGCTCGAACGTCCTCGTGCCGTACTTGTCGTTAAGATAATCGACCGCACGGCGCAGATACGCCTGCTTTTCATCAAACTTTCGGGCATCATGGTCACGAATGATGTACTTGATGACAGCCGTCTGCTCTCCGCCGCTCAGTTCGCACAGGTGATAGAAACCCTCGTAGCCATCCGTATGCTCCGGTGCTTGAGCCGGCGGGAGCATGGCGTTCAGCTCGATGGCCAGTTTCAGCGCGTTGACCATCTTGTTTTTAGCGCTGCCGGGATGAATGGAGAAGCCGTGAACGGTGACGGAGGCTGCGGCAGCATTGAAATTTTCATATTCCATTTCGTTGACCGCGCCGCCGTCTACCGTGTAGGCAAAGTCCGCGCCGAAACCCTTCACGTCAAACAAGTCCGCGCCGCGGCCGATTTCCTCATCCGGCGTGAATCCCAGCACGATTTTCCCGTGCCTTAAGTCGGGATGGGTCAAAATGTATTCCGCCGCCTCCATGATTTCCGCAACCCCCGCCTTGTCATCCGCGCCCAGCAAGGTCGTGCCGTCGGTGACAATCAGGTCATGGCCGTGCAGGACTTTCAGCGCCGGAAAGTCCTTTTCGGGCATGACGATGCGCTTTTTTTCGTTCAGCACAATGTCCCCGCCCTCATAGTGAATGACTCGTGCCTTGATGCTGCTGCCCGGCACGGCGTCCACGGTGTCCATGTGCGCAATCAGCCCGATGACAGGCTGATTGTCGGCATTTGCCGGAATTTCTCCGTACACATAGCAATGCTCGTCCATACGGACATTCTGAACGCTCATCGCCTTCATTTCATCGCACAAAAGCCGCGCCAAGTTGAACTGCCGCTCCGTCGAGGGGCAGGCTGCGCTGTTTTCATCGCTGGTGGTGTCAATGGCTACATAACGAAGGAACTTTTCCTGTACGCTCATTTGAAGGTTACCCTCCCTTTCGCAACATTACCATGTGGTAGTATACATTATTTTTATATTTGTTTCAAGCAAAAGAGCTTCGAGAGACATGCCCGATATCAAAACAGCAGGATGTCAGCTGTTCGGCATCCTGCTGTCAGTCGGTTTATTCGGTCAATGCACACAAGGCGTCCCATTTCGTTTCCATATCGGCGACGAGCTTGAACTGGGTGCGCATTCTGTCTAAATTATGCTCTGGACGACGGATATGGAAATACACATCGCCGAGCAGGTAGTCGGTCAGGAAGCGGACACCGCATTCCAGCGTCATCAGCTTGCCGCCAAGCGGCAGGGTCTCCTTTTCCTCTTTTGTCAGCATATCCCCACAGGCATCCAAGAAGCCGTGCAGGAGCTGGACATAGCGCTCCAAGGACAGGCTGATTTTGCTCAAATCCTTTTCGTCCTCTGCGCCGGTGCTCGCACCGAAGCGGACGAGGTCGCCGAAATCGTTGGCAGCAAGACCCGGCATGACCGTGTCCAAGTCAATGACGCACACGGCCTCATGCGTGGCCGCATCCAGCATGACGTTGTTGAGCTTGGTATCGTTGTGCGTCACGCGCAGCGGCAATTTGCCTTCCTTCAGCAGGCGCATCAACGTCCCCGCTTCCTCTTCGTGTGCCAAGGCGAAGGCGATTTCCTGCTGACATTCCGCCGCTCTGCCAAGCGGGTCTTCTTTAAGCGCCTTGCGCAGCGCCTGATAGCGGAACGGCGTGTCATGGAAATGCGGAATGGTCTCGCTCAATTCGGCTGCGGGGAAATCGGCCAGTGTGCGCTGAAAACGGCCAAATGCATTCGCACATTCGTACAGGTCGTTTTCCCGTTCCGGCTGGTCCAAACTCACGCTGTCAGTGATAAAATCGTATACCCGATAATATTCACCGTCTTCCGAGTGATAGTACTTATCGCCTTCCAGCGTTGGCACCAGATGCAGGTTGTGGCGCGGGTTCGGATCTAACTCGGCCAGGTAGCTTGTCACCAGCGTGATGTTGCGCATCAGCGCAGGGATGTCATGGAACGCCTGACGGCTCAGACGCTGCAAAATATAGTCCGGCCCGTTCTCTGTCTTGACCAAATAGGTGGTGTTGATGTGGCCGCTTCCGTACGGCTCGCAGGAAACGGCGGGCTTCTTCAGCTGAAACTTGCTGCAAACGGTTAACATGCTTCATATCTCCTTGATTGCTTTTTTTGCACGCTGCTCAGTGCATTCTGAAATCCATTGTAAACGGCAGATTCCTGTGCTGCAGGCCTTTTTGCATGAGAGCCTGCTGCACCTCCTCCCAGACTTCCGCCGGCGAGCCTTCGCCTTCGCGGATATCGGGAAGATAAGTCCCTTGTCCAGCATTTCCTGCGCCTGTTCGCATTGCCCTGCCCTGCAAAGCGCAATGCTTTTTTGAAGCACCATGCGCGGATGGGTACGCACATCCTCCGGCAGGGTGTCATACAGCGCCCAATAGCAGGCGCTGCCTCGACCGCCCTCATTCAGAAGCACGGCACATTCTTCTAAAATAAGATGCCTGTCCCACGGAAGCGGCTGCGAAGCCTTCTCCATCCAGACCTCCGCTTCGTCCTGCGTTTCATTGGGCCTTCTGAGCTGCGCAATATTGCGGCATGTCCAGCCGTTTTCGCGGAGCGTATCGGAACAGAGAAGCGACTTCTCCGCTCTATCGGAATCACCTGAGCCATAGCAGGCGATGCCGTGCTGAAGCAGACATATCCGCTGCTGGCATGGTCCGCGGCTCCATCCGAATGCTTGTCATGGCCATCTCCTTCGGCGCACAAACGCCGGCAACACTTGAACAACGCCCATAGCATATCATTTTTTTCTTCTTTTCGCAATACGGATGTTTTGATTTTGCACAAAATGAAAAGCCTGCCGTTTTTTTGCGGCAGGCCATGGATATTCAACTTGTCCCTACTCCGCCTTCACCACATAGATCGCGCCGATGCGGGGGGTGTCGATGGGGCAGGCGAGGCGCACCTCATAGTTGCCGTTTTCATCGGCGATGCTGGAAATAAATTCCACCGTTCCTTCGGCTGCAAAGTCAGGGTTGCCGTCCTGCGTGATGGTGATGGCAGAACGCGCCTCCAAGAGGGAAACCTCCAAGGCGCTGAGGCTGGCGGTAAGATGCAGGTCGTCCTCGTGCGCCATGGTGACGGTCGCGGTGGATTTATCCGTTTTCAGGATAACGGAATCCTCATCCGCGTAGACATCAAGCTTCAGGCTGGGGGCATAGGTGAGCAGGACATCGCCGGGCTGCACGGTATCGCCGTTTTTCACGTTCACACTGATGATGAAGCCGTCCAAATTCATGGCCGTCAGGTCAAAGTACTTAACGGTGCCGTTGCCCACCCGTGATTTTTCGCTGTATTCGGGGTCGCGGTAGAGCTTGACGGCATCGCCCTCCTCCAAATCGCCCTCCAAAATTTCCACGGTATAGGTCCATGTTTTGATGTTGATGATGCGGCCGACGCCGACATGCTTTGTTTTTGTTCCCTTGATGTAGATGGTTTCGCCGCGGGTATAGGTGGTGTTTTCCTTGGTCTGCACCGCGCCCTTAACGGCGGCATAAACGTACATCGGGCGGATGGGGCGCAGGAACACGGCAGCGTGATAGGTCTCCTCGACGAATTTTCCGTCCATGCCGACCTCGGCAAACACGGCTTCGACCGTGGACTCTTCCTTGGCGACCAGACTGCTGGCCGCCATGGTAAGCAGCTTATCGCCCTTCTTTACGCGCTGACCGGCCTGAACGTACATCTCCGCCGCCTTGCCCTCAAAGGGAAGCGCCGCCGTGATTTCCTCGGATGCCGCGACCTTGGCTTCAAAGACAAAGCTGTCCGCCGCGAGCGCGGGGAAGGCCGATAAAAGCAGTAAAAGCGCCAGCGCAGGACATATCATTTTTTGCACAATTTTCCGCATAGGTATTTCCTCCCGTTTGACATGAGCACCAATACACTGCCCGCATCCATTAGCACACCGTAAATTCTGATGCGCAGCATTTCCTGCGTCCTGAGCGAAACGACGCCGCTGAGCGACCGAATATTCTGCAGGAAGGTGGTGCGGACGCTCGACCATTCGACCAGCACCTCCGGCACCCATTCCGTCAGCACGAACAGGGGGGCTGTCAGGCATGAAAGCAGGCCGTAAAGTGCGGCGAGCAGCGCGGCGGCGCAGAGCAGCATCAGCACGCTCCAAAGCGCAGTCGGCACAAGCAGCGCGCCGAAATACTGATGCGTGAGCCGCTCACGTAGCTTCTCCCGCCGCATTTTCAGCAGCTCCTTCAGCCGCCGAAAGAGGTAAATCCAGACGCACAGGCCGATAAACACGGCTGTGATGCGGCCAAGCAGCGTGGCGATGCTCTTTTCCTTCTTGAGGCTGATAAGTGTGCCGGACGGCGTTTCATCAAAGCCGTTCAAGGATGAATACATGACGGCGTCGAACGTCCCCTGAACGCCTTCGTAGGGGACATACACGCGGCCGGACAGGGTCGTTCCAAGCTCCGAGGCGTTTTGCACAACGCCGATGACGCTGTACTCCTGCCCGTTTACGGAAAGGGTGCTGCCCAGCGGCTCGCTGGTCTTGAAAAGCTGGATGGCCACCCGCTCCTCTATCAGGCACACGGACGCGCCGCGCTGCGCCTCGGAGCGGTAAAAGAGCCTGCCTGCTTTTAAAAACAGCGGATAGACCTCTGTGTAGCGCTCGTTGACGGCATACACCTGCCCGTTCATCTGATAGCGCCCGTTGCCGACCATCATGGCAGAGGAGCAAACGGCATGAACGGCGCAGTTCATCTCCCGAATGGAGGGCAGGGTCTCATCCGCCTGCACGACGACCTGCTGGGCATCGGATACGCCGGAAATCAGATACAGCGACAGGAGCATCATCACAGCGCCCAGCGCAAAGACGGCTTTTCTCATGAGCTTTGCTCCATGACGCGGGAATTTTCCTGAATGGAACGGTCTTCCCGGTCAATCAGCCGATAGGAGCTGAGGTTTTCCGCCACGCTGACCTGCTTGTCGCTCCGGTCAAGGACGGTGACGGTGATTTTCTTCACCTGATAATAGCCGCCCAGCAGCCCGCCGTCCACATACTCCGCGGCGTAGACATAGGCCTGTCCGTCCGATTCGCGCAGGCAGGAGGCGTTGATAAGCGTAGCGCTGATGGAGGCGCGGCTGGAAATATTGACCTTGACAGAGCCCTGCTTGATGAGGCCGCTCAAGCCGTTATACGCGCTTATGATTTTATCGGTGAGCTGGAAGTCTACATATTTTTTGCCCTCAGAGTCCGTGCCGGTATGGGTGACGACGGTCTGCTGTTCGTCCCAGTCGCCCTTGACGGTCGCCTTGGTGTCCACGGAAAAACGTTCGTCCGTGTAGGCGCGCAAGGTGGGCGCGGTTTCGGCATCAGCCATCGAATACAGGGGTACATCGCCCGTGTAGCTGTCGCCGGACTTTAGGGAAACGGCGGTGATGACCCCGTCCCGCTGAGCGCGTATCTCCTTCACGCTGCTCGCCGCCTTTTCAAGCGCTGTCATTTTTTCTTCCAGCTCTTCCATTTCGGCAATGAGCACGCTCCGCTTTTCAACATAGGCAAACACCTCGTCCGTCACGGCCAGGGAGCTGTACAAGTAAGTATCGTAGAAGGCGTCGCGGGCGGCTTCATAGGCTTTTTCCTCTTCCGCCCAGGCATCGCTCTCCAAGCCCTGCGCACGGGCGGCGACGCGCTTATCGCTCAGTGCCTGCATCGCTTCGATGAGCGCCGTGTAGCGCCGGTTGCGCTCGGTATCGGTGGGGTTGCGACGGTTGGTCACGTCGAGCGTCGCCAGCTCCTCGGCCTTGGAGCGGTAAGAGGAGCGGTATTCCTCCATTTTGTCGCTCTTGTTCGTAACGACGGCGGTCATGATTAAATCGCCCGCGGAAACGGAGGCGTTCTGCTCGACAAACACGCGGCGGATGGTCAGCGGATACTCCTGCGCCGCTGTCTCATAGACGTCCTCCTGCTTGGAGAAATAGACGCTTGCCTCCAACGACCACGACTTGCTCAGCTTGCCGGTGGTGGACTGCGTCAGACGCACCTTGGGCGTCGTCAGGCTCTGAAGGGTGCGGGCGAAAAACATACACGCTGCGACCACACACAGGAAAATCGCCATACCGCGGGCTGCGGCCTTCTTTACATTCATCGTTCTTTGTATCCTTTATTTCAATTCGCTGAGCTGAATGCCCGTCTCGATGTCTTTCTGGAAGTACAGATACACGAGGATGGCGGGGAGAATGTACAGCGCCGCGCCCGCAAAGGCGATTTCGGCGTTGCTCTCGCTCAGCTGATTAAACATGGTGGAAAGCGGCATCAGGTCCTGGCGGGAGGCAAGGTAGAGCAGCGGCTGCTCGACCATGTTCCACAAATCCGCAAAAGACAGCGCCAGCGCCGCGCCCAAGACGGGGCGGCAGGGCGGCAGGGCAATGGAGAAGAAGGTGCGCAGCGCCCCCGCGCCGTCCACTGCGGAGGCCTCCAGCATTTCCGTCGGGAGAGCCACCATGAACTGCCGCAGCAGGAAGATGTAAAACGGCGCGAACGCCATCGGCAGGATGACCGCCCACACGGTATCGAGCAGCCCCAGCGTCTTTAAGGTCAGCACGTTGGGCGCCATCGTCACCTGAAAGGGCAGAATCATCAGGCAGACAATCAGGAAGGAAAGAAAATTCCTGCCGAAAAATTCCATCTTGGCCAGCGCAAACGCCAGCATCGGGATGAAGAGCGCCTGCAAAGCAAGCGAAGCAACGGTGTACAACAGGGAATTGCACAGGAGCTTGAGGACGCTGGTATCCTGAATCAAAATGGTGTAATACTGGGTCAGGGAGAACACGGACGGCGACCATTCAAACGCCATGAACACGCTGCTGTCGTAATTGTTTCGGCTTTTGAGGAAGGCGCTGATTTCGCTCTTGGGGAAGAAGGAATACAGCATCGTCATGATAATCGGGAGCAGGAGGAGCACCGCCAGCAGGAAGAGCAGCGCCTTTTTAGTTTTCATACGCGCTCACCCGCCTTTGCACCAGATAGATGATGAGGAACAGCGCGATGACCATCAGCGCGAAGATGTACGCGGCGGCCGTGACGTACTGGTAATTGAGCTTTGCGTACATATTGTTCATGTAGTTTTGCAGGGTGTAGACGGCCTGGTCGGGGTACGCGCCGCCGATGAAATAGACTTCCTTGAAGATTTTGAACGCACCCATGAAGCTGAACACGAACACCAGATACGCAGTGGGCAGGATGCAGGGCAGGGTGATTTTTCGGTGCATGGTCATTCTGCCCGCGCCCTCCAGCAGAGCGAACTCATAGTAGGGCTTTGGCACGGTCTGGATGGCGGATGTCAGGATGATGCTGCAAAAGCCTACGTTCTTCCACAGGTACAAAAGGATGATGGGGATGCGCAGGGTGCTGCCCTCCAGCCAGTACACCCGCGAGCCGCCCAGGGCGCAGATGATTCGGTTGATGACGCCGCCGAAGTCGAACGCCGTCAGCCAGATAATCAGGATGGCGCTGGAGGGCATCAGATAGGGCATAAACAGCGCGTTGCGCACGAAGACACCGCCCTTTTGAATGGACGACAGCATGAGCGCGATGACCAGCGAAAGGAAAAAACACAGGGGTGTGCAGATGCCGGAAAATATCCATGTGTTTTTCAAGCCCAGCTGAAACATCTGATTGCTCCACACGGCAGCATAGTTCTGAAAACCGACATAGCGGTTCAGCCGGCTGCCGTCCGTGAGGCTGTAATACATGCCCCCCAAGAGGGGGGCAACGTAAAACAGCATCACGCCCAGCAGACCCGGCAGCAGAAACAGAAGCACCGTGCGCTTTTTATATCGCACTGATTAATCTCCTTCCAGCAGGATCATCTGCACCTTTCTGTCCAGCTCGTTCAGGAAGGTTCTTGCATCGATATCGCCGTCCCGCAGACGGTTCATCAGGGATAAAACCTCTTCCGAGGAGGACAGGCTGCTCACATAGGCCGGCACAAGCTGGCTTTCAAGCGCCCGGTATGCCGCGATGCTCTCGGCGCTCGCCATATAGAGATGCCGCTCGTAATACTCTGTGTTGGACGTGTAGTCATCGATGAACTGCTGCACATACCTGATTTCCATTTCCTTGGTCAGGGTATCCCTGAGCGCCGTCAGCTCGGAGACGACGCGCTGATTGTAGCTGAGCGACTCCATTGCCCATGTATTTTTAATCGGCTCGTTCTGCGCGGGCATCATGATGATTTTCTGCACGTCGTCAATGTTTTCCGCAATGCACTTGAGCAGCGCCAGCGCCGCCTCCATATGCTGGGTATCGGGGTTGACGGCGACCGCATACGTCCACATCTTCGTCAGCGGCTGATCGTCCTCGGAAATGGTCAGGGTGAAGGGCTTGAAGCCTTCGTCGTTGGAGTATGTGCTCGGCGTAATGGAATAGTAGGCCGTGAACAGGTAGTTCGGCACGCCGTCCACATAGTCCATATAGTAGACGTCATCGTCATTGCCGGTGTCATCGTTCGGGTCATAGAAGCCGTAAAAGTCCGTCTGAGAGAGCTTTTCCAGCGTTTCCTGCAGGGCGGCGTCCTTAAAGGAAAGGGTCTCGCCCGCCAGCCTGCACTGAAGCTCGCGGCAGTCAAGGATGCTGGCCACCAGATTGCTTTTCATGTCAATCCACTTCATGTCAGAAAACAGGGAGATTTCCGGATATTCCGAGGCAAATTCGGACTGCCAGCGGTTGATGAAATCCAGCAGCTGGCTGTAGGTCTTCGGTATATCGTCCTCGGTCAGACCGAGCTTTTCAAGCGTCCTGGTGCTGTAGCCCAAGGTGGAGCAGAAGGTGTAGGTGGGAACGGCGTAGAGCGTGCCGTTGTAGGAGCAGACGTCCCGAATGCGCTCGTTGAGCGATGCGGCATAGTCGTCCATGTCCAGCGCCAGCAGATAGTCCTTTTTGGCCAAAGCGGAAAGGTCAATGTTGCGCAGGCTTAAGCCGTACAGGTCCGCCGGTTTGGAGCCCTGCATCATCTCTGAAATCCCCTGCGCGGTGCTTGCGTAGACGCTGTAATCGATGACGACGGGAACGCCGGGATAGAGCTGGTTGAAGGCGGTGATGGCTGCGGACAAATCGGTGGAGCTGTTGGCGATGCGCAGGACGAATTCCGGCATCGTGCCGGGAGCGGTATCACACAACTCTACGCCGTCGCTGTTATCGTAGGCCAGTCTCATGTAGCCGTAATCGCCGTAGATGGCCGCGCTCTGGCTATCGTAGTAGCCGCTGGTCATGCTCGTATAGCCGACGACCTCAAACTGGCCGTTATTGCGGTCGGAGTAAATTTCGCCGTTGGCGCACACATACAGGTGGCCGTCCTTGTCGATGGCCATGCCGGTCGAATTGTCGTTGGCAAACAGGACGTTCAGCTCGTCCGTCTTGAGGTCGAGATAATACAGCCCGTTATAGGAGAGCAGCACCAGACCGTCCCGATATGCCTTGACATCGGTGCAATAGATGCCGGAGAGGGGAATGCTGTCATAGGTGCCGTTTGCAATGTCAAACTTGTACAAAGCATATTCATAATTGTCATTCTCCGCAAGGAGGTAGACAATGCCGCCCTTGACGGCGCCGCTGCAGATGTAGCGGGTCCCAGAGTAATCATCGCGGTAGTCGGCGTCGACCGTCATGCCCTCCCAATTCAGCCGGGCGTATTCGGAAAGGCTGTAGGTGTCGCCCGACAGGATGACCTTGTACAGCAGGCCGTTATCCCCAGTCAGCATGTACAGGCTGTCGTCGCCCTCCAGAATATGAAAATAGAGATAATCGTCCTCTTGCTCCTCCTGCGTCTGCTTTTCCTCGGTCACGCGGCGCAGAGGCTGCATCTTCGTGCCGTCATAGACCAGCAGCTCCGTGCCGTCGTTCAGCGCATAGGGCGTATCGTCATAGCTGACCAGGGCGCCGTAATAGTTGTTTGTCTTTATTTCTTCGGGGGACAGGATGGCGTTGATTTTTTTCTCCACCTCCAGATCAATGTCATACGCTTCGGCTTCCCCTTCCGGGATATAGTCCTCGGCAGCAGGAGCCAGCGGCGGGAGGGTATACTCCGCCAGCGCGGGCATCACGGCCAGCAAAAGCGCCAGCAGGCACAGGAGCAAACGACGGAATGTGTTCATAAGAAATGACCTCCTGAAAAAATGTTGAGGGGAACAATCGGCGGGGGACAGCTGCGGACGAACACACCATGATTATACCAGAAATTCTCAGACTTTGTAAAGGCTTTATCAAGCCTTCGGCGCATTTCGGCTGCCCGCTTCTGCCTCCTTCAACATATTAAACGCGGAACAGGCGCAAAATGTTGCATGTTTTATAAAAAAATTTATTTTTTTTATCAAAGCGCCGCCGAAGCGAGCGGTAACGCCTTATTTTCATCATGATTCAAATCAATTTGTGCTTCTGCCACTTTCCCGACCGATAGCGCAGGATGAAGCAGATGCAGCGGACGACCCAGTCGCAGTACATGGCCAGCCACACGCCGTCCAAGTCCCAATGGAAGGCATAGACGAACAGGCAGCTCAGCGCCAGACGGCAGATAAGGATGCTGGCGATGGAAACGACCATCGTAAAGCGGACGTCGCCGGCGGCGCGCAGCACATTCGGCAGCCCAAAGGAGAGCATATAAAAGAGAATGGAGCAGACAGCGTAGCCCTTCAGCACGCTGACCGCAGCGGCAGAGCCTTCTGCCGACAGTCCGAAAATATTGACAAAGACGGGTGTAAAGAAAAGCAGCGTCAGGTTGGTGGGCAGGGTGCAAACCTGAAGGAGTGCCATCAGCTTGCGGGCGTAATACCGCGCCTGCTTCTGCTCGCCCGCGCCCATGCATTGGCCGATGACCGTGACGGTTGCCAGGCCTATGGCCGTGCCGGGCAGGTTAACCAGGCTGGAAATGCTGTTGGAAATGGAATTGGCGGCAATGACCGAGGTGGGAAAGGTGGAGATGAGGCGCGCAATAATCAGTTTGCCCACCTGAAAGAGGCTGTTTTCCATGCCGTTGGGCACGCCGATGGACATGATGCGCCTGACCATCGCAAGGTCAAAGGTGAGCTTAAACGGACGGCTCAGGTGAATGGGCAGGCTCTGATTGAGGAGCATTTTAATCATCAGAAACGCGGCCAGGGCACGGGCAGCCAGGGATGCGATGGCCGCGCCGGACACGCCCAGCCCCGCGCCGAACACGGTGATGCCGAAGGCCGCGTGCGTCTCGTTGATCAAAAAATAATTGCCGATGATGTTCACCACATTCATGATCAGCGACACCAGCATGGTGCTGTTGGTGCGCCCCATCGCCCGCATCAGCCCCGCGCCGCTGTTATACAGCGCAAGGAAGGGATAGGACACGGCCGACCAGAAGAAATAGGCTCTCGCCTTGCTCATCGTATCGGCGTCCAGACTGCCGAACACGCCCTGAAGAATCGGGCGGTTGAAGATGACAGCCGTCCCGCCCACCGCAAGGGAGATGGCAAGGATGGACAAAAAGAGCTGCTTGGCAGAGCTGCAGGCGTTTTTCCCGTCCTGATGGCCGAGATACTGTGCCGCAATGATGGAGCCGCCGGTGGCCATCGCGGAGAAAAGCTGAATGAGCAGGGTGTTGATGGAGTCCACCAGCGATACGGCAGACACAGCCGCCTCGCCGACTCCTGCCACCATCGCCGTATCCGCCATGCCGACGGCCACGGCCAGAAACTGCTCGATGACCAGCGGCAAAATCAGCGCAAACAGCTCGCGGTTTGAAAACATCGTCCCTTTTTCCAGACGTTCTGCTGCCATGTCCACCCCTCCGCAGCGTTGTTGTATATGCCTGTTATATTATAATCCGCTTGACAAATTTCGCAAGCAACTTCATAATTTTTACTGGTCGGTGACTATCGGATGATGACCGGCGGACAGTCTCACGGATGCGGAACGGGCAAACTTGTTTTTCGCTATGACAAAAGCTGCTGACCGCGTCTGCGCGGGAGGGGTTTGCAATGCACAGAAAATGTTGTATAATAATCATTGGCTGCGTCCTTTTCTGCCTGTTGGCCGCAGTGCTGCGGTACGCGCTTTTCGGCGCGGGCGGGCAGAGCGACCGACGCGAAATCGCGGAGCGGTTAAGCAGCGCAGCAGAACCCAGGGACAGCTATACGGTCAAGGCCGTATTCCGTCCCGATGAAGGCACGCTGGCCGTCACGCAGGACATTGCCTTCCAAAACCGCACGGGCGGGTCGCTTGCCGATATCGTCCTCCGCTTTTATGCATCGGCCTATTCCTCGGAGGACACAGCGCCGGGCGCAACGGAGGAACTGTTCACAGACAGCTACGGCGGCAGCTTTTCGGCGGGCGGCTGCTCGCTGATGGGCGTTTGGGCGGACGGTGCGGCCGTGCAGACCGAATGGCTCGATGACGCCGAGACCGCTTTGAGCGTGCCCGTTTCCTTGGATGCGGGACAGGAATGCGCCCTCACCCTCCGCTATGTGCTTTCCATTCCCGAATGTGCGCACCGCTTCGGCGTTTCGGACGGCGTTTACCGCTTTTTAGACGCACTGGCCGTCATTGCGCCCTATGCGGACGGAGCATGGCGGACGGAGGAATATTCGTCCGTCGGCGAGCCGTTCATGGTTTCCTGCGCTGATTACGATGTGACGCTGAACCTGCCGGAGGGCTATATGGCGCTCGGCAGCGGCTTTTCGCAGGAGGACGGCGCATATCATGCCGCCGTGTCCGGCGCAAGGGGCTTTGCCTTTGTGATTCTGTCCAAGGAGGATTTGGTTACGCTCTCCGTGCAGGGCGTGACGCTCCGCGCCCCCAAGCGCCACAAAAAGACGGTGGACACGCTGAAGAACGCTTTAAACTCGCTCGTCAAGCTCTACGGCGACCTGCCGCAGGATGCGCTGGATGTGTGCGTGACCGCCTATGCTTTGGACTTCGGCTCGTATTCAGGGCTTATCATATTGGATGCGGACGCCGACGAAACGGCGCTTCTGCGGGCGGCGGCGCGGCAGTGGTTCGGGGTGCTGGTCGGCTCGGACGGATATGAGCAGGCATGGCTCAGCGATGCCCTGAGCGAATGGGCGATGCTCCGCTGCGTCTGGCAGACGCAGGGGCAGGACGCCTTTGAACGCCTCAAAAAGGAGCTTGTGGATGAGCCGATGCGGGAGAACATTACCGCCTCGGTGACGGCGGGCAGTCCGGTCGATTATTTCCCCGACAGGGCGACCTACGACGCCGTTGTGCGCGGGCGCGGCGCGGCCTACCTGTTCGCCTTGGACGAAATGACGGGCGGCAGGACGGACGAATTTCTGCGCGCCTTATGCGGACATTACGCCTACGCGCTTTTGAGCAGAGAGACGTTTGAGGCGGATATGAACAGTTTTTCCGACAAGGATATTGTTCCGCTTGCATTGGATTATCTGGATACCTATATGGATTAAACGGACTTTTGTCCGTCATTAAGGAAGGTTTTTTAACCATGAATTTGAAGGATTGCTGCGTCCTCATCCCGTCTCTTGAACCGGATGAGAAGCTCCCGAATTATGTCAGGGCGCTTGCAGCTGGAGGCTTTGGCCTGATTTTGGTGGTGGATGACGGTTCGGGCGAACAGTATCAGCCCATTTTCAATGAGATTGCCTCGTGGGAGCGCTGCACGGTGCTGCATCATCCCGTCAACCGCGGCAAGGGCGCGGCGCTGAGAACGGGCTTTGAGTATATTCTCAGCCGCACGAAGTATCAGGGCGTGATTACGGCGGATTCGGACGGCCAGCACACCGTCCCCGATACGCAGAATTTAGCCTCCCTTTTAACGGCGGACGAGGACGAGCTGCTGCTCGGCTCGCGGGATTTTTCAAGAAAATCCAAGGCCGTTCCGCCCAAGTCCCGTGCGGGCAACCGCATCACCTCCTGTATCTTCGCCCTTCTGTACGGGCATTGGCTGCCGGACACACAGACGGGTCTCAGGGCGCTCAACCGCCATATGCTGAAAGAGCAGCTCACCGTGACGGGCGACCGCTTTGAATACGAGATGAATCAGCTCATCTACTGCGCGGCGCATCACATTAAAATGCGCGTCGTGCCGATTCAAACGGTCTATCTGAATGAAAACAAGGGCTCGCACTTTCATCCCCTCCGCGATTCATGGCGCATCTACAAGCTGATTTTGACGGGCTTTTTCAAGTTTATTTCTTCCAGCCTGATTGCCACGCTCATTGACCTTGGCATTTTCTCCGTCATCAACGGCTATGTGCTGCAATACCTGATGTCGGAATCCAAGGTGGAGTTTTTTGGGGAAAAGCTGTCGGCGCGTTTTCTGGTTGCCACGGCCGTCGCCCGTCTCTGCTCTTCCGTCGTCAATTTCATGCTCAACAAAAATTTCGTCTTCCGTCTGCAAAAAAGCAGGGGCGCACTTTTGCGCTATGTGGTGCTGGTCGTGTGCGTGCTGGTCGTTTCCTCCCTGTCCGTGAGCACTATCAGCAACTGGCTGAACATCGCGCCCAATTCCTTCCTGAATACATTGGTCAAGGCGCTTGTCGATACCGTCCTGTTCTTCCTGAACTTCAGGATACAGAAATGCTGGGTCTTTGCCCAGAAAGAAAAAGGAGCTGAAAAAGCATGAGCAAAACCGTAAAAATTCTTCTTTCCCTTCTGTGCGCGGCGATGATTCTCTCCCTTCCGCTGCTCATCCCATCCGGCGCGATGCTGGGCGATGTCAAGTGGACGCTGATGGACGAAATGGACGCGGAGGATGACGGCTGGGACATCGCCCTGCTGCGGCTTTTTGCGCCGTGCGCCCAAGCAGAGGAGGCCGCTGAGGAAGTTTCTTATGAGCTGCCCGTTGACTTTTCTGCGGGCATGACCCCCAATCCCGCCGCCTACACGGAGGACGGCTATCAGGACGACAGCATCACCGTGAAAATGGAGACCCGCGTGGAGGATGATGTGACCTACTGCCTCGCCTTTGTAGACATCAAAAGTCCGACCCAGCTCCGCACGGCGGTCGCCGGTTCTCTTAAATCCACCAAGACCGCCAATATCTCCGCGATGGCCGAAAAAAACAACGCCATCGTTGCCATCAACGCGGACTATTTTTCCAACAACCCCACCAAAACTTCCTTTGAATACCGCATGGGGCAGAAAATCCGCAGCAAGGCGAACAAGCAGAAGGATATCCTTATCATCGATGAAAACGGCGATTTTCACCTGTTTGTGAAGTCCGATGCGAAAAAAATGGAGGAATTCAACGCCTCCGGCCATCAGATTATCAATGCCTTCACCTTCGGCCCCGCTTTGGTCATTGACGGGGAAACGCAGACCATCGACACCAAGTACGGCTATAACCCGAACGGCCGCGAGCCGCGTATGGCCATCGGTCAGCTTGACACCCTGTCCTATGTGCTGGTCATGGCAGAGGGACGCACCAAGGATTCCGACGGCGTGACACAGCAGGAACTGGCGAACTATATGGGGGCTTTGGGCTGCCGGCAGGCATTCAATCTGGACGGCGGCAACAGCGCCATCATGATTTTCAACGGCCAATATTACGGTTCCCGCACGGGCAACGAGCGTCCGCAGAGCGACATGATTTATTTTGCCACGGCGGTTGAGCCCGCCGCATGGCAGTGAGGGCAGGCATATGTACAGCTTATATGAGGATGCCGCCGCGTTTCTGGTAGGGGAAACGCCTGTTTACCTTTACGGCGCGGCTCTGGCTTTGGGCGCTTTTCTGGCGCTTTTGACGCTGCTTGCCCGGCAAAAGCGGCTTACCCTGCCGGACGGCACGGCGCTTTGCCTGACGGCGCTTGCCCTGCCGCTGGGTATTTTCTTCGCACGGCTGCTTTACTGCCTGCTGGACACGAATTTTCAGCCCATCGCCTCCTTGAAAAACGCGCTGATGCTGAACGCCGGCGGCTATTCGATGGCCGGCGCGCTGCTGGGCGCATGCGCGGCGGCGGTCTTGACAGCTCAAATCATGCGCGTCAAGTTTTCCTCGCTCCTGGATGCCTTTGTCCCCGCCCTGCTCCTCTTCATCGCGTTTGAACGGGCGGGAGAGGCGTTCACGGCCATCGGATACAGCAGACCGCTCACGGATGATGCGCTCAAGAGCACCTTCCTTGCGCAGACGGACGAGTATGACGCCTACCTGCGCACATGGCTCTTGGAGAGTCTGGCCGCGTTGATTTTGCTTCCCGTCAGCCTTCGCATGAAGTCCGAAAAGACGGGCGACACGGCACTGAAAACAGCGCTTTTGTTCAGTTCTTTGCAGGTGATTTTTGAAAGCCTTCGCTATGACCAGCACTTAAAATACGGCTTTGTCGGCGTACAGCATATTTTGAGCATGCTGCTCATGGCTGTCATTGTCATTGTCTTTGCCGTCCGTGTACTGAAAACGGGCGAACATCGGGGCTTGGCCATCACCGCCATTTGCATCCTGCCTGCTGTCGCCGCCGCGCTGGTCGGCATTGAGTTCATGATTGACCGGACGAGCATCAGCCACTATCTCCTCTATTTCGTCTATGCGCTGCTGCTGGTGCTGCCGACCGTCATAGGCTTCATGCTGTGTAAAAAAGGAGAAGAGCAATGAAAAAGGAGCATATCGAGCGTATCAATGAGCTGGCCAGAAAGTCTCGTGCAGAGGGGCTTCTGGAAGAGGAAAAAGCAGAACAGGCTGCCCTGCGCCGCCAATATATTGACGAATTCCGTGAAAATGTACGCCATACGCTGGATAACACCTATATTCAGCATCCCGATGGGACAAAGAAAAAACTGAAAAAGAAGGAAGATCAAAAGGAATGACCCTTTATACGCAGCGCCGCCGAATGGTGCGGTGATACCTATACAAAAATCGGGAGTGCGTGAGGATTTCACGCACTCCCGATTCAGCCTGTCAAAAAAGGTCGCCAAGGGCGGCCTTTTCTGGTATAATGAAGGCGGGTGATGAAAATGCTGAGCAAGGAAACCGAACAGCGGCAGGCAATCGAACTGCTG
>CAVDRM010000018.1:0-39797 GCA_963611355.1 Anaerovibrio sp.
CCACCTTGCCAAGGTGGAGGTCGCGAGTCCGAGTCTCGTCTACCGCTCCATTTTTTCCGGCGCTATAGCCAAGCGGTAAGGCGAAGGTCTGCAAAACCTTTATTCCCCGGTTCGATTCCGGGTGGCGCCTCCAATTGCACAGCATCCCTTGATGGGGTCACAAAACAGTTACATTACATTATTCAATGTAACTGTTTTTTGTAATTGAATCGCTTCTATTGCAGCGCTTGTTTTTTGCGTTAAAGCGGTTTTCCCTGCGGGAATTGACAAATTTCCTCACCGTTGGTACAATGCATGTGCGGGTCGGACAGAAGGACGGCCGGATGGGAGGAAAAACGATGGCGCTTTACATCGTGACGGATGCTGCCTGCGATTTGCCCAAGAGCTTTGTGGACAAGCAGAAGGATTTTTGCGTAATCCCCATGCCGTACCATTTGGACGGGCAGGAAAAAATGTATGTTCCCTATGACGGCTCGGATGCGCTGCACCGCTTTTACGACGAGCTGAGAAACGGTGCCGTGGCGACGACCGCGCAGGTCAGCCTGACGGACTATCAGAGGGTGTTCACAGATTTGGTGAAGGACGGCCATGAGGTCGTTTATATCTGCTTTACTTCCGGCTTGAGCGGTACGCTGCAGACTGCGGAGCTGGCCAAGGGCATGGTGCTGGAAAGCTATCCGAACGCCCGCATTTATATCTTGGACTCCCTCTGCCCGAGCGGCGGCGAGGGGCTTCTCGTTTATTACGCCCTGCAAAAGCGGGACGAGGGTATGGATGCGGACGCGCTGGTCAAATGGGTGCTGGCGCATCGGCAGAACATCGCACACTGGTTTACCGTGGACGATTTGGACTTCCTGTATCGCGGCGGGCGCGTGAGCCGATCCTCGGCCTTCTTGGGCGGGATGCTGAAAATCAAGCCCATTCTGAATGTCAACTTTGAAGGCAAGCTCATCCCGCAGGAGAAGGTCGCGGGGCGCAAGCGGGCGCTGAAGGTGCTGGCCGAAAAGTACGCGGAGCTGGCTGTCCCCAAGACGGGGCAGACCGTCGTCATCGGCCACGGCGACTGCTTGGAGGACGCGCAGTATACCGCCGACGCCATTCGGCATCTCGTGCCGGACGTGGGCGAAATTCTCTTCTGGCCAATCGGCGCCATCATCGGCGCACACTCCGGCCCCGGCACAGTCGCGGTCTTCTTTCTCTGCGCCAGCAGATAATCAACCATTAACGGATGCGAAAACAGGGTGTCAAGGGAATTTGACACCCTGCTGTTTTTTTGCATGGCGTATCGGACGCAAAGGGTTTATGACAACAGCTTTAGACAAGCAGAGGGCATAACCCCGGCCTATAATCGCTGGGGAAGAACGGCACCCGCAGGGTGGCACAAGACGATTTTCAAGTCTCCTTCAGCAATAACCTGCTGTGCCTGCTGCGGGAAGAAAACCTCACTTCCGCGCTTGACCGGCAGACTGCTGTGATTCGTCAGCAGTTCGCCGCTGCCTTCCGTTACTATGCCGATACAGATGGAGCCGGTATCCAACAGCTTGGCCCTGCCATGCACGCATAGCTCCGAGCAGGAGAAATATTCTGTTTGCGTCTTGCCGACAATCAGCCTTTCTTCTCCCCAAGCGCCCTGACGAATAATGGGGTTGACGGTTCTGCATAAAGACAGCACTTCCTGCAATTCATGGCCGGTGTAGTCGAAGCTTTCTAAGGTGCGGCGCTCATAAACGGCGTTGTCAATGGGCTTGAATTCACCCTTTGGGTTCGCTTTTTTGCGAAAGGCGAGCAAATCTTCTTGGGGAATGGGAACGCTGGTCAGATCGCTGGGCTCCTGAATTTCGATTACAAAGCAGCCAACGCCCAAAGCGTGGGGCATACCGCCATAGATAAAGTAGGTTTCCCCGGCCTTTACCGGAATCCGATGACACAGGGCTTCCACCTCCTCCATGTGCTCCAGCGTGCAGCGCCGATAGGCTTTCTCGAAGACCTCCCGCGCAATGCCGGGTTTAAAGCCGAGATAGATGGATGCATCAGGAACCTCTTCCCTGGTGCTGATGACATGCCAGCATTCGGTTTTGCCGTAATCGCTGTTCCAAATGGCTTTGGCAACGGGGCGGGTCGGATGACATTGAAGAAGAAATTTACGCTTGGCATCCAGATATTTTACCAAAATGCCCAGACCGTTGCCAAAGCGTTCGACATGCCTGCGCCCCAGCACGGCCTCCGGATTTTCTTCGATTACCCGGAACAGGTAATGTCTGCTGCCGTCCGGCAGAATGACTTCGGCACAGCCGAGACAGGGATTTTCTGCCGTGACGCCGTTGGCTTTTGTCACAGAACCTATCCATGCTTCAGCGCCGTTTGGCGTATCCGCGGGGTTTGCAATGCCGCGGAAGCGGTCAATCTCCCTGCCGCCCTCCGCTCTGACTTTGTTTGGAACCAATAACCATGGTTGTTGATACATGTTCTGAACTCTTTTCATGAAAAATGTGAACGATTGTTTTTATCGAAGAAAGCCATTTAGTCCCTCATGCGGTCACGGTAGGTCATCAGCAGCAAAGAACCAAGCAGAATACCGCCGCGGACAATGTACTGGATATAGATGTTCCAGTTCAGCATGGTCATGCCGTTAATCAACACAGAAATCAGAACAACACCCACCAGCGTGCCTACAATGCGTCCGCTGCCGCCGGTCATGGAAGTGCCGCCGATAATCACCATGGTGATACAGTCTGTCGGCCAGTCCTTGGCATAAGTCCAGTCGGCATTCATAACCATCGCCGAGTTGACCCATCCGGCGATGACGGCGCAGACCTGAACGGTAATAAACACCACGAGCTTTATCGCATACACATTGATGCCGCTCAGACGCGCAGCCTCCTGGTTTCCGCCGATGGCGTAGATGGCGCGCCCCGTGGTCGTATGCTCCAGCACAATGTAGAAAATGACAAACATGACCAGGAAGATGATCAGCGGAACAGGGATGCCGGAAAAATTAGCCGTCTTGAATACACGCCCCATGCCCAACTGCACGAACCAATCCGGATACATATTCGGAATCGGGTAGTTATTGCAGATGGTGGCGCCTAAGCCAAAGAGCACATACTGCATAGCCAGGGTGATGATAAAGGGAGGCAGGTTATATTTTGCCTGAATCGTGGCATGAATGCCGCCGCAGGCAAAGGCCACGGCAATGCTCACTGCCATGCCGATCAAGCAGGGAACGGTTAAGTCCGTCCAGCCCGCCGCCTTCATGTTCTTGCAGACAACGGCTACAATAACGCCGCTCAGCGCGACCTGGCTGCCCAAGGACAAGTCGATTTTTCCAGCCAAAAGCACCATGGTTACGCCTAAGGCGATGATGCCCTTGATGGCGCCGGAGCGCAGCAGATTCATCCAGTTGTTGATTTTCATAAAATTGGGGTTGGCGATCCACAGCGCCACAACCACAATCAGAAGCACAATTTCAGTCAGGTGATTCAGGACAAACAAGCCCACATTCTTTCGGCTTAAAGAGCGTGGTTTTCGATCGTTGATGATGCTGCTCATTGCTTCAGCCTCCCAAGCAAAGTGTATAAAGGTCGTTGGTGGTGGCGGCGGCCAGACGGCCGCCTTTCAGCTCATCCGTTATTTTTCCGCCGTTCATGATGAGAATGCGGTGGCAGACACCCAAAAGCTCTTCGATTTCAGAAGAAACAAAAATGGTGGAATTCCCTTTTCGGCTTTGTTCCCACATGATTTCAAAGATTTGCTGCTTTGCGTTGACATCGATGCCGCGGGTCGGCTCATCGTAAATCATGACCGTGGGATGGTTATTGAGCCAGTTGCCCACGACCACCTTTTGCTGGTTGCCGCCGCTCATGCTGCTGGCCCTTGCGTCCAGGCTGCTGATTTTGATTTGCAGCGCGTCCACCTGTTCCTGCGCCATTTGACGACGCTTTGCCTTGCTCTCGATCCAGCCGTTGATTGTGGTGCGCTTCATGCCGGCATAGCATAGATTGGTTTCGATGGAATGCATCAGTACCAGACCGTCTACTTTACGATCCTCCGGGGTAAGACCGATACCGGCATTTTTCATGATTTCGGGTTTGCGGCGCTTATAGGCTTTGCCTCCGATGGTCACCGTGCCGCTGTCTGCCGGCATGGACCCGAAGATGGCATTCAGCAGCTCGGTTCGGCCGCTTCCCAATACGCCGGCGATGCCCAGCACCTCGCCTTTGTAAAGGTCAAAGCTGATATCCTCAAACCATCCTCGGCGGCTCATGTTCCGTACGGACATGATCACCTCGTTTGTGGGTACGCTGTCGGGCGGCATGGCCTTAACATTGACATCTCCGAACATCATATGAATCATTTCGGCGTTGGTCAGTTCCCTGGTATCCTTTTTGCCGATATATACGCCGTCACGAATAACGGTTACGGTGTCGCTGATTTCGCTGACCTCTGCCAGCTTGTGGGAAATATAGATGATTGCAACGCCCCGATCGCGGATTTTTCGTATGGCCGCAAAGAGCTTTGCCACCTCATCCTTGGCCAGCGCCGATGTGGGCTCGTCCAGAATCAGCACCTTGGGATCGTGGCTTAATGCCTTGCAGATTTCAACCACCTGCCGCTTCCACATGGGCAGGTGCAGAACCATGGTTTTCGGGTCAATCTGCACGCCCATCATATCCAAAAGCTCCTTTGAACGCTGATAGGCGCTTTTCCAGTCAATCAGACCGGATGCTTTTCTCGGCGTGGCGCCGAGAAAAATGTTTTCCATAACATTCATGGTGGGCACCAGGCTGGTCTCCTGATAAACCATCACGATGCCTTCTTTGGCTGCCTGCTGCGTACTGGAAAAATGAAGCTCCTTATCATCCAAAAGAATTCTGCCCGAGCTTAAAGGCTGTGCGCCAGCGAAAATTTTGACCAAAGTCGATTTGCCGGAGCCGTTTTTTCCGAGCAGGGCATTGATTTTTCCGCCCTCAAAGGAACAGGTCACATCATTCAGCGCCACGGTTCCTGGAAAGATTTTGCTAACATGATCAGCATACATGGTGCTCATGTGTCGTCTCCTCGTTTGTCTTTGTTCCGTTCAGTTCAAAATTCAACGTATGAACCGCAATGAAAAGGAAAAAGGGCAGGGAGGGAAATCCACCCTGCCCGACAAGGAAGACATGATTACTTGGCGCTGAGCACGTAGTAATTATCCAGCCAAGCCTGAACGCTCTGCGGATCCTGCACGGAGTAAATCTTGCCGGCCAAATACACGGTGTTGCCCCGCTCGCACTCGGTTTCTTCGCCGCGCAGGGTCTTGACGATCTGCTCAACGGCCTTATAGCCCATGGTGTACATATCCTGCTCAAGGGTGCAGTACAGAGGCGTGCCCTCTTCCAGAATCTGAGAAGCGACCTGCTCACCCATATCATAGCCGACCACGGTGATCTGCTCGCTCAGTCCCATGCTCTTTACAACCTGCACGGCCACGCTGGTGAAGGCTGCGGACGTGTTGTAGAAAATCTGGCAGGTGGGAGCGCCGGTCAGCATGGCTTCAATAATCGGAACGTTATCCTGCTTGGAGGTGGAGGACTGCTGGGCTACGATTTCATAGGTAAAGCCTTCCGCGGTCAACGCTTCCAGGAAACCGTTGTAGCGCGCCTGAGACTGTTCGGGAATAGCGGCGTCAAAGTCGATGATGGCGATCTGCAGGGGCTTTTCCTTGCCGAAGCGCTCTTCGAAAACAGGCGCCATAAACTTACCCAGGCTCTGACCGTTCAGGTAGTCCTGAGAAGTGAAGCCGCCGCAGACGAATTCGGCGTTGTTCAGCTTGATATTGGCAACAGCAATTTCAACGCCCTGCTCGTAAGCACTGCGCAGCATGGGGATGGAAGCTTCTTCGGAATAAGGGGTGATGGCAATGCCCTTCACGCCCATGTCCACATAGTTCAGAATGAGCGCCTGCTCGTTCGCAATATCACCCATGGAGTTGCCGATCAGGATGTTTACGCCGTAATCCTTGGCGGCATCTTCATAGCCTTGCTGCACCATTTTCATGGTGTACTCATCCTTGAAAACGATGCCGGCGATGGTAATGTCTTCATCGGCAAGGGCGGCAGTCACGGAAAGCAGCAGCATGGCTGCCAGAATCAGGGAAACCAGTTTCTTCATAGTGGGGGTCATCCTTTCATATATATTTCTCATCGCAGCTTTCGCTGCTTTGAATCGAAGGAGAAGCATCAACGGCTGCCTTGCGCCAGGCGGAGGGAGACATGCCCGTATGCTTGCGGAAAAAACGGCTGAAGTAAAAGGCATCCTGAAAGCCGCATTCCAACGCGGCTTCCGTTATGGACAATTCGCCCACGGAAAGCAGATTCATAGCGCGGCTCATGGTCTGTTTTTGAACATAGTCGATGGGAGATGAACCCATCACCTGCCGGAAAAGCCTGCGGAAGCCGGAGGAGGACAGGCTGCAGACCCTGCTTAACACCTCCACCGAAATGCTGCCGGCCGGGTGCTCCTCCATATAACGAAGCGCCGGTTCGATGCGCTGATACGCGGAGGTGCTGTGGTGCTTGGTAAAGGCGCTTTCGCTGAGCCTCGTCAGCAGCTCATACATTCGGGCCGCAATCAGAGCCGGAGGCGTGAAGCCGTTTCCGCTCATGCGGGCAATGTTTTCCGCTTTTTGAAAGAAGCGGGTGCTTTGAGGCGGGTGCATCACATGAATGCGGCTGCCTAAAGTAAAGGGGCGCCCATTATCGTCAAACATTTCAAAGCCGAGAAAAACGGCGTTTGCACAGCGGGAAACGTTCTCCCCGTCCTCCTTGATGCCGTCCCAGTAATAGTTTCCTTCGGGTAAATCTTCCAGATTGTTTTTCCCCTGTTCGATTCTGCGGCATACAAATTCATAGCGCATACCCTGCGGAATCATGACCAAATCGCCGGGCTTGACCGTAGCCAGAACAGTCTGCTCCGCAATATCTACGTAGTCGGCCTCCAACCCAACAAGAGCCATGATAGCCGTATTGATACGGCCGCCCTCCTGGATGAGCCAGGTGCTTCCTTCACGCCAGTATTGCATATGGGCAATGACTCTGCGCAGAGAATAGGATTCGCCGCGCAGATCCGAGAGATGGACGCTTTTCATCGTACCCTCCCATCAGAAGCCTGTCGTTGTTCGTCCCTATCAGTATATCGCCGTGCTGCGCGAAACGTCCATGCACGAATCGTCCTAATATATGGACTTTTCGCTATGGACTGGCAAATCTTGTTTTATGTTATACTATTCTCAATGATATGACAAGCCTGTCGAAGCCTGTCGGACAGGCTGCGGATTATTTGAACGAGGTTTTCCGATGCATCTGCGGGCAATCAAAATAATTCCCCCGTCTTTTGCGGCAAGGCAGGGGAATATCAGAAATATGAAAACGGGAAGCGGGCATATCAAAACCGGGCATTCCGACGCCTCGGTGGTGATGCAGCTGCCGCCAAAGCGCCGTGCAAGGCGGCGTGCGGGTCATATCACATAGTCATACCCATGCGTCTCGCTGTGCATCAGATCCGCCAGGGTGATATTTTCAAAGTATTCCGTAATGAGCTTATCCAGCCCGCGCCACATGGGAAGCGTGCGGCATTCGGATGAACGGGGACACACGCCGGCATCGGGGGCAAGGCAGGAAACGGGCGCCATGGAATCCTCCGTGACAAGCAGGATGCTTTCCACGGTATACTGCTCCGGCGCTTTTGCCAGCCGATATCCGCCGCCCTTCCCTCTCACGCCGCTCAGCAGCTTTGCTTTGACCAGGAGTTTGATGATGCTCTCCAAATATTTTTCGGATATCTCCTGCCGCTGCGCAATGACCTTCAGCGGAATAAAGCCGTCTGCCTGATGCTCGGCCAAATCAATCATGACCCGAAGCGCGTACCGTCCTTTGGTTGAAATCAGCATATCCGCCCCTCCTTTGAAAAACAATCCTATTGTACAGCAGGAAAGTGGGTAAATCAATCAAAAATTGCATCACAGCTATTGACAAACAGACAGGCGGGTTCTATAATTCGTATAAACCTACAAGAAAGGTTGGTAATGCAATGGACTGCCTTCGGGAATTTCGATGTCGCCGTCAACCGGCAGATGCGCAGACGGCCGGATCATACGCTTTTTGACCATGAGCGCTTCGGACGGCCTTTCCGCTCCGCTTTGCCGGAAGCGAAAAAATCATCCCGCAATTGACCCATGCTTCAGATGCCGAATCGCATCACAACAATACCGTTGAGGAGGGAAAAATCATGCATAGGATTTATACATCCGCCGACCAGCTGATAGGCAAGACCCCTTTGCTGGAGCTGGTTCACATTGAGCAGGCCGAGAAGCTGGAGGCGAAGGTGCTGGGCAAGCTGGAATATTTCAACCCCGCCGGCAGCGTGAAGGACCGCATTGCCAAGGCCATGATTGACGATGCGGAGCGGAAGGGCTTGCTGAAAGCAGGCTCTGTGATTATCGAGCCTACCTCCGGCAACACCGGCATCGGTCTGGCTTCCGTGGCCGCCGCCCGCGGCTACCGCATCATCATCGTCATGCCGGATACGATGAGTGTGGAGCGCCGCCAGCTGATGAAGGCCTACGGCGCGGAGCTTGTGCTGACCGAGGGCGCCAAGGGCATGAAGGGCGCTATTGCCAAGGCGGATGAGCTGGCAAAGGAGATTCCGGACAGCTTCATCCCCGGTCAGTTTGTCAATCCCGCCAACCCCGCGGTGCATAAGGCGACCACCGGCCCCGAAATCTGGCAGGATACCGACGGCAAGGTCGATATCTTTGTGGCGGGCGTCGGCACGGGCGGGACGATTACCGGCGTCGGCGAATACCTGAAGGGTCAGAATCCCAACGTGAAAGTGGTGGCCGTGGAACCAGCATCCTCTCCGGTGCTGAGCAGGGGTGTCGCCGGCAGCCATAAAATTCAGGGCATCGGCGCAGGCTTCGTGCCCGATGTGCTGGACACCAAGATTTACGATGAGATTATTGCCGTAGAGAATGAGGACGCCTTTGCCGCCGGCAGGCTGGTCGGCAGGAAAGAGGGCATCTTGGTAGGCATTTCTTCCGGCGCCGCGGTATGGGCTGCCATCCAACTGGCAAAACGGCCGGAGAACAAGGGCAAGACCATCGTCGCTCTTCTGCCCGACACAGGGGACCGCTACCTCTCCACACCGCTGTTCGCGGATTGAATAAGGACAATAGTGGAGAATACAGCGCTTTATTGGCGGAATATTTATTGCAAAGTGGGAAATTGATGGCGCGATGCCTATCAATTATCCGCAAAAGTGGGAACATGATTCGATGTTCGTGTTTGATGAAAAACACGAACATTTTTTTGAAAAACAGTGGAAATATTCACAAAACTGCGGTATAATAGAGCGCCGGAAGCACCGATTGACAAGGAGGATGCCACCGATGGAGAAGATAAAGCGTGCCGAGCGTCTGGCTGTGATGGGGCGCATTCTGACAGCCGAGCCGAACCGCATTTTTAATCTGTCCTATTTCTGCGATATGTTTTCCGCCGCCAAGTCCACCGTCAGTGAGGATGCGGCGATGCTGGCGCATATCTATGAAGAAGCGCATTTGGGCTGCGTGGAGACCCTGACCGGCGCAGCGGGCGGCGTCCGCTACCGTCCCATCGGCGTAAAAGGCGAGGACAGGGCGTTTGTGGAGCGCGTCTGCACAATGCTGTCCGAGCCATCCCGCGTACTGCCGGGCGGCTTCCTGTATTTTTCGGATATTCTGGCCGACCCGGAGCTGGTGTCCCGCATGGGCAACATGATTGCGGGCCGGTACTATGACGAACATATCGACTTTGTCCTGACGATGGAAACGAAGGGCATCCCCGTGGCGCTGGAGACGGCGGGCGCGCTGCGCGTTCCGCTGGTCATTGCGCGCCGCGCCACCAAGGTGTATGAGGGCAGCGCGGTCAACATCAGCTATATGTCCGGCAACGGGGCGATTGAAACGATGGCGCTTTCCCGCCGCGCCGTGCATGAGGGGCAGCGGACGCTGATAGTGGATGATTTCACCCGCGGCGGCGGAACGGCCCGCGGCATGATTGCCCTGATGAAGGAATTCGGCGTGCCCGTGGCCGGCGTGTGCTTTGTGCTGGCGCTGGAGCGTCCTCAAACAGCGCTGCTTGAAAACGAAAGCTCCCTGATGTTCATGCAGCCTATCGGAGCGGACGGTTCGGTCAGGGTGCGCCCGTCGGATTGGGTCAAGTAATCGTTGCAGGAGTTTTTTATGCGAGCCATTGTCGGTTTGGGCAATCCCGGCAGCCGGTACGAGCATACGCGCCATAACGCCGGCTTTGATACCATTGATATTTTATCACAGAAGCTGGACCTTCCCGTGAAGAAGCTCAAGTGCCGCGCCGTGGCGGGCGAGGGCGTGTATGCGGGGGAACGCATTGTTCTTATCAAGCCGCAGACCTTTATGAACAACAGCGGCCTGAGCGTTTCGGATGCGCTTTCGTGGTACAAGCTGCAGCCTGCGGAGCTGCTTTTGATTGTGGACGACATCGACCTTCCCTTTGGACAGGTTCGTCTGCGCGGCAAAGGCGGGCCTGGCACGCACAACGGGCTTCGCAGCATCCTGCAATGCACCGGCAGCGGAGATTTTCCCCGCGTTCGCATCGGCATGGGGCAGCCGCCGAAGGAATGGGACTTGGCAGACTATGTCTTAGGGCATTTTGACACGCAGGAGGACAGGAAAACCGCCTTTGACGCTTATATGACTGCCGCGGATGCCGCCCTGTGCTGGGTGAAGAACGGCATTGACGCGGCGATGAATCAATACAACAAGAAGCATGCTGAATGATTTTTTGTCTCTGCTGACCGAAACGGTGCCTGTTCAGTCCGTACTGAGCTCGGCTCGTTCCGGCACCGTCACCGCGCTGTACGACCTGTGTGAGGGTCTGCGTGCGGCGCTTTCGTGCGCCCTTTCCAAGGGAGCGGGGCGTCCCGTTTTGCTGATTGCGCAGAACGATGCGGCGGCGCTCCGCCTGACGGACGACTGCGCGGCGCTGACGAACGGACGTGCGGCCTATCTGCCTGCCGAAAGCATCAGCTTTACCCGCGGCGCGGCGAGCCGAGAGACGACGGACAGGCGCATGGAGGCGCTTGTGCGGGTGCATCGGGGCGAGGCAGATGTGCTGATTGCCACGGCAGACGCGCTGCAGACCCGCCTGCCCGACCTTGCGCTGTTTGAAAAAAAGACGCTCCGTCTGCTGACAGGCGGCGTGATTGCGCCGTCCGCGCTCATCAAGGCACTGACGGAGAGCGGGTATGAGCGCGTGGACATCGTGGAGGGCAAGGGGCAGTGCGCCCTGCGCGGCGAAATCGTGGATGTGTTCGCGCCGTCGCTTCCGCAGGCCGTGCGCATTGAATTTTTTGATGACGAGATTGACTCCATCCGCACCTTTGATTTGATGACCCAGCGCAGCCAGGATAAGCTGACGAGCGTCTCCATTCCGCCCGCCGAGCCGTTTTTGTATGCGGACGGGCAAAGAAAGCCCGCTGCGGACGCGCTGAGGCGGTATGTGACGGAGCAGGTCAGGCGTCTGCCCAAGGATTTATTTACCCCGTTCCTGCCGCCGCTCCCCGGCGAGGAGGATGAGGGCGATGCCGAGACCCTGCCGCGTCCCGTGCGCACGGGGCTTCTCCGCCTCTTGGACGATGCCGACGCATTGGAAAACGGCGGCGTTTTGCCGAATGCGCGGCTGTTTGCGGGCGTTCTGACGAATGACGAGGGAAACTTGAGCGAATGGCTGCGCGACCCGCTGGTCATGATGGACGCGCCCGAAAATGTCCGCGCCCGCGCCGAGGACAGGCGGGCCGGCTTTGAAGAGGAGTTTAAGCTGGCGATGGAGCGGCAGGAGGTTATCCCTGAGCAGCAGGGGCTGGTGCTGTCGTTTGACGAACTGCTTGAGCGTCTGCGCCCCATGCCACTTATCCTCATGCAGGATTTTCTGCGCGATATGAGCGGCTTAAAGCCCGACACAATCGTTCGGATGACCGGCAGGGCGACCGAGCATTATGTATCCCGCTTTAAGGACTTGGTGAGCGATGTGCGCGCCATGGCGGACGAGGGCTTCCGCGTTCTGCTTTTGTCCGGCGGCGCGGCGCGCGGGGAGCGTTTGCAGACTGCCCTGTCCGAGCAGGGGCTTCCGCTCCCCATCGGTCTCGCGGGAACGCCGCTTCTGCCCGGAGCGCCGGTCATCTGTCCGAGCACCCTGTCCCGCGGCTTCGTGCTGCCGAATGAAAAGCTCGCCCTGATTTCGGACAGCGATATTTTCGGCGCGGGCTATAAAAAAGCGCGGAAAACGCGCACGGCGGGCGAAAAAATCGAGGCGTTTACAGACCTGAAAGAGGGCGACTATGTGGTGCATGAGCATCACGGCGTCGGCATCTTCAAGGGAACGGTGCGCCTGCAGACCGAGGGAACATATCGGGATTATATTTTAATTCAGTATCGCGGCAGCGATAAGCTCTATGTCCCGACCGACCAGTTTGACCGCGTGCAGAAGTACATCGGCGGACAGGAGAAGCTGCCCCCGCTCAATTCCCTGGGCGGCGGCGATTGGGAAAGGCAGAAGAAGAAGGTCAAGGCGGGCTTAAAGAAGCTGGCGTTTGACTTGGTTAAGCTGTACGCGGACAGAAAAACCACGCCCGGCCATGCCTTTGCGCCCGATACGCCGTGGCAGAGGCAGTTTGAGGATCATTTTCCCTTTGAGCTGACGCCGGACCAGCAGCGCGCCGTACGCGACATCACGCAGGACATGGAAGCGCCGACCAACATGGACAGGCTTCTGTGCGGCGACGTGGGCTACGGCAAGACGGAGGTCGCGCTGCGGGCGGCGTTCAAGGCCGTGATGGACGGCAAGCAGGTGGCGCTGCTTGCGCCGACGACCATCTTGGTTCAGCAGCATTTTTACACCCTGCAAAAGCGTCTCGCCGAGTTCCCCGTCAACGTGGATGTGGTCAGCCGCTTCCGCTCGGCCAAGGCGCAGCGTGAGACCCTTCGGCGCGTCCGAGAGGGCAAGGTGGACATTTTAGTCGGCACGCACCGCATTTTGAGCAAGGACGTCGTTTTCAAGGACTTGGGGCTGCTCATCGTGGACGAGGAGCAGCGCTTCGGCGTTCAGCACAAGGAGCAGATAAAGCACATGAAGACCGGCGTGGATGTGCTGACCCTGTCCGCCACGCCCATCCCGCGCACCCTGCATATGAGCATGGTGGGCGTGCGTGATATGAGCCTTTTGGAAACGCCGCCGGAGGAACGCTTCCCCGTGCAGACCTATGTCATTGACTACCAGGACGGGGTCATTCGGGACGCCATCCGCCGCGAAATGGCGCGGAAGGGGCAGGTCTATTTCCTGTACAATCGGGTGCGCTCCATTGATGAATTTGCCGCAAGGCTGCGGGCACTCGTGCCGGAGGCGCGTATCGGGGTCGGGCACGGGCAGATGAAGGAGCAGCAGCTGGAGGACATCATGCTGGACTTTTATGACGGCCGGTACGATGTGCTGCTGTCCACCACCATCATCGAAAACGGCCTGGATGTGCCCAACGCCAATACGCTGATTGTGTTCGATGCGGATCGCTTCGGCCTGTCCCAGCTCTACCAGCTGCGCGGGCGCGTCGGGCGTTCCAACCGCTCCGCCTATGCCTATTTTACCGTGCGCCCCGATAAGATGCTGACCGAGGACGCGCAGAAGCGTCTGAGCGCCATTCGGGAGTTTACGGAATTCGGCTCAGGCTTCCGCATTGCCATGCGCGATTTGGAAATCAGAGGCGCGGGCAACATTTTCGGCCCTGAGCAGAGCGGCAATGTGTCCGCGGTGGGGTATGATATGTATGTCAAGCTCATTGAGGAGGCCGTGCGCGAGGCGCAGAGCGAGAGCGGCGGGGGAGAGCCCCCCGCGCAGCCCGTTCATGCGGAAACGCGGGTCGATTTAAAGGTGGACGCCTACCTGCCCGCCGAGTATGTTTCCGGCGATGTGCAGCGGATGGAGGTCTATAAGCGCATTTCCCTCATTAGGACACGCGAGGACAGGGAGGACGTCATCGAGGAGCTGATTGACCGCTTCGGCGAGCCGCCCGCTCCCGTGATGCGGCTCATCGACATCGCTCAGCTGCGGGCGCTTTTGTCGCCGCTGGGAATAAGCAGAGTGACCTTTACGGCCGGTACGCTCATTCTGCGCGTCGAGCCGTCCCTGCTGCCGCCGACGGACAAGCTGCTGGAGGCCATGACCAGGACGGACAAGCGGCTGCTTTTGTCTGCCGCCCGTGAGCCGTCCGTGCTGCTTCGGGATAAAAATCTGACCGCCGAAAGCGCATTGGCCGCGGCCGTGCCCCTGTTTGAGCGGCTGAACAAGCTCATTTTCACAAAGGAGAAACCGAATGCCTGACGCAATGCTTGATATTCAAAACGTATCCTTTTCCTATGAGGAGGACGGGAAAAAGGCCGTGGACGGCGTGTCCCTGTCCGTTCCCCGCGGCGCTTTTGTCGCCGTGCTGGGGCAGAACGGCAGCGGGAAATCCACCCTGGCCAAGCTGATGAACGGGCTGTACCGCCCCCTGTCCGGCACGGTGCTGGTGGACAACATGAGCACGGCGGACGAGGCTAAGACCTATCAGCTTCGCCGCAAGGCCGGCATGGTGTTTCAAAATCCCGATAATCAGCTGGTGGCGACGATGGTGCGCGAGGATGTCGCCTTCGGGCTGGAGAATATCGGCGTCCCGACCGAGGAAATGCCCGAACGCATTGACGCGGCCTTAAAGAGCGTCGGGATGCTCGAATACGCGGACCGTGCGCCGCATCTTTTATCCGGCGGGCAGAAGCAGCGCGTGGCCATCGCCGGCATTCTGGCCATGCAGCCGGAGGCCATCATATTTGACGAGGCCACGGCCATGCTCGACCCCAGCGGCCGTCAGGAGGTGTTCGGCACCGTGCGGCGGCTCAACCGCGAGCAGGGGCTGACGGTCGTCTGGATTACCCATTTTATGGAGGAGGCCGCGCTGTGCGGGTACATCCATGTCATGCATGAGGGGAAGCTGGTGCTGTCCGGCACGCCCAAGGAGGTCTTTGCAGACCCTGCGCGGATGCGCTCGCTGCATTTGGACGTGCCGCCGATGGCCATGCTGGCGACAACGCTTCGGGCGGAAGGCTTTCCTCTGCCGGAGGGCATCCTGACGGTGGAGGACATGGTGAAGGGAGTGAAGGCGCTGTGCAGCTGACGTTTGATCACGTGACGCATACCTACCAGCCGGACAGCCCCTTTCAGGCAACGGCCATCCGCGACGTTTCTCTGACCATCCGCAGCGGCGAATTTGCCGCCCTCATCGGGCACACGGGCAGCGGCAAATCCACATTGGCGCAGCATATGAACGGCCTGCTTCGCCCGACCGAGGGGCGCGTGCTGCTGGACGGGCGCGACATTCATGAAAAGGGCGCGGACCGACGCGCCGTGCGCCAGCGGATAGGGCTGGTGTTTCAGTACCCCGAACAGCAGCTCTTTGAGGAAACGGTCGCCAAGGACGTGGCGTTCGGCCCGAAAAATCTGGGGCTGTCCGCCGCGGAAATCGATGCGCGGGTGCATGAGGCGCTGGAAAGGGTGCGGCTTTCCTATGACAAGATGGCGGAAAAATCGCCGTTTGAGCTGTCCGGCGGGCAGATGCGCCGCGTCGCCATCGCCGGCGTTTTGGCCATGCGCCCCGAAATGCTGGTGCTGGACGAGCCGGCGGCCGGCCTTGACCCGATGGGGCGGGACGAGCTTTTGTCGCTCATTGAGCAGCTGCATCAAAACGGCACGACCATCGTCATGATTTCCCACAGCATGGACGACGTGGCGCGGGTCGCCAAGCGCATTCTGGTCATGGAGCACGGGGCGCTCGCCATGCAGGGTACGCCGGATGAGATTTTTTCCGAGGCGGACGCCCTGCTGCAAATGGGGCTGGACGTCCCGCAGGTCTGCCGGCTTTCGCTCTGCCTTCAGGCGGAGGGCTTTGCCTTCCCCACCGTGTACAGGCAGGAGGATGCCCTGAACGCGCTGAGAAAACTGTTAAAGGGAGGGGCACGCCATGCTTGACAATATCACGCTCGGCCAGTATTATCCGGCGGACAGCGTCGTTCACGCGCTCGACCCAAGGGTTAAAATCGTTCTGCTGGTGCTGTTCATCGTGGCCGTGTTCATGGCGGGCGATTTACCGGCCTTCATTCCCGTCGTTCTGTTTCTGGCGTTTGCCTGCAAAGCGTCCAGGCTGCCCTTCCGGCAGTTTGTGAAGGGGCTGAAGCCGCTTCGCTTTATCCTGATTTTCACCTTCCTGCTCAATCTCTTTTTTACCGTCGGCACGACGCCGCTTATCAATCTCGGCTTTGCGACGCTCACCGTGGAGGGCAGCCTGAACGCCGTCCGCTTTTCCCTGCGCCTGGTTTTTCTGGTGCTCGGCTCAAGCCTGCTGACGCTCACGACCGCGCCCGTTGCCCTGACGGACGGCTTGGAGCGCCTGCTGTCTCCTTTGCGCGTCATTCATTTTCCCGCGCATGAGATGGCGATGATGATGACCATCGCGCTTCGCTTCATCCCGACCCTCCTGGAGGAGGCCGACAAAATCATGAAGGCGCAGGCGGCCCGCGGCGCGGACTTTGAAACGGGCAATCTTCTGCAGCGCGCCAAGGCGATGGTGCCGCTGCTGGTGCCGCTGTTCATCAGCGCCTTCCGCAGGGCGGGGGAACTGGCGATGGCGATGGAGGCGCGGTGCTATCACGGCGGTGAGGGACGCACGCGGCTGCATATTCTTAAAATGCAGAAAAACGACTATCTGGCGCTGCTTTGGACGGCGCTGCTGCTGGCGCTGGTCATCCTTGAGGGGCTGGTCGCATGAGCCGGTATCTGCTGACGGTCTCCTATGACGGCACGGCTTACGCGGGCTGGCAGCGGCAGAAGAACGGCACAGCCGTGCAGGAAAAGCTGGAGGACGCCCTGCAAAGCGCCTTGCGGGTGCGCACACCCCTGACCGGCGCAAGCCGCACGGATGCGGGCGTTCACGCGCTGGGACAGCGGGCGCATTTCGACGCGGAGACCTCCATTCCGGCGGACAAATTTCCCTTTGTCCTCAACCGCTTCCTGCCCTATGACATCCGCGTGCTGGGCTGTGAAATCGTCCCCGATGATTTTCACGCCCGCTTTTGTACGAAGGATAAGACCTATACCTATCGCATCCATAACGCAGTTCATGCCAGCGCCCTGTATCGGAACCTGACCGCGCATATCCCCATTCCGCTGGACGCCGGACGGATGCACGAGGCGGCGCAGACCCTGGTCGGCACGCACGATTTTGCCGCTTTTGCCGCCGCCGGAGGCAGCGCCAAGACCACCGTCCGCACGATTGCGGAAATCTCCGTTTCAAGGGCGGGGGAGGAAATCACCCTGGTCGTGCGCGGCAACGCTTTTCTGTACAACATGGTGCGCATCATTGCCGGCACGCTGATTTACATCGGCCAGGGCAAGCTGCCGCCCGAATGCCTTCGGGAGGCGCTCGATACGGGCAGCCGTCTTGCTCTGGGCATTACGGCGCCCGCACAGGGGCTGGAGCTGACGCACATCAGCTACCGGGAGGAAAGACAGCAAAAATACGGTCTTTCGGCGGGCGATTCGGGAAAATGCTTGTAATTTCATCCCGCATTCGGTATAATGTATCGTGATTTTTTTCAGAGAAATGGGAGGAGATCTTGATGGAAAACGAGAGCGTGCGCACCAATTTTATCTGGGATGCGATCGATCAGGATCTGGCGGACGGAAAATGTGAAAAGATTCATACCCGCTTTCCGCCTGAGCCGAACGGCTATCTGCATATCGGCCACTGCAAGGCGCTGATTACCGATTTCGGCACGGCCGAAAAATACGGCGGCCTGTGCAATCTTCGGTTTGATGATACCAACCCCGCCAAGGAGGACAACGAATACGCCGAGGGCATCAAGCAGGACATCCGCTGGCTGGGCTTTGAATGGACGGGCGGCATTTTCTATGCCAGCGATTATTACGAAAAGCTCTATGAGATTGCCGAGGACTTTATCAAACGCGGGCTGGCCTATGTGGATGAGCTGACGCCCGAACAGATGACGGAGTATCGCGGCACGCTGACGACCCCCGGCACCGATTCGCCGTGGCGCGAGCGGCCGATGGAGGAGAGCCTCGACCTGTTCCGCCGGATGCGGGCGGGAGAATTTCCGGAGGGACGCATGATTCTGCGCGCCAAAATCGACATGGCCTCGCCCAACATGAACATGCGCGACCCCGCCATGTACCGCATCCTGTACAAGGAGCATTGGCGAACGGGCAAGGCATGGTGCATTTATCCGATGTACGACTATGCGCACCCCCTTTCGGACGCGCTGGAGGGCATCACGCACTCTCTCTGCTCGCTGGAGTTTGAAAACCATCGCCCGCTCTATGACTGGGTGGTGGAAAAGGCGGGGCTTCGTGCGCCGCATCTGGACAAGGACGGCAACCGCACCATCGGCCCGCGCCAGATTGAGTTTGCCCGCCTGAATATCACCCGAACGGTGATGAGCAAGCGCCATCTGCGCAGGCTGGTCGAGGAGGGCTATGTCTCCGGCTGGGACGACCCCCGTATGCCCACCTTATGCGCCATGCGCCGCCGCGGTTACACCGGAAGCGCGATTCGGGCGTTTGTCGAGCAGGTCGGCTTGGCCAAGGCCGATTCCACGTCGGACGTCGCCATGCTGGAGGCCTGCGTGCGTGATGATTTGGGCGAAAAAGCCCCGCGTGTCATGGCCGTGCTGAATCCGCTCAGGTGCGTTCTGACCAACGTGGCGGACGACTGGACGGACACCCTGACGATGGAAAACCATCCCGACCATCCGGAGCTTGGCGAGCGGCAGGTGACCATCGGCAAGGAGATTTGGATAGAGCGTGAGGACTTTATGGAGGAGCCGCCCAAGAAGTTCTTCCGCCTCAAGCCGGACGGCGAGGTGCGTCTCAAGGGCGCCTACATCATCCGCTGCGACAGAGCCGTGAAGGATGAGAACGGGAACATTGACCATGTGGAATGCACGGTCGATTTGGACACCCGCTCCGGCTCCGAGGGCGCAAACCGCAAGGTTAAGGGCACCATCCACTGGGTCAGCGCCCGCGACTGCGCCTTCTTTGAAGCACGGCTGTATGACCAGCTCATGACGGCGGAATGGGACACGGCGGACGCGGCCGACAAAAAGGACGTGACGAAATTCCTGTCGCCGGACTCCCTGAAGGTCGTTCGGGGCTGCTGCGAGCATACGCTCGTCAGCGCAAAAGTGGGGGATACCTTCCAGTTCCTGCGCAGCGGCTACTTTTGCAAGGACAAGGACAGCACCGAGGACTGCGCCGTGTATAACCGCGTGGTCAGCCTCAAGAGCAGCTTCCAAATCAAATAAGCATCGGTTCATCCGTATCGGGCGGCTCTGCCGCTTTCACGATATCCAAGGGATTTTGAAGGAGATAGAAGCCAATGACACAAGTCCGCACGCGCTTTGCGCCATCGCCCACAGGCTTTATGCATCTGGGCGGCCTGCGCACGGCGCTGTACAATTATCTGTTCGCGAAGAAAAACGGTGGGAAATTCATCCTCCGCATCGAGGATACAGACCAGGAGCGGTATGTCGAGGGCGCGACAGAGGTTATTTACGACACGTTGAAGGGCTGCGGCATGAACTGGGACGAAGGACCGGACGTCGGCGGCGATTACGGCCCGTATGTCCAGTCCGAGCGCAAGAGCCTGTACCTGCCCTACGCAAAGCAGCTCATTGAAAAGGGCGCGGCGTACTACTGCTTCTGCACCAAAGAGGAATTGGACGCCCGCCGCGAGGAGGCCGAAAAGCGCGGCGAGGTGTTCAAGTACGATAAGCACTGCCTGCACCTTGCCAAGGAGGAAGTCGAGGCAAAGCTGGCCGCCGGCATCCCCTATGTCATCCGCCTGAACGCGCCGACGACGGGCGAATCGACCTATGACGATGTGGTGTTCGGCAAAATCACCTTCCCGAACGACACACTGGATGATATGGTGCTCATCAAGGCCGACGGCATGCCGACCTATAATTTCGCCAATGTCGTGGACGACCATCTGATGGGCATCACGCACGTCATGCGCGGCATGGAATACCTGTCCTCTACGCCCAAATACAATCTTCTGTACAATGCGTTCGGCTGGGAGATTCCGCAGTACATCCACCTGACCACCGTCATGCGCGATGCGCATCATAAGCTCTCCAAGCGCGACGGCGACGCCTATTACAGCGATTTCATCGGCAAGGGCTACCTGAAGGAAGCGCTCATCAACTATCTGGCGCTGGTCGGCTGGAATCCGGGCGACGACCGTGAATTTTTCACGATGGACGAGCTGGTGGAGGCGTTCGATATCCACAGGCTGAACAACGCGCCGGGCATCTTCGACGTCAACAAGCTGACCTGGTTTAACGCGCACTACATCGCGCAGATGGACTTTGACAAATATCTGGAGCAGGCGGCGCCGTGGTTTGACAAGGTGCTGGCGGGAAAGAATATCGACTATCGCCGCCTGGCGGAGCTGATGCAGAGCCGCACCGAGGTGTTCAGCCGCATCCCCGATATGGTGGCGTTTCTGGCCGTGCTGCCGGATTACGAGCTGTCTCTGTTTGAAAACAAGAAGCAAAAGAGCAGTTTGGAAACCGCCAAAGAAGTTCTGCCGCTGTGCCTTGATTTGCTGAAGGCGCTGCCCGAATGGACGGAGAGCGCCATCCATGATGCAATCATGGCGAAAATCCCCGAGTGGGGGAAAAAGAACGGCACGGTGCTGTGGGCGCTGCGCATCGCCATCTCCGGCCAGATGTCCACGCCCGGCGGCGCGTTTGAGATTGCCTGCCTGCTCGGACGGGATGAGACGCTTGCCCGCATCGAAAAAGCGCTGGCGCGGCTCGGCGAATAAAATATCGCGGGCAGGCTGACGGCGGAAAAAAGAGACCGCCCGCATCCCTTTTCCCTGCAGAAAAAACGCGCTTTCGGCTTTACAAATTCAGGCATTTTATGATATGATAACAAAAAGAAAATGTTAGGAGGTACCCCATAATGAAATCCTTTCCGCTCAGACTGACTCAGGCTGAGGAGGTCAAGACCTTTGTGAACACCGTGAACCGCTACCCCTATGAGATGGACCTGCGCGCCGGCCGCCATGTGGTGGACGCCAAGTCCATCCTCGGCATCTTCTCCCTGGATTTGTCCAAGCCCATCACGCTCGATGTCTATACGGACGACTGCGGCGATTTGGAAGCGGATATCAGGCAGTTCACCGTCTGAACCTTGTGACTGCAGTTGAAAAAGACCCGAAGCAGGGTCTTTTTTCGTTGGATGGCTTGCGCGGCCGCGGATGAAATGATTGACAAATCGGAAGATTATAGTATGATATAGATGGGAAGGAATTCGGAAATGCAGGCGCCTTCCCAAGCGGGAAATGCCGTGCCCGGCGCTGCCCCGCTCTATGCTTCCCAAAGATAGGAGCGCTTATTCATTGCGTGAAATCATCAGGAGCGCCACGGATTATCCGGCGCTGTTTGGCATGAATGACCGAAACATTGCCGTGCTGGAAAATGAGCTGAATGTTTCCGTCGCTCTTCGGGACGAGGAAATGAGCATCAGCGGCGATGAGGACAATGTGCGGCTTGCTTCGCAGGCCGTGGTGAAGCTGATGGAGCTTTTGAACCGCGGGGAAGCGGTGGATGACGCACGGGTGCGCTATGCCGTTGCGCTGGCGCGGTCGGGCGACTTGGACAAGCTGGATAAAATTGCGCAGGATGTCGTCGCGCTGACGCACAGAGGAAGACCCGTCAAGTGCAAGACCCTGGGGCAGCTCAATTATGTGGAGGCTGTCCGCAGGCATGAGCTGACCATTGCCGTCGGTCCTGCCGGAACGGGCAAGACCTATCTGGCGATGGCGATGGCGGTCTCGGCGCTCAAAAACAGAGAGGTGGAGCGCATCGTGCTGACCCGTCCGGCGGTCGAGGCGGGGGAAAAGCTCGGCTTTCTGCCAGGGGACATGACGCAGAAGGTTGACCCCTACCTGCGCCCGCTCTACGACGCCATGTATGAAATGATGGGCGTTGACTCTTATCAGCGCCTGCTGGAGCGCGGGACGGTGGAGGTGGCGCCGCTGGCGTTCATGCGCGGGCGGACGCTCAGCAATGCTTTTATCATTCTGGATGAGGCGCAGAACACGACCCCCGAACAGATGAAGATGTTTCTGACCCGCCTGGGCGCAGGCTCCAAATGCGTGGTCACGGGCGACACGACCCAGATTGACCTGCCCAGGGGTCGCGTATCCGGCCTTTTGCAGGCGCTGGAGGTGCTGAAGGATGAAAGCATGGTCGGCATCTGTTACCTGCGGCAGGCGGATGTCGTGCGCCATGAGCTGGTGCGCCGTATCGTAGCTGCCTACGAGCAGTACGATAGGACGCGGGAAGGAGAGGAGCATCCGTGACGAAAAAAATGCCGTCGCTTAAGCAGATGCTTGCGTCATTTTCGGCTTATCTGAAAACGCAGCGCGCCCTGTGCCTTGCCATCTGCATCATTCTGACGCTCGGCATGGCCGCCATCTTTGTTATTGCCATCGTGCCGACACGCTACGATTTGCGCGTCGGGCAGGTGCCGAATGTCACCATTGCCGCCACCAAGGACGTCGTGGACGAGGTGACGACGGAACAGCGGCGCACGGAGGCGGCCAACGCGGTCACACCCACCTACAAGTACCAGGAGGGTGTGACGGAAAGTGTGCTGACGCTGTTTGACCAGATTTTTGCGGAACTGCGCACCGTGCATCAGTACGCCGAAACGCTGCCGGATTATGCCCAGAGGAGCAGCTATACCCGTGAGGAGCTGGACTATGCCGGCGGGGTGCTGACGCTGATTACCCTGCGCGATTATCAGCTGACCACCCTGATGAATTGCGGCCGCGAGGCGCTGGACGAGCTGTATGCCTCCCTATATTCGGCCATCAAGAACACCATGTCCGGTCATGTGACGCAGGGGCAGGAAAACGACGCCATTCAGAGCATCTGCCTGATTGTGGGCTTCCGAACGGATACGGATATGCTGCAAAATGTCGTGCAGCCCGTGCTGAAGGCCTGCATTCAGTCCAATATGGTCATTGACCAGGAGGCGACGGATGCGGCGCGGGAGGAGGCGCGGAACGCGGTCGAGCCGACCGTATATAAGCAGGGACAGAACATCGTCGTCAAGGGTGAAGGGCGCGTGAAGCTCAACCAGATCCGCATGCTGGAAACGCTCGGCCTGTTAAGCTCCGGCGAAACGGATTTGTCGATTTATCTGGGCGGCGGGCTGCTGGTCGTGCTGGTGATGACGGTCGTTCTGCTGACGCTCCGCCTCTTAAAGGAAACCGCCCTGACCGATGTTCGGCGGCTCGTGCTTTTGTCCGTCGTGATGGCGGGCACGCTGGGGCTGTGCGTGCTGATGCGCATGATTGACGCCTACGCCGCGCCGATAACCCTGTGCGCCATGCTTTTGAGCGCCATGTTATCGCTCAAGAGCGGCATTTTGTGCAATGCGGCGCTGACCGTTCTTGTCTCTTCCCTGGCTGCCGGCGGCAGTCAGGCGTTTACGGAGCAGATGGTGCATATGGTCGTGGCGGGGCTTGTGTCCGGCACGGTCGCCGCGATGATGATGAGCCGCAGCGCCAGCCGCGTCCGTGCGCTGGCGACGGGCATCGTCATCGCCCTCCTGAATTTTCTGGTCACTTTGGGCATCGCCCTGATGACCTCATCGAATCTGACGGGCATTTTGGAGGACTCTGTCTGGTTTATGGCGGGCGGCGTGACGGCCGGCCTTGTCTGCATCGCGCTTCAGCCGCTTTTGGAGGTGGCGTTCAACCTGCCGACGCCCATGCGTCTGCTGGAGCTGATTAACCCGAACGCCCCGCTTCTGCGCAGGCTGATGCTGGAAGCGCCCGGCACCTATCACCACAGCATTTTGGTGGCGAATCTGGCCGAGGCATCGGCAGAGGCGGTCGGCGCGAATCCCCTGCTTGCCCGTGTCGGCGCGTATTATCACGACATCGGCAAGCTCAAGCGCCCCCTGTATTTTAAGGAAAACCAAATCGGCGAGGAAAATGCGCATGACCATACCGACCCGCAGGTTTCCGCCGCCATTCTGACCGCGCACACCCGTGACGGCGTGGCGCTGGCGAAGCAGTATCGGCTGCCGTATGAGGTGCAGCGCATCATTGCCGAGCATCACGGCAACACGCCGGTCATGTTCTTCTATCATAAGGCGCTGCAGCAGGCGGGCGGCAATCCGGTGGACATCAACGCCTTCCGCTATGACGGGGAGCGCCCGTCTTCCAAGGAAAGCGCCGTCATCATGCTGTGCGATACCATCGAGGCCGCCGTGCGAAGCCAGAAGGCAAAGTCCACGCCGGAACAGATGGAGGACTATATCGTCAAGCTTGTGCGCGGCAAACTGGCGGACGGCCAGCTCAATAACGCGCCGCTGACGCTGAACGACATCGACGATATCTGCATTGCCTGCACCAATGTTTTAAAGGGCGTGTATCACGAGCGCATCGAATATCCCGATGTGCAGGCCGATAAGCGCCGTGCCCTGCGCCTTGCGCACAAAAAGGAAGGACAGGAGCGGCCGATGCAGGGCGGCGGCCAGGAAGAGCCGAAGGCGGATGACACAAGGCTGCCTGAGCCCGAGCCGGACGGCGAGCCGCTGCATGTCGCGCCGCCGGAGGCTGCCGCGCCGGTCGAAATCGACGAGCTGATGGCGCTTGAAAAGCAGGGAGAGCTGCCGGAGGTGGACACGGAGAATGTTCCCGGCTTTTTGGCGCCCGTCAGCGCCGAGGAAGCGGAGGACTTTGCCGTGGCGGACGAACAGACGGATGCGGGCGCCGCCGAAGCGGGCGGCGATGCCGAGACCGAGGAAGAAAAGGACGAGGACTGACCATGCGGCTGGAAATCGAATGTATGCCGGAGAGCCTGTCGGAAAGGCTGGAAAAGCTTCGCCCCCTGCTGGAGCGGGCGGCGCAGGCGGCTGTCGATGCGGAAGGCCCGCCCTGCGAAACGGGCGTGCGCCTGCTGCTGACGGACGACCATCATATCCATGCCATGAATCGGGAATACAGAGGGGTGGACAGGGCGACGGATGTGCTGAGCTTTCCGAGCGTTTTCTATAAGAACGGGAAAACGGCGCGGGACAGTGAACGGGCGCTCAGGCGGGAATATGACGATGCGCTTGGCGTCTACATGCTGGGCGATATCGTGATTTCCTTAGAGCACGCAAGGGTACAGGCCGAGGAGTACGGACACAGTACGGACAGGGAAACGGCCTACCTTTTGACCCACGGGATGTTCCATGTGATGGGCTATGACCATATGGCCGAAGACGAGCAAAGGAGAATGCGAACCATGGAGGAAAAGGCCTTGAACAGCATCGGCATGGGGCGGGTGACGGACGAGGAGCTGGTCGCCCTGGCCAAGGATGCGATGCAAAATTCCTATGCGCCCTATTCAAAATACCGCGTCGGCGCCTGCATTCTGGCTGCGAGCGGGAAAGTCTATCAGGGCTGCAACATTGAAAACGCTTCCTACGGCGCGACCAACTGCGCCGAGCGCACGGCACTGTTCAAGGCGGTCAGCGAGGGCGAGCGCGAGTTTCGGGCCATTGCCATTGCCGCCGATAAATCCCTGCCGTGGCCGTGCGGCATCTGCCGTCAGGCTTTGAGCGAGTTTGCGCCCGATTTGCGCGTTATCGTGGCCTGCGGCGATGAGCGGGACAGTCTGCCCCTCAGCGTGCTCCTGCCGCATGATTTCAGCCCGCGCTCCGGCACCCTGGAAATGCTCGGAAAGGACTAAGGGAATCAACGATATGAGTGAAAAGCATCCGTTCCGCTCCGGCTTTGTGGCCATCGTCGGCCGTCCGAATGTCGGAAAATCCACGCTCTTGAATCTGATGGTGGGGGAAAAGGTCGCCATCGTCAGCAATAAGCCGCAGACCACGCGCAGCCGTTTGATGGGCGTGATGAACGCCGAAGAAGGGCAGATCGTCTTTGTCGATACGCCCGGCATTCATCACCCGCGCACCAAGCTGGGCGAATTTATGGAGGCCTCCGTCCGTGAGGCGATGGACGGCGTGGACGGCCTGCTGGTGCTGGCGGACGCCGCCGCCGTCGGCCCGCAGGACATCAAAATCGCGCAGGAAATGGCGGCGCGCCCCGGCTATAAGGCGCTGGCCATCAACAAAATCGATCTCCTGCCGCCCAAGGATTTGCTGGGCGTCATTGACCGGTTCAGGGAAATGCCCTTTGACGCGGTCTTCCCCATCAGCGCCAGGACGGGCGACGGCGTGGAGGCGCTCAAACAGGAGCTTTTTTCGCATATGCCGAAAGGCCCGAAATATTTTCCGGACGATATGCCCACCGACCAGCCGGAGCGCGTCCTCTGCGCCGAAATCATCCGAGAAAAGGCGCTGCGCAGCCTGCGGGACGAGGTGCCGCACGGCATAGGCGTTGAAATGATGGCGATGAAAAAAAAGAGCGGCGATTTCATGGAAATCGACGCGACCATCTACTGCGAAAAGGATTCGCATAAGGGCATCATCATCGGCCGCGGCGGGGCGACCCTGAAAAAAATCGGTCAGGAGGCGCGGCAGGATATCGAGGCGCTGCTGGGCATGAGGGTCAACCTTCAGCTTTGGGTCAAGGTGCGCCCCGACTGGCGCAATTCCGCGTCCGATTTGAAAACGCTCGGCTATGTCATGGATCGATAAAAAGCATTAAAACCTAACATTACAAAAAGACCCGACCGGAAAAACTCCTGTCGGGTATTTTGGTGTCTTGCGCGTTTATGGCTCATATCCAAGCAGGCACACCCTCGGCGCGCAGGCAACATCCTCCTTGGTCACGCGGAGCAGGGGAAAGGTCTCCGCGTCCCCGGCATGCATCTGCGAAAGAAAGTCCGTCGGCTCGGCAATCGGCCAGTCCGCATTGAATTTCGTCTTGTAGTGCATGGGGATGGTGACGTGCGCCCCGATTTGCTGCGCGATGTCCGCCGCCGTGCGGCCGTCAATCGTATAATAGCCGCCCACGGGAATGAGCAGGATGTCCGCGCCGCGCAGAAACGTTAACTGTTCATCGGAAAGCATTGTGCCCAGGTCGCCCAAATGCGCGATTTTCAGCCCGTCCATTTCCAGCAGGAACAGCAGCGTCTGCCCGCGCTTTTTGCCCTTACAGTCATCATGAAAGGCGGGAACGGCTGTCACCGCGCAGTCCGCGCTCAGGCGGATGCTCCCTGCCCGATTGACGATTGTGGGATGTCCCGTGACCTTCGATGTAAAATTGTGGTCGGAATGGCCGTGCGATACGAGGACGGCGTCCGCGTCCACGCCATGCACGGGATAGCCCACATGGGCGTCAAAGGGGTCTGTCAGCACGCGGAAGCCCTCGGCGCTCTCCATGAAAAATTCCGAATGGCCGTGATAGGTTATCAGCATGGCTCTCTCTCCTTTATATATTGCGCGATAAGCCGTCCGGCTGCCTCCGGCACTGGAAGATGCTGCTTGAGGCAGTCCGCCAGAAGCGGCGGAAGCTCCCGCAGAAGCCGCCCCGTATCGCCCGCGTCCAGGCACAGCAGCGTCAGGCGAATCGGCGCGACCGGCTGCATCGCCGCGTCCACGGGATGGCGCGTCAGGCGGACGGCCAGGGAATAAAGCGGCAGATTTTCGTCCGTGGCGGGCGGCACGGCGCAGGGCGGAATGGATTGAATCAAAGCCGTCCAGCCCTCGTTTGTCAAATCCAGCCGCCACAGGCCGTTTTTTTCTTCCACGGTCAATTGAGCCTCCGCAAGCGCCGAAAGCGCTGCCGAAATATCGGTTGTCCTTTTACCGTAATCCGTAACAAAAAGCGCCGTCCCCAAGCGGTCACGGCGCAGAAAGCCCCTTCCGTCAAGCGCCGCGGCTGCCCGCTCTCTCAGGGCGTCCAGGGCGCTCACTGCTTCTTCCTTTCGGCAAAGCGAATCCTCAGCTCGTGCATGGCGGCATACTGGCCCTGAAGGTCCAGCTGATACTTGAGCATAACCTCGCCCTGTGCGCCCTCCACCTGATAGCGCACCTGCGTCGGATAAACGCCCATGTCCAAGGCGCCGTAGGGCGTGTTGTAGACGCCCTCGAAGCGCCGCCCCTTGGCAAACACCATGCTGGTGTCAAATTCGCCGTCGCGCCGCATGGTCACGACCCCATCCGCCATCGAAAGGGTCACATGGCTCGGCTTGGTCGAATCCGGCTGGGTCTCCGTATAGCGAAGCCGCCAGTCGTCCTTTTCTCCGCTCAGATAGCCGGTGGTGACAAGGTGCATGGCGTCATCCGGCTGGCCGACATTCTGCGCCATGCCGGTCACGGAAAGCAAAACAGGCTTGCGCATGAACTCCCTCCTCCTGCGGACATACCTTTCCGCAAGACTATTATAGCATACACATCAAGCGGACGCAAGAAAAGCAAAAGCCGCTCCCTGCGGAGCGGCGTCATGGATGAAAATACCTTACAGCGCCGCGTCGAATGCTTCAAAGAATTCCGGGCAGGCCCACGTGCCGCAGCCCATGACCTTTTCTCCGCTGACGGCCAGCTGCAGCGTCACGCCGTTGGAAAACTTGATGAGCAGCGTCTGCTTGGTCGTCTGGCAGGCGGCGCTTTGATAGGACGCATGATCGACCAGCGTGTCAAACAGCGTCTGCGCCGTATCCGCGTCCGTGATTCTGCCGACGTCCGACAGCGTCAGCTCGGATACGTCGGCGCTGCCCAACGTGTCCGCCAGGGTTTCTCCGCCGATGACGGCGCTGCCGTCCAGCGATACGCGCTGGAACACGCGCATTTTGCCGTCCACTTTCGCGGCGACCGCCGCGCAGGGCATGTTTTGGACCTCGTAAACGGTCTCTCCCTCCAGCACCGTGTTGGAGACGATGCTGCCGGAGGACAGGGACGGCTCCGAGGTATACTCGCCCACCGTGCCGATTTCGCTGCCCAGCCGCTTGGAGGAAAGACTCCCCGGCGTGGTCAGCAGGCGGTAGACCCGCCCATCCGCCTGAATCAGCGGAAAGTACGAGCCGGAGACAGACGCCCAAATGCTGCGGTAGGCAGGAACCTCGTTCGAGGACGTCAGGGTCACGCTGCCGACCGGCACGTCCGCCCGCAGGACGGTCGTGGGCTCATTGGTGCCTCCGGCGGGCTGCGCCGCCAGCAGCTGCTCATCCGGCCCTTTCAAAAGCTGCGGAATGCCCCACACCGCGCCTAAAAAGACGGCCAGTGCGCAGCACAGCGCGGGGATGGCGCGCAAGGGACGGAAGCGGATTTCCGTCTTTGCTTCCGCCTTTTGGCAAATGCGCTTTCTGAGCTCCTCTCCGGCCTCTACGCCGGAGAGCATTTCATCCGCAATGCTCGGCAACGTGCTCAGCTTTTTTTCCATATTCACCGGGCATCACTTCCTTTCAACATTTCTTCCAGCCTTTTTCGTCCTCTGGACAGACGGCTTGAAACCGTTCCCTCCGGCAGGGACAGCATGACGGCGATTTCGGCGATGCCGTAGCCCTGATAGTAGTGCAGGAGGATGACCTCCCGAAACTGCGCGGGCAGACGGTGAACGGCCTGCATCAGCTCGCTTTTTTCCAGCTCGTCCTCGATGCCGCCCTTGGCGGGCGTCAGCTCCAGCGCGGGGCTGCCCAGCACCACGCGGCGCACCCATGCGGCCCGCCACAAATCCCGGCACCGGTTCAGCGCCACCTTGAGCAGCCATGCCTTTTCACGCCCCCTGATAAGCTCCGGCGAGTTGGTCAGCAGCCGGACGAACACATCCTGCGTCACATCCTCGGCCTGCTGCCTGTCGCCCAGATAGAAGTAGCTGACGCGGAGCACATCGTCGGCGTACAGCCGATACAGCTCCTCGAACCGGTCATTGTCCATCCGGACGCCCGCTTTTCCTTCGGACTGTTCCCAGTCACTCATATAACGAAAGAGCCCTCCTGTTTCTTGCATGAAAAATAAAATAATTTTCTTACAAAATATTTACGAATTGAAAACGCTGCCGTGACAAATGCACTTCGGGCAAAGCCCCGCCGCATGACAGCGCCTCCCCCTGCGCAAAATTATACCACAGGAGAGAATGTTTGTAAATTATGCGCAAGCCGGATTTTATGCTTAGAGCACATGGCACGGACGCATGGCCACGATGCCTTGACACTTTGCTTTTCATGCCATATAATGAATGCGACAAGAATGTATACCGATACCGTCATATCCGCATCATTTGACTTCCGACAGGAGGCGTATACTTGAATCCGCTCACTTTGCAGGCAACCTTCAGCGGCCTTTTGCACGATATAGGAAAAATGGTTTTTCGTTCGGGCGAAAGCACGCTGGATCATTCGACATCCGGATATACATGGCTTTTAGAGCGTCTGCCGGACGCACCATGGAGCGATATCCTTTCCGGCGTTCGCTGGCACCACGCGAGGGCACTTCGTCAGGCACAGCTCAAATGCGACAGCTTGGCTTATATTCTTTGCGTGGCCGACAATATTTCCGCTGCGGTTGATAGACGCGAGGAGGAAAGCGGCTCTGTCCGCTTTGATCGTACATTGCCGCTGCATTCGATTTTTTCTCATTTGAATGGGTGGCACAATGGGCTGGCGCTGGCACCCGTCTGCCATGACGGGCATCTGCATTTGCCGGATGAACAGCCGCCGGTCACCTCAGCGCAGTATGCATCCCTGCTCAGGGTGCTGCAGCGGGGCTTAGAAGGCATGACTGTCTCCGAGCAGTGGACGGACTCCCTGCTGGCTCTGCTGGAGAGCTGTGCATCCAATATTCCGTCCAGTACTTATACCGGTGAAAGTCCGGATATTTCGCTGTTTGACCATCTGAAGGCAACGGCAGCGGTCGGCGCCTGCATCAGTGAATATTTGCTGGCGAACAGCATCAGGGATTTTCAATCGTATTTGTTTGAAAATGAGATGAAATTTCGGGATGCAAAAGCATTTCTGCTTTATACGGCGGATCTGTCCGGCATTCAGAAATTTATTTATACCGTTGCCGCATCGGGTGCACAACGGGCGCTGCGCAGCCGTTCGTTCTTTTTAGAACTGCTGATGGAGCATTATATCGACGAAATTTTAACGCGCTGCGGGCTGAGCCGAGCCAATCTTTTGTATTCCGGCGGCGGACATTGCTATGTGCTGCTGCCCAATACACAGGAGACGGTGCAGGTCTTGAAGCAGGTCAACCGAGAAACGAACAGCTGGCTGCTGAAGCAGTTTGGCGTCAAGCTGTTTTTGGCACATGGCTGGGCAGAATGCTCCGCCAATGATCTCACCAACAGGCCTGCTTCGGATACACCCTATAAGGCCGTATTTGGCAGAGCTTCCGCTGAGGTCAGCCTCCATAAGATGCGCAGATATTCGCCGGAACAGCTGAGAAAGCTGAACGTACAGGCACAGCATACGGACGGAAGAGAATGCGGGGTCTGCGGAAGCACGGATCTGCTTCATAAGGACCGCTGTCTGTGGTGTGCGCGGTTTGAAGAGATTTCAGCCAAAATTCAAGACGAGCAGCGCATCGCCTATTATGTAACGCGGAATGCAGGTCTTTCGCATGACCTATCGCTGCCGGGCGCGGACGGAGAGGTTTTTCTTGCGTTGATTTCCGAGCGGGAGGCAAGGGAAAGGCTGAAAACGGATGACCGGATCGTTCGAATCTATACGAAAAATCACGCATTTACAGGGCTGAATTACAGCACACGGCTGGATGTGTGCGATTATTATGCCGACAATCGGAATACAGAGCTGGCGCGGGCTTCTTCCGGCATTCGCCGCCTGGCGGTATGCCGGATGGACGTTGATAACTTGGGCCATGCATTTGTTGCCGGCTTTGAACAGGCAGATGCAAAGGATGCAGCGGAAAAATATCACTTCGTTACGCTCTCCAGAACGGCGGCTCTGTCACGGCAGCTATCCTTATTTTTCAAGCGATACTTAAGAGAGGTGCTGTGTCAGGGAAATCCGCTGCAAATCTCGGTCGTCTATTCCGGCGGTGACGACGTATTTCTGCTCGGCGCATGGAACCATGTCATGGAAGCGGCGCAGCGCATTCAGCAGCAGTTTACGGCCTTTACGGGCGGTGCGCTGACTTTAAGCGGCGGCATTGGTCTTTATGATGAAAAATATCCTATCCGCTTGGCAGCCGAGGAAACGCAGGCGCTGGAGCAGCGGGCAAAAGCTGAGCCGGATAAGAATGCGGTTTCCCTGTTTGATCCGCTGGCGCAGCATACCTATTCGTGGACGGTTTTCCGGCAGCAGGTTATGCGGGACAAATATCAAATACTCGAACGTTTCTTTGCCGGTCAGGATGAACGCGGAAAAGCATTTTTATACCGCATGACGGGTCTGCTGCGGGAGGCGGAGGAAAGCAAGCTGAATTTGGCTCGGTATGCCTATATGCTGGCGCGCCTTCAGCCGAGCCGCCAAAGCGTCTCCTTCAGCCTTTATAAGGATTTTTCACAAAAAATGTACGCATGGGCTTGCAATGCGAAGGATCGGCGGCAGCTGATCACGGCCATTTATCTGTATGTATATATGAATAGAAAGGCGGAACAGCACGATGTACAATCATGACAGGCCAAACAGTGGCTCGAACCACTTCGGCGGTTATGCTCCAAGAGGAACTCAGGGCGGCGGTCTGCCGGCGCCGGTTCAGCCTAAGCAGCTTCCGCAGGACTATGTAAACGAGGCGGAGCAGGTCATGCGGGCGCTGATGGAGGGCGGAAGCCGCATCACATCCTCCAAGCTGCGCGGAATCTTTGCACTGCTGACGGATATTTATAACGAGGAGAGCCTTCGTACGGATACAACGCTCAGCTCGGCCAGCCAAGCGAAGCTGCTGCGTTTAAGAATCAGAGCTGTTTATGATGCGGGACGCGAGCCGACGGTCAAGGCTTTTATCGAAAAGGCGCACCTGCTGGAGTACATGAAGGACATCGGCACAGACAGAGAAAAGCTGATCCGGCTTTCACATTACATGGAAGCATTGGTGGCATACCATCGCTATTTCGGCGGCAAGGAGAATTGATATGTACGGGAAAATTGTCATCTATTGCGATTTGAAGGTCAAAACAGGCTTGCATATCGGTGCGTCCGGCGCTTTTTCGGCCATCGGTGCAGTGGACAGCCCCGTTATTCGTGATCCGCTTACGGGAAAGCCCATTCTGCCGGGCAGCAGCTTAAAGGGAAAACTGCGCACCCTTTTGGCACGCAGTCTATGCAGGGACATGAACCGGATGCCGGATTTCAATCAGGATGCTCCGATTATCCTGCGTCTGTTCGGCTCGGCAACCCCTGTCAGACGCTCAAGGCTTCAATTTTCGGACAGCTTTATTTCCAATGCGGATGCTCTTGGGGAGGCCGGCTTGACGGAGGTCAAAACGGAAAACGCCATCCGCCGAACGGATTCGGTCGCTAATCCGCGCCAGATTGAGCGCGTAGTTGCCGGAGCATGCTTCTCGGTACGCATCGTGTATGATATTATGCGGTCGGAGGAAATCACGGAGGATATGCAGCAGCTTGTCCGCGCCATGCAGCTTTTGCAGCTTGATTATTTGGGCGGACACGGTTCCCGAGGAAGCGGGCGTGTAGGGCTGGACAACTTCCGTTTCGGCTGCATTGAAACGGATTTTTCAGAGGAAGTCCTAAAGTCCTTATTTAAAAAAGCGGAGAATTATGAATTACTACCTGTATAAGCTGCGCTTTGACGGCGCTGTGCACCTTGGCGCCTCGGATTCATCCATGTCCCTGAGCAGCGCTTTGGATCATTTCTGCGCAGACACGCTCTTTTCGGCTCTGTGCCACACAGCCAACGCCCTGTGGGGAAGCAGGGGAATCGAAGAAATATGCTCTCAGGTGCGCAGCGGCGCATTAAGGCTCAGTGACAGTATGCCTTGGCGGGAGAATGAAAGGGAAGACATCTATTATTATATTCCGAAGCCATGCGCTGTTTCCGAGGCAAGGCAGGAGCTCCCCGCTCAGCTTCGCAAGGCCATGAAGCGCTTGAATTGGCTTCCCGTGAATGATATGGAGGCTTTCGGCGCATCGCTGCGCGGAGAAAAGCTCTATATGCCGGACGCGGCGGCTTTTGGAATGACGGAGCAGCGCACCTGTGCTGCCGTGCAGGACGGTCAGGATACCCGCCCGTATCAGGTCGGCGCATATCATTTCTTCCCAAACTGCGGCCTGTATTTTCTCTCCGCATGTGCTTCGGAATCAGTGCATGAGCGGCTATGCTGTCTGCTGAACGCGCTGGGCATCAGCGGTCTCGGCGGGAAGGTCAGTGCCGGATACGGCAAATTTCGGCTTGAGGATGTTCTTTATTTGAACGAGCCTTTTGATTTTCAGACGCACTGGCTGTATCATGCATTGACGGAAAAAAATCCGAAGCATTATTTGCTGCTGACCTCTGCCCTGCCACAGGACAGCGAGCTGGAGCGCGCCTTGGACGGCGCTCAGTATCAGCTGATTCGCCGCGGCGGGTTTGTGCAGTCCGATACCTTCAGCGTATCGCCGCTGAAAAAGCAAACACAGTATTTTTTATCAGCCGGTGCAATGCTGAAGCAGCTCTTTTCGGGAGCTCTGTATCAGGTGGGTCAGGGCGGCAGTCATCCGGTCTACCGCTATGCCGTCCCGATGATGTTGGGGGTGTCCTTTTGATTGAGATGGAGCATTTGCGGACCTATCGGCTGACGCTGACCGTGCGCGGGCTTTTGCATATCGGGAACGGACAGAAACTGCCGAAAAAGGAGTATTTGTTTGATGCCAGAACCGGTACGGTTTCATTTTTGGATGAGCAGTCATTTTTTGACCTTTTGATCCGTTTTCACTTAGCCGATGAATTTGAACGCTTCTGTCTGTCCAGGCAAACTGATTTGTATTCGTTTTTGCTTCGGGACTGCCGTCTGACCAATGAGCAGCTGAAGACAGCGATACGCTATCAGATCAAGGCAGGAGATGCGCTGGATGAAAATCATGCTCTGCGCGACATCAGCCGCTTTGTCCGAAATGGAAGCGGCAGCGCTTATGTGCCCGGCAGCAGCGTCAAGGGCGCGGTCAGAACAGCGCTTCTCTTTCAAAAAATGATGGCGGACGGCACGCAGAGCGGTCGAACGATGCAGTCCTTTTTCGAGGAAAACTATTTGCATACGCTGGCGCTGACGCCCAATGCCAAAAACGCAGTGAACAGTCTGATGCGCGGCATTCAGATTTCGGACAGCGAACCGATAGCCGATTCGCGCCTGACGCTCGCCTCCAAAACCGATGGCTTTGTGGATGGCTCAACCAATCGGATCAATCTGTGCAGGGAATGCGTAATACCCGATACGCCGATTCATTTTCGGATGACACTGGATCGTTCGGTGCTTCAAAATGCGATAACGAGGGAATCTGTTTTAAAGGCGCTGGATGCTCTTGAGCAGTATTACCAAAGAAACTATCAGGTGCATTTTGACGCGCCGTTTAATCTTGCGCCCGCTCCAAGCGGCCACATGATGCGCTTGGGCGGCGGCGCGGGCTTTTTGACAAAGAGCCTGGCTTATCCGTATCTGGGAAAGCAGAAGGGGCTTTCCTATACATCGAGCCAGCTTGCGCGTTTTTTCCGCGCACACCATCATGAAAATGATCCGCAGCTTGGCATTTCGCCGCGCACCATGCAATACGGCGCCTATCGCGGGAAATATTATGCGTTCGGTTTATGTGAGGTCAGCATTCAATGATTGTTCGGTATCGCTTTTTGCTGAAAAAAGAATCAGAGCCATATGATGCATCGCTGGCCTATCCGCTGTATGCATGGCTGCTTTCTCGTGCGCCGTCCGAGAAGGGGGAAGAACTGCACCTTCAGGGCATCAAGCCAATCAGTCAGGCCATATGCCGCGGCGATACGCCGGATACGGTGTATTGGACTGTCAGCCTGCTGACAACGGAGACGGCGGAAATCTTCTGCCCCATTTTAGACAAGGCGGATGCGGCGCCGCTTCATTGCCGAAACATATGCTTTGAGGGAAAAACGAAAGAGACAATCAAAGATGCGCATACGCTGCTGCACCGCTCCGAGGCGCTTCGGGGAAAAAATCGGTTTGCCATGCAAATCCTTTCGCCTGCATCGTTTAGGCAGGCGCAGCGCTATGTCATTTATCCGCAGGAGAGCCTGATATTGCAGTCTCTTGTTCAGCGGTGGGGGCTGTGCTTCCCAGAGCTTGCGCTGGATGACGCGGATGCCATGCGCGCCCTTGAGCAGGGAATCCACATTGCGGATTATCATTTACGCACCCTTCGTTATTCGCTGAAGCACGCTCGCATTCCTTCCTTTCAGGGCAGGATCATATTGGAGGCGCATCTGCCTGTTCCTTTACTGGAAATGCTGAATGTGCTTTATTGCTTTGCGCCCTATGCCGGGATAGGCATCAAAACCGCCTTGGGCATGGGCGCGGTCGGGATCGAGATGGCAGAGAAAACCGCACCTGCATCCTGGCCGGGAACAATCGAACGGAGGCGAATACAGTGTCCATGAAAATCGAGGTCTGGGGAGACTATGCCTGTTTTTCCAGACCAGAAATGAAAACCGAGCGCGTGAGCTATGACGTCATGACCCCGTCGGCGGCCCGCGGCATCGTCGAGGCCGTTTACTGGCATCCGGGTCTGCGGTATCACATGGACCGAATCTTCCTGCTGAAGCCTATTCGGTTTACCAATGTCCGCCGCAACGAGGTGAAATCAACGCTCCTGTCCTCTGCTGCGCTGGCGGCTGCCAAGGGAGGCACGCCGCCTGTTTTATATACCTCGCAGGACATTCAGCAGCGCGCCGCCTTGATTTTGCGGGATGTGCATTATGTGATCGAATGTCACTTTACCATGACGGACAAGGCAAGCGCAAGCGACAACGCGGGAAAATTTCAGGATATTCTGCGCCGCCGGCTGCAAAAGGGGCAGTGCTATCACCAGCCTTGTTTCGGCTGCCGTGAATTTCCGGCGTATTTTCGGGAGTGGACGGACAGGGAAATCCCCACGGTCGATGTAACGCAGGACCTGGGCTTCATGCTCTATGACATCGACTATTCCGACCCGCAGAACCTCATCCCGCAGTTTTTCCGTGCGAGGCTGGTCAACGGCGTGCTGGACTGCCGTGATGCGGAGGTGTTCACATGATTTTGCAGGCCCTGACCGCGTATTGTGAGGAATTGCGAAAGCAGGGCAGGCTTGCTTCGCCCGGCTGGGACAGCGGCTATAAGGTGAGCTATGAGCTTCGCCTGAACGATGCCGGGGAGCTTTTGCAGGCGGTGGATCTGCGCACCGTAAAGCAGGCGGGCAAAAAGCAGGCCGCTGTGCCGCGGGAAATTTCCGTTCCGGCACGGGAAAAGCGCACTGTCGGCATCGCCGCCAATTTTTTGAGCGACAATTCGACCTATCTGCTCGGCGCGGATGCAAAGGGCAAGCCGGAACGCGCCAGGCAGTGCTTTGAAGCGTGCGCAGCCCTTCATCACCGCCTTTTGGCCGGCGTGGATTCTCCCGCTGCCAAGGCCATCCTTGCCTTTTTTGACAGCTGGAGGCCGGAAGGGGCGGCCGAGCATCCGCAGATCTCGCCGAATTGGAAGGAGCTGACCGGCGCGGCCAACCTGATTTTCGGCTATGAAGCGCCGGACGGCAGGCATTATCTGGCCGTTGATGATGCGGCCATCCGCTCGGCATGGGATGCGCATCAGGAGGCCGCCGCCGATGCGGGAGCCTGCATTCAGTGTCTTGTGACCGGCCGGCACGCGCCGCTTGCCCGCCTGCATCCGTCCGTCAAGGGTGTGATGGGCGCTCAAAGCTCCGGCGCGGCGCTCGTTTCCTTTAATGCCCCCGCTTTTTGCTCCTATAACCACGACCAGGGGGAGAACGCGCCCGTCAGCGAGTACGCGGCCTCCGCCTATACCGCAGCGCTGAATTGGCTCGCTGCGGACCGTGACCACTGCAGGCGCATCGGCGATACGACCGTTGTCTGCTGGGCGGAGAACGCCGACCCGCTCTATCAGGACGCCATGAATATGTTCCTCTTCGGCGAACAGGAGGACAGCGGCCTCAGCGATGCCGACGTCAGCCATGCGCTGAAGGCGCTGGCCGAGGGCAGGGACGTTTCCTTCCTGGACGGCCGCCTTGCCGCGGGGCAGCACTTTTATGTCTTGGGTTTGGCGCCCAACGCCGCCCGCCTGTCCGTGCGCTTCTTCCTTCGGGACACCTTCGGCGCGTTTGCCGAAAACCTTCGGCGCCACGCCGAAGCGCTGGAAATCGTCCGTCCGGATTATGACCGGCGCATCAGCCTGCCCGTCTGGGCGCTGGCAAAGGAGACGGTTAACCCAAAAGAGCGCAATCCCTCGCCCGCGCCGCAGCTGGCGGGCGACCTGCTTCGCTCCGTCCTGACGGGGCAGCGCTATCCGGCCACGCTGCTGAACGGCGTCACCCTGCGCATCCGTGCGGAGCAGCAGGTCACACGCGGCCGCGCAGCCATCCTCAAGGCGTATTATTTGAGAAACGGAACGGACAATCAACCATTGAAGGAGGTCTTAACGGTGAAGCTCAACGAGGAAACCCGCTACACGCCCTATATTCTCGGCCGGCTGTTTGAGGTGCTGGAGGAAATTCAGGAAAAGGCCAACCCCGGCATCAATACCACCATCCGCGAGCGCTACTTTAACGCGGCCTGCGCGACCCCGGCCCTGGCCTTTCCGCCCCTCATCAACCTGACCCAAAAGCACCTGAACAAGCTGAACGGCAGCTATGAGGCCTACTATAACAAGCAGCTCACGGAGCTTCTCGGACGCCTGGACGAGACCTATCCCGCGCATCTGACGCTGCAGGAGCAGGGAGCGTTCCAAATCGGCTACTATCACCAGCAGCAAAAACGCTATACGAAGAAGAACGAGGAGGAATAAGCCATGCGCAAGCCCATTCAAAACCGCTGCGATTTTGTCATGCTGTTCGATGTGGAAAACGGCAACCCAAACGGCAGCCCCGATGCGGGCAATATGCCCCGCGTTGACCCCGAAACGGGCTACGGCCTGGTGACGGACGTCTGCCTGAAGCGCAAAATCCGCAACTATGTGGACACCCTCAAGGAGGATGCGCCGGGCTATCGCATTTACATCAAGGAGGGCGTCCCGCTCAACCGCAGCGATTCGGAGGCCGTCCGCACCCTCGGCATTTCCGAAGACCTGAAGGCGGCGAAGAAGGCCGACCCCGATATCGACAGAAGGCTGCGCGACTATATGTGCGAAAACTACTTTGACATCCGTGCCTTCGGCGCCGTCATGACGACCTTCGTCAAGGGCGCTCTGAACTGCGGTCAGGTGCGCGGACCTGTGCAGATAGGCTTTGCCCGCTCGGTGGACCCCGTTGTTCCGCAGGAGGTCACCATCACCCGCGTGGCCATTACCACGGAGGCTGACGCGGAGAAGAAGGGCACGGAGATGGGGCGCAAGCACATCATACCCTATGCCCTCTACCGTGCGGAGGGCTTTGTCTCCGCCAACCTCGCCCGCAAGTCCACCGGCTTTTCGGACGACGATTTGCACCTGCTCTGGCAGGCCATCCTGAATATGTTCGAGAACGACCGCAGCGCCGCCCGCGGCAAGATGGCGATGCGGGAGCTTATCGTTTTCAAGCACGCTTCGGAGATGGGCAGCAC
>CAVDRM010000018.1:39807-42010 GCA_963611355.1 Anaerovibrio sp.
GGGCAGCACCCCCGCTTACAAGCTGTTCGATGCCGTTTCCGTGACCCGCAATGACCCCGAAAAGCCCCCGCGCAGCTTTGGCGATTACACCGTCATCGTGTCCGATGCTTTGCCGGACGGCGTGAGCTTGGAAAGGATGTCCTGATGCTCCCCGAAGAGGATTTCCTGCCGATGTCCGGCATTCAGCATTTCTGCTTTTGCCGCCGTCAGTGGGCGCTGATACACCTGGAGCAGCAGTGGCAGGACAATCTGAGGACAACGGAGGGGCGCTTGGAGCATCGCCGCTGCCACGATGCGGGCCAGACCGAGCGGCGGGGGGAGGTGCTGACGGTGCGCGGCATGCGCGTCGTCAGCCGCCGCCTCCGGCTGGCAGGCGCCTGCGACGCCGTGGAATTTCACGCCTCCCCGCACGGCGTTCCCCTGCACAATGCCGAGGGGCTTTGGCTGCCGATGCCCGTTGAATACAAGCACGGCCACGTCAAGGAAACGGACGAGGACCGTCTCCAGCTCTGCGCGCAGGCGATGGCGCTGGAGGAGATGCTGGTGTGCGATGTGCCGCAGGGCGCGCTCTACTGCGAGGGAACGCATCGTCGGGAGTATGTCCCCCTGACGGGGGAGCTTCGGGAGAAAACGCAGGCGATGGCGGATGAAATGCTGCATTGCCTCAGGCGCGGCCATACGCCGAAGGTCAAGACGGGCGCCTTCTGCAATGCCTGCTCCCTCAAGGAGCTATGCCTTCCCACGCTGTGCAGACGGGCGGATGCGGGGGCTTATCTGCGCGCCTGTCTGGACGCTGTGCGCGAGGAGGTGCGGGCATGAGACAGCTCCTGAATGCGCTCTATGTGATGAGCGAGGATGCATACCTTTCCCTGGAGGGGGAGAATGTCGTCATCAGCCGTCAAAGGGAGGAGATGGGGCGCCTTCCCCTCCATACCTTGGAAGGCATCGTCTGCTTCAGCTATGCCGGCGCCAGTCCCGCCCTGATGGGCAAGTGTGCGCGGCTCGGCATCAATCTCAGCTTTTACACCCCTTACGGGCGCTTTCTGGCGCGGACAAACGGCGAGGAGCAGGGGAATGTCCTGCTCAGGCAGACGCAGTACCGCATCGCCGACAGGCAGGCAGAAAGCTGCCGAATCGCACGGAATTTCATCCTCGCCAAGCTATACAACGCCCGCTGGGTGCTGGAACGCGCCACGCGGGATCATCCGCAGCGCGTCCCGATGGAAAAGCTTAAAAAAGTCAGTGCGCAGCTTGCCGCAGCCCTGCCGCTCATCGAGGAATGCGAGGAGCTTGACCGGCTGCGCGGCTTGGAGGGCGAGGCGGCGCAGCGGTACTTCGGCTGCTTCGATGACCTGATCCTGCAGCAGCATGAGGACTTTTTCTTTGCCGTGCGCAGCCGCCGTCCGCCGACGGACAACGTGAACGCCCTGCTGTCGTTTGCATATTCCCTGCTGGCCGGAGAATGCGCCGCCGCGCTGGAGGGCGTCGGGCTGGACCCGTATGCCGGCTTCATGCACGGCATAAGACCCGGACGGCGAAGCCTTGCCCTGGACCTGATGGAGGAGCTCCGCGCCGTGTATGCGGACCGCTTCGTGCTGACCTGCATCAACAGGCGCAGCCTCACCGCAAAGCATTTTGAAAAGCAGGAGAGCGGCGCCGTCCTGATGACGGACGAGGGACGGCGCGTCTTTCTCAAGCTCTGGCAGACGCAGAAGCAGGAGAAGATCACGCATCCGTTTCTGAAGGAAAGGCTCCCGTGGGGGCTTGTGCCGCATATTCAGGCGCTGCTTCTGGCGCGGACGCTGCGGGGAGACCTGGAGGTCTATCCGCCGTTTTTCTGGAAGTGAGGGGGACGGACAATGCTGGTTTTGATAACGTATGACGTGAACACGGAGACCGCCGACGGGAAAAGGCGGCTGCGCCGCGTGGCGAAGACCTGTGTGGATCACGGGCAGCGGGTGCAGAATTCCGTGTTTGAATGTCTGGTGGACGCCGCCCAGCTTGCGCTGCTGCGCGCCAAGCTGACGGACATCATCGACCCCAGGCAGGACAGCCTGCGCTTCTACCGGCTCGGCAACCATTATCAGACCAAGGTGGAACATGTGGGGCTGAGCCCTGCCTATTCGCAGGACGATGTGCTGATTTTTTAGCCGGGCGGCGCTCTCAGGCCCTGCCTGCGGCAGGCCGCGCCGTCCCCGTTCGC
>CAVDRM010000019.1:0-41178 GCA_963611355.1 Anaerovibrio sp.
GCGTATAGGGCGGAATGTGCATGATAACAATGCTTTCGGGAATCTGACGCCCTGTCGAATTATGCTTTACTTACAACTGCTTCGTCTCAGGCGAAAAATGAGACGAGGCAGTTTGTCATTTTTCGTCTTGAAAACCTTTCTGGTTTTCAAGGTTGTGTCAAGTATTGTACATTATCCGGCAGCATGACGATAGAGGAATTCTTGTTATAGCAAAAAGAAAAGAGAAAAAACGAAAATTGCGCCATGCAGTAAAGGACATGACGCAATGTTAAATTACTTACCTGTAATACTTTTTGGCTACCTTATTTCTGTCCATAATACGCATTCGGGCCGTGCTTGCGCAGAAAGTGTTTATCCTGCACATGCTGCGAAGCGGGCGGGGTGCTCGGATTGATAGCGATGGTGTAGAGCGCCATGCGCGCCACTTCTTCCAGCACGGCTGCATGGTAGACCGCCTCGTGTGCGTCATGCCCCCATGCGAATGGACCGTGATTGCGGCAGATGATACCGGGGACATGGACGGAATTTAAGGAGCGCGTTCCAAAGGTCTCGATGATTACCTTTCCGGTGTTGCGCTCGTAGTCCTCGGCGACCTCTTCGGGCGTGAGGCTGCGGGCGCAGGGGATAGACCCGTAAAAGTAATCGGCGTGGGTGGTGCCGTAGCAGGGAATGTCATGCCCGGCCTGCGCCCAGCCGACGGCATACGGGCTGTGCGTATGCACGATGCCGCCGATGTCGGGAAACGCCTTGTAAAGCTCCAGATGCGTTTTCATGTCGGAGGAGGGGTTCAAATCGCCCTCCGCCTTCTGCCCGTCCAAGCGCACGATGACCAGCTTGTCCGGCCTTAAATCTTCATATTTCACGCCGGACGGTTTGATGACCACCAGCCCTTTTTCGCGGTCAATGCCGGACACATTGCCCCATGTGAAGGTGACCAAATGACGCTCGGGCAGTTCCATGTTCGCCGCATAAACGGCCTCGCGCAGGGCTTCTAACATCATGACAGTATCCTTTCATAAAAGTAAAGTCAGTCTTTTCGCTATCGAAGCTGTTCCGCCGCGGCCTTTTCCGCCGCAAGCGCAGCCTTAAAGCGCTCCGTGTACCGTGCAAAGCCGGCTGCATCGTCAGGGTCGGGCTGTGCAGTCACGACGGCTGCATTGGCAAAGACGTGACGGGCCAGATAGTCCTCCAAGCTCTCGTTTTCCACCTTGCGCACACGGTAAGCGGCCAGCAGTGCCATACCCCAAGGACCTCCCTCTCCGGCGGTCTCCATCACGGAGACGGGCGTATTCAAGGCGGAGGCCAGCAAATTTTGCGCCGTTTCAGGCGTCTTGAAGAAACCGCCATGGCCAAGCAGGGTATAGATGCTGACCTGCTCGGCAGACAGAATATCCATGCCGAGCTTTAATGTGGCCATCGCGCCGAAAACTAACGAGCGAGCGAAGTTCGCGAACGTCAGCTTCGTATCCGGCAGGCGCACCATCATGGGACGTCCTTCGGACAGGCTCGTAATCGGCTCGCCGGACAGGTAGTTAACGTTGATGAGCCCGTCACAGTCCTTGTCGCCCTGCATGGCGGCGCTAAAGAGCGTCGTGAAGATTCGCCTGCGCTCGATGGGCAGACTGGCCGCCTGCGCAAAGCCCGTCAGCATATCCGCCCATGCGTTGATATCGCTGGTACAGTTGTTGCAATGCACCATCGCCACAGGTTTTCCGTTGGGCGTTGTCACCATGTCGATTTCCGGATACACGCGGCGCAGAGCATTTTCCAGCACGACCATCGCAAAGACGCTCGTTCCGGCACTGACATTGCCCGTACCGGCGGCTACGCTGTCGGTCGCCGTCATGCCTGTGCCGGCATCGCCCTCCGGCGGGCAGCAGGGGATGCCCGCCTGAAGCTGGCCGGTGGGGTCAAGCAAAAGAGCGCCCTCTGCTGTAAGGCTTCCGGCATCCTCTCCGGCGTTCAGCACGGTGGGGAGAATATCACGCAGCTTCCACGGATAAGCGGCGGCGCGTTTATCAAAGGAAGCTATCATAGCTTGGTCATAGTCATTCGTTCGGCTGTCAATGGGGAACATGCCGGAGGCATCACCTACGCCCAAGAACTTTCTGCCGGTTAACTTCCAATGCACATAGCCTGCCAGCGTGGTTAAAAAGGCGATGTTCTCAACATGCTTTTCGCCGTTTTGCATGGCCTGATCCAAGTGCGCGATGCTCCAGCGCTGGGGAATGTTGAAATGAAACAGTTCCGTCAGCGTACGGGCTGAATCGGCGGTGACGGTGTTGCGCCATGTACGGAAGGGGACGAGCTGATGGCCGTCCCTGTCAAACGGAAGATAGCCGTGCATCATGGCGGAGATGCCGATGCCCGCCAAATTTGTCAGCGCAACGCCGTATTGATTGTTTACGTCGGCGCAAAGCGCGGCATAGGCGCTCTGAATGCCCCTCCATACATCGGAAAGGGCATATGTCCAAATGCCGTTCTCCAGCCGATTTTTCCAATCGTAAGCGCCCATCGCAATGGGAGCATGGGTATCATCAATCAAAACGGCCTTGATGCGCGTCGAGCCGAGCTCAATACCCAAAATGCCCTGCCCGTTCAGGAGGAACGAGGACAGCTCTTCTTTTTTCATGGCATATCCTTTCTGTCAGTTTTCATCCGGCGCAAACCGAATTACATTCCAGCTCAGGGCGGGGACTTTGATTTCGGCCTTGCCGCCGTCCGGATTGCTGCCAGGAGCGGTTGTCGGGACGACATTGTTCGGATTTTCCTCAGTGTTGACCGCCTTCACATCATCGTTGTGCAGGACGATATGCTCCTTGAACTGAAGCTTGCCGAATGCCCGCAAATCCACGTTCAGAACGCAGTCCTCCTGCATGTCCCTGTTCACGCAGAACACGGTGACGCTGCCGTCGTCACCCATTGTTGCCGTCGCGTCAATCACGGGAACGCCCGCGTAGTCGCTGCAGTCGTATACAGGGGTGTCCACCAAGGCCTTCAGCGCCGTGCCGCGACCGAACCGAGAGGCGTGCAGGAAGGGATAGAAGATGGTCTGCGCCCAGCATCCGCCGCCGTTTCTTGTCATGATGGGCGCGATGACATTGACGAGCTGCGCCATGCAAGCAATCTTCACCCTGTCCGCATTGCGCAGGAAGGTAATCAGCATAGAGCCGACCAGCAGGGCGTCCTCAAAGTTATAAATATCCTCAAGCAGCGGCAGCGCCCGACCCCACTTATCCGCCTTCGTGATTTCCTTGTCCTGCTCATTGGAATGATACCACACATTCCATTCGTCAAAGGAAAGGTGCACCTTCTTTTTGCTGTGCTTTTTGCCGCCGACCGCATCACAGATGGACGCGACGGTTCTGATAAACTCGTCCAAGTCCATGCTCCGCGCAAGGAAGCCGGGCGTATCGTTGGTCGGGTTGCCGTAATAGCGGTGCAGGGAGACATAGTCAACATCCTCATAGCACTGGTTCAGCATTTCATACTCCCATTCGCCGAAGGTCGGCATCTGAGAGGAGGAAGAACCGCAGGCCACCAGTTCAATCGAGGGGTCGACCCATTTCATCATCTTGGCGGCTTCATGCGCGGTGCGCCCGTATTCAAAGGCCGTTTTCTGCCCCATCTGCCAAGACCCGTCCATTTCATTGCCCAAGCACCAAAGCTTAAAGTTCAGCGGATCTTTGCGGCCGTTGGCGATGCGCATATCGGAAAACCTGCTGCCGGATGGATGATTGGCATATTCCACGATGTCACGGGCATTTTCAGCACCGCGGGTGCCTAAATTGACGGCGTACATGACCTGACTGCCGGCCTTCTTTGCCCAGTCCGCAAATTCATGCATTCCGACTTCGTTGGTCTCCGTGGTAAACCACGCCAAATCCAGCCGTTTCGGGCGCTTCTCCTTCGGGCCTACCGAGTCCTCCCAGTTAAAGCCGGAAACAAAGTTGCCGCCGGGGTAGCGGACAACGGGAACATTCAGCTTTTTGACCATGTCCAGCACATCCCTGCGGAAGCCCTGTTCATCAGCCAAAGGATGATTCGGCTCATAGATGCCGCCGTACACAGCCCTGCCCAGATGCTCGATGAACGAGCCGTAAATGCGCGGGTCAATGCGGGAGATGACGTAGTCCTTGTCCAAGATGACGGAAGCGGTTTTCATGGGCATACACTCCTTTTATTTATACCGATTGTCTCTCGATGATCGAGCAGTGAACAATGTCCCGAATAGGAGGCGCAGAGGGGTTGTTGAGTTTCTCAATCATGTGCAGGGCAACACGGACGCCGATTTCGGTGGTCGGGAGCTGAATGGTGGTGAGCGGCGGCTGGAGGTACTGGGCGATTTCCCTGTTGTCAAAGCCCGCCACGGCCATATCCTTGGGAATGCTGAAGCCGGCGTCGCTGAGCGCGTGGATGCAGCCTGCTGCCATCAAATCATTCATGGCGAAAATCGCCGTCGGACGGTTTTCAAGCTGAAGCAGCGCCTTGGTCTGCTCCGCACCGGAGCCGTATTCCCAGTCCCCATAGCGAATGTATTCTTCCGGAATGCTCAAGCCGGCTTCCTGCATGGCCATGAGAAAGCCGTGCATCCGGCGTGCGGCGGGATAGGAATGCGGATGGCCTGCAATGACGGCAATTCGCCTATGCCCGCGGCTCAAAAGATAGCGGGTCATGTCCACGGCAGAATCCTGATTGGAATAGGTCACATAGGTATCATCTTTGGTGCCGTGCGAATAGGCGAACATCAGCGGCGTATTCATCGGGTCAAACAGATAGTCCAAATGGCGGTCGTGCATCCCGACATAGATGATGCCGTCCACATTGGAGGACTTCAGCAGCGCTACGCCGTTGTTGATGCGCGGGCGGTACATGCCGATCTGCTCATACTGATTATACAACTTTTCCAGCAGATGTAAATCATGCAGAATCATTTTATAGCCGCTTTTGAACAGAGTTTCGTTGATGCCGCTGACAATATTCGCCACGGGAAGGCCGCGAATGTCTTCCACCAGCACGCCGATTGTGCGCGTCTGTCCGCTGCGCAGAGATTTGGCCAAGGTGTTGGGCGTATAGTTGGCCTCCGCAATGGACATCAGCACACGCTCGGTGGTTTCCGGCGAGAGCTTTTTTGTTCCGTTAATCACATGAGAGACCGTTGCTGTCGATACACCGGCCAATGCTGCCACATCCCGCATGGTTGCCATACAATCATCTGCCTCTTGCAAGATAGTTAAACGATTGTCTAAATCATAAACGATAAAATGCATTTTGTCAACCGAAAGGTTATCAAATTAACTAAAAAAATTGGCCAAAAATATCATTTTTGCCATTGACTTTTGTAAAAATAGCTGGTATTGTATATACAGAAAGAAGGTTAATCGAATAACCTTCTAAGGCAGCGCTTCGAATCAATCTATTTTAAGGAGGAAACCATTTATGAAGAAACTGCTTGCATTGCTTCTGTGCATCGCACTGCTCGTGCCGATAATGGCTTTGGCCGAGGATGACGGGCGCATCCACATCACCTATTCTTTCTGGGGAAACCAGACCGAGGCCGAGAGCGTTCAGAAGGTGCTGGACGAGTTCAACGCCATGCAGGATAAGATTTTTGTTGAGCCCATGCAGATACCCAATGAGGAATACACCCAGACCCTGGTCAACTACGCCATTGCCGACCAGCTTCCGGACTGCGGCATGGTGAACGAAAACTCCGTCCTGTATTTTGCCCGCAACGGTGTCATGGCGGATGTTTCCAAGATGTATGAAGGCGAAGAACTTCAGCCGATGGACTGCATCACCTTCAAGGATGCCGGAAAGCCCGTAGGCTACTCCAGCTGCAACGAAATCCTTGTTCTGTACTACAATAAGGATATGTTTGATGCGGCGGGCGAGCCTTATCCCTCTGCGGATACTCCCTATACTTGGGATGAATTCGTTGCTGTTGCCAAGCGCCTGACGTTTGACGAAAACGGAAAGCACCCCGGCGAAGACGGCTTTGACGCTGCCAAAATCGTGCAGTACGGCGCATTTGTCAACAATTGGACATGGCAGATGGAAGTCTGGGCGCTGTCCAACGGCGGCGCATGGTTCTCCGAGGACGGCACGGAAGTGCTGATCAACAGCCCTGAAGCCATCGAATCCATTCAGAAGGTCGCGGATTTGGCGCTTGTCGAACACGTCTCTCCCCTCATCACTATCCCGGAAGACAACGGCGTGGGCACCGGTATCGGCAGCGGCACGGTCGCTATGACTACCGACGGCACCTGGTGCTTGGGCACTGCGTTCCCGAACCTGAACATCAACTACGGCATTGCGCCCCTGCCGGCGATGAAGGAAGAGGTCACGCTTTGCACCTCCGGTCTGACCGGCGTGTTCAACGGCAAGAATCAGGAAGCCGCCTATGAATTCGTCAAGTGGTATACCCGTGAAGAGTCCAACTGGGAATCCCTTATCCTGACCGGCATTTGGATGCCCAAGTCCGAATACTACTACAAGTCCGAGGAAGGCATCAATGCTTGGCTGGGCAACGAAAAGTATCCCTTCAAGGATGTTGAGACAGGCAGGAAGGTGCTGGTGGATTACACCATGAACTATGCAAAGCCCGCATGCTGGTACTTCACCCCCAATACGCAGGTCACCACCAACGAAATTCTCTTCACCGCTCTGCAGAGCGTATGGAGCGGAGAGAAAACGGCTGAGCAGGTCATCAGCGAGATTTATCCCGAACTGTGCGAGGCCATCGTGGTCGAATAAGCCATTCTGAGGCATCATTTCTGGGGGAACGCAAATGCGTTCCCCCAACTTACAACCATGTAAAACGGAGGAATCAGCATGACAGCCAAACCATTGAAAAAAATGATTAAATACAACCGGTCGGAAACACGGGCGGCTTGGCTGTGCCTGCTCCCGTCCGTTATCGGCCTTGTGTGCATCACCTACCTGCCCATGTTCGCTTCCTTTGCGCTGAGCCTGTTCAGCTGGAACGGCCTGAACACAATGAAGTTCGTTGGGCTGGATAATTACATCAAGCTCTTTACGACAGACACCCGATTTTATTCTTCCCTGCTGAGCACCCTGCAATATGCGGGGCTGTCCGTGGCCGGCAGCGTCATCTATTCCATGATAATCGCCATGCTGCTGAACCGCAAAGTCCCTGCCCGCGGCTTTTTCCGCGCCATCTTCTATCTGCCCTATGTGCTGCCTGCCTTGGCTGTTTACCTTGGCTGGAAATGGCTGTATGATTACAATCACGGCTTCTTTAACTATATCATCAAGCAGAGCGGCGGCACGGCTGTTAAATTCTTGGATTCCAGCGCGATGGTCACGCCGTCCCTTGCCCTGATTGCCGTATGGCTGAGCGGCAATCTAATCGTCATTTTTTTAGCGGCGCTGCAAAATGTTCCGCGTACCTATCATGAGGCGGCGGAAATGGACGGCGCGAACGCATGGCAGCGGTTTTGGAAAATCACCATTCCCTGCATGACGCCGATTATATTCTATAATCTGCTCATGAGCCTCGTCACCAACCTTCAGGTCATTACACCGGCACTGTCTTTAACCAAAGGTGGCCCCGGCACCGGCAGCTATTATATGTGCTATATGCTTTATACCCAAGCGTTTAAGTCCCACAAATACGGCTACGGAAGCGCCGTTGCGGTTATTCTGTTTGTTTTAATCGCAGTGTTCACGGGTATTTTGTTTGCCACCAGCAAGAGCTGGATATTCTATGAAGGAGATGATAAGGAATGACGACCGCTGCCGCGCAAAAACACGTGAAACGCTTATCATCCAGAAAGCAGAGAGAAAAAACGGTCAATGTGCTGTGCACAGCAGCGCTGATTCTGTTAAGCCTGATTGTCATGTTCCCTATTTATTGGATTTTCCGTTCGTCTCTCATGTCAAACGGTGAATTGTACGCCTATCCGCCGTCCTTTCTGCCGCCGAACTGGCGCTTCGACAACTATGTGCAGACCTTGAAGGTCTTTGACTATGCAAAATTTTTAGGCAATACCATGACGATTTTGCTGCCCTCCGTCTTCGGCGCGGTCATCACTGCCACGATGGGCGGCTATGCCTTTGCACGTCTGCGCTTTCGCGGAAAGAAATTCCTGTTTACGCTGTGCGTCGGTTCAATGCTTCTGCCGTCGATGGTGACGCTGATTCCGCTGTTTGTGGCATGGGCAAAGCTGGGCTTGGTAAACACCTATTGGCCGCTGATTCTGCCGCATTTCTGCGGCGGGGGAGCGTTCAATATTTTCCTCATTCGGCAGTTTGTGAAGACTGTTCCGCGTGAATTGGACGAGGCGGCTACCATTGACGGCTGCGGTTATTTCCGCATTCTGGCCTATATCATCGTTCCCGCTATCAAATCGGCGATGATTGTGGTCGGTCTGCTTAAATTCATCGAGCTGTGGAACGACCTTTTGCAGCAGGTGACCTACATCACCCGCAAGGAGAATTACACGCTGACCTTGGGTCTTAATATTTTCAAAGGCTCGTTTAACGACGACTGGTCCAGCATCATGTGTGCCACCTGCCTGTCTTTTATTCCGGGTATCGTCTTTTATCTGATTGGGCAGCGGTATTTTGTTGAGGGCATCGTGATGACGGGCATGAAGAACTGACGGGAGGAAAACAAATGGGCATCCGCGAAATTCCCTTGCGCAAGGTCAAAATCACGGACACCTTCTGGTCGCCGCGGCAAAAGCTCATGACCGATGTGACCATTCCGTACACCGGAAAAATGGTGCTTTGGGGTGACGAAACCGGTGAAAAGAATGTCGGCTCTATCAATAACTTCCGTCTGACCGCCGAAAATAAGCGCGGGCAGTATTACGGCATGGTGTTTCAGGACAGCGATGCTGCCAAATGGCTGGAGGCAGCTGCATACTCGCTGGCACTCAAGCCGGATGCTGCGCTTTCCGAACAGGTGGATGAGGTGGTCAAGCTGATTGGCCGCTGTCAGCAGCCTGACGGTTATCTGAACACCTATTTTACCATTGTCGAGCCGGAAAAACGCTGGGCGAATCTGCTGGAATGCCATGAATTGTACTGCGCCGGGCACATGCTGGAGGCCGGTGCAGCGCTGCATGAGGCGGCGGGCAAGGATGAGCTGCTCGGTATCTGCATTCGGCTGGCAAATCATATCTGTGACCGTTTTATGGACGAGGAGGGCTTACCGGGGCATCAGGAAATCGAGATTGGGCTGATGCGTCTGTACCGCGTTACGGGCAATGTCCGCTACCGCGATATGGCGCTTCGGTTTCTGAATTTGCGCGGCCAAGACTCAGACTGGTTTAAAAAGCATACGCCCGCGCATCCCGGCATCCACTATGGCGGTTATGATATTCTGCCGGAAGACACGGCATATAATCAATCCGATGTTCCGGTTAGAAAACAAACGGTCGCCCGCGGTCATGCCGTGCGTCAGCTTTATATGCTCACGGCCATGGCGGATGCCGCTGCGGACACGAACGATGCGGAGATGAAGGACGCCTGTGAACGCCTGTATGAAAATATTACCCAAAGGCAAATGTATGTGACGGGTGCGGTCGGAACGACCGCTGATCATGAGTCGTTCACGGTGGATTATGACCTGCCGTCGGACAGGAGCTACGGCGAGACCTGCGCGTCTGTCGCCATGACCTTTTTTGCACATAAGCTGCTGACGATAGAGCCGGATGGCCGCTATGCGGATTTAATGGAACTTGAGCTGTACAATGCGGCGCTGGCGGGAATGCAGCTGGACGGCAAGCGTTTTTTCTATGTAAATCCATTGACGGCAGATATAAGTGTGGATGGAAAGGTATCCGGTTATGAGCATATCGCGCCCACACGGCCGGCATGGCACGCCTGCGCTTGCTGTCCGCCCAATTTAACGCGGTTGATTGCCTCCCTGGGGCAGTATTTATGGAGCGAGGACGAGGGGACGATTTACAGCCATTTACCGGTCGGCAGCAAAACGAATACGCGCCATGGACGCATCCATGTGGAAAGTGAATACCCGTGGGCGGGCAGAGCGGCTTATACTGTGCTTGACGGCGGAAGCTTTACATTGGCCGTGCATATTCCGGCATATGTGAGGACATTCGAACTGGCCGTAAACGGTCAGCCGATGAAAGCGCCCGTGCGGAAGGGGTATGCGTATGTCGAACGCCTTTGGCAGGCGAACGACCGCCTTGAGCTTTCCTTTGATATGCCCGTCCGCCGCCTGCATGCGCATCCGCGTGTGCGCGATGCCGCCGGCAAGGTCGCCTTGGCACGAGGGCCTCTGATTTACTGCCTTGAAGCGGCCGACCATGACGCCTCACTGTCTTCTTTGATTCTCCCGCGCAATGCCGAGGTAAAGGTGCAGCGGCAGGAAGAAGGAGCGCTGAAAGGCCTGCTGACGCTGTGTGCCGATGGCCTTGCCCAAAGGCCGATGGATGCATTATATACATCCGATGCCGAGTGCTTCTCGCCGTGCAGGCTGACATTTGTTCCGTACTTCGCATGGGGCAACCGTACAGAAGGAGATATGCGCGTGTGGGTGAGGGAAGGCTGATGTCAACGGCTCGCGTTGCATCGGGCTTCATACTGACGGCTTGAATACAGATTCAATAAATAATCATGATTTTTGTTTCTTACAGAGCGTGCTTCAAACACTTATTTTGCTGCACGCTCTTTGCATTACGGTAGATGTATCATATGAAAGAACGATGCAGATTTATACGGCGCAAGGGCTCCGAAATGCTGCAAATTCTTATAAGGCCGATAACTTTTCCCTTGACAAACCATCTCTGCATCGTTATCCTTAAAATGTCAGCAAATACGCTCTGCTGGCACTGATTTTTTCGTAGCTTTTATGCAGCCGTTTATTCCTGATGGTTTGCGCGAAAACGGTTTGTGAAATTTTTTATGTTATCTGTTCATGCGAAACAATAACATTTTTGCCATTGAGCAACATACGCATGGATGCGGTGCTGCCTGAAACGGAGGAAAAAAGATGATCAGAAAAATCGTGAAGCTCGGCGATGAAAATTTACGCAAGGTCTGCAAGCCCATGCCTAAATTCGACCTTCGTCTGTGGCTGCTTCTGCGCGATATGAAGGAAACCATGTATAAGGCGGAGGGTGTGGGGCTGGCTGCTCCGCAGGTGGGCATCCTTCGCCGCGTAGTCGTCATTGATGTAGGCAACGGCCTGGTCGAGCTGGTCAATCCCGAAATCATTCATACGGAGGGGGAGAACGGCGGCGCGGAGGGGTGTCTGTCCGTTCCGGGTCGGCAGGGCTACGTCGTCCGTCCGAAGAAGGTCACTGTCCGCGCACAGGACAGAAACGGAAAATTTTTTGAAGTGACGGGCGAGGATTTATTCGCCCGCGCCCTGTGTCATGAGATTGACCATCTGGACGGCGTTCTGTATATCGACAAGATGGAGCACGAAATTACCGAGGACGAGCGGGAGGAATAAGCCATGCGAGTTGTTTTCATGGGGACGCCGCAGTTCGGCGTACCGTCCCTGCGGGCGCTGCATGAGAACGGATATGAGGTCGCAGGTGTCTTTTGTCAGCCGGACCGGCCCAAGGGACGCGGCAACAAGCCGATACCCTGCCCGGTCAAGGAACTGGCGCTTTCGCTGGGGCTTCCCGTTTTTCAGCCCAATCGGATGCGGCTGGACGGTGCGGAAATGCTGAAAGGCCTTTCGCCGGATCTTTGCGTGACGGCAGCCTTCGGGCAGATTCTGTCCGAGGAAAATTTGGCCGTCCCCGCCATCGGAACGGTCAATGTGCATTCTTCGCTCCTGCCCAAGTACCGCGGCAGTGCGCCGATTAACTGGGCGCTGATTTGCGGGGAGACCGTCACCGGCGTGACCACCATGATGACGGATAAGGGCATGGACACGGGCGACATTCTTTTGCAGCGCGAATACCATATTCCCGACGGCATGGCGGCGGGAGAACTGACGGAAAAACTGTCCGAGCTCGGCGCGGAGCTGCTGATTGAGACCATTCGAAAAATTGAAGCGGGCAATTGTCCGCGTGTTCCGCAGGAATCGGAAAAGGCAACCTATTATCCTATGCTCAAAAAAGAAATGGGGCAGCTTGATTTTACAAAGCCCGCGCAGGAAATCGTCCATTTGGTACGCGGCGTTGACCCGTGGCCGGGCGCGTATACCTTTGCAGGCAAAGATATGGTGAAGGTGCTGCGGGCACACGCCCTGCAGGGCGGCGAGGGACATCAGCCTTATGAGATTTTAACGGCAGATGCAAAGAACGGCTTGACCGTCAAGGCAGGAAAGGGAATCGTCGAGATTGATATGTTGCAAATGCCGGGCGGGAAAAAGATGTCCGCCCGCGATTACCTGCGCGGACACGCCATCAATCAAACCTGCTTTGAACGCCACGAGGTGCTCAAATGAGCGAAAAAAACAGCGCATTTTTAAAGGAAAAACGATTGTCGTATCAGGCAAATCGTCGGGCGCATCCCATGCAGAAAAAGGCGCGTCCTGCGTTCAGCTCGGCGCGCATGGCTGCGCTGCAGGCGGTGTATGCCGTCCTGCATAAGGATGCCTATGCATCGGAGGCGATTGATGAGCAGCTTCGAGATGCCGGCCTTTCTCAGGCGGACAAGCGCCTCTGCACAAGCCTTGTATACAGGACGCTCGAAAATCTCATGGCGGTTGATTTTGCCTTGTCAGGCTTTTTAAAGGATGCAAATGCCTTGGAAGAGCGTGTGCGCGATATTTTGCGCATCAGCGCGTGTCAGGCACTGTTTATGGATAAAATCCCCGATAACGCCATTGCGGATGAGGCCGTGCGCCTGACCCGTACTTTAGGGCTTGAGGGACTGACGGGACTGGTCAACGGCGTGGTGCGCAATCTTCTTCGCGGAAAGAATATCATTCCGTGGCCGAAAGAGGAAGACAGGGAGCGTTTTCTGTCCGTCCGATATTCCATGCCGGAATGGCTGGTCAGCCGCTTGACGGCGGCATATGGCGAAGAGACGGCCAAAGAAATCATCATGTTCAGGACGCAGGAACATTTTATGACCGTGCGTCCCAACATGTTAAAGCTGACCGATGAGGCGTTTGAAAAGCTGCTTCAAAAAAAGGTCTGGCAGTCGGAAAAGGGTCTTGTGCCGCATGCCTACCACATTCGGGAGGCCTCTCAAATCGCCCGTGATGCGGATTTCAGAAGCGGCTGCTTTTCCATTCAGGGTGAGTCCAGCATGCTGTGTGCTCAAATCGCCGGTCCTGCGCTCGCATCTCAGGTGCTGGACTGCTGTGCCGCGCCGGGCGGCAAAACGACGTATATGGCCGAAATGATGGGCGGAACGGGGCGCATCTATGCATGGGATGTTCATGAGCATCGCGTGACGCTCTTAAAGGCAATGGCGCAAAGGCTTCAGCTTGATAATGTGCGCCCTGCCGTGCATGATGCCTGTGTGCTTAAGCCCGATATGGTCGGAATGATGGATCTGGTGCTGCTGGATGCGCCCTGCTCCGGTCTCGGCGTGATGGATGACAAACCCGACATCAAATACCGCACGAGCGAAAAGTCCATAGCGGAGCTTATACAAATTCAAACAAAAATGCTTGACATATGCTGCCGGTATGTGAAAAAAGGCGGTGCGCTGGTCTATTCCACCTGCTCCATCCTGCCGGAGGAAAATGCGCTTCAGGTGAAGGATTTTTTGAGCAATCATCCGGAATTTGAAATGGATGATATGTCGGCCTCGATGGACGCACGCTTTGCGAAGTATATCGGGTCGTTTGGTTTGCAGCTTTTGGAACACAGGGATGGTGTGGAGGGCTTCTTTATCGCCCGCATGAAGCGCGTGAGGTACTGAAAAATGATTGAGCTGATGGGGCTGTATTTGCCGGAAATAAGGCGGGAAATGCTTTCTCTCGGCGAAAAGACGTTTCGTGCAGAACAGGTTTACAAATGGCTGCACAAGGGCGCTTCGTTTGAGGAGATGAGCGACCTGCCTCCGGCACTTCGGAAAAGGCTGGCCGAGAATTATATGGATCAGCCTGTCCGCGTGTTGGAAAAGCGCATATCTGCCTTAGACGGCACAATCAAGCTTTTATATGCCCTGCGCGACGGGAACTGCGTGGAAGGCGTGCTAATGCGCTATCATTACGGCAGTACGCTGTGCGTTTCCACACAGGTCGGCTGTCGGATGGGCTGCCGTTTTTGCGCCAGCACCTTGGAAGGATGCGTCCGCAATCTGAGCGCTGCCGAAATTTTAGGTCAGGTGCAGTGCGCCAATAAGCTGCTTGACGGGGAGAGAGCACACAACATTGTCCTGATGGGAAGCGGTGAGCCGCTGGACAACTACGAGAACGTGGTTCGTTTTCTTCGTCTTGTCAGCGATGAAAAAGGCTTAAATATCGGACTTCGCCATATTTCGCTCAGCACCTGCGGGCTTGTGCCCGAAATGCGCCGATTTGCCGAGGAAGGGCTGCCCGTCACGCTCTCTCTTTCCCTTCATGCGCCTACGGACGAAATCAGAAAAACGCTGATGCCGATTGCGCATCGGTATACGCTGCGGGAGACACTGGACGCCTGCCGCTATTATATTGAAAAAACAGGGCGGAGGGTTGTGCTGGAATATGCGCTGATTGACCGTGTCAACGCAGCGCCGGAGCAGGCCAAGCAGCTCGCGTCCCTGCTTCGGGGAATGCAGTGCCATGTCAATTTGATTCCGCTGAATACGGTCAAGGAGCGCAATCTGTACGGCGTTTCGGAAAAGCAGGTCACGGCGTTTTTGAAGACGCTGGAGGAATGCCGTATCTCGGCGACGCGCCGCCGCGAAATGGGCGATGACATTCAGGGCGCGTGCGGACAGCTTCGCAAACGTTATCTGGAGGGGGAGCAACAATGAAGTGGGTCAGCCGGACACATATCGGTCATGTACGGGCGACAAATCAGGATTCCCTGCTCATTCAGCCGGGGCTTTACGGCGTGGCGGACGGCATGGGTGGCCACAAGGCGGGCGATATTGCCAGCCGGATGGCCGTGCTGATGCTTGGCCGCGTCTTGGAGGATGCCAAGCCCTCGGAGGACCTGCTGCGCGGCGGCATGGAGGAGATTAACGGGCTGGTCTATGAGCAGCAGATGCAGGATGAGAACTTATCCGGCATGGGAACGACCATGACCGTTATTTGGGAGGCGGACGATTTCGTACTGCTTGGCCATGTGGGGGACAGTCGGGCGTATCTGCGGCGCGACGGCGTTTTGACGCAGATTTCTCAGGACCATTCGATGGTCAATGAACTGGTGCGGCAGGGCGTTTTGACTAAGGAGATGGCGGCAAGGCATCCTTACCGCAATGTTATTACCCGCGCCATCGGCACAGACATCAGCGTTACGCCGGATATCCTCCGCTTGGACAAAAGGAAGGGCGACCAATGGCTCATCTGCACGGACGGGCTGACCGGATATGTAACGGATGATGAAATTGCCGCAGCGCTGAACAGTCTGCCGATAGACAATGCGGCCGAGGTGCTGCTGAATCGGGCGCTTGACTTGGGTGGCGGCGATAATGTCACCTTCGTAATCACAGAGGTAACGGAATGATTGGGAAAATACTGGACAATCGCTATGAATTGGTTGAATTCGTGGGCAAGGGCGGCATGGCGTTGGTCTATAAGGCGCGGGATAAACGCACCAACCACTTTGTCGCTGTCAAAATATTGCGGCCTGAATTTAACCATGATGCGGAGTTTTTAACCCGCTTTGATCGTGAAGCCGTGGCCGCCAGCAAGATGAGCCATCACAACATCGTAAATCTGTTGGATGTCGGCTTGGACGGCGATTGCCGCTATCTCGTGATGGAATATGTTGAGGGGCGTACCTTAAAGGATATTATTCAGGAGCGCGGACCGCTGCCGCCGACTGTTGCGGCGCAAATTGCTATCCGCGTCCTCTCCGCACTTCAGCACGCGCATAAGAACGGCATCATTCACCGGGATATTAAGCCTCAGAATATTTTAGTTCATTCCGAGGGCATCATCAAGGTGGCCGATTTCGGCATTGCCCGCGTTGCAGGAAGCAACACCATCAGTAAGGAAGACCTTGTGATGGGGTCTGTTCACTATTTTTCGCCCGAACAGGCTCGCGGCGAGGACGTGACTTACGCCAGCGATATTTACAGCGTCGGCGTGCTGCTGTATGAAATGCTGACGGGTTATGTTCCTTTTGATGGCGATACACCCGTGGCTGTCGCACTTCAGCACATCAGCGCAGAGCCAAAACCTATGTCGGAGCTGAAACCGGATGTTCCCAAGAGCATGGAGCTGATTGTTACCAAGGCGATGCAGAAGCGCCCGGAGGACAGATACCAGAGTGCCTTGGAAATGGCACAGAATCTGCACAGGGCGCTGCATGAGCCGGCAGGGGATTGGCTGAACGCCGCTGAGGATAAGCCGATTCCGTCTATTGCGCTGGTACAGCCGCAGAAGAAAAGAAACATAAAAAAACGCCAGAAAAGGTTTCTCATCCGCTGCCTTCTGGCGGCAGGTGCGCTGCTTGCGCTGTTTGCGCTTGCGCAGGGCGTTTTTACCGTCTATCGGCAGATTGTCAATTCCACCACAGCCCCCTATGTGCTGGGAGAAACGGAAGAAACAGCTGTTCGGCTGATTGAGCATTCCGGCCTTGCCGCGGAAATTTCTCGCACCAGCGACAGCACCAAGCCCGCCGGAACGGTCATCCTTCAATCGCCGGAATTTGATGCGCAGATGAAAAAAGGAGAGACGCTCTTTATCACCGTCAGCACAGGGCCGGAGGAACAGACCGTTCCGGACGTTGTTGACAAATCCTTGGAACAGGCGACGGCAGAGCTTGAAAAAATGGGCTTTATCCTGCTTGCGATGCCTGAACGTGAGCTTTCCGACAGGCCGTGGAGCACGGTTCTTTCACAGAAGCCTGTAGCGGGTGAAATGCTCTCCGTGGGCGGCATCGTACAGGTGGTTTTGAGCGGCGGAAGTGTACAAATTCCGAATTTGGTCGGCATGATGCGGGAGGAGGCGCTGCTGCTGTGCCAGCAGCTCGGCCTGAATATTACCGAAATCCGTGAAGTGCCGATCAATGATGAAGCTCAGTTTGACCGCGTGGCGGCACAGCAGTTTACAACAGAAGACAGCATCGGGCATGAACCGGGCGATTTTGTGATTGAGGGCACAACGGGTACATTGGCAATCTATGTTCAGGCGCAGACGGAAGAACCGTCGGCGGAGGAAACCGGAGAACCCGCCGAGGAAGAACCAGAAAAAAGCGAAACGTCGGCCGTCATTGTGCAGCAGCCGCTGGAAGAGGTGACAGAACCTTGATTCGCGGCACCATTGTGCGGGGCATGGGCGGCGTATACACGGCGCGGGATGCCGATGGAAACGAATATACGCTGCGCGCCAAAAAGAAATTCAGGCGTTTGCATATGTCGCCGTTGGTAGGGGACGAAATTTGGCTGACGAAGGGTGAAATCAGCGATGAGCATGGGTGGATTGAGGAAATTCTCCCGCGCACCAGCCAATGCTTTCGTCCGCCGGTTGCGAATGCGACCTTGCTGGCCGTCATACTGGCGGCCGAGCCGAAGCCGGATCTTCTGCTGATAGATAAGCTGCTCGTTTTAGCGCGGCGCGATGGTCTCCGCTGCGTCCTAATCGTCAACAAGGATGATTTAGACAGTGAGCCGGCACATTTGATTCAGCGTCAGTATGAAAAGGCAGATGTGCCTGTTTTTGTCGTCAGTGCGTTGGAGGGAACAGGCGTAGAGGCACTGAAAGCCTGCTTGCGCGGGCAGACGGTCTGCTTTTCCGGTCAATCGGGTGTCGGAAAAAGCTCACTCTTAAACGCACTGCTTGGGCTGAATGTGGAAACAGGCTGCATCAGCCGAAAAATTTTGCGCGGAAAAAACACCACCCGTCATGCCGAACTGTTTGAGCATGACGGCATTCGGGTGCTGGATACGCCGGGCTTCAGCCTTCTGACCCTTGATGAAGAGCCGATTGACCCTGTGCTTTTGCAGGAGGATTATCCTGAATTTGTTCCCTATGCGGGGCAGTGCCGTTTTCAGCCCTGCTATCATTTGAAGGAACCCGGCTGTGCCGTGCTGGAGGCGGTGAAGCAGGGGCGGATTTCTTCGGAGCGCTTGGAGCGCTATCATATTTTATTGGACGAAACCAGGGAAGCATGGAGGAAACGTTATGATTAAGGTCGCTCCGTCCATATTGGCCGCTGATATTTTGGACATGGGCTCGGAAATCGACGATGTGCTGCAAAAGGGCGCGGACTGGCTGCATTTGGATATCATGGACGGGCATTTTGTGCCGAATCTGAGCTTTGCCCCTGCGCTGGTGAGTGCCGTCACCAGACGTTTTCCAAAAAGCTTTCGGGATGTTCACTTGATGCTGGATAACCCGAAGGAATTTATTGATGCTTTTGCCAAAGCCGGCGCGAGCGCCGTGACCGTTCATGCCGAGGTGGAGGGCGTTTCGGATTTGCTTGCACAGATTAAGACCCATCCGCATGTGTTGGCAGGTCTGTCGATTAAGCCCAAAACAGCGCCGGAGGACATTCGACCTTATTTTAAGGACGCGGATATGGTGCTGGTGATGACCGTTGAACCGGGCTTCGGCGGGCAGAAGTTTATGGAGGCCTGTGCGCTGAAGGTGAGGCGGCTTCGTGAAATGGGCTACGAGGGGCTCATTTCCGTGGACGGCGGCGTGAACCTGCAAAATGCGCCGATGCTTTATCAATACGGAGCTGATGTCTTGGTGCTGGGAACGGCGCTGTTTAAGGCGGAAAACCGCGCACGGGTCATTCAAGACCTGCACAGGATGGAGCGCTGACGATGGGCGGAAAAAACAGTGCTCGGGAATTTCACCACAAACATAGCTTGGGACAGAACTTTTTGACGGATGAGACGCTTTTTGCGCAGCTCGTTGATGCGGCCGGAGTCGGCGAAAATGATGCGATTTTTGAAATCGGGCCGGGCGCTGGCGGCATGACCAAGGAGCTGGCGAAGCGCTGCAAAAGTGTCTTGGCGCTTGAAATCGATGAGACCCTTCTGCCGATTTTGCGCGTTGCCTTGGCTGATTTTTCGAATGTACAGGTCGTTCACGGCGATGTGATGCGCGTTCTGCTGCCGAAGCTGACAAGGGAACTTGGTGCGTTCCATATTGTAGCAAATCTGCCTTATTATTTGACTACGCCGCTGATGGAAATGCTTCTTAAATCCGACCTGCCCATTCTGTCAATCAACGTGATGCTGCAATCAGAGGCAGCGGAAAAACTGTGTTCAGCCCCCAGGGAAGATGGTTACGGGCCGCTTGCCATCCGTGCGCAATGGCTCTATGAGCCGGAAATCGTCATGACCGTGCCCGCATGTATGTTTACGCCGCCACCCAAGGTGGACAGCGCCTTTTTGGTCATGCGCCGCCGCGAAGCGCCGCCGTTTGAGGTCAAGGATGAAAAGCTGCTGTTTAAGCTGGTTAACGCGGCCTTTGCCATGCGCAGGAAAACGCTGGTCAATAACTTAATGAATGCTTTTTGGATGAAAAGAGAGCAGGCACTTAATTTACTGGCATCCGCCGGACTTGCTGCCAATGTGCGCGGTGAAGAGCTTTCGGTACGGGAATTTGCTATTTTGTCAAATGCATTGTCGGAAGCATAATGGGAGGCAGTGCCATGTCTCAATCCGTTTCATATGAGCGGGCAACGAGCCGCGCTTGGCTGGAAGTTAGCGAGGATGCGCTGCTTGCCAACTATCGGGAAATGCAGAGCCTGTGCAAGCCTGATACGATGATGATTTGCGTCTTAAAGGCAGACGCCTACGGCTACGGCGCACAGCCAATCGGGCGAATGCTGTATCGAGCGGGCGTTCGGCATTTTTCTGTTGCCTGTATGGAGGAAGCGCTGGAGCTGAAGTCTGTTCTGCCCAATGCATGGATTCTGAACATGGGCGTCACGCCGGATGTGTGGCTGGAAACGGCCATACGAAAGGGCATCCGTTTAACGGCGGGCAGCCTTGAAAACGCGCGCAAAATTTATGAGGCGGCGGAACGGCTGAAGATTCGCGCAGCGGTGCATATTAAAATAGACTCCGGTCTGCATCGGCTGGGCTTTCTGCATGAGCAGGCAGACCAAGCCCTGCAATATTCCGAATGGATTGATTTTGAAGGGCTGTACAGCCATTTGGCGCTGCGCAGCGATGAGCAGAGCAGGGAGCAGTATCAGCGTTTCTGTGCGGCGGCGGACGTTTTTTTGAAGAAGGGTCACTCCTTCCGAATGCTGCATCTGCTGGACTCCATCGGGCTGGTCAAATACAGAGACTGGCAGATGAATGCCGTGCGCATCGGCGCGGCGCTGTACGGCAATATGCCGCCCGCCTATGAGCATTTTGAAAGAAGACGGGCCGTTGGACGCTTCTGTGCACGAATCACGCGCATTGAAACGATTCCCGCAGGCGAGGGCATCGGCTATGGCGATATGCCGCTTCAGCTGGACACCCGTGTAGCAACGCTGGCCGTCGGCTATGTGGACGGCTATGCCAAAAGCCTTTCCCATGCCGGCGAAGTCGAAATTCACGGAAAACGCGCACGGGTTTTGGGACTTGTCTGTATGGATCAGATGATGGCGGATGTCAGCGCCATCCCCGAAGCGCTGCCGAATGACATTGCCGTGCTGCTGGGAGACGGCATTACGCTCAATGAATTTGCAGATAGGGGAGACCTTAACCGCAACGAGGCGACCGCCATGATCGGCCGCCGTGTGCCGAGAATTTATATGCATGAGGGTGCTGTTACGGAAATAATCAGCCGTATGTAAGAGCGCACCGCATCATTTGACAGATTAGGGGCTGTGAAGAACGACCAGTTCTTCACAGCCCGATGCTGTATTAGGCTTTCATGAATCAGTCATCATTACGGATTCACGGAGGCCAGCTTTGTGCAGCCCTTGAATGCGCGTGCTCCGATGGTCTTGAGTTTGTTGGGAAGAAAAACGGAGGTCAGTGTGGTGTTGTCGGCAAAGGCATCTGCACTGATTTTCGTCACATCCGCACCGCCCAGCAACGCGGGGACGGTCACATTGGCCGCTTGCCGGTATAGCCGGTAACGGCGATGGCCCGGTCTCATCAGCGATTCTAACGGTCAAATCGCCGCTCGCTGTGGTACCGGAAACACGAAGAATGTCGGTTACAGTCGTTTAGAGGATGCCGTCCTTTGCGGTAACGGTCAGCGCATAGACGCCCGCGCCGTCCTTGCCCATGGCTTTGACGGTCACCGTGCCGATGCCGCTCAGCGTCACAAGGCCGTCATTGTCCACATCGGCCACGGCGGGGTTGGCGGACGTCCAGATGAAGGTGTCTGATAGGCTTCCGCGGCGGCAAACACGGCGTTCATGAGGGGCATTCCTTGATACTCGGCATCGCCGATGCTGTTCTTCATGGCGGCGGCTTCTGCATCGGTGAGCCGCTCCAGATACTTGGCACGCACCCATGCGGTCACGGTCTCGCCCTCCGCGGAAAAGGCGATATGCATCATTTATTATTTCACGCAAAGCGCGAAACTCATATTGAGCCTCTTTTTATCCGTTCGTTCGGCATGAGGCTTGAAAAAAGGGGAAGGCATGAGACAAGCCGCGCAGCAAGTGACGGGCTTGCTCATGCCTACTCATGTTATTGGGCGGCGGAAATGTCCGTCGGTTCATCGAGCAGAGTCAGCGTTCCGTATAGGGAGCGATTCTTTTCCGAGCCGATACCGCCGTAGTATTCGATGTAGTAGCGGCTCCACCGCTGCGGCCCAACGCCGTCCTTGATTTCATCATCACGGTCGTTGACAACGATTTCAAAGCCGATTTCCGTACCCGGCTCTTTAAGGCCGAGGGTCGTCCACGGGATGGTCAGCAGGTAGGTCGTAGTCTGGGCAGCGTCATCGCGGGTCACGCTGGCGGTGATGTCCGTCAGCTTGAAGCTGTCGATGGTGGAAACATCCAGGCCAAGCTTGGCTTTGTTCTTGATGAGGCCGACGAAGAAGACGGCGTACTGCTCCATCTCTTCACGGTTCGGAATCAGACCGATTTGCAGGCTGTCCCAATCCCAGAATTCATCCAGATTCTGGCAGTCGTAATGGATGTTATCCGTGACGACGACCTTCATGTAGAGGTTCTTGAGATCCCATGCAAAGCGGGCAACAGAGGCGATGAATTCCGTGCGGTCTGTGCCCTCCTTACTGATGGCGGGAGCCAGCGGCCAGTCGATGTTCTTTTCGGAAGAGACCTTGAGCGCTCCGTTGAAGGTGACCTGATTTTTAAAGATGCCGTTTGAGCCGGAGGGGATGCTCACGAAAATGTCAGTCTGCGCATAGCTCTGCATCGGGGTCATATCGCCGGGGAAGGTTTCAACGGGGAAGTACAGCTTGCGCGTTTCGCCTGCGGTCAATGTCAGAGGCTGCATCTCCGTGCCCTCTGCGATGAAGCCGTTGGAGGTGCTGTCTGCAAAGGCAAGGGTGTATTCATTGGTTTCAGCTGACACATTGGTGATGGTCAGCTCCACCTGCCAACCCTCGGTGGTGTAAACGGAGGCTGCCGTCACCAAGGCATAGTCGCCGATGGGGGCGAGCTTCATATCAGCGCCGTAGACCTGACGGGTCTGCGCGGTCACTTCGATGTTGCCATCGTCCTGCGAATAGGCGTTGTCGGCGATTTCGACATTATTGGCGCCGTCAATGCTGACGCTGCAGCTGCTCATGCCGTCCTTCTTTGTGCCAAAGTCATTGCCGAGAATCTTCACATTCTGAGCACTGTTCACATACACCGCGTAATCGGTGCTGCGATTTTTGATGACGTTATTCTGAATGAGAATGTTGTCATGCAGCAGGTACTGGGTGTCAGAGGTGAACTGGCCGTCGCCTGAAATCGCAATCGGGGCATAAATCGTCCGATTCCTGTAGAAACCCGTGTTTTCAAAGATGTTGTTGGTGATAGTCAAATTCTGGGAATAGCCGCATTCGTTCCATCCGTCTTCAATTTCGGGCTTCACCAGAATGGCCGCCATGCCGACATTGCGGATGGTGCAGTTGTTGATTGTGCCGTCCGGCGCTTTTACAAGGAAGCCGCGGGAACGGGTGGTATCCACGAGGCAGTTATCGAACAGGAAACCAGCGCCGTTTGCGGAGAGATTTTCAATCAGTGTGCCGGACTCGATTGCGACATCCTGATCCAATGTAAGAACGTAGACCTGCCAGCCGCCGGAAGCAGGCTCCTCGGTCACCGTTGCCTTCGCCAGCAGCTTGCCGCCGCGGGTGAAGAGAACAGCGGTATCTCCGGTCTTAAAGTTGGCGGGGAGTCCCTCATACATATTGTCGCCCTTGGTGTAGGTCAGTTTGCGTGTCGCGGCATCATAGGCCGTGACCTTGCCGAATTCGCCGTTCACGTTGGTAGCGTCATCGGTCATCTTTTCGAACAGGCAGTTGACGACCTGCGGGCCTTTGCGCATATTGGTGCTGTGCGTTGCATCACAGGTGGACAGCAGGGGCTTCGGGCCGCGCAGACGGCCTTCATCGTCCGTCCAAGTAAGGCCTGCGCTGTACTGGCTGACATCAAATTCAGCCGCAAGAATGGGAGCGGCCTTGGGGGTGATGGCCACACGGTAAAGCTGCGTGCCGCCATCGCCGTCGCGCTCTTGGAAACCGAAGCCGGCGCCGCTGATGATGCTGACATCCTCAAAGCGGATATTGCCGCAGCCGGTCAAAACGACGACGCTCGTGCCGTTGCCGCGTTTGGTAATTTTGCCGCCGACTTCAAGCTCCTTGCTGGCCTCATCGGAGAAGACGCACTTATGCTTGCCGTCTCCAAGGTAGGTAATGCTCTTAAAGCCAATGTCCGCATAAGGCACGGTTTCATTCGGACGGAAGCCTTGCACATAGGAGGCATCGCCGGAATAGTAGGCCGTGTCGGTCAAATCCTGCAGATAGCCGGGGTCGGCCTGCGCAATGACATAATCCTTGCCCTTTTCAATGATGGTGGCCTGACCGTTGGCGTTGTTGATGTGGCTGATATACAGGCCGTACACGGATACATCGGCGCAGTTGTTCATGGTGAACACACTGCCCTCGTAGGACGCAAACTCAACGGCTACGCCGTAGGCATACACGTTGTAGTTTTCAATGCCCGCCAGTGACAGCGCCTCGGCGGTATACAGCCCCGGAGGAACGATGGCATAAGTGCTGGTGCGGGCAGTCTTGTTCAGATAATTCTTGAGCTTCAGAAGGCTGTCCGCCGTACGCACATCCGTCTTGTGCGTCATGCCTGCAAAGACCTCCACATTGGTCTTGGGCAGAAGTTCCTCATTGACACCGTTTTCCGCACGGACAGTCGGGTCGTAGAGGTCGTCACCGTAGGTATTGGTTGAATCAGCCGTAGAAACAGAGCCGGAGATGTTGTTGTCCTGCACCAGCAGATAATCGGTCTTTTCAACCGATACGTTGCCGGACACAGTGTTCTTGACCAGCGTCAGGCTTTCATTTTCAACGGCAGTGACGGAGACCGCTTCGTTCATCAAAATCACGGTGTTCACACTGTTTTCGGCGGTGATATTGCCCGTGACCTCGTTGAGCGCAACCAATGTGTTCGTATTGCCGCTGAACAGGATGACATTGCCGCTGATTTCGTTGCTTTGCAGCACGGCATCATCGGAATAAAACTGCACGGCATCCGTGCTGCCCTCCAGCTTGTTGTTCAGCAGGAACGCACCGGAGGAGCAGAGGTCAACCACGGCCGCCGCAGCGGTGTTCCGGATAAAGCTGTTCATCATTTGGGGCGTTCCGGCGGCAATTCCGCCGGCGTTGCCGTTGAATACGACAGCGCCGCCGCCGAACGAGCCGTCAATTCGGCAGGCGTTCAGCAGGGTTTCTGCGCCGTCCCTGCCATTCGCGACATATACGGCATAGCCGGTGGTCGTGCCCTTGATTTCAACATTTTCCAGGGTGACACTGGCGCATTCCGAAATATTCACCGCATCGGCATCCGAATCGATGATGTCCAATATGAAGTTTTTCAGCGTCAGCGCACCCGTATTCGCTTCAGCGGAAATGCCGGAGGCTTTGATGCAGATGCCCTTCAGGTCATAAACCGCATCCTCCGTGATGCCGCTGAAGCTCAGACGGCCGATCACTTCATAGACGGCGCCCTCGTTAAGGTCGCCATTGATGACCTTTTCGGTCAGTTCTGTTGCTGTCATAGAATACATCTCCGCATTAGCATAATCATTTGCAGTCATTGGGAAGGCGGTTTCATCCAAGGTGCTTCCGGCCACAGCCTCTGTCCGGTCGGCTTCCTGCCCATCGGCAATGCCGACATCCTCCTCGTCCAGTGTGATATACTGAACGGCCGGAGAGATAATCAGCGTATCATGCCAGTTCTGCGCACCCTTCGTGACGCGGAAGTAGATGTACTCGTTTTTCTTGACATCGAGTGTCAGCGGCTCAAATTCAGATGTGGCGCCGTTTGCAACGTAGACGGGTTCGGTCAGGCTGGTGACTACGCCGTCGCTCGAAAGCTGAACGCTGTAATAGCAGCCGTCGCCGGCATCACTCAGATAGGTGCTGTCGTCCAGCTTGATGGTGTCTTCCATGTAGAACTTGAGCGTGCCGGTATACGGGGCTTTAAACGCGATGACCGCATCGTACATTGTGCCCGGCAGAACGACAGGACCTTCATAGACCTGCGGCACATTGTAGTCCTCAACGCCGGCGCACCATGCCCATTCATAGAAGCCGGGAATCTCGGTCACTTCATTTTCATCAATGGGCGCGTAGAGATAGTACCAGTTGCCCACGCCCTGCGAGGTCTTGGAGAACTGCTCCTTTAAGGAAAAGCTTGCAATCTGCCGGAACTTATACTCTTCGTCCTGTTCTGCATCATATTCCAAGGAAGTATACTTCGCAGACGGCTCGACCTTGAGCCAGTAATCACCGACGCCGGTCACCAAGGAAGCGCGGATGTGCAGTTCATCGCCCGCGTGTACAGCCGTTGTCACATCGGGAAGCGTCAGCACGATTTCTTCCGTTCCGTCGGATTCGACCACATAGTCTTCATTCATCGGCCAAATCTGAATATTGTTTTTATAAACGGCAAGGCTGATTTGGTTGCCCGCTGCGTCCTGCGCAAACGAACCGCTCATGCCGAGCTTCAGCACGCCGTCGCGGGGCGCTTTGTAGGAATAGGCAACATCATTGCCGTCCGCGGCGGGCTGGAGGTAGATGCCGGTATAGTGCCAGTCCGCGTCTGCCCAGCAGGTCGATTTAATGAGACCGTAGTCGTAAACAATCGTATTCCAATCGACTTTTTCCTTTTGAATGTTGCTGTAGAAATAGATATAATTCCATGCGTCTGTCCAAGCAGAGGTATCCATGGCCGTGTAGCTGTCGTCCTTAGCATAGTCCAAGCGCCAGTTATTGCCATGTTCATAGGTATTGTCCGCCGCGCCCTTGTCGTAGGGAACGACCTCCGACAGGACGGCAGCCTCCGGCATGGCCAGCGCCGGATCGTTCTCGGCATTGTATTCGGCATTGACGTAAGCCACTGTCGGCTGCCAAAAAATCTTGTCGTCTGCTTCGCTGCCGTTGGAATCCATAACGAAGTAAAGCTTTTCGCCCTCCTGGATGCAGATTTCAATCGGCTGGAACTCATACTTATTGCTGCTCGTCCCAACAGCGTCCTTGCTGCCGCCTAAGGTCACCCAGCGCTCACCGACAGGCCAGATGGGAACAATGATGCCGTACTGGTTGGACTTGTAGATAGCAATCCGCATGCCGTTCGGACCGTCCTTCCACCAGTCGACGCTGATTTTTTCGGCAGCACCGATTTTAATCGTGCCGGACACAGGCGCAGTGTATACAAAGGCCGGTATGGAAACGCTGTACATAACGGATTTTTCCATCAGAAATTGCGGAGCAACCCAGCGCACATCGCCTGCGCCGCCCGCTGCTTCAATGCCGGAGGCAATCGACCACGTCTCATAACGCGGGATATAGTACATATCCGTCATGGTCGTAAAGTTCGTCGTGCCTTCCGGTGCTGATGCGAAGGACCAGTTGCCTTCCATCGTGTAGGTATTCACCGCCGCTTTGTCCATGTTTGTTGAAGACGGAAAATGATCCCACACATTGTCTGCCTTTTTGAGATCCTTGAGCGGGTCTGCGGCTTTTTCTGCTGCGACTGCTGATTCTCCGAAGGAGAATACCAGCATCAGTCCCAACGTCAGGGACAGCAGCCTTATCCAAACCGAATGCTTTGCCATAAACACAATGTCTCCTTTTCATAACGGCTCCGCCGCACAGCTTGGCTGCCATGATGATTGCCCATCATAACGCCTTGCGCCTGCAGCGCTGCCTTTATCGGGCATATATTGAGTGCAGACTTGAAGATACACTCCTTGTCGGCGCTCTCGGTAAACAGGCTGCCACCGTCACGGTGCAAACGATACTCCGCAACGGTGCTGTGTGCTTTTTTACAGGCTTCACGGATGCTCCTCCTCAAAAATAAGACTTATGAAAATCGCGCTGCACATATGAGGCAGTACGATAAATCATGCTTTTGCGTCAGGTCGTTTCCTTTACATTTGGTGTTTAAGGCGGTATCGCGCAAAGATAGACAAGAAAACGACGATTTTATCAGGCAAGGTCAAAAAAGGCTAAAGTGTTATTTTGACGCAAATTGGAGCTTTTGCAGGAAGCGACTGTCTGACGGTCGGAAAGGCGGTACTGCTGAATTGCGCCATAAAGTCAGAACGTATAAAGACGGCCGCGCATCATCCCGCCCGCGATGACGCTTCAAAGCAGAAAAAGCCGTTTTCGATTTTCCTGCTGCACACACCCCTCCTTCGTCATCGTTCTCGCCGAATAAAAGATATTTTCTATGGCTATAATTTTACCAAAGAAAAAAACTGTTTCAAATGCAATTTTCTAAGACCGCGTCCATACTTTTTTTCCATATGAGTTTCAAAAAAAGATTTTCGCCTGCAATTTTTCCATATTTCTAAAGAAAATCCATATTACTATGTAAGATGCATGAAAGGAAGTCGGCGAAAGAACCGCTTTTATTTTGACCGGGCAACGGCATTCAAAAATGCATTGATGCTTTTCCCGAATCGCTTGGGCAGAAATTATTCTGAAAGAAAGTCTTTCTGCAAATAATGCTGCAGATACGGAAGCCATGGATACGGGAAATTCTTTTGTTGAATTTCTGAAAGTCAAATGATATACTATGCTATAAAGGAGTGATTTGCTATGGCCGTACCGAAATTTTTTGTGTTTTTTAAAAAACATAAAAAACGGTCGATATATAGATTTTCCAGACTGTGAGGACGAATTGCATGCAGTATGATGCGGTGATTTTCGATTTGGACGGAACGCTGACGGATTCCGGACGGGGCATTGTGGAATGTACGCGCTATGCGCTGCAAAAGGCCGGGCGTCCCGTTCCTTCGGATGATATATTGCAGCTTTTTTTAGGCCCGCCGCTGGCGGACAGCTTTATGCGCTATTGCGGCATGAATGAAGAGGAGGCCGCCCGTGCAACGGACGATTATCGGGAGCGGTATCTGCCCATCGGCTGGCGCGAAAACAAGGTGTTTGCGGGGATTCGTCCGCTGCTCCGCGCTCTTTCCGAGCGCGGTGTTTATCTGGCCGTTGCAACGGGCAAGCCGGAGCATACCTCTATCGACATTCTGCGCTATTACGGGCTTTTGCGGTATTTTGACAAGGTTGCGGGACCGGCTCCGCAGGATCTGCACGCGGATAAGGGAAAGTTGATTCGGCGTGTACTGCCTGCGGGAAAGCACGCCGTCATGGTGGGGGATACGGCAGGGGATATCATCGGCGCACGGGATGCGGGCATTGACAGCATTGCCGTACTGTACGGGTATGGAAAAAATGAAGATGTGCTGTCGGCAAAACCCACCTATTCGGTTTCGGATGTGCAGGGGCTTCAAACGCTTTTATTGGGCGAAGCAGTCGGCGAGCACGGCTTTTTTATCTCCGTAGAGGGGCTGGACGGCTGCGGCAAAACGACACAGATGAAGACGCTGATCGGCTTGCTGGATGATTTCGGCTATGCCGTTCACATGACCCGCGAGCCGGGCGGCTGCCCCGTGGCCGAGCGCATACGGGATATCCTGCTTGCGCAGAAGGAAAATGGGCTGACAGATGTGGCGGAGGCCATTTTGTTCGCCGCCTCACGCGCTCAGCATGTGCATGACGTCATTCGACCGTGCGTTCAGGCGGGCAAGGTGGTCATCAGCGACAGGTTTCTGGATTCGTCCGTGGCGTATCAGGGCGGCGGACGGCAGCTGGGAACGGAAAAGGTGCTGAAAATCAATGAGCCTGCCGTGGACGGCTGCATGCCGGATGTGACGGTATATTTAAAGATAGACCATCAGACCGCCATTGCCCGCCGCGTTCACGCAACGCAGCCGGACAGGATAGAACAGCAGAATGAAGCGTTCTTCGCCCGCGTGGAGAATGCGTATGAAAAAATGCTGGCGCTGGATACGGAGCGATTTTTGGTGGTGGACGGAAGGAGAACGAGGGAGCAGGTGGCTCAGGAAATCCGCAGCCAACTGCCGCCCATGCTGTTGAAAAGGGGCGTTCTGTGATGCGCGTAGTGGTCGGTATGTCCGGCGGAGTCGATTCCTCCGTTGCGGCGCTGCTTTTAAAAAAGCAGGGCTATGATGTTGTGGGCGTGTTCATGAAAAATTGGGAAGAGAAGGACGAAAACGGCGTCTGCACGGCGGAGAGCGATTGGAGCGATGTGCGCGACGTGTGCGACGTGATAGGCATTCCCTATTATTCCGTGAACTTCGCCAAGGAATATATGGAGCGCGTGTTTTCGGTTTTTCTGTCCGAATACCGTGCCGGACGCACGCCAAACCCCGATGTGCTGTGCAATCGGGAAATCAAGTTCAAAGCATTCCTGCATTTTGCCATGCAGCTGGGCGCGGGACGCATGGCGACGGGGCATTTTGTGCGCACGAACGAGCAGGGGGCGCTGCTGCGCGGCGCTGACCCCAATAAGGACCAGAGCTATTTTCTGTATATGTTAAAGAGCGGTCAGCTTAAAGAATCGCTCTTCCCCGTCGGCGGCATGACAAAGCAGGAAGTCAGAGCGCTTGCGCGGGAAAATGGTTTGCCCGTGAGCGAAAAGAAGGATTCGACGGGCGTCTGCTTTATCGGTGAGCGGAATTTTAAAAAGTTTCTTTCTGAGTTTCTGCCCGCAAAGCCGGGCGACATAGTTACGCCTGAGGGTGAGACGGTCGGCCGTCATGAAGGGCTGATGTATTACACCTTGGGTCAGCGCCGCGGGCTGGGCATCGGCGGACGCGGAGACGGGCGCAGCTTCTTTGTGGTGGATAAGGATTTAAAAAACAATCGGCTGATTGTCGTGCAGGGAGAAGACAGCGAGCTTTTGTATTCCAAGGCTTGCCTCTGTACGGACGCAACCTTTGTCCGCAATGCGCTTCCGAACGGTGTGCCGCTTCATCTGACAGCCAAATTCCGCTATCGGCAAACGGATCAGGGCTGCACGGTCACAAGAGACGGCGATGCGCTCCATATCGTCTATGATACGCCTCAGCGTGCCGTCACGCCGGGGCAAAGCGCTGTTCTGTATGACGGTGAGGAGTGCTTGGGCGGGGGAATTATCGGCAGAACGGAAGCGGTATCGTCATAATTTCCGTAATCAATCATGTAAGCGGCTGCGTTTGACAGATGAGCAGCCGCTTCCCTGGTTAATGAAGCAAATGGAAAATTTCGGTAATGCCTATGCGCAGCAGTGCTCTTGTGCTATAATGGCGCTTGGCCGGTTGCTGCCCTGCGGCGAAGGTCTGATGGGCGCACGAGTACAGTCCGTCTGATGCGAGACGGCTGACATATTGAGCGCAGCACAACATGAAAGGAAAATATTTGATTTGAATATGCCGCAAAAGATAATTTTAGCTTCCGCGTCACCCAGACGACGCGAATTGATGGGCTATACGGGTCTGGATTTTATCATTCAGGCGGCCGATGTTGAAGAGACGGGGCATGGCACCCCCCAGGAAATCGTAGAGCAGAATGCGCTGCTGAAGGGCAGGGCGGTCGCCGAGCGGCATCCGGACAGCGTGGTGCTGTCCGCCGATACGGTGGTCGCCATTCAGGGGCAGGTGCTGGGAAAGCCCAGGGACGAAGAGGACGCCGTTCGGATGCTCCGAATGCTTCAAGGCGTGTGGCATGAGGTCTATACCGGCGTAACTCTGCTGTGGCCGGGTCACGAAAAAAGCGTTTCCGATATTTCCCGCGTTCATTTTTCGCCGCTGACCGATGCGGTCATCCGCCGTTATGTGAGGACGGGAGAGCCGATGGACAAGGCGGGCGCGTATGCCCTGCAGGGTATAGGCGGGATGTTTGTGGATTCCATTGAGGGAAGCTATTCCAATGTCATCGGCCTGCCGATGGCGGTCGTCCGCGCCCTGCTGATGGAGGCAGGATTTGAAATCTGAGGCATCACCGTTTGATTCGGAGCGGCGAGCTTCTATCGTTTATCTTGCCGCTTCATTTGTCCGGCGCTGTCTTAATTTACCGAGGCTGGAAGGAGTACTCGCCTGCCATCACGACCGTGCCGTCGCTGCGCAGGCCGACAACAAACTTCTCGGCGGCGGTCAGCTTTATCATGTTCTGCCACTTGATGACTTCGTCCCTGATGTTATAGGTGTTTAAGCCTTCAAAAACGACGCTGCCGTCTGCCTGAAGCCCTACGGTGTAATCATTGCCGGCAGCGATTTGCACAATGTCGTGCCAAGAAGACACAGCGGCAGCGGTTCGTGAGCCGACGCAGGTCACCGTGCCGTCCTCGAGCAGAGCGGCGACATGCGTATTGCCGACGGCAAGCTGCCTGACATGGGTCAATCCCTTCAGCAGGGCAGCATTGGATTCTTTCTGCTTTTCAAATAACGAGCCCGATGCATGGACGGTGCCGTCCTCCAGCAGATAAACAACGCCATATTCGCTGTTCATATAATCCAACTGTTTGATTTTTTCGCCGACCAGAGTATCCCCGATTGCATCACCCACGGGGTTTGTTTTTGAGATAAGAATATCGCCTGTCGTGATTCCCGCGACAAAATCCCAATTATTGCCGCAGCCTGTCGAAAGCGACAGTACGTTCGTCCACTGAGCCGCATCACTGCAGCGAAAACCCGTAGTAAGAACATGACCGTCTTTCGTGACCCCCAAAGAGGTCAAAAAGCTCGCGCTGACGGAGACAACATTGCGCCATTGGTCAATGCCATCCGTTATCGCCTCGCGGTATCCGCCATCGCCGATGGCGCTGACCGTGCCGTCATCATGCAGCAGCACAACATGTTGATTGGAGCAGGCGATATCGACAATGCGGGAATATTGGTCGTGAATCGTATCTACAAAGCTGCTGTCAATATAGCCTGTATACACCCTTTTTTCGATGACCGTGCTCACCTGATACCATGTCGTTTTGCCGGACACGATCGTGTCCTGAACATAGACGGTCTTTCCCTTTTCCAATTTATCAATGATGTCGCCTTTGGGCTTTTTGCGCAGGTTGACCCTGTCCTCGTTGACCGTGGCAAAGCCGATGGGGGAAACGGCATCATGAAGCACGCTGAAGTCCCGCTTCGGGATTTCCAGCTCAGTAAAAGGCGCGGGGGCAGTGGTCACTCTCGGCACTTTTGTCACACGGCTTGCGGCAGCCTCTTCTTCCGTCTGAACGGCATAGAGCGGAATAAAGCCGCGCACCGTTTTCCCGTCCGCTTCCGCTTCGACATACATATGATAGGGGAGAAGCGTCGCTAAATAAGTGACCTTTGCATCGGTCTGCAGACAGACCGTTGTGTGCTGGCTGACGTGCGGGTCGTCCGTTAAAAAGGCGGGCGACTGAAGCGTTACGGTTTCATGAGACAGCGACAGATCTTGAATGGGCGTATTTTTCAGTTCATCGGTTTTCGCATAGCCGATTCTGCTCGTCCGCAGACTGACGGAATATTCAACGAGCGTCCAATCGCCGGAGACGCCGTATGCTTGATAAGAATCGCCGATGCTGAGCGAGGCTTTGCCGCTTGCGGCGCGATAGGAAGCGGCGGACGGCGCGGAATAAACAGGCGTCGGGCTTTGCTTGCCGTTCGACATAGCCGCAACGGTTTGGGCGGACGGCAGAACATTCGTATATCGGCTGAGCAGCGTGTTCATACGTTCGACAGCTTCAACAGACTTGGGAAACTGTGTGATGCTGAAATTATGAAGGGTGATATATTGAGCAAATATCGCCTGTACCGTGCCGTCTGAATACTGCAGCGCCTGATTTTCTGCCTGAATCCGAACAGTGGTATAGCCGTTTTTGATACACGCGCTGATCAGCGGAAAATCATCCCGACTCAAATCAAATGTATACTCTTCGGCTGACAAGCCCGCATAGGAAACGGTTAATTGCTTATCTTTGGAAAGCGTCAGCGTCAGGGCTTCATGCCATGACCATTCCGGCTGGTAAAGTGCTGCCGTGGAGACGGTCACGGCGGAGCATTTGTTCTTCTTGTCAGCGGACAGGATGAGCAGCTGCACATGATATCTGTTTTTCATCGCAACGGCATTCATATTGTCTCTATCCTTGCTCTGCGCCAGCGCAGAGTATTCGTTGTACAGGCTGGTGAAGGAAAAATAACTGGCCGCAATGCTGCCGGTCACGCCCCAACTGTTGGCCAGCGCGGGGAAAAAGGCAAAGCAGGCAATGCATAGGAAGGTGATAAAGACGGATACTCTGCGCATGACCATCGCTCCTTTGAACATACTTTCAATCATATAACGCAGGATGCGGGCAATTTTATCCCTGAAAATGAAAGTTATTTTTACGTTTTATAATAAGGACTTCACTGCGCAGGCGATGCAGTGAAGCCGCAAGTGATAGGACTCGTATTACAGCTTTTCAAGCTCCGCCCATCTCCGCTCCCCGGCGGAGCGGACGCAGGCTTCGACAAAGGACGCGCCCATAAAGCCGTCGGCAAAGGTGGAATACGGCTGCTTTTCATTGAGAAATGTGCCGTCATCGATAGATTGATAAAAGACGGTCACAGCGTTGCGCAGGGCGTCCGGCCAACCCATCATGTGCCCCATCGGGGCGGTGATGTAGGGCAGGGTTTCCGGCTGGCAGGTCTTCGGATTCATATACACGGTCTCAAAACCCGTTCCCTTTCGGCCAAGCACGAGGCGGTCAGGAACTTCCTGCGCCCACTCCATGCTGTATTCCGAACCCCAAATGTTGACCTGAAGGTCGTTTTTATGACCGTTCGCCGCCTTGCTGGTGAAAAGCTGGCCGGGCGTCCCGTCGGCAAAGCGCACCAGCACCATCGCGGAATCCTCGGTGTTCATGAAGTGCTGAACGCCCTGCTCGTCCGTCCGCACAGGGTAATGGATGCATATATCTGTAAAGACTTCGGTAATCGGCTGTCCCAGAACGGCGCACGCGGTGTCCGCCCAGTGGGTGCCGATGTCATTCAGCACGCGGGCGCAGCCGGTGCGGTCCATTTTCGGCGACCAGTCCGTCGGGCGCGAGCCGGACTCCTGCAAATAGCAGCCGGTAACCATCAGCGTCCTGCCGGACAGCCCCTTTTGAAGCCTCGCTTTCATTTCCTGCACGGCGGCATTCATGCGGTACTGGTGGTTTAAGCCTGCCGCTACATGATGCTCCCGCGCAAGCAGAACCATTTCCCGTGCATCGGAAGCGGTCAGGCTCAGCGGCTTTTCGCTGTACACATGCTTGCCGGCTAAGATGGCGGCACGGTTGATTTCGTCGTGCAGATGATGCGGGGTGCAGTTGTGAATGACGTCAATATTCGGGTCGGCGACGACCTCATGCCAGTCCGTACAGCCTTTGCCAATTTGATACTGCGTGCAGACAGAGCGCAGCTTTTTCTCGTTTCGTGTGCAGACGGCCGCGACCTCCGCTATCGGCACACGCCGCAGGGCATCAATGTGCTGAACGCCGATAAAGCCAAGACCAATGACGGCCGCTCGGAGCTTATTCATTCCAAAACCTCCCATCATCATATCGAATTACGCACTATTATCATGATACGCTGTGCCACCGATTTTACTGAATTTGTCTTCATGAAATAGGTGGGGAAAAAAACGTTCTTTAACGCACAAGAAATGGTTCTCATGCAAGACCCCGTTTATTTTCTGTAATCCCTTGCCTGAGAGAGCAGCGCTTTTGCGTGGGAGCGTGCGCTTTCGCTGTCCGCATCCGCACCGCCGACCATGCGGCTCAATTCGTCAATGCGTCCCCGTTCGTCCAATTCAGCAATGTGCGTGACCGTACGCTGACCGTCGAACGCCTTTTCGACCAGATACTGACGGTCGGCCATCGCCGCAATCTGCGCCAAATGCGTCACACAAAGCACCTGCCGATACCGCGCAATGTCCGCCATTTTTTCGGCGACAACCTGCGCAGTGCGTCCGCTGATGCCCGTGTCTATCTCATCAAAGACCATTGATGGAATCAGCGACTGCGCCGCCGCGATGGATTTGATGGCCAGCATCAGGCGCGACAGCTCGCCGCCGGAGGCTGTCAGCGAAAGCGGCTGCAGCTTTTCGCCGCGGTTCGGCGCTATCAGGAAGGCACATTCATCCGTGCCGGAGACCGTTTCAGCACCGGAGGACAGAGAGACGGCAAAGCGAGTGCCGCGCATATTCAGGTCATTGAGCTGTACTTCCATGCGCGTTTCAAAGCTGTTTGCCAGCGCTTTGCGCGATTCCGACAGCGCCTTGGCGGAGACATGATACTGCTTTTTCTGCTTTTCCAGCGTTTTTTCCAGTTCGTCCAGCCGTTCATCCGCATGGGAGAGGTTATCCAGTGTACGGCTGATTTCTTCTAACTTATCCAGCATATCATCGGTCGTTGCACCGTATTTGCGGGAAAGACGGCGAAGCTGATCCAGCCGCGCCATGATTTCCTCCATGCGATCCTCATCGAAATTCAGGCTGTCTAATTTGTCCCGAAGCGTAAGGCCGATATCTTCGGCATCATAATACAGGCTTTGGGTGCGCTCGGCCAAATCCTTGAATTCCGCGTCAAAGGGGGAAAGCTCCTTTAAGGAGGATACAGCGGCGCGGAGGGCATCCAAGGCAGAGGCGGAGCGGGCGTCGCCGTACACCTGTGCATAGGCATCCCGCAGACGGGATTTGATTTTTTCGGCGTTTTTATTTAAGTCCCGCTCCCGAATCAGCTCGTCTTCTTCGCCGCGCACCAAATGCGCGTTCTTCAGCTCCTGCTGCTGATAATGCAGGATATCCTCCCGTTCCTGCCGGGCGCGCAGGTCCTGTTTGAGCTTGTTTAAGGCGTTTGCAGTCTCCTTCATCGCCTGATAATCATGAGCGGCGGCGGTCAGCAGCGCCCGATGCGCGGCATCGCCGAAGGCATCCAAAAGACGCAGATGCTGCTTTTCATCCATGAGGGACTGGCATTCATGCTGGCCGTGGATGTCCATCAGCATGGCGGCAAGCGAGCGATAGAGGGAGAGGGGAAAGAGGATGCCGTTGATGCGGCAGGAGGAACGTCCGGCAGCGGTGATTTCACGAGAGAGGATGATGCTGCCGTCTTCGGCCTCTAATTCATTGGCCTTCAAAAACTCCGATGCGGGGGCGCAGGAGGACACGCTGAACTGCCCCTCCACATAGGCTTTATCGCTGCCCGTGCGGATCAGCTCCCGTGAGGCGCGCCCGCCAAGCAGAAGCAGCAGCGCATCCACGATGATAGACTTGCCGGCGCCCGTTTCGCCCGTCAGCACATGAAGCCCTGAGCCGAAGGAAACAGTCAGAGAATCAATCAGCGCGATGTTTCGGATGAGCAGAGATTCCAGCATAGATTTTCTCCTTTAACGCCCAATCTTAGCGGCCGATAATGTCCTTGAGCGCATCGACGATGACGGGCGCTTCCTCATTCTTGCGGGTGACGACCATAATGGTATTGTCGCCCGCCATTGTGCCCAGAATTTCCGGCCAGCGCATACTGTCAATCGCCTCCGCCGCGGCATTGGCACTGCCGGACAGGGTCTTGATAACGATGATGTTGTTCGCATAGCTGATGGACAAAACGGAGTCCACAAAAATACGGGCAAAGCGGTCAGACAGGCCGTGATCGGCCTTTTCCGCCGTTGCATATTTATACCCTCCGCTGGCGGAAAGCACCTTGAGCAGGCGAAGCTCTTTAATGTCGCGGGAGATGGTGGCTTGGGTCGATGTGATGCCTATTGCCTTCAGCTCATTGGCCAGCTCCTCCTGCGTCTCGATGTCCTTTGTTTCGATGATGGAAAGAATCGCAGTTTGGCGGGCGTTTTTCATAATCGTATCCTCCAATCGGGCTTTTTTCTGACAGATTGTCAAAGACTATCAAATTAAAACTGATTCCACATCGCGCTCTTTATCCGGAGATGCTCAAAAAAGCTCTGCTCCTCAAAGCGGATGAAGCGGACGCACTTGGCCGCCCGACAGATTTTGAGAGCTCTGGTCTGCTGAATGACGCACACCTTCTGCCCGTCCAGAGAAATGATGGGGTGCGCAGGACCGGATACGGCGACCTCTAATGTAATGCTGGCGTCAGCGGGCAGCACGACGGGCCGCGCCAAAAGCTGGCGGGCGCAGAGTGGAATGATGGTCATCACAGGGGTGTTCGGCCGGACAATCGGACCGCCTGCGGATAGGGAATAGGCCGTGCAGCCGGTCGGGGTTGAAACAAGAACGCCGTCGCCGGACAAATCATAAATATGCTCGCCGTCCGCGTGAATGCGGATGTTAAGAAGCCCCGGATTTTCGCCGCGGGTGATGGCAATGTCGTTGAGCGCCAGAGCGTTTTCAAGCCCGCTCATCCGGCATTGCAGCATGCTTCTTTCTTCCAAAGCATAGTTTCCCGAAAGAAGCCTCGATAGCGCCGCATCCATCGTTTCGTGGGTGCTTTCCATCAAAAAACCGACCGTGCCGGTGTGGATGCCCAGCATGGGAACGCCGTTCTTGACAGCGTCCGGCGCGGCACGCAGCAGCGTCCCGTCCCCGCCGACGACAATCAGCGCATCAAGCGCGGTTCCCATATCACTGAGCTCCCTGCTTTCAGCGCCGGGCAAGCGCTCTGCCAGCCAAGGCTCACAGAAAACGCGCAGGTTTTCCTTTTTCAGCCTTTCAAAGACCTTCCCTGCAGTTTCTTGGCTGAAGGAGCGGCTGGAATTGGCATACAGAAAAATCGCTCGATACTGCATACAACCCTCCATTAGGTACATAATTATAACATATCGGCATATCTATTCACAAGATGAAAATGAAGAAGAGAAAAACTTTTTTGATGCATCAAAAGGCTTGACAGATTGAGAATTTTTCACTATGATAACGCTGTTTCGAACAATCAGAACAGGGCAGGAGGCGATAAAAAATGAACGGGGACAAACGAGTAAAACAAATGGCTGTTTTGGCCATTTTGACGGCGCTGGTGGCCTGCTTTACCATGCTGCTGAAGGTGCCGACGGCAATCGGATATGCTAATTTGGGCGATGGCGTCATTCTCTTCGGCAGCCTGCTTTTAGGACCTGTGTCCGCCGTGGCAGCGGCACTGGGCAGTGCGCTGGCTGATCTTTTACAGGGTTATGCGGTCTATGCGCCGTGGACTTTTATCATTAAGGGCGTGATGTCGCTGCTGTGCGGACGGCTGCTGCAAGGGAAACGGGATTGGCAGCATCAAATCATCGCTTATGCTGCCGGTGAACTGTGGATGGTAGCGGGATATTTTCTGGTCGAGGCATTCATTTTGTCTTATGGGCTGTCCGGTGCAGTCGGCAGCATCGTTCCCAATCTTTTGCAGGGCGCGGCAGGCGTGTGCTTTGCGCTGATGGTCGCTCCGGCGAGAAAGAGCATTGAAAAAGCCTTAAATAAATAAACATACAAAGTTATCACCGTACAAGCACGGGCATGTCGTTCAATGTGTATTCGAGGCATTTGCCTGATGGTGAGCCTGCTCAGCAGCAGGAGGATGCAATACTGCGCCATAAATCAGGTCTTTCTTGTGCGGAATGTCATTTTGCAGATGATACAAATAAAAAGGCATGGTGTACATTCAATCCAGAACATTCACGCATCAAAATTTAGCGTTGTTGATGGATCATGGTGCTGCGATTATTCGCATGGATGCTTTTGGCTACGCTGCCACGCCAGCAGGAATACGTTGCTTTTTCTGAGGCCACAGGTTTGAGATTTGCTGAATAGTATGAATGCAGAGCTTAGAGTGCGCGGCGTTCGCTTGTGGCAAGAACTTTATGGACATGAAAACTCCGGCGGAAAACAGCCACTATCGGGATAATGCGCCTGCTCATCCGTGCGGTCGCTGAGGACAGGAGCGGCAGCTCGTTATGCTTCATATAAAATATTTTGAACGGACAGCTTCAGCTCATATTGCTTGACATCTGCATCATATCAAAAATTCGAGATGCATTGTATGCAAACGGCAAAGCGGAAATGAAAATGCCGTCCGAAGATGCTGTGGAACAAACGGTAAGACGTCTCACAGCGAAAGGGGAAAATATGCTTCAAATCAGTCCTAAATTTAAGCCTCTTGTTTTTGCCGCCCTGTGCTTGGCTCTGTGCCTTGTTTTGCCTTTTCTGACAGGGCAGCTTCCGCAGGTTGGGCAGGCGCTTTCACCAATGCATCTGTCTGTTTTCCTGTGCGGCTTCCTGTGCGGCCCTGTCTACGCCATGTGTGTAGGCGCGGTCGCGCCGCTTTTGCGTTTTGCGCTCTTTGGTATGCCGCCGCTGTTTCCGACGGGCATCGCCATGTGCTTTGAGCTGTTTACCTACGGATTGGTGGCAGGGCTGCTTGACAAGCACCTTCCGGCAAAACCGTGGGCAGTATATGTTTCACTGTTTGGCGCTATGCTGTCAGGGCGCATGGTCTGGGGCATTGTGCGGCTTATCCTGTCCGGCGTGTCTGGCAGCGCATTCACATGGACGATGTTTTTAGGCGGCGCTATTCTGAACGCCATTCCCGGCATCATCGTGCAAATCGTGCTTGTGCCGATTCTGGTGTTGGCATTGAGAAAGGCGAAAATTGGCTGAGGAGTGCATTTTGCAACCGGCGGGATAGAGGAAAGGAATAACATTCGGCGCAGAATTTCGGCAGAAAAGATGCTGATTGTCATAGCATGTGATATGGTAATTTCAACACTTGACGTTAAAATGAAAAGGCAATGCTTGTTCGGAGGCAGCACATGGTCGGCAGTCTCATTTGTTTTGCGGTGTGCATTTTCAGCACAATGATCGGGGCGATCAGCGGCATTGGCGGGGGCGTAATCATCAAGCCCCTGCTGGACATGACGCTTTCGGGGCTCGGCACAAAAATGCTCAGTCTTCTGTCTGCGTTTTCGGTGCTGTCCATGTCGCTGTTCAGCATCGGGAAAAACTACGTGCAGAAAAGTCAGCAGCAGAAGCTGGCCATGAAGATTGCAGTTCCTTTGGCGGTGAGCAGCACGGCAGGCGGGGTGATAGGCAAGCTGCTGTTCAATGTGCTCAGCGCTTTTGTTCAAGCGGATGTCGCCGTTAAATGCGTCCAAAATGCGGTGCTGTTTGCGGTCATGGCCTGCGTGTTGATTTTCTCCGTCAAGCATCAAACTGCGAAGCCGGTTGAACGTTCCGCGGGTGAGGGACTGCTTGCCGGTCTGCTGCTGGGACTTTTCGCAGCATTCTTAGGAATCGGCGGCGGCCCGCTGAATATGATGATTCTGACGGGCTTTTACGGCATGAGTCATAAAGAGAGCGCGCTGTATTCCCTGTTCATCATTGTGCTCAGCCAAACGGCGGGCATTGTGACGGCGCTGATCGCGGACAGTTTTCGGCCGCCGCTTTCCATGCTCCTCATCGCCTGTGCTGCAGGCATCTTGGGCGGCGTTATCGGACGCAAAATCGCCGGACGGACAAGAAACGACTTTGTTAAAACGCTATATAACGCGGCGGTAGTTTTTATTCTTTTGCTGTGTGCTGCCAATATTTTAACATCAGCCTGACACATCCGCTCATCCATTAAAATCAGGCAAGATTGAAAGTTTTAAGGTAGCACCGCACAAATGAGGGGCACGATAAATCGTGAATTTTGTGTCAGATACGAT
>CAVDRM010000020.1:0-40247 GCA_963611355.1 Anaerovibrio sp.
TATCCGCTCCTCTCCGGCCTGCACCTCTATTCTCCCAGAACTATTTTACGCTAATATTTTTTCCATTGTCCCCGATATCTCAGCTGCCATATTCAACACACACGTTCAAAAGATGCTCTTGCATTCTGACACATTCATGAAATTTCTGTAAAAATCATGCAGCATCGCGCTTTCGGTTTGCTTTTCCCCGCAAACTATCCTATAATAAATCGGATTGGAGGGAAATGCGTGGCGGCTGTTTTTTATGTTTTGATTTATCTGTTGGCGGGATGCTTTATCGTCCGCTGTCTTTTGCCCCAAAAAAGGCTGACGATTCGGGTATGGCTCGGACTGTCGCTGGGCGTTCTTTTATGTATGTGGCTGCCAGCGCTTGCGGCGCTCATAGACGCTTTTTCCGTGCGCGGGCATTTACTGGCTCTGCTTCCGCTGACGGCGCTGTGCGCAGCAGCTTATTTTCTAAGAAGCAGGCTGCCCGCCGTGCGCTTTGACGAAAAGGACAAGGCACTGCTGCCGCCGCTTCTTTTTGTGGCGCTTCCGATGACGTTGCTGGGGCTTTATTTGCTTTGCACACATGTCATTCGGCCGGAAACGGACGGCTCGCTGCACGTCGGACAAAGCACCTACGGCGATTTAAATCTGCATCTGTCAATCATCTCCTCCCTTCGCAACGCGCATTTTCCGGCAGACTATTCCATTTATCCCGGCACGCGGCTTTGCTATCCGTTTTTGACAGACAGCTTTTCAACGACCTTTATGCTGTTCGGTCTGCCCCTGCGGGCTGCCGTCATCGTTCCCAGCGTGCTTTTGCTGGCGCTTGTTTTTTCCGGATATGTTCTGCTGGCGGCACGGCTTGCGGACACGCGGCGTGGCGCCGTGCTGGCGGCGCTACTGTTTTTTATCAACGGCGGGCTGGGGTTCGTCTATATTTTCGATATGCAGAACGTCTCCCTCGGCAGCTACGGCAACAATCAGCTTCAGGCATTTTCTTCGCTGTCCGGACGGCTTAAAAATGTGCTGGATGGTTGGTATCAGGCGCCGACCAACCATACGGAATTTACGCAGTATAACCTTCGCTGGAGCAATGTCATTGCCGATATGCTGATTCCGCAGCGCACGACGATGGGCGGCTGGGCAATGCTCCTGCCGTGCCTGTATCTCCTATATGATTTTTGCGCCGACAGCCTTTGGACACCGGATACGGGAAAGCCGATTAACACGCGGCAGTGCGTCCTGCTGGGCGTTATGGCCGGCGCGCTGCCGATGGTGCATACGCATTCCTACGCGGCACTGGCAATGATTTCTTTGGGCTTTATGGCGTATCAGCTTCTCCATTCAAAGCAAAAAAAGCACTGCTTTGCGGAATGGCTTTTGTATGGCGGCATTGCGGCTGTTTTATCCGTGCCGCAGCTCATCACCTGGACATTTTCGCAGACCTCCGACAACGGGAACTTTCTTATCTTTCAATTCAACTGGGTTAACAACCTGTACGGAAACGGCATGCAGGACGGCTATTTCTGGTTTTACCTGAAGAACATCGGCCTGCCGTTCGTGCTTTTGCTCCTATCGCTGCTTGAAAAAAATCAAAAGCGGCGGCTGATTGCCTCCGGTGCGTTTGTTGCCTTTATATTGGCTGAATTCATCCGCTTTCAGCCCAACCAGTATGACAATAACAAGCTGTTCTATGTCTGGTATATGCTGTGCGCGGTGCTGGCAGCGGACTATGCCGTTTCGCTCTTTGACAGGCTGCGCGGCCTGCGCTCACGCTATGCCTTGGCAGTTCTGTGCTGCTTTGTGTTCTTCTGCTCCGGCACGCTGTCCATCGCAAGAGAATGCGTCAGCGACTATCGTCTTTTCTCCGCGGAGGAGTCAGAGGCGGGAGCATTCATCGAAGAAAACACCTCGCAGGACGCTGTGTTCATGACAGGCGACCAGCATATCAATCCGGCGTCTTCTCTGGCGGGCCGCACCATCGTCTGCGGGCCGGGGCTGTGGCTGAACTGGCACGGGTTTGATATTTCGGACAGATGCGCTGAAATCGCGGAATTTTATGAAGACCCTGCCGCCCATTCAGACACGCTGAAAAAATACAATGTTTCCTATATTATGGTCAGCAGCTATGAGCGGTCGGACTATGCGGTCGATGATGAGGCGCTGGATGCGCTGTTTGAGCTTGTCTTTGAGAGCGGCTGCGGTGAGGTGCGCATCTACAAGGCGGAGGCTGCGGCGGAATGATTGAGCGTTTTTTGCGGTATTCCCTGCGGCATAATCGGGCGGTACGCGCATTGGTGATGGATGAAACGATGCGGTATGAAACGCTGACGGTCATTGCGCTGGACGAAACGAGCGTATCCTACATCACGGCCGGACGAAAAAAGCCGAAAACAATGCCGCTGGACAGGATACTGGCTGTTTCCTATGCGCGGGGCGACGACGGGGACACACTCAAAAATCAGGAAAAGGAGCGGGCTGATGATTGAAAAGCTGAAAGCACTGCTGTCGGATGCCGAGAAGAGGCGGGAGCTGCTCCTGTACGTCTTCTTCGGGGTGCTGACGACAGCCGTGAATTGGGGAACATATACGCTGCTGACGGTCTGCCTTGGACTGGAAAGACTCGACATTCATTCGCAGGAATATCGCCTGCTGGCGACCGTCTCCAGCGCGGCCGGATGGATAATCTCCGTGCTGTTTGCCTACATGACCAACCGCCGCTTTGTCTTTCAGAGCAAAAAGACGCTCAAGGACGGGGCATTCAAGGAATTCGGCCTGTTCGTTTCGGCGCGGGTCATGAGCCTTCTGCTGTTTGACTTGGCGCTTTTTTATCTGCTGCTCGCCGTTTTGCCGGATTTTTCCTTTGTGCTGACTCGGGATCAGTGGATTAAGCTGATGATGAATGCGCTGGTGGTTGTTTTCAATTATGCTGCCAGCAAATGGGTCATCTTCGGCAGGAAAAAGGACGGTACAGGTAAATAACGGAAAGATTGTAAAATTTACTTTCTTTTTCGTTGACAAAAATGAAATAGTACCGTAATATATAGATTGCAGTTGAATATCCTTTACCTATTTTTCAAGGAGGTTGGACATATGAGAGAAGGAACCATCCTGCGGCGTCTGCTGGCGCTCGTGACGGCTTTGATGCTGATGCTCGGCACGATGCCGCTTTCGACTGCTGCGGCAGAGGAAACGACCGAGGTGCTGACTGAGGAAGTCCTTGCCAGCAATCCGGCCGTTGAGGAAACAAAGGAAGCAGAGCAGCCGAAAGCTCCGGCTGAAGAAGCGCCTGCGGAAGACACAAGTTCCGAACAGAAGCAGGAAGAGCCTGCGCCCGAGCAGGAGGAGAGCGTTCCGAGCGAAGAAACCGCTCCGAACGAAGAGCCTGCGCAGGAGGAAGAAACTGAGCCCTCCGAAGAGCCGCAAGAAGCGGCGGAGGTCACGGTTTATTTCGTGTACGATTCCGCCCTGTACGGAAAAACTGAAGATGAGCTTTTCAAGCTGGCCGAGGATAAGGCGGACGGCGTGAAGACCGTCACCGCAAAGGTCGGAGACACCCTTTCCAAGCCCTCCGTTCCTGCCTTGGCGGGCTATCGTCTGGACGGCTGGTATAAAGATGCGTCCTGCACCAAGGAATGGCGTTTCTCCGTTGATTTGGTCGGCGAAAAGACGCTCATCCTGTATGCGAACTGGGTCAAAGAGGCAGCCGAAGAAGAGGCTCCCGTTATTGATGAAGAACCCTCATCTGCCGAGGAAGAGCTTCCCGTTGAGGAAGAAATTCCCGTTATCGATGAAGAAATCCCCGTCATTGACGAAGACGAAGTCCCTGTTATCGATGAGGACTTCATTATTGAAGAGCTTCCCGTTGAGGAAGACATGGCCGAGGACGAAGACTTTGCCCAGGAGGATAACGGCGAGGCAGGCGAGAACGGGCTGCCCACGGCTGTTTATCTGTATACTGGGGACGGAGTAAAAGTTTCCGGTGCCACCTATGACCTGCCTGTTGGCGAGTCCGTTACCCTTGAGGTGCGCTTTTTCCCCGATTCCGCCACGGACACGATGGCGGCAAAGAACGCATGGACGCCGGCAGCATCCGCGTTCATCACGCTTGAGGATAACGGGGACGGCTCGGCGACCATTACCGCCAGTGAGACCAAAATCGGAAAGGTCCGGGTAACGGCGCGCACTGCGCACAATAAAACGGCGTACTGCTTCATCAATGTTTACGACCCGAACATCCCGACGGGCGTAAGCATCAAGGATGTGGAAGACGCGGAAATGGGTACAAACTATGTGCCCATCAACTCTGAAGACGTGCAGCTTGAATGCGAGGTGCTGCCGGAGGACTTGGACGACCAGTACAAGGACGTCACTTGGTCAATCACTGCCGGCGGAACGAGCGCAAAAATCGATAAGGAAACCGGTATTCTGACCACCACCGCGAAGACCGGAACGGTCACGGTGAAGGCTGTCACGAAAAAGGGCGGCCGCATCGCTGTTCTGAAGCTGACCGTTTACGACCCGTCCGTGCCGCAGTCAGTCGTGCTGTGTGATGCGGAATCCGGCGAAGAGCTTCCCGCCAACACGACCATTGAGCTGCCGCTGATGGATGAAATGGATCTGCTGGCGAAGGCGCTGCCCGAAGCCGCCGACCAGGATGTGACCTGGGCTTCTTCCAGCCGTCTCTATGTGTCCGTTGATGAAAACGGTCATGTTATTGGCCTCAAGGAAGGCACGGCCACCATCAGCGCCACAACAAAGACCGGCAAGAAGAAGGCTTCCGTGAAGGTTCATGTGTATGACCCCTACAAGCCGCAGTCTGTGACAATTGACCAGTTCGGCACGGTCGAGCTGGCGCTCCAGGACACCCTGCAGGTCAATCACGAAGTGCTGCCCGAAACCGCCAACCCGAATGTCACCTGGTCGTCCTCCAACACAAAGGTAGCGACCGTGAATGCCGACGGTCTTGTAACGCCCGTTGCCGAGGGCACGGTGACCATCAAGGTCAAGACCGATTATCTGGGCAGAACCGCCTCCTTTAAGGTCAAAGTCTATGACCCCTTCAAGCCCACCAAAATTGTGCTGAGTGAATCCGGCACGCTGAAGGTCGATATTAAGGACGCTGTTGACCTGACGGTCACGCAGTATCCTTTGGAGACTGCGGACAGCGAAATCATCTGGAAGTCCTCCAACGCCAAGATTGCCTCCATTGAAGAGGGCGACGGCACCAAGGAGGGCGCACACATCACCCTGCACAAAAAGGGTACTGTGACCATCACCGCCACGGCCAAGAGCGGGGGCAAGAGCGCAAAGGTCAAACTCAAAATTTCCGATCCCTATGAGCCGACCGGCATCACGCTGAACAGAAAAGGCACTTATAATTTAGCTGTCGATGATTCTTTGGAGACGACCTACACCCTGAAGCCCGCACAGGCGGAATCCGAAGTTACGTTCAAATCCTCTAATGCAAAAATCGCCACCGTGGATGAGAGCGGTACAGTGACCGGCGTATCCGAGGGCACCGTCACCATCACGGCGACAATCGTCAAAACCGGCAAGAAGGCGACCTACAAGGTCAAGGTCAACGACCCCTATAAGCCGACCAAAATCACCCTGACCCAGACGGGAACGGTGACGCTTACCTTCGGCGAAACGCTGGATGTCGCCGCTGTTCTTTTCCCCGAAGGCACGGCAAAGTCCAAGGTGATTTGGACGAGCAGCAACAAGACCGTTGCCACCGTCGCCTATGAGGACGGTACGGATGACGATTCTCTTGTCGCCCTCGTAAAAGCGTGCGAAAAGGAAGGCACGGCGACCATCACCGCTAAGACCGTGAAGAACAGCAAGAGCGCCACCTTCAAGGTACAGGTCATCGACCCAGCAAAGCCCTCCAAGCTCACGCTGGATTATACCGGCACGGTACCGGCGGAGACCTTCAGCCCCTTCAACGTAACCGCGGCCGTGTATCCGGACACGGCAACACAGGAGGTCGAATGGATAAGCAGCAAGCCGACCGTTGCCGAGGTCAGCGAAGACGGTATCGTGACCCCCATCAGCAAGGGCACGGCCAAGATTACGGCGAAGGTCAAGGGTTACCCCGCCACGACGGCGTTCTTTACCGTCGTCGTGACCGACCCCTATGAACCGTCCGGCATCGTCCTGACCCCCAGCCAGGAAACACAGCTTGAAATCTACGGCTCGATGAGCATTGAATATATGCTGGAATCCGCCACAGGCTTTGCCAGAAGCGGCGTCACTTGGACGACCTCTAATGACAAAATCGTGACCATTTCCGCCGAGGAAACGGAGGACGGAGAAAACAGCATTACCGTGACGGGTGTTGCGGAAGGCCGCGCCAAGATTACGGCGAAAACCAAGTCCGGCAACCGCACGGCCTATGTTTACATCAATGTCATCGACCCCTATAAGCCGACCGCGCTTTCCATCAACCGCACCGGCTCACAGACCGTCAACGCAAAATACAACAAGGCCGAGGAATGCTATGAGCTGATTGACAGCTTCCCCATCGTGGCAACCGTGACCCCTGCCTCCGTTGACCAAAGCAGCATCAAATGGACAAGCTCGAAGACAAACGTTGCCGATATTTCCGAGGAAGGCCCTGTCCCGACCCTGACCATCAAGGGAACGGGCAGCACCGTCATCACCGCCAAATGCGGCACACTCAGAGCCTACTTTACGCTCACCGTCACGGACAAGTCCCTGCCGACCGCCTTAACGCTTAACTATGCGGGAACGCAGACGCTGAATTTGGGCAGCGGCAGCGGCATCCCCGGCGATGAGCTGCGCGTTGTGGCGACCCTGACCCCCAATAATGAAATCGTCCGCGACGCGACGGACATCGTGTGGACGTCCTCCAATGAATCCGTTGCAACGGTTGAAGCTCTCAGCGCCGCCGAGCTGAATGAAGCCAACGGCGAGTACGAAGGTTTCTGCGTCAGCGTGAAGCCCGTGAAGGAGGGACGCGCCGTCATCTCCGCCGCGACGAGCCGCGGCAGCAAGCGCGCTTCCTTTATCGTCGAGGTCGTTGACCCCTTCAAGGCCACGGCCATCCTGCTGACCCCCGATGTAACGCAGAACATCTCCATCGGCGGCACGGTGGATATCAAATATTCACTGATCCCCGCCAACTCCAACAGCACCGTCCGGTGGACCTCCAGCAACCCCTCCGTTGCCTATGTGACCGAGCCCATATTGGAGGACGGTCAGGAGAATGCCAACACCGTACGGATTACGGGCGTTTCAAACGGTACCGCCGTTATCACGGCAACGGCCAGCAGCGGCGTATATGCCAAATTGACCGTGAATGTGACCAGAGCCGAGGGTGATGAAACCGGAGAAAACTGGAACTACGAAATCGACGGCGATAGAATCATCATCACCGGCTACAGAGGCACGGACAGCACCGTCGTTATCCCCAATTCCATCAACAGCGTGCCTGTGACGGAAATCAGGAGCTTCGGCGCAAAGACCGGCGTGACCAAAATCATCTTCGGCGAAAACGTGACGGAAATCGGCGCAGAAGCCTTCAATGGCTGCACCACGCTGAAGACTGTGGTTCTGAATCAGGGGCTTGAGTCTATCGGCGACAGAGCGTTCTACGGCACGCGCATCACCAGTCTGACCCTGCCGTCTACCGTGGAAACGGCAGACAGCGAGAGCTTCTACGGCATGAAGTCGCTGGCGGAAATCAGTGTGAACGAGGAAAGCAACACCTTTGTCACCCGCGGCGGCGTCCTGCTGACAGCAGATAAGAGCACTTTGATTCTCTATCCCGCTGCCAAGAGCGGAACGACCTATACCGTCTATGAGGATGTCACCACCATCCAGAAGCACGCCTTTGCCAATGTCGGGCTGACCGGCATTACCATCTCCAAAAACGTGACGAGCATTGAACCGGATGCATTTAACAATGCTTCTGCTTTGAGCAGCATCACCGTAGCGAGCGGCAATGCGGTCTACAGCGCCGACGACGGCATCCTCTTTGAAGGCAGCACGCTCTTCCTCTATCCGACGGCCAAGACGAAGTCCTCCTACACCATGCCGGACACCGTGACGGCTGTTGCTTCCGGCGCGTTCATCAACAACACCGTTCTTGCAACGCTGCATATCGGCGAAAACGTGACCGACCTGCCCGCCGATGCCATCAAGGGCTGCGCAAACCTGAGCATCCTGTACATTCCTGCAGGCGTAACGGAAAATGCGGAGACAATCATGAGCAACTGTCCTGCCCTGACCACCGTCATCGTGGCCAACGGCAACAGTGCATACTCCTCCGACAGCGGCGTTCTGCTGAATGCGGACGGCACGGAAATCATCAAGTGCCCTGTCCGCCGCTCCACGCCCTACACTGCCAAACAGGGCGTCACGAAGGTCTGTGAGCAGGCGTTCATGGACTGCTCCGTCCTGACCAGCGTGAGCCTGGCAGAGGGGCTTGAGTCTATCGGTAAGCAGGCGTTCGCCAACTGCGCGAAGCTCTCCTCCGTCACCCTGCCCAAGTCCCTGGCGGATGAAAACATCGATACGACCGCGTTTGAAAACATCACCAGCATCGTAACGATTTACGCCCCCGCGGGCAGCGGCGCAATTAACTATGCGACCCGCAAGAACATCGCTTATGTAGAGCAATAAGCATTCCCTATCAAGCCGGAGGTCTTCAGCGCCTCCGGCTTTTGTACTTCGCAAAACGGTTGCAATTCCCGGCGGATGTGATATAATAAAGCATGCGTGTGTCACACACGAATTGTAAATAGGAGGGTTTCGCTATGCCGCTCGTCACCTCAAAGGAAATGTTTAAGAAAGCCTATGAAGGCGGTTATGCCATCGGCGCTTTCAACGTCAACAACATGGAAATCATTCAGGGTATCATCGAGGGCGCTCAGATGGAAAATGCGCCGGTGATTCTGCAGGTCAGCAAGGGCGCCCGCGCCTATGCCAACCATACCTACCTGATGAAGCTGATTGAAGCGGCTGTTGAAACCAGCGGGCTGCCCATCGTGGCGCATCTGGATCACGGTCCTGACTTTGAGACCTGCAAGTCCTGCATCGACGGCGGCTTCACCTCCGTCATGATAGACGGTTCCGCCCGTCCGTTTGAAGAAAATATCGCCGAGACCCGCAAGGTCGTCGAATATGCGCATGACCGCGGTGTTGTCGTTGAGGCGGAGCTGGGCAAGCTGGCCGGCGTCGAAGACGATGTAAAGGTCGCCTCCGATGACGCCATGTACACCGACCCCGATGAGGTGGTCGAGTTTGTCGAGCGCACCGGCTGCGACTCTCTGGCCATCGCCATCGGCACCAGCCACGGCGCGTTCAAGTTCAAGGGAACGCCCCATCTGCGCTTTGACATCTTGGATGAGGTCGCCCGCCGTCTGCCCGGCTTCCCCATCGTTCTGCACGGCGCGTCCAGCGTCATCCCCGAATACGTGGATATGATCAACCGCTACGGCGGCCATATGCCGGGCGCTCAGGGCGTGCCGGAGGCCATGCTGCGTGAGGCCGCGTCCAAGGCCGTCTGCAAAATCAACATCGACAGCGACCTTCGTCTGGCCTTCACCGCCATGATTCGCAAGCACTTTGCGGAACATCCCGACCATTTTGACCCCCGTCAGTACCTGACCGAAGCCCGCTCCGCGCTGCGCGACATGGTGCGCCACAAAATCGTGGACGTGCTGGGCTGCAATAACAAGGCATAACCATCGTTTTCAGAATGAATATCCGCTTTCCATTCATCGGAAGGCGGATTTTTATATACAAACTCGTAAAAATTCACCTGCCGATATTTCATTTTTCGGCTGAATTTTGTATAATGATTTTGTGGAAAGTCTTAAACAGGGGAGAAGGAACATGCAGACGACGGGGAAGACGGTTTTCATGATGTATGAGGGGCGGCGGGTCAGGCTGTGCAATCAGCGCTGCCGCGATTGGACGGCGCGGTATGATTATCAGGACAGCGGCGAAACACTTTCAAACGCAGGATGCGGCATTTTTTCCATTGCCAATGCATTGTCGTTTATGCACGGGCTGGAAATCGACGTCGATGCGCTGGCCGATTTTTCCATGAAAAACGGCGGACGCGGTGATGACGGCACAGACCGCCCGGCGCTGCTCGGCGCAATGGAAAAGGACGGTCTTGCGCTGAAATACGGCTTTTCCTATCATGGGGACGGTCTGCGGAACGACTTGGACACGCTGTTTGCGCATCTGCAAAACGGCGGTGCGGCGCTTTGCAACCTGCGTGTCGGGCATATCGTAGCACTGGTGCAGGCGCGAAGCATGAACGGCGAACGGCAGGTGCTGGCGGCCGACCCCTATTCCGAAAGCGATGACCCGCGGGTGACGGACAACGTTCGGGAATGCATCGAAGGCTCTGAAATCACCATGCGGACATTGAATGCGCAGGGCGTTGCGACGGGTCTGCAAACGCATTACGCGCTCTTTTGGGTCACGCTGGCGACCGTGCGTGATTTCAACCTCCTTTACAGTCTTCCCGTGACATAAAGAAGGGAGATAGACCGTGTCCTCAACAGGCAAAAGATTATCACGCGCAGTGCCGATGCTGGCAGTGCTTTTAGTCATTCTGCTGTGTTCCGTGACGGCTGCGGCCGACACGAAGGACGGCACAGTGCGCGTCCTGCTGACAAAGCTCAACCTGACCAATCAGGTGCAGCTTGCCTTGGACGGCAGCTATACGCTGGGCGATATGGCGTTTCAGCGCGGCTGCCATGTGACGGTCGCCCTGTCCGGCGGCACGCTGATTGTATATTACGAAGGCATGGCGTATCCGGCGGGCACAAGCGTGACCTTTGTCCGCCATCAGCTCACAGATGAGCAGGAAAACGGCATTCGCTTGAACGGCGGCTATGAGCTGCATGCCGGCGATGTGACCGTGATGGCGAAAAACGGCCTGCTTCAGTGCATTCTGACCGCGCCTGTGGAGGAATATCTGCTGGGGGTCGTTCCCTATGAAATGAGTGATTCCTTTCCCTTGGAGGCGCTCAAGGCACAGGCAATCGCCGCCCGCACCTACGCCATGTCCAAGACGGGCGCTTCGGGCGACTATGACTTGGTGGACAACACCAACGACCAAGCGTATTACGGCATCCGCGCCTCCAATGTGAACGCGGCGCGTGCCGTTCGGGAAACGGCGGGTATCTGCGGCTATTATCAGGGCAAGCTCGCCATCTGTTATTATACCGCGAGCAACGGCGGCCATGTGGAAACCATTCAAAATGTCTGGGGAAGCCGTTCAAATGCCGATTATATCACGGCGCATGAGGATCCTTACGATTTGGAAAATGAAAGCAGCGTGGTCAAGCAGGCTAAAATCTCCAAAACGGATGCGGGGGTTTTAACCGAGCCGCTTCAGGCGGCGCTGGCCGTGCAGCTTGAAAAGCTGGGCTATGATGGAGAGAAGGAGAATATCCGGATTGATGAGATGATTGCCATTACGCCGTGCGACCCCCAATATGCAGACAGCGGCGTGATGCGCAAGCTCCGTTTTTCGCTCCGCGTTTCCGGTAGAAAGCATCGGGCAGCACAGGCAGATGACGATGAAGAGGTGACGCTTTTTGCTATCACCACGCAAACGCCGCAGACGACAGCGACCGTTCCGCCGGATACATTGAGCGAATTTACGGCCATTGACGGCATTTTGGAGGTCGAACTGGACTATTTCAGTACGGTCGAAGCCATGCTTTCCCTGTCCATCAACGGCAGAGATAACGAAATCGTGACCGTGCGTGAGCAGGACGATGCCTTTGTCATCGAGGCGCGGCGCTACGGTCACGGTGTCGGCATGAGCCAGCGCGGGGCGCAGGTGATGGCCGGTACATACAGCTGGACATACGAGCAGATTCTGAAGTTTTATTATCCGAAAATGACGCTGGAGAAAATCACTTGGACGGCCACGCAGCCGACGCCCGTGAGCGCAGCATTTTTAACAACGCCCGGCCCTGCCGCTACGCCGACCCCGCGCCCGACCACCATTCCGCTGACGGAAAAAGCCAAGGACGGAGAATATATAGCCACTGTGACCAATATCGCCGCCACCTCCTACCTCAACCTTCGCGCCAAACCCGACACGACCTCCGATGTGCTGATGCGCCTGTATTACGGGCAGGAGCTGGTCGTGACCTCCCGATACGACGACCGCTGGCTGTGCGTCCGCCTGAACGATATAAGCGGGTATGTGATGGAGGAATTTGTGGAAAAGAAGCCTGAATCCTAAATTTCAAATGAAAGTAAAACGCAAAAATCTCAATTTACCGAATGTAAATTGAGATTTTTGCAAAATAGTGATTTGTACAGTATGCTTTCTGAAACGCATCCGAGCGTTCACGCCGAACGGGCTGCGGCATCGCTTCAATAATCCGCCTCATACGGCATCACGGCGACGATCTCATCCTCAATGTACACGATGCGGTAGAGGTTGCTGCCGTAACTGTAGTAGTTGTTCTGGAATTCATAGATATCCGTTGCGCGAATGGGATTTTCTATCGTGCCGTAGTAGTAAATGCAGTTTTCCGCGCAGGCGTATTTATACAGATACTTGGACGTATTAACGAAAGTGGAGATGTTGCCTTCCTTATAAGTCACGGTCACCAAGTCCGCGCTGATGTACCATGTGCTGCCCTTCAAATAAATGTCGTCAATATAGCCGGCAGATACACGGGTGCGCTTTTCGCTGGGGCGGCGCTGAAGGAAGATGGTATAGGTAGTGCTTTCATTATAGACATTGGTGACGACGATGGTGACCTGCTGGGGTTTATCGGTCATCTTGAAATACGAGGTGGTATTTCCGCTGCGGATGGATGTGCCGTTCACGGTGATGGTCGCATTCGGGTCTGCACAGGTGGGCGTAAAGGACACGCGGGATACCCAGCTTGCAACTGTCAGAATATAGGAGGTCGTGTAAGAATCAAACTTCTCCGGCAGCATAACGCCCGTATTGGGGCAGTTGTGCGTCAGAGACGAAAGCACAGGCTCGTTGTAAACAGAGCCGACACTGCCGTCATCGGCCAGCGCAGCAGCGTTCATGCACAGGACAAGCGTCAGAGCAGTCAGTAATGCGATGAGCTTCTTCATGGAAGCATCCCTCCCTTTCCGTTTTCACTCATAGAACGTATGCGCATACGGTTTTCATGCATTATTTTTGAAAAAAATTTTTACGGGGGATGCTTGTTTCTTACATCCGCACGAATGCATCATAAATGGCGGCGACGGCGCGTTCAAAATCGTCCTCATCCACGCCGACGATGATGTTCAGCTCGCTGGAGCCCTGATCGATGGTGCGGATGGAGATGCCCTGCGAGGAAATGGCCGTGAACAGCCGTGCGGCCGTACCGAAGGCGCGGACCATGCCGCGTCCCACAGTGGCAATCAGCGCCAGATGGTCATGAATGGTCACGGAATCAGGGTGTGTCAGTTCAATGATGCGCTTAATCACCTGCTCCCTGTGCGGCGCCAGCTCTTTTTCGGAAACGACCACGCACATGGTGTCAATGCCGGTGGGCAGATGTTCAAAATTGACGCCGCATTCCTCCACAGCCTGCAACACGCGCCGTCCGAAGCCAAGCTCCGCGTTCATCATATCCTTTTCAACGGAAATAATCGAAAAGCCCTTGCGCCCCGCAATACCGGTGATGATGTGTTTTAAATCACTGCGGTCGAACTGGTTGGAAATCATCGTGCCGGGATGACGCGGGTCATTGGTATTGCGGATATTGGTGGGGATGCCCGCCCGGCGCACAGGGAAAACAGCGTCCTCATGCAGCACGGTCGCGCCCATGTAGGAAAGCTCACGCAGCTCCTTGTAGGTGATGTTGGCGATATACTGCGCGTCCTTGACAATGTGCGGGTCAGCCATGCGGAAGCCGGTCACATCCGTCCAGTTTTCATAAACATCCGCATTGACCGCCCGTGCGACCAGCGCGCCGGACACATCGCTGCCGCCGCGGGAAAAGGTATGGATGTTGCCCTTTTCATCCGCGCCGTAGAAGCCCGGAATGACGGCATGGGAAAGATGGCCAAGCGCCGAAGAAAGAAGCTCGTTGGTCTCCTCATCCATAAACCGGCCGTTTTCGTCAAAGCGAATGACCTGTGCGGCATCCACAAACGGGAAAGACAGAAATTGAGCCAGCAGCCGTCCGCCTAAGTATTCACCGCGGCTGGCGGCATACGCACGCGATGCGCCCGCCTTTAAATTCTCTTCAATCGTTTTGAATTCCTGCGTAAAGCGCATGTCTACACCCAGCTCCTGCGCAATTTCCTCATAGCGAAAGCGCACACGCTCCAGCAATTGTGCAAACGGCTCTCCATTTTGGGCGGCCTGATGTGCCGCATATAAAAGGTCGGTGATTTTTTCATCGCCCGCTCCGCGCTTGCCCGGCGCACTGGGTACGATAAAGCGCCGTTCTCCGTCCGATAAAACGATGTCCCGGACCTTTCTGAACTGCGCAGCATCAGCCAACGAACTGCCGCCGAATTTGCAAACCAGCATGTCATCGCCTCCGTGTCAATACATGCTATCATTGTAAGCATTTTTGCCGTTTCTGTCAATCTGCCGACAGAATATTCTCCCGATATTCGTTTGCAAAGCCGTGCTTTTATTGGTATAATGGCTTGCGGAGCACGATGGCGCACCGAAGAAGGAAAGGCGGCGGACGGATGAAATTAGGCTCAAGGCGGCTATGGTCGGTCGCTGCGGCTGCGGTTATGCTGGATCAGGCTGCCAAGACGCTGCTGACCGGTACGGAGCTTGTGCTGATTCCGAATGTTCTTCAAATCACAACCGTTCGGAATGACGGTTTTGCGCTCGGCCTATTTCCGCATTCCGCCCTGCCGGCGCTGCTGCTGTCGCTCATGGTGATTGCGGCGCTGCTGTTCTTTCTTGCGCGCAATCGGCTCAAAGGGCTGTCGGAAATATCTGTCGGCATGATATTGGGCGGCGCGTTCGGGAATCTCATCGACCGCATTGTTCTGTCTTATGTCCGCGACAGCTTTGAACTTTTGTTCATCCATTTTTATGTGTTTAATCTGGCCGATGTTTTTGTGACCGTCGGCGCAGCACTGACAGCTATCCATCTGCTGTTTTTTGAAAGGAACTCGGAAAAGAAATGACGGAGGAAATGAAGGAGGCGCTCGGCGACGGGCGGCGGCTGGATGTTCTTTTATCGGATGAGCATCTCTCCCGCTCCCGTGCCGCTGCGCTGATTGAGGAAGGCTGTGTGCAGGTGGACGGCGCCGTGCAGAAAAAGCCATCCCTAAAGCCCGCCATCGGTGCGCACATTCGGCTCGCCATGCCGCCTCCCCGCGATACGGGCATTGAAGCGCAGGACATTCCCTTGGAGATTCTGTATGAAGACGAACATTTGGCGGTCGTTATCAAGCCCTGCGGCATGGTGGTGCATCCGGCGGCCGGGAATGAGGACGGCACGCTGGTCAATGCCCTGCTCTTTCATCTTTCGCACCTCTCCGGCATCGGCGGGGAAAAACGTCCGGGCATCGTCCATCGTTTGGACAAGGATACAAGCGGGCTGCTGCTGGTCGCCAAGGATGATGCGACCCATGCCGCCCTGTCCGCGCAGCTGTCGGCACGGCAGATGGAAAAGCACTATCGGGCAATCGTGTTCGGACATATGAAAGAGCAAAACGGCATCATCGACAAACCTATTGGCCGAAGCCCGCAGGATAGAAAGAAAATGGCTGTTACGGCAAACGGCCGCCCCGCGCTGACCGAATGGCGGGTGCTCAGGGAATACCCGAACGCCACGCTGCTGGATGTGCATATCATCACGGGCCGCACCCACCAGATTCGCGTCCACATGGCCTCCATTGGCCATCCCGTGCTGGGCGATTCTGTCTACGGCGGCCGCCATATGCCTGCAGCGCCACGGCTTATGCTGCACGCTTATTCACTGAGCTTTACGCATCCCGTCACGGGCGATACAATGACGCTGTATGCTCCCTGCCCGTTCAGTGACGAATAATTATTCCGGAGGAATCAAAAATGCGCGATTTGGCCATGCGCGATACCATTGCGGCCTTGGCGACAGCGCCCGGTCAGGCCGGCATCGCCATTGTGCGTGTCAGCGGCGCGGATGCGGAAAGGGCGCTGAGAGCGCTGTTTTTCCCGTATCAAAAGGACTGTCCGTTTGAAAGCCACAGGCTGTATCTGGGGCGGGTGATGGAGCACGGACGGCAAATCGACGAAAGCATGGCCGTTTTGATGCGGGCGCCGAGAAGCTATACGCGGGAGGATGTAGCGGAATTTCAGCTCCACGGCGGCGCATGGGCAGCCTCCGCAACGCTCCGCGCCCTGTCTGATATAGGCGTCCGCTCTGCCGAGCCGGGCGAGTTTACCCTGCGTGCCTTCTTAAACGGACGGGTCGATTTAAGCGAGGCCGAGAGCGTGATGCGGCTTATCCGCTCCTCCGGCGAGCGCGCTGCGCAGGCGGCACTGCGGCAGCTGAACGGCGGTGCGAGCAGCTTTATTGCCCAGGCGCAGAAAACGCTGCTGGAAATGCTGGCCTCCCTGGAAGCCGCAATCGACTACCCCGATGAAGTGGAGGAGCAGGAGACGGCGCAGACGCTCTCCAAAACAGCGCGGCAGCTTGCGCAAAAACTGCTGAGTGCGTGTGATGAACGCAGCGCCCGCCTGTTAGAAGAAGGCATGAATGTCGTACTTTGCGGCAGTCCGAATGCAGGAAAGTCCACCCTGCTCAATGCACTTTTGGAGGAGGAGCGGGCAATCGTGACGGATATTCCCGGCACAACGCGTGATATCGTGCGCGGCGTAATCCAGCTGGACGGAATGCGCGTCAACCTGCTGGATACCGCCGGTGTGCGGGCGGGAACGGACACAGTGGAGCAGATTGGCGTTAATCGGGCGCTGAATGCCGTCCGGCAGGCTGACCTTGTACTCCTGCTCATCGATTCCTGCGGGACCGGTGTCTCGGATGAGCGGCTGAATGCCCTGATTGCCGAGCGTCCGCACCTGATTTTGTATACCAAGGCCGATTTGACGGAAAAAATCCGTATTTCCGGTGAAGCTCTGTCCATCAGCGCCAAAACGGGCGAAGGCATGGACGAGCTGAAAAAACGTATCTCTGCCTATGCCGCAGGGCTTGGCGAAGCACCTCTGACAGAGCGGCGGCACATGGAGCTGGCGCGTCAGGCTGCGCAGACGCTTTTATGCGCCGCCGATACCTTTGAGGGCGGCTCGCCGCTGGAATTCGGTGCGGTCGATTTGCACGCTGCGCTGGACACACTGGCCGCCGTCACGGGCGAACGGGTGGATGAAAAGCTGCTGGATGATATTTTTTCGCGTTTCTGTGTCGGAAAATAAGCTTAAAGGCTGCGCTGCTTACTGCATAGCCATTTTCCCGCCGTCTCCCCCCATTCTAATGCGATTTTACGAATGCATGAATCATACAAACGAATGTATTTGTATACAACCTATTGAACCTATCGCAAAAAAGTTTGATTTTTCCTTGCAAAACGCATCATTCTTTGGTATAATGATTTCGTGGTTGAATACACCGTATTTTTTTCACGAGGCGATTCATTGAATTTAGCATTTGCGTTGAAACCCCATGAAAATGCACGCTATCAACAGGTGCTGCACAGCCTGTCTGTACATGAACTGGAATGTCTATTGGACAAAGCGGGGATTAACTCATCTGTCTCCCTCACGCATATGGGAGGCGCTGATTTTTTAGCCTTTTCCCTGCCAAATGACAGAATGGACGCGCTTTCGCTTTTATTCCGCCATTCCTGTCTTTACTTCGCCGCGGAAGCAGAGAACAGCGGCTCTTTGCGCCCTGTTAAGGTCTGCCGTTCCGCCTTTGTTCCCCCGCATATGCCGGATGTACCGAAATACAAGGGAAAAACGAATGCCACCTTCACCCGCCTGCTCATCAATCTGGCGCTCTGTGCCTGTGAAACACAGACAGCAGCCCCGCTCACGCTGCTTGACCCCATGTGCGGCCGCGGAACAGCGCTTTTCTGTGCGCTGACCGATGGCATGAATGCCGTCGGCTTGGATGCCGATGCCCGTTCTCTGCATGAGGGAATGTGCTACATGGAAAATTTTTTCAAATTTGAACGCATCAGCTTTTCCGTCAAGCGCTCCTCCAAGACGCTGAGTCAGGGCAGAAGTGCGCCGGAAACACGGTACAGTATCGGCGAAAAGGACAGTCGGCGGTGTCTTTCCTTCATTCATGCGGATGCCCGAAGCGCTGTTCCGGCTGTTTCCAAGGAAACGGCGGACATCCTCTGCGTTGACCTGCCATACGGCGTTCAGCACGCGCCGACAAAGGGCAAAACAGTTGACGTCTTGGAATCTCTCCTGGCCGAGGCCATCCCCCTATGGAAGGCCGCATTAAAAAAAGGCGGCGGGCTTTCCGTTTCCTTCAACACCTACACGCTGAAAAGGGATTTGCTGGCCGCGCTTTTGCAAAGCAGCGGTCTGACCGTCCTTGATGCGCCCTATACAGGATTTGAACACTGGGTTGAACAGGCCGTGTCCCGCGACGTTCTCGTCGCACGCAAATAATTCTTCTGTCATCTCATCATTTCCCCAACATTCAATTTTATATCGGAGGCATTGTCAAACATGAGTGAAAATTTTGAAAGCATGAGCGTATTAGAGCTTCGCAGCTTGGCCAAGGAAATGGGCGTGAAGCTGGGAGCCGGCATCAACAAGCAGGGCATTGTGGAAAAGTTGCAGGCCGCTGCCGCAAAGAACGCTGCCGCCGCACAGTCTGCTGTGTCGTCCGCTTCTGCTGCGGAGTCCGCGCCGGAAACAGCCGCACAGCCCCGCGTCCGTTCCGCATCCATCATCACCGATGATGACAGCGGCTGGAACGGCGATGATGATGTGCCCGTTTTGACAGCGAATGCTGCTCGTGCTTCCAAGCAGAAGGCTTCCTCCGTCCCCGTGGCAGCGGCCTCCGCTGCCACGTCGCAGACCGCTGCGCCGGCGCAGCAGCACCCCAGCGTGTTAAGCTCCATCTCCAGTAAAGCTCCGGCTTTTACAATGGAAGGCGCCCGAGCATGGCATAATCCCCGCGCCTTCTCCCCCAGCAGCAATTATCAGGCGCAGAATTATCAGAATCCTTCCTATCAAAATTCCGGCTATCAGAACCCGAATTATCAGAACACCGGTGCCGGCTATCAGCCGCGCACGCCGGTGCAGCAGCGTCCCGCCTACGGTCAGACACAAGCACCCGTTCAGCAGCGTCCGACCTATCCGCAGACGCAGACGCCTGCGGCGCAGCAGCGCTCCTATCCCGCGCCGCAGCGCTTCGGCCCTGCCGACCAAAACAGCTATCAGCAGGACAACCCGCAGGATTACCGTGCGTCCGGCGGGTATGAGCAGCGTCAATCCGGCTATCAGGATTACCGCCCCTCTTATCAGCCGCGCAGCGCGGGCTATAACAGCGGATATAACACGGGCTATGCCCCGCGTGACAATGCCGTGCAGCAGCGCCCTACACTGAATGACCTGATGTCTGCCGGAGAATGCATTGACGGCAGCGGCATTTTAGAGCCGCAGCCGGAGGGACACGGCTTTCTCCGCTCCAACGGCCTGCTGCCGGGCAAGAATGATGTATATGTATCCTATGCGCAGATTCGCCGCTTTCATCTGCGCTCCGGCGACTATATCGAGGGGAAGACCCGCGCCCCGCGTGACACAGACCGCTTCAGCAACCTCCTTTACATCACCAAGGTCAACGATGTCCCTGTGGATGATGTAGGCGAACGGCCGCAGTTTGACCAGATGACCGCCATGTATCCGCGCAAGCGCCTGGTTTTGACCCCGCGTGCAGCCGGAAACATCCTTCTGCGCCAAATCGATACGCTCACTCCCCTGGGCTTCGGCCAGCGTGCCTTGGTCGCTTCCCCGTCCGCAGCGGATCAGAATGCCTTCTTAAAGATGCTGACGGATACGATTTCTCAGCGTCACCCCAGCACCAAGCAGATGATGCTGCTGATTGACGAAAAACCGGAGGAGGCCACCGCCCTGCGGGACAAGGTAAAGGGCGAAGTGCTGGCCGCCAACATGGACGAAACGCCCGAAACGCAGGTCCGCGTGTGCGAGCTGGCGCTGGAGCGCGCCATGCGTCTCGTGGAGCAGAAAAATGATGTCGTCATCATTGTTGATGATATGAATCGGCTGCTGAACGCCTATGACATGGCCGCGCCTCAGAATGCCCGTCCCCTGCCCTGCGGAGTGACCGGCTACGCCTTCAGCCGCGTCCGTTGCTTCTTCGGCGCTGCCCGCCTGACCAAGGAGGGAGGCAGCCTGACTATCATCGCCCTGACCCGTGTCAATGGCGATGCAGTGTCGGAAATGCTGCTGCGCAAGCTGCGCTCTGCCGCCAACGCGGTCTGGACGCTGGCCGATGACACCGAGAATGTTCAGCTCGATTTGGCCTCCTGCCGTACCCAGCGCGATGATTTGCAATTCACCGATGCTGAAGAAGCGCTGGCGGAAAAGCTGCGTCAGGTGCTGGCGCAAAAGGGGCAGCCTGCCTTAAATCAGCTCTTTGAGGACGCCATCGATCAGGAAGCGCTGAATGTCCGCGCAGGACTGCTGCTGAATCAGGAATAATTCTTCCTCAAAATATTCAGGACTGCCTTCTACTAATCCCACGGCCGCGCCGCATTGACAATCAATGCGGCGTCTTGTATAATGAGGAAGGATTTTGGGATGCGCATAGGCCGCTGCTTCAGCTGTCCTGATGCTGCTAGATGTGATTAAAGAGGGAGAAAACAAATGGCGAATCATTCCGCCATATGTCAATCGTTCTGCCATTCGGCGAAAATGTTCATGGGGAGGATTAATCGGCATGAAAAAGACGGCCGCGCTGCTTCTGCTATGGGTGATGGTCTGCGCTTTGCCGCCCGCATCGGCGGAAACACAGGTCATCCGCATGACCTGTGCGGGGGATGCGCTGCTGGGCTGCAATGAAAAGGTGCGCCCGCAGGACTACGCCTTTGACCGCTACATCGAACAATACGGCTATGAATACCCGTTCGCCGGACTGATGGACTTATTTGCCAATGATGACATTACGCTGGTCAATTTGGAAGTGGTGCTATCGGACAATCCGGACGAAAAGGCATCCAAGAGCCGGTATAATTTCCGCGGACCGACGGACTATGCAAAGATTTTGTCCGCAAGCAGCGTAGAGGTCGTCAATCTGGCCAACAATCATACGATGGATCACGGGCAGACCGCCTTTGATGATACCATTCAGGCGCTGGAGGCGGAGGGCATCCGCTACTGCGGATCGACAGCAGGCGGCAGCTATATCTATATTTATGAAAAGGGCGATATCAAAATCGGCTTTATCGGCGTGCTGCCGGGCTACTGGGTAAAAAGCCAAGCCAACAAGGACGATTTGATTTCCAAGTTCGATGCGCTGAAGGCGGCGGGCTGTCAGGTCATCGTCGCCTCTCTGCACTGCGGCAAGGAATATCTGGCCAAGCATGACGATATTCACGATAAATACGAACGAATCTGCATCAAATACGGGGCGAATATCATCATCGGGACGCATCCGCATGTGCCGCAGGGCATCAGCATCAAGGACGGCGTCACGCACATTTATTCCTTGGGCAATTCCTCCTTCGGCGGGAACACGGGCGTGGACGAAAGGCTGTCCTGCATTCAGAGCTATGTGGCGACCTTTGATTTCTACTTTGAAGATTCGGTCTATACCGGCCATCAAATGACCATCTGGCCGATTCACATCAGCGGTACATCGCCGGAAAACAATTATCAGCCCGTGCTGGTCAGCGGGGCGCAGGCCGAAAAGGTCATGAAGATGATTCAGAAGGACACAAGATTCAAGCTCAATCCCTATGCGGAAGGTCAGGGCGCGGTGCAGGATTTTGTCGCGTGGCCGGCGAATTAAGGCTTAGTGAAAACTGTCATGGAGGGAAAAACATTGAAGCACAACCGTTTTACCAAGCGTGAGTGGAGCTGGATCATGTACGACTGGGCGAACTCCGTGTACGCCACCAACATCATGGCCGCGATTTTTCCGACCATTTTTGTCGCCATCGCCGGAGACGGCGGCGACCAATGGTGGGGCTATGCGACCTCGTGCGCGACCTTCGTCGTGGCGCTTTTAGCGCCGCTCCTGGGCGCCATCGCCGATTACAAGGGCATGAAGAAAAAGCTGTTCACTGTCTTTATGCTGCTGGGCGTTGTGTTCACGGCGCTGATTGCCGTGACGGACAACTGGAAGGTCATGCTGGTGGGCTATGTCGTTTCCCGCATCGGCTTTTCCGGCTCAAACCTGTTCTATGATTCATTTCTGACGGACGTGACAACGGACGAGCGCATGGATCGCGTGTCCTCCTGGGGCTACGCAATGGGCTACATCGGCGGCAGCACCATCCCGTTTGTGATTTCCATCGCCGTGCTGGTCATGCTGGGCTATGACAACTCGTTTGCGCAGAAGTTTTCCGTGCTGATTACGAGCGTTTGGTGGCTTTTGTTCTCCCTGCCTTTCCTTAAAAATGTCGAGCAGACGCATTATATCGAGTACACCGGCAGCCATTCCGTGAAGGAGACCTTCCGCAACATCGGCAGAACGTGCAGGGACATCTGCAGTCGCAAGGGTCTGCTGCTCTACATCATCGCCTATTTCTTCTATATTGACGGCGTGGGCACGATTATCAGCATCTCGACGGCCTACGGCTCGGTGCTGGGGCTGGGCACGGTCGGCATGATTTTGGCCCTGCTGGTGACGCAGATTGTCGCCGTCCCCTGCTCCATCCTCTTCAGCCGTCTGGCGGAAAAGACAAACGCCCGCAAAGCGCTGTCCGGCGCGATTTTGGTGTACTTCCTCATCTGCGTGGTCGGCTTCTACATGGGCTTCTCCTTAGAGCCGCATCAGGAGGCGTATGAGGCGGAGCTGGCGGAGCAGTTTGAATCCGCCGTGGGGCAGTACGCGCCGGAGGAGCTGGACGGGAACGGCACGGAGGCGTACAAGGCCGCGTATGAAGCGTTTGTGGACGCGGCGAAAAGCGCCTTCCTCAAGGACGATGCCGCCGCAAGGCTGGCCGCGCTGGAGCTGACATCGGACGCGACGGATGACATCACCGTGGGGCTTATCAACGGCTTCAAAGCCCCGCTCAAGGAGGCGGCGCTGGCGTTTGCTTCGAATCAGGCTGACGTCATCGGCAATTACAAAGCCGCCATCGGCTTTTCCACCATCCTCTTTTGGGCGATGGCCTTCCTGGTCGGCACGGTGCAGGGCGGCATTCAGGCGGTCTCCCGCTCGTACTTCGGCAAGCTCGTGCCCAAGGAGCGCTCCAACGAATTTTTCGGCTTCTTTGATATTTTCGGCAAGTTCGCCACCGTCATCGGCCCGCTGCTTTATTCTTTGATTGCCGGCTGGACAGGCCGCTCGTCCTACGGCGTGCTGTGCCTGTGCGTGCTGTTCATGGTCGGCTTCGTCATCATGACTGCCGGACGGAAAGTAATGGACAGCTTGTCTAATTAACAAAACAGCAGGAACGGCAATACCTTTTTCGGATGTCAGAATATGCTCGAAAAAGAATCTGCCGTTCCTGTTTTTTTCAGAAAAAGAGGACTGCAATGAAATTCATTTCATGGAATGTAAACGGGCTGCGTGCTGCGCTGACGAAGGGCTTTATGGAGGTATTTACCGCCTTGGACGCGGACATTTTCTGTCTTCAGGAGACCAAGCTTCAGTCGGGTCAGGCGGAGCTAAAGCTGGACGGCTATCACCAGTATTGGCATTACGCGGAGAAAAAGGGCTATTCCGGCACGGCCGTTTTTTCCAGGCGGGAGGCGCTTTCCGTGCGCTATGGCATCGGAGAGAACGAGTTTGACCACGAGGGGCGCGTCATCACGCTGGATTTGGGCGATTTGTATTTTGTGAATGTGTACACGCCCAATGCGCAGGACGGTCTCAGGCGGCTGGACTATCGGATGCGCTGGGAGGACGCTTTTCTGCATTATCTCAAGCGGCTTGAAGTGGAAAAGCCCGTCGTTTTCTGCGGCGATTTGAATGTCGCGCACGAGGAAATCGACATTAAAAACCCCAAGAGCAACCGAAAAAACGCCGGCTTCACCGACGAGGAGCGCGGCAAAATGACGGCGCTTTTGAATGCGGGCTTTGTCGATACCTTCCGCGCCCTGCATCCGGACACGGCCAATGCGTATTCGTGGTGGTCGTACCGCTTCCATGCGCGGGAGAACAATTCGGGCTGGCGCATTGACTATTTCATCGTCTCCGAGGCGCTGCGTCCCCGCATTCTGTCCGCGTCCATCCACCCTGAAATCTTCGGCTCCGATCATTGTCCGGTCGAGCTGGTGCTGAGCGACTGAACCGATGCGGAGAGCGAAAAAAAAGAGGAGTTGAGCATTGTTCTCTCACTCCTCTTTTTGTTAACCTTTAGCCGTCGTGCAGCGGAAGCTCCACAATGAACGACGAGCCTTTGCCCTCCTCGCTTTCCACGCGGATTGAGCCGCCGTGCAGCAGCACAAGCTGATGCACGATGGCCAGACCAAGCCCTGTACCGCCCGTTTCGCGGGACCGCGCCTTGTCCGCCCGATAGAAGCGGTCGAAGATGTGCGGCAGGCTGTCGCGGGGAATGCCCGGCCCGTTGTCCTGCACGGTCAGCACGGCATCGTGTCCGCTGCGCCGGAGCGTGACCCGAATCTGTCCGCCGACCTGGGTATATTTCACCGCATTCTCCATCAGATTATAGATGACCTGCATGAGCTTGGAGCGGTCGGCATAGGTATCGCAGGGGTCGGCCAGAGAGAGCGTGATGGTCTGCTGCCGCTGCTGCGCAAGGGTCGTGAGCCTGTGCGCGTTTTCCTTGACCAGCGCGGCAAGGGACACATTTTCGCGAGTCAGCCGGACGGAGTTGGAATCCATCTGCACCAACGTCAGCAGGTCGCTGACGATGGCGCTCAAACGGTCGATTTCCTTATTGATGTCCTGCAGAAATTCCGTTCGCAGCGCCTTGTCCATGTCCGGCTGATAAATCAGCGATTCCAGCATGATTTTCATCGTCGCCAGCGGGGTCTTCAGCTCATGGCTGGCGTTGGAAACGAACTGGTTTCTGGAATAGTCCAGCGTTTCCAGCTTTTCGCTCATGGTGTTGAAGGTCTCGGCCAGACGACGCATTTCGCCGGAGCCGGTGACCTTGACGCGGGCGGAAAAATTGCCCTTCGCCATTTTCTGGATGACGCGGGTCAGGGCGATGATAGGCTTGGTGATGACCCGTGAAAACACGAGGCTGCACACAACGGCCGCCGCCGCGACCAGCAGGAGGATAATCAGCATTTGCCCCTGAAGCCCATGCAGTCCCTCCATCATTTCGCTGACAGGGGAAATCAGCACCAGCACGCCGATGACGTCATCCGCATCCACAATGCGTGCCGCGCAGTAGCTGACCCACGCGCTGGAGGCACGGATGGTGAAAAACATCGTGCCCGTATCCACCTTCGCGCCTGTTTCCGCATCGTGCACGCCGCAATCCACGCTCTGACCGCGCACCAAAATGGCGTACACCTCGCCGGATGTAAAGATGCGCCCGGTCAAAATGTCCGCCGTGTCAAGCTGCACCTTGCTGTCCGCGTCCACAGCCAAAATCCGCCCGCTCAAATCCTCCGAGCCTTTTTCCAAAAGCGCCCGCAGCGCCTCCGTGTTCGCCTCCGCAAACAGCGGCGCGGCCTCCGCCGCCAGCTTTTCCAGCGCCGTCCTGTCCGAACGGACGCGCTGCTCAAACAAAAAATCACCCACCATGCTGCTGAGCGACCCGGCCATGACGCCGAAAGAAAGCCCGACGATCAGCAGGAAGGCGAGTGATATTTTAAAGCGGATACCGGAAAAAAATCCGTTAGTCCTTATCGGTGAAATAGTAGCCCACTCCCCATTTTGTAAAGATAAATTCCGGTTGGGTGGGATCCCTCTCGATTTTTTCGCGCAGACGGCGAATATGCACGTCCACCGTGCGCGCATCGCCCATATAGTCGTACTTCCACACCGTCTCCAGCATGGTCTCCCTGCTGAACACCTTGCCGCGGTTGGTGATGAAAAGCTGAAGCAGGTCGAATTCCTTGGCCGTCAGGCGCACTTCACGGCCGCCCAGTGTCACCGAGCGGTTGACGATGTTGACCTCCATGTCATGCACACGGATGACCTTTTTTTCCTCCGTTTGCATATTCTGGCCGGCACGGCGCAGGATGGTCTTGATACGCGCCTTGACCTCCAAGATGTTGAACGGTTTGGTCATATAGTCGTCCGCGCCGTATTCGAGCCCCAGAATTTTATCCATGTCTTCGCCCTTGGCGGTGAGCATGATAATCGGCACATTGGACTGCTCGCGGATCCGCTGGCAGACCTGAATGCCGTCCAGTTTGGGCAACATCACATCCAGCAGGACAAGGTCAACGGAATTGCCCTCAAAGACCTTGAGCGCCTCCTCGCCGTCCGCCGCGGTCAAGATCTCATACCCCTCCTGCTCCAAGGAGAATTTCAGCCCTTTTAAAATCAACGGCTCATCGTCAACCAGCAAAATGCGTTTTCCCACAGTGCATTCATCCTTCCGTCTCGAAGATGCGGAAGCCTCCGCATCCTTATCTCTATTTTACACGCAAACCGTCATAAAAATCAAGCGATTTTGAAATATTTTCTACATAAATATGAAAATTTATTTGAAGAAAAAAACAAACTTATGAAACAGATTGTATCAATTTTCGGGCTGAAGCGATGCGTTTGCATTTGCTTTCCGCCCGTGCTATAATAAAAACGTATTCCTTGTATAGAGGAGAGAGTGAAATGAGTCAATGGATGCCGCTCATCAGCGTAATCATTCCCGTCTATAACGCGGAAAAAACGCTGCGCCGCGCCATCGAGAGCCTGCATCGGCAGCAGTATGACAGGCTGCAAATCATTTTGGTGAACGACGGCAGCAGGGACGGCAGCGACGCTCTTTGCAGGGCGCTTCAGGCGGAGGATGCGCGCATTGAATATTACGCGCAGGAAAACCAGGGCGCGTCCGGTGCGCGGAATACGGCGCTTCGTTACGCCAAGGGCGACTATTACTGCTTCGTGGACGCCGATGACGAGCTGCTGCCCAACGCCCTGCCCACCATGCTGGAATCCATGCAGGCCGGAAACGCGGACTTGGTCATCGGACATTTTCTCTTTGCCGTGGGCGATATCAGCGCCGACAGAGGACGCATCAAGCGGGATGCCGTGATGACGGACGGCGAGTTTGTGAGCGAAATGGTAAAATGGCCGACCACCTTTTATTTCGGCGTTCTGTGGAACAAGCTGTACCGCGGCGACATCATCCGGAAAAACAATCTGACCTTTGACACCGCGCTGGACTGGGGCGAGGACTTTGCTTTTAACACGCTGTATCTTTTGCACGTTCATACAGTACGCGCCCTGTCGCAGCCGGTCTACCGCTATTTTAAAGTGCCGAACGGCTTGAGCGTCCGTACCGTGCTGCAGAATCTCGGCCAGGCCTGCCGCACCAAATGGCGGATGTACGGCTATTATAAGACGCTCTGCATGCAAAAGGGCGTGATGAAAAAATATCCGCTGCGCATTCGGCTCTATTTTATTTCGATTACATTAATAGACTGATATGATGACACAATATTTAAAAGAAACAAACATGCTCGATTACTCCGCGTCTTCCGTCCAAACGCTCGTGCGGGAAAGAAACTGGCAGGCGCTGCCGCCCTTTGAGCGTCTTCGGACGATTTACGATTTCGTGCGGGATGAAATTCTGTTCGGCTATAACACGGACGACAGCATCCCCGCATCCAAAGTGCTCAAGGACGGCTACGGCCAGTGCAACACCAAGGGGACGCTGTTCATGGCGCTGCTGCGCTGCTGCGGCCTTCCGTGCCGAATACACGGCTTCACCATTGACAAAAAGCTGCAAAAGGGCGCGATGACCGGCCTTGTCTACAAAAGCGCCCCGCGCCATGTGTTTCACAGCTGGGTGGAGGTGTACTTCGAGGACAGATGGTACGAGCTGGAGGCCTTCATTTTAGACAGGGCTTATCTGACCCGGCTGCAAATGAAGCATCCGGAATGCACGGGCGCGTTCTGCGGCTACGGGGTCGCCGTCAAAAATTTCCGGCATCCGACCATCGACTTTGACCGAAACAACACCTATATCCAAAGCGAGGGCATCACCCAAGACTTCGGCGTGTATGATGACCCCGACACGCTGCTGACGGAGCATCATCAGGAAATGTCCCCGCTGAAGGCTTTCGCCTATCGGCATTTGGGCAGGCATTTGATGAACAGAAACGTGCGAAGAATACGGGAAAAATAAAGATCGAAGGGCGTCATTTGATTCGGAAGGTGTGGAAAAAACGTCTTTTTAAACGCCGCCGAAAGAAAATCCGTGACAATTCGATACAGAGTATGTATAATAGCAGAGTGCTTCCCAATCTTGCTTGACGGAGGTGAGCGTATGGCGCAGAGCGCACCGTGGAAGGTCATTCACATGGCGCACAGCGAAGCGCATGCCGCCGAAATTCTTGAGGCGCTGAAGGGAGAGGGCTTCATGGCCCGTTCACGGCAGGTTTACCGCGCCGTCTCCGGCGAAGAGAATTACTATGAAATCATGGTGCTCGCTTCCGAAGCACAGGAGGCTCAACAATTATTAATCGAACGCAGTCTGCTTCTTTAGGCTTTTCCTGCCCGTTCGGGCAGCAATGCCGGGCATAAGTTTCCGGACGGTTCTGCCGTTTTTCGTATGTCTCGAACTAAGCTGCGTTGACAGAAGGAGTGTATTTTTCATGCCCAAGATAGCAGTATTGACCAGCGGCGGCGACAGCCCCGGGATGAACGCCGCCGTCGTGTCCGTAGCAAGAAATGCCGCCCTGTACGGAATGCCCCTCATCGGCATCAAACGCGGCTATAACGGGCTGCTGGGCTTAGGCGCACGTCCGGAGGACGATGTGGTCGAGCTGGCGCTGGATACTGTTCTTGATATTGCGGACCTGCCGGGCACGCATCTGCGCACAGCCCGCTGCCGCGAATTCTTGAATCCCGATGTCCGTGCCGCTGCCGCGCAGCGCCTGAAGGACATGGATGTGGTCGGTCTCGTCGTCATCGGCGGCGACGGCAGCTTCCAGGGCGCGCAGCGCCTGTGTGAGCTGGGCGTCCCCTGCATCGGCATCCCCGGCACCATCGACAATGACCTTCCCTATACCGAGGCCACGTTGGGCTTTGATACGGCGGTCAATGTCTGCGTGGACGCTGTCCGCTCGATTCGCGCCACATCCCGCTCTCATGACCGTCCCGCGGTCGTTGAGGTGATGGGGCGCAACTGCGGCGATATCGCCCTGACCACCGCCGTGTCCACCGGCGCCGAAATCGTCATCGTGCCGGAGGTTAAATGGTCTGTGGACCAGGTTGCCGAACGGCTCAATGCCCTGATTGCGCATGGCAACACCCGCGCTACCATCGTCGCGGCCGAGGGTGCATGGGCGTCCATGAAGCCCTTCGACGTCTATTCCTTCCTGAAGCCCTACGGCAAGCAGGTCTTTGAGGGCGAGCCCATGACCTCCGCCCGCCTTGCCAGCATCCTGAAGCGCAAGTGCGGAAACGCCGAGGCGCGTGCCACCGTCATCGGCTACACCCAGCGCGGCTGCCAGCCCACGGCGCGGGACAGCGCGTTCGCCTTTGAAGCGGGCGCGATGGCCGTCGGCCTGCTGAAGGACGGCATCGGCAGTCAGGTCATCGGCGTGCATCGCGGCAAGACCTTCCATATGCCCATTGATAAAGCGCTGAAACAGAAGCGCAGCTTTAACAAGAAGCTGTATACGCTGACCAATATGCTGTAAGCTGTAATCAGTTGTTTTTTCAAACAGCGCCGGTTGTTTTTCACCGACGCTTTTCTGCGTGTCAAGAAACTGCGTTTTTGATACGCTCCATGCAGGATAAAATGCTTCATCCTGCATGGCAAGGCTGCGGACTTGTTCGACAGTCTGACAGTGCCGATTATTTTTCACCGGCTCTGTTTTCGGCGGTTTTACACGCAAGGCAAAGATAAAAGGATTGACAAACAAGGCTCAAGTCATTACAATAAAAATTGGGTCAGTTTATCCTTTTTAGAAGGAGTTTTTCATGCGCTCGTTTCCTCTGATTCGTTCCCTGAAGCCGACCGTGGTCATGGGTCTGCTGATGGTGCTTCCCCTCATCCTGCCGGTGCTGAGTCCCGTTTATCGGCTTTTTATTGCTCCCGTCGTTTTCTTTTATCTGCCCGTGCTTTTGTGCATTGCGGGGCTGTGGGCCGGCTCTGCGGCGCTGCTGGCCGGCTTGTCGGCCGCTGTCGGTGCCTGCCTGTACGCTTTCGGCATGACAGGCGGCTTGATGGCCGCGCTGTATCTGCTGCCCTATACGGCGGCCTTTCTCATCGTCGTCGAAAGGCGCGTTCCCTTTTTCAAGGCCGCGGCGGTGATGGGGCTGACGCTGCTTTTATCGCAGCTTGCCGCCTTTGTCATCCTGAATACGCTGACGGACTATCAGCTGTACCGGGCGGCGGGCGATGCTGCGGCACAGGCTGTCTCCGCCTCGTCGCTGTGCGATGAGCTGCTGATTTCCCTGTATCAAAGCGGGCTTATCAGGCTTCGTTCGGAGCTGACCGACGATGCTTTCAGAAGCGTTGCCATGCTCGGCAAAAACGAAACTACGGTCATCGGCGTTTATCTGACGGATTTCGGGCGGCAGGAGCTGCTGCTGGGTTTTGCCTCCACGGTAGAAGATTTAATGAAGCAGCTCCCGCTTCTGATTGTGCAGGACAGCATCTTCTTCTCTGTGGGCGGTCTTGGGCTCTCGCTCTATATCGGACGTATCGCCCAGCAGCGCAGGGTCTACAAGGGTGCGCGGGAGGCGGAGGTGCGCGCCGCGCTGAATGCGCGGAAGGCGGCTGTTGCCCGCGGCGAAACGCCCGGCAAGCCGGCTTTCGAAACGGCGGAGGACTTCCGCAAGCGCCTTGAAAAGGCCGAACAGGAGACGCCGGAGGGCTTTCCGGATTTAAAAATGCCGCCGCTGTCCAAATGGTTTATGCCGCGCGGCATCGGCTTGAAGGTCGGTCTCTTGGCGCTGGGCTATCTGCCGATGGCGATGTCCGACACGCCGGCTGTCATCATGGCGGGCGGCATTGCCTTCACCGTGTTCAGCAGCCTGTACATGATTCAGGGCATGGCGGCGCTGAATTTTCTGCAAAGAAAGGGCGGGGCGGGTGCTGTCCGGCGCAGGGTGGCGCTGATTGCGGTGCTGCTCCTGTTCAAGACTCTGTTTCATATCTTGGGAATCGTTGACCAGGTAGCCAACTTCCGCGGCCTTCGTGAGCCGCTCAACAATCATTTTGACGACGGGGAGGACTAACGTTATGAAGGTTATTCTGCTGCAGGATGTCAAGGGAACCGGCAAGAAGGATGAAATCGTCACGGTCAGCGACGGCTTTGCCCGCAACTATCTGTTCCCGCGCCGCTGGGCCATGGAAGCGACCGCCGGCGCAGCTAAAGAGGTCGAAAAAAAGCGTGCAGCCGAAAGGCAGCGTGAAATGGAAGCAAGGGCAGCGGCGGAGCAGAAGGCGCGTGAGCTGAAGGGCAAGGTCATCCTTGTCGTGGCCAAGTGCGGCGAAAAAGGCCGTCTGTACGGCTCTATCACGGGGCAGGAAATCGCCGATGCGCTGAAGGAGCAGCACGGCGTTTCCATCGACAAGCGCAAAATCGACTTAAAAGAGCCGATTCGCGCCGTGGGCGATGTCTCCGTCAACATCTGGGTCTATCCGAACATCACCACGCCCATGACCGTGCGCGTTCAGGCGCTGTAACGCTTTATGGAACAGCTTCCCTATGCCCCGATTCCGCCGCAGAGCCTGGAGGCCGAGCGGTCTGTCTTGGGCGCGCTTTTGCAGGATTCCGGCGTTGTTGCCTCCGCCATGGAGCTTTTAACGGCTGAGGATTTTTACGCGCCGCAGCATAAGGCGATTTTCGAAGCGGTTGCCGAGCTGGTCTCGCATGGCACGGCGGTCGACTTAATCACCATGAATGACGAGCTGGCGCGGCGCGGGACGCTGGACGGCGTCGGCGGCGTGGAATATCTGGTTCAGCTCACGCAGGATGTGCCGACCACCGCCAATACGCCTTATTATATCAACATTGTCCGCGAAAAATCCACCTTGCGGCGGCTGATTTCGGCGGCCAACGACATTTCCCATATGGCCTATGCGCAGCAGGAGGCGCTGCCGACCATTTTAGGCGCTTGTGAAAAGCTGATTTTTGACATCGCCATGCGGCGCGGCGGCGGCGCGGAATTGGAAAACATCCGTGAGGTGCTGAAGCGCACCTATGCGCAGATTGAGGAGCTGTCCCGCTTAAAGGGCGCTGTTTCCGGCGTCCCGACCGGCTTTTATGATCTGGATAACCTGCTGACCGGCCTGCACGCGGGCGAACTGATTTTAATCGGCGCTCGTCCCTCCATGGGTAAAACCTCCTTTGCCGTCAATATCGCCTCCTATGCCGCGCACAAGGGCAAGACCGTGGCTGTCTTTTCCCTGGAAATGCCTCGTGAGCAGATTGCCATGCGCATGCTGTGCGGCGATGCGCGGGTCAATATGCAGTCCGTCCGTTCCGGCACGATGAAGGATGAGGAATGGGTGCGGCTTGCAAGGTCGTTGGGTCCGCTGGCGAACAGCCCCATCTACATTGACGACAGCGCAGGCGTGACCCCTTCGCAGATTCGCTCCCGCTGCCGCAGGCTGATGATGGAAAAGGGGCTTGACCTCATCGTCATCGACTATCTGCAGCTCATGGCCGCCGACGGAAAGACTGAAAACAGACAGCTGGAGGTCAGCGAAATCTCCCGCAGGCTAAAGGCACTGGCGCTGGAGCTGAAAGTGCCGCTGATTGCCTGCGCCCAGCTTTCCCGTGCCAACACGCAGCGCGCCGTCAAAAAGCCTATGCTGTCCGACCTTCGCGATTCCGGCTCGATTGAGCAGGATGCTGATGTCTGCATGTTCCTGCACAGAGAGAGCTATTACGACGACACCATCGAGGATAAAAACACTGCCGAGGTCATTCTGGCCAAGCAGAGAAACGGCCCGCTGGGGACGGTGAAGCTGGCATGGCTGAGCGAGTATACACAGTTTGCCAACCTGAGCGCGCAAACACCTGACTAAGGAGCATTCTGCCGATGAACAATTTTACGATGGCCGGGCTGAAAAAGGATGACCGCATTGAGGGCTTTTTGCTGGTACGCACCGCCGAACAGCGGCAGAGCAGCAACGGCAGCCGCTATCTGGACATGACGCTGTGCGACAAGACGGGCGATATGAACGCCAAAATGTGGGACGGGACGGTGCAGCCGCCGAAAGCAAGCAGCATCGTCAAGGTGCGCGCCGCCATTCAGGAATATAACGGCCGTCTGCAAATGCGCATTGACCGCATCCGTCCAAGCAAGGCAGAGGATGAGGTGGACATTGCCCAGCTCATGCCGTGCGCGCCCGAAAAGCCGGAGGTCATGCTCAGGCTGATTGACGATACCATTGACCGAATGCAGACGCCGGAGCTTCAAAAAATTCTGCGCGAAATGCTGAATGCCGTGCATGAGCAGCTCGTGTATTATCCCGCCGCGCAGCGCCTGCACCATGCGGAGCGGAGCGGCCTTTTGCACCATGTCACCTCCATGCTGCGGGCGGCGGATGCCATCCTGACCGTTTACGATTTTTTGGATGCCGACCTGCTCAAAAGCGGCGTCATCGCGCATGACCTGAGCAAGGTGTACGAGATGGTGTCCGACGAGGCAGGCAATGTGTCCGATTATTCCAAGGACGGCCTGCTGCTTGGGCATCTGGTGCGCGGCGTGAGCGAGGTGCGGGCGGCGGCGGAGCGCGCCGGCGTAACGGGAGAATATGTCCTTTTGCTGGAGCACATGGTCATCAGTCACCACGGCACGGCGGAATTCGGCAGTCCCCGCGCCCCCATGTTTCCGGAGGCCGAGGCGCTCCATATGCTGGACGATTTCGATGCCAAAATGAACGAGATGGAAGGCATTCTGCGGCGCACGCCGATGGGCGCGTTCAGCGAAAAAATCTGGTCGCTGGACAGGCGCGTTTATCATCCCTGCTATCAAAGGGAGCTGGCTGCCAACGTGCAGGAGCAGGCGGAACAAACGGAGCAACAAGAAGAAAAGAAGGCAGAGCCCATCCAGAAACCTGCCGAGCGCCGCTTTGCCCGCCCCGACCAAGACCGCGCCTATCAGGGGCTGCTGTAAGAAAATCGCTTTCCTCTTGGTTCTTCACCTTTACGGACGGCTGATGCGGACGTTTGGATTTCTGTAAATAAACAGTTTCGTATCTTGACGAAAAGATGAAGAATTGTTACAATAGTATCAACCGATTCGGAAAGTTTTTGACCGCAAGGGAGGCTGTACGGAATGAAGAAAAAACTCGCGCTGCTTCTGGCGTTGACGCTGCTGGCGGCATCTCTGGGCGGCTGTACGCAGGAAAGCGTCACGTATCCGGAGGCAGGACAGGCGCAGTCGCAGACGGTCATCCAGCAAAATGACCTGCTGACCGTGACCGACCCGCCCACGGCGACGCCGGCATCGGAAGAGACGACAGACGAGGACATCGACTTTGACGATTACGACCCCTCCTCCGAGGAGGACGATGCACTGAACTATTACTACGCCCTAGGCGCATACAATGATGCGGGCGAAGCCATTTACGCGGGCGCAACGCCCATCCCGCTCGACCCCATCGATATGCCCACCCCCACGCCGCGCCCCGCCTTGGCCTTTACCTACACCGCCTATACGCCCTCCCGTTTGGGGCTGACCTTTGAAGCGCCGAACGACTGGTATATCAGCCAGGACGATACCTCCGGCTTCACCTTGACCGACCCGACTGCGCGGGACAACATCAATGCTTCCATCAGCATCACCGTGACGCAGGTGTCGAACAATTACAAGCTCTCCGACGTCAAGACGGACCTGAAAAACCAGCTTGCCGAGATTCAGAAGAGTTATACCAAGTGGTCTGTGGCCAACGCCGCCTCCCGCTCCCTGCTCGGCGCGGACGGCTACTACAACACCTACCGCGGCGAGCTCTATGACGGCACCATCGTGCGCGGCTTAATCAATATCGCCCTGCTCCCCGGCAAGACCATCACCGTGCATCTGATTTCCCCCGGCTGGTTTAATTCCAGCTACACCAATGTCTATACCCGCCTGCGCAATACGCTCAAGGAGCTGTAAAGAAAAAAAATACGGCAGGCCGTCTGTAATATGGCGGCCTGTTTTGATGGGGACATTATCGAATGAAAAAAGCATGGGCGTTCCTGAGCCTGCTATGGATTCTGTTTCTGCCTTTTTCTTCTCTTGCAGAGGAAACGGCCTCGCTGCCGCTTCCGCAGCTTCTTTGCTTTACGCAGCATACCGTTGAAACGCCTCTCGGCGACAGGTCAACCGACCGCCGGACGTATCCGGATACGGAAAACGCCGCCGTCAATGAGGCTGTTTCCGCCATGGTGGACGCGCTGGCGGAAAAAAACGCGCCCTCCGTTCCCGATGAAATGACGGTCACGGGCAAAACCATTTTGGATACCGGAGCGACCGTGACGGTCACCGGCACGAAGGTCGCCTCCTTTTTCGTCCTTTCGCATGTTCTGTATGGCCGCTCCCAGACAGCGGTTGATTTTGATACGGCCGTGTTTGACCTTAAAACGGGAGCAAGGCTGAAGCTGAACGACCTGCTGAACGCCGACGCATTTCATGTGCTCCGAGCCGCCGTTCTGAAGCAGGCGGAGGCGTATTTTCCGGCGGAAACGGCCGATGCAAAGCGTTTGAATGCCTTGGCGGACAGCGTTTCAGACGCGCCTTTTACGCTGACGCCCGCCTATCTTGTCCTGCACTTTCGCGCCGATGCGCTGTATGCAGGAAAGCAGACGCTGATGCATGTGCGGCTTCCGTATACGGAGCTAAATGATTATATGACGGCCTATGCCTTGGAGCAGACGGACAACAGCATGTACCGAACGGCCGCACTGACCTTTGATGACGGTCCCGCGCAGGGCGTGACGCGCAAAATCCTGCTCGCGCTGCGCGAAAACGGCGCAGTCGGCACATTTTTTAATTTGGGAAAGCAGATGCGCAAGTCGCCGGAGGTCGTCTGCTGGGAGCACGATGCAGGCCATTCCGTGCAAAGCCATACTTACGAGCATGAGCTGCATCCGGAGACGCAGAAAAAGATGCTGAAAATGCGCGACCGCTTTGCAAAGGAGCAGGAAGAGCTTATCGGCATCGCCCCTGTCTATATGCGGGCGCCGGGCGGCAATGACAAGCTGTATGCCAAATGGAAGGTCGGCCTGCCCATCATCCGCTGGAACTGCCTGACCGGAGACGCAAGCGAAACGGTGGACGTCAATCAGTCGATGAGCACCTTTACGCACACCCTGAAGGACCATGCCGTGGTGCTGATGCACTGCATCCGCTATTCCAGCCTTGATGTGCTGGAGGCCGCCGCCGCCCGCCTGCGCCTAAAAGGATACCTGTATGTCACCGTAGACGAATTTTTCCTGCTGAAAGGCATCACACCGCAGGATAATGTTGTTTATTGGGGTGATGAGTAGTGCGGCGGACTGCCGAAATATTCCGTTTTTTCAATGTCATCGCCGATTTTCACGCTTTTTCCGCTTTCGCTTTGACCTGTTTTTTGCCACGCGCATTAATGAAAGAAAAATTTGTAACAATGAAAGAAATTTGTTGATTTTACAATAATCTTATGGTAAAATATTATGGTTAAAGCGCTGAAGAACAGCTTTGTTGTCTTTTTCGGCTTACAACTGCTATCCTATTCCATTAAGGAGGAATTTAATCAATGGCGAAGAAGTATGTCTACCTTTTCAAAGAAGGCAATGCCGGCATGCGCGAGCTGCTGGGCGGCAAGGGCGCGAACTTGGCGGAAATGACCAATATCGGCCTGCCTGTGCCGCAGGGCTTCACCATCACCACCGAAGCCTGCACCCAGTACTATGAGGACGGTCGCAAAATCAACGATGAAATTAAGGCCGAAATCATGGAATACATCGGCAAAATGGAAGCAATCACCGGCAAAAAATTTGGCGATATGGAAAACCCGCTGCTGGTTTCCGTGCGCTCCGGCGCCCGTGCTTCCATGCCCGGCATGATGGACACGATTCTGAACCTTGGTCTGAATGAGCAGGTCGTTCATGTAATCGCCGAAAAATCCAGCAACCCCCGTTGGGCTTGGGACTGCTATCGCCGCTTCATTCAGATGTTCTCCGACGTCGTTATGGAAGTCGGCAAGAAATATTTCGAGAAGCTCATCGACGCGATGAAGGAAAAGAAGGGTGTGACCTACGACACCGAACTGAGCGCCGATGACCTTCATGAGCTGGCCAACCAGTTCAAGGCCGAATACAAGCAGCAGCTCGGCAAGGATTTCCCGGATGACCCCAAGGTGCAGCTTTTCGCGGCCATCGAAGCCGTGTTCCGCTCCTGGGACAACCCGCGTGCCAACGTGTACCGCATGGACCATGACATCCCCTATTCCTGGGGCACGGCCGTCAACGTCCAGATGATGGCCTTCGGCAACATGGGCGATGACTGCGGCACGGGCGTTGCCTTCACCCGCTCCCCTGCTACCGGCAGCAAGGGCCTGTTCGGCGAATTCCTGACCAATGCGCAGGGCGAAGATGTGGTTGCCGGTGTCCGCACGCCGATGCCCATCACCGAAATGGAGCAGAAGTTCCCCGAAGCCTTCAAGCAGTTCGTGGATGTCTGCGGCATTCTTGAAAACCATTATCACGATATGCAGGACATGGAGTTCACCGTGGAACACGGCAAGCTCTACATGCTCCAGACCCGCAACGGCAAGCGCACCGCCGCCGCCGCCATCAAAATCGCCTGCGACCTGATTGACGAGGGCATGATTTCCGAAGAGGAAGCGCTGATGCAGATTGACGCGAAGTCTCTGGATATGCTGCTGCACCCGACCTTTGACGCAGCTGCCCTGAAGAAGGCTCAGCCCATCGGCAAGGGCATTGCCGCCTCCCCCGGCGCTGCCGCCGGCTCCATCGTCTTCACCGCCGAGGATGCCGTCGAGCACGGCAAGAAGGGTGAAAAAGTCGTTCTCGTCCGTCTGGAGACCTCTCCCGAAGACATTGAGGGCATGAAGTACAGCCAGGGCATCCTGACCGTCCGCGGCGGCCAGACCAGCCACGCGGCCGTTGTTGCCCGCGGCATGGGCACCTGCTGCGTCTCCGGCTGCGGCGATATTAAGATGGATGAAGAAAACAAGTGCTTCACGCTGGCCGGCAAGACCTATCATGAGGGCGATGTGCTGAGTCTGGACGGCTCGACCGGCAACATCTACGGCGAGCTCATCCCGACCGTTCCCGCCGACCCGAACAGCGGCTACTTCGGCCGCATCATGGAGCTTGCCGACAAGTACAAGACGATGGGCGTCCGCACCAATGCCGATACCCCGCACGATGCACAGCAGGCTGCTTCCTTCGGCGCGACCGGCATCGGCCTGTGCCGCACCGAGCATATGTTCTTTGACCCCGACCGCATCGGCGCATTCCGTGAAATGATTTGCTCCGAGACTGTAGAAGAGCGCGAGCATGCGCTGGCCAAAATTGAGCCGATGCAGCAGGCGGACTTTGAGGGTCTGTTTGAGGCGCTGGGCGGCTATCCCGTCACCATCCGCTTCCTTGACCCGCCGCTGCATGAGTTCGTGCCCACCGACGAGGCGGACATCGAAGCGCTGGCCAAGGCGCAGGGCAAGACCGTCGCCTATATCAAGCAGGTTATTTCCGACCTTCATGAGTTTAACCCGATGATGGGTCATCGCGGCTGCCGTCTGACCGTCACCTATCCCGAAATCGCCGCCATGCAGACCCGCGCCATCATCAAGGCCGCGCTGGCTGTCAAGGGCCGTCATGCGGACTGGAACGTCGTTCCCGAAATCATGATTCCGCTCGTGGGCGAGGTGAAGGAATACAAGTTTGTGAAGAACATCGTTGTGAAGACCGCAGATGAGCTGATTGCCGCCTCCGGCATCAAGCTCGAATACGAGGTCGGCACGATGATTGAAATCCCGCGTGCTGCGCTGACCGCGGATGAAATCGCCAAGGAAGCGGACTTCTTCTGCTTCGGCACCAACGACCTCACCCAAATGACCTTTGGCTTCAGCCGTGACGATGCCGGTAAGTTCCTGCCCGCCTACTATCAGAACAAGATTTACGAGTCCGACCCCTTCTCCCGTTTGGACACCATCGGCGTCGGCAAGCTGATGAAGATGGCCGTTGAACTGGGCAGGGCAGCCAATCCCAAGCTCCACTGCGGCATCTGCGGCGAGCATGGCGGCGACCCGTCCTCCATCGAGTTCTGCAACGAAATCGGCCTGAACTATGTTTCCTGCAGCCCGTTCCGTGTCCCGATTGCCCGTCTGAGCGCTGCACAGGCTGCCATCAAGGAAAAGCGCCAATAACAAGTTGACGCAAACAGCGTAGGCAAAACAACTGATATAAATACGGTCACACAGTCCATTTGGATTGTGTGACCGTTATTTTTTTTGCCCATTTTCAGATAAATACACCGTAAATCAAGCCGCTGGTTTCACTATAAAATCAGCGGCTTTTTTCGTGCCCAAAAAATTTTTGAAATTTTTTCGCTCAGGGGGTTAAAAAATGACCCTTCTCGCTGGCTACCTATGGAAAGACCGTTCCCGCAGGAGGAAGAATTGAAAGCCAAGACCGACCGGCTGAACGAACTCAACGCCCTGCTCAATGTGGATAAGCGTGAGAACGAGATCGTCGGCGGTGAACCCGATGAGGGTGATGAACCGCCCGAAAAGAAACCGAGGAACTTGGAAAGATAGCCGAATCTCTTGACAATCGTTATCATATATGATAACATTATAGTGGGCCGGAAGGGAGGGCTTTGTATGACCGAAAAGGAACTGCTGGCGGCAAGACAGAGCATTGTGCAGAAGCTGACGCAGGCAAGACTGGAAAAAGGATTGTCGCAGGAGCAGCTTGCAAAGCGCATCGGAACCCAGCGTTCCAACATCTGCCGTATCGAAAAAGGAACGCAAAACCTCTCCCTTGACCTGATGCTCAAGATCGCAGAGGCACTTGACAAGGATGTGTCCGTAATGCTTGAGGAAAGGAG
>CAVDRM010000021.1:0-40099 GCA_963611355.1 Anaerovibrio sp.
GCTATGGGCATTCAGACCAAGGTCACGGCAATGACGCAGGCTGAAAAGGCACAGCTTCGTTACACTATCATGATGGAGAGAACAACGACAGCACAGGGCGATATGGCGAGAACGCTTGACGCGCCTGCCAACCAGTTGCGAGTGCTTTCGGCACAGGTAACGCAGGCGGCACGTGCTTTGGGTAATATCTTCATCCCCGCAATCAACTCCATCCTGCCTGTTGCGATTGCAGCTACAAATGCTATCATGAAATTGCTTTCCGCGATTGCCGCTTTGTTCGGATATAAGCTGTCAACAGTGGACTATTCGGGCGGTATTGACAGCACAACAAGCAGTGTGGATGGTCTGACGGATAGTCAGAACAGTGCCGGAGGCAGTGCAAAGAAGCTGAAAAGCTATCTGATGGGCTTTGATGAGCTGAACGTCATTGACCCCAATCAAGGCGGCGGTGGCGGTGGAGGTGGCTCTTCCTCCGGCCTGAGTGATTTTAATTGGGATTTGTACACCTACGATTTCTTAGGCGATGCCGTCAACAGCCGTGTCAATGCGATTACGCAGGCAATCGAGCCTGTCCTGAATTGGCTGTTGGACAACTTGGAAGAAGTGCTGATTGTTGCCGAGGCGATTGGCGCGGCAATGCTCATTTGGAAGATTGCCACAGCCCTAAATCCGTCTCTGAAAACCGCACTTGCCAATTTGAAAAGTATCGAGTCCGTTGCGCTCGGTATTGCAACGATTATCATAACGGTTGGCTTGGTTTTCAAAAGTGACCAGAAATATCTGGCTACGGGTGACGGCGGTTTCCTTACGGCAGACGGCATTGCAACGGCGCTTGGGGCTGCACTGTCGGGTAAGATTATCGGCGGTGTGCTGGGTGGCAAAGCTGGCACATATACGGCGTCTATTACTTTGGCGTTAAGTGCTGCCACAACCTTGGTTGCCACTACGCTCGAAGTGGCCAACGGCGGTATCACGAAGGAGACGATTATCAGTAGTCTTGGGGCAGTCCTCAAAGGCGCTGCTGCTGGCGGCGTATTGGCAAAGGCCATAGGTGTGTCTGTTGTAAAAGGTATTGTTGTCGGTGCGGTCATAACGCTTTCGGCGGCGCTCGTGCTTAACTTAGTTGCCGCGATGATTAACTCATCCCAACTCAACAAGGCAATTCTGTGGGGTGAAATCTCGCTTACGGCAGATGAAATTAGACAGGAAGCAGAAAAACTGCTTACCGTCAATGTCGATACCGTTGTCAAGCTGACGAACGCACAAATACAAGATGAAGATACTGCCGTTTCCGACCTTAACACGGCGATTGCCCAATTCACGGCAAAACTAAACAAAATTGAGCTTGGCGTGAAGGTCTCCGATACCGAAGTGCAGTCCATGATTGCCGCCATAACGGGCGAGAACGGTATTGTGGCGAAGGTGCAGAAAACACTTACCGAAAAGGAAGAGACCGTTTCGCTGGCCGTCAGTCTTGCCCCGCCTCAGACCACAAGCGGCGAGGATATGTCGGCCTCTCTGTTGAGTGCTATGGGACTTGGCGGGAGTGCGTTGAGTACGGCAGCCATCGATATTGGTGGACGGCTTGCGTCCATGATTCAGCAGGGCATGACCACAGGCTTTACGAACGGCGAAACTCTGGTTATCGCGGAACTGTCATCAAGCCTCAACCGTATCTCTACGGCAGTTGCCAACGGGCGTGTGATGGGCGAGTTTTCGGCAAGTACGGAACTGCTGCTGACCGATTTAACGCGAGAGAGCTTCACGGATGTCCTGTCGCAATACAAGACGCTCGAAGACAATCTGCGGGCAAGCTATGAGTCACTTGAGAAACAGGCGTATGCGGATGCCGTGGCGTATCAGGCGGGACTTACCGAAGCGCAGGCTTATTATGCATCAATCGGGGACACGGACAATCTTGCAAAGGTCACGGAAGCGCTTGCCTCCATCACGGCACAGATTGAGCAGTGGGACGTTGGCGCGGCTGTTGACGCTGCGGTCAATGCTGCCACGACAGACGGACGGGTGAAACTTCTGGAAGCTGTTCGGACAATTTTCGCACAGCCGTTTGGGGATGGGGTGGATATTTCCAGTCTGATAATGAAGTCGCTGACGATGGGCGGCACATGGGACACTGATTTTGAAGAACTTGTAAAATCTTTCCCCACACAGTTGGAAGCATACGTTCTCAACAGCATGACCGGCGAAGATTCAAAGGTGTATTTGCAGGCGCGAGACCTATTAGGTGTAAGTGACTGGGATATGCTTAGTGATGAAATCAAAACCGCAATGTATAATTCTGTCGCAGATACTGTCGGCGATGAAAAAGCGAAGCAGTTGTTTGATGCGCTTGGTTATGACATTCCTTCTGCAATCGCAGCAAGCATTGACGAAAATCAGGCACTTATCGAAAATGCGGTAGGCGATGCGCTCGAAGGCGTAGACGGTGTGGATGTCGGTACAACGTTCGTAACCGATGTTGCAGACACTATAACGGCGGGACAGGAAAACATTACAACGGCGGCAGAAACCGCTACGAGCAAGGTGCAGGCCACAGTTGATTCCACTCTGACTGATGCGGAAACAAAGCTAACTGATATGACAGCCAATGTCGGTCAAGCGGTCAAAACAAATGTCGCCGATACGATTGACAACAGCGAACAGAAAATCGAAGCGATGAGCGAGACGATGGACAAGACCGTCAAGACCACCAGAGAAGAAGTTTCCGCTTCCTTCCTTTCCCTGAGTGACAGTGTTGTAGCGATGATGCATGGCGCTTACACAAGCATTACAAGCGAGTGGGCAGGGCTTCCTGCTTGGTTTGTACAGCGCGTCACGACTTCTATCTCCAATTCGTTTGCTATGCTGAAAGGCTCTATCACGACCTGCTTTGCAACCGCAAAGACCAGTGTGCAAAGTGCTTGGAGCGGGATGGGTACTTGGTTCAAAACGAATGTGGCCAACAAGATGAAGTCTTCCTTAACAGACGGCTGGGAGGACGCAGGCGTGACCGCGATGAACAATTTCATTGCTGGCTTAAAGAAGGTCAAGATGCCTGATTTCCATGTCGAGTGGAATGACTTGACAAAGGAAATGAACGGCGAAAAGGTCACTATCAAAGTTCCGAAGCTGAAATTCTATGCGGCAGGCGGTTTCCCCACTTCCGGTCAGATGTTCGTAGCGCGTGAAGCGGGCGCTGAAATGGTTGGTAATATCGGAAGCAGAACGGCTGTTGCGAACAATGACCAAATTGTCGAGGCGGTCAGTCAGGGTGTGTACTTGGCTGTTCGGGACGCGATGAGCGAGGGCAGCAACGATGCGAATGTTACGGTCTATCTGGATGGCGAAGTGGTGTACAGGAATCAGCAGAAGATAGCCAAAAAGAAGGGCTATAACTTTGTTGGGTAGGAGGTGACGAGGAATGCAGCAAGGTATGATTTTCATCAACGGTATCGAAATCCCATATCCTAAGAGAGGTTTAGAGTTCTCTGTTGCTACGCTCGTTGATTCTGCCAGAAACGCGAACGGCGAGGTAGTAGGCCAGAAGATTGGACGTGACCAGTATAAGCTGAACAATCTTAGCTGGCCGTGGCTGACGGCTGAACAATGGTCTGCTATCCTTCAATGCTTTTCAGGATTCTACGCAACCGTGCAATTTCCAGACCCCGTAACCAACACATGGAAAACGCTCAAAATGTACCCCGGCGATAGAAGTGCGGAGCCGTATTGGGTAGGCGAGGACGGCTTGCCTACCCACTATCGGAACTGCAAAGTGAACATCATTGATGTAGGCGAGTAGGAGGTGGGACATTGTGCAAAAGGTTTCAGAAGCCTATTCGCAGAGTATAGTAACTAAAGGACGGCGATGCTTATGGATTCCACAATGACGGTTGTGGTCAGTATAATCGGTTCGGTCTTTGCAAGTACAGGCTTCTGGGCGTTTCTGACGTTCGTTATACAGCAGAAGCACGATAAATCGAGTGCAGAGGCGCAGATGCTGAAAGGCTTGGGACATGACCGAATCTGCTATCTTGGTGCAAAATATATCAGGCAAGGCTACATTACCAAGGAAGACTACGAAAATCTGCATGAGTATCTCTATCTGCCGTATAAAAAGCTCGGTGGTAACGGTACGGCGGAAAGAGTAATGAAAGAGGTGGAGAAACTGCCTCTGAAAAACGAAAAGGAGGGATGACCCATGAAGAAATTCTTACTCGTATCTCTGATGCTGCTTCTTGTTCCGACCATTGCGCTTGCCGAAGGCGAAGTGACTGAGCCGTTCACTTGGGAATATCTCGTCACTGTGGCAGGTGCATCCGCCTTTACCCTGCTTGTTGTGCAGTTCCTTAAACTGCCGCTCGATAAGGTATGGAAGATTCCTACGCGCCTGCTTGTCTATGTGATTGCGCTGCTTGTCATGATGGTTGCCACAGTGTTCACTACGGGCTTGACGTGGCAGAACGCACTGCTTGCCTTCTGCAATGCCTTTATTGCAGCGTTGACCGCTATGGGCACTTACGAAATGACATTTGCTAAAAAGGACGGTGAAACCTAATGTTAAAGGCAAGCCAACTCGTCTCGTTCTGTCAAAAGATGGTTGGTATGCCGTATTGGTACGGGACTTGTGTGTATCAATGCACACAGTCCCTGCTTTCCAAAAAGGCAAAGCAATATCCCAATCACTATTACGATTCACGGATGAAGAAATACCAACAAAACATTGCCGACAGGAAGGTCTGCACGGACTGTATCGGTTTGATTAAAGGCTTCTTCTGGACAAATGGCGGGGAAGGCGTACTTGAGTATACACAGGGCGGTGAAGCATATAAGAGCAAGTACGGCGGGAATAATTGCCCTGACAAGGGCGCGAAGGGGATGCGCGGGTACATCCGGCAGAAAGGATGCAAGAACGGTAATATCGATACCCTTCCCGAAGTCCCAGGTGTGCTTGTGTTCACGCCTACCCATGTCGGTGTATACATTGGCGGCGGCTATGTTATTGAGGCAAAGGGCTTTTCTTATGGCGTAGTCAAAACTGAACTCGCAAAACGACCGTGGGAGTATTGGGGGTATCTGCCCGATACGATGCTTGAGTACGATACCGAAGGGGAAACGCCTGTCACGCCAGAGCCGGAGCCTATACCCAAACCAGATCCAACCACTTATTCAACCTATACCGTCAAGCGCGGAGACACGCTGTGGAATATTTCCAGAGACCTGTTAGGGCGCGGGCAGTATTGGCGGAAGATTGCAGAACTGAATGGGATAACGGGGACGATTATCCATACAGGAGATGTGCTAAAGATTCCGACATGAGGATAGGAAGTCAGGGAAGCTCTTTGAGAGCAATAAAAAACCCGAACGCATTCTTCACGAAGAAGAAGGTGTTCGGATTTGCATGGTTTGGTGGAGGTGAGGGGAATCGAACCCCTGTCCGAAGACTCAGGCTTATGGTTTTCTCCGAGCGCAGCCATGATTTTAAATTTTCCGCTGCCGCACGCCTCATGGCGGGCTTACGGCGTTGGTAGCTTCATAGTGCCGGCTTCAGGCAAAGCTTACTGAAACCCGTTCCCTACATCAATGACGCCGGTGGCCTGAGCCGTAGGCGCTCAGGGTCGACGCGCGGCATTAAGCCGCGAAAGCGTAATTATTATTGTCAGTTAATTTTAATTCCCCGTTTTAACGCGGTCAGGGGCCGCGGCTCGCTTACCATATTCCCAACAATCCCCGTCGAAACCAGTACACCCCCATAAAACAGTGCTTTTACCCTCGCTGACGCATAGCACGGGCAATGTCCATCTTGGCATCCTTTTCAGCCATGTCCGCACGCTTATCATGCAAGTGCTTGCCAACGCACAGACCCAAGGAAAGCTTCATCCGCCCATCGTTCAGATACACAGAAAGGGGAATGAGAGCATGGCCCTGACGCTGAACAAGGCTGCCAAGCTTGCGGATTTCGCTTTTGTGCATCAGAAGACGCTTGGGACGCAGCGGGTCGGTGTTAAAGATGTTGCCCTGCTCATAAGGGCTGATATGCATGGATTGGACGAATATTTGACCGTCCTTGACCAAAGCATAGCTCTCTTTAAGATTGACGCGCCCCTGCCGCATCGACTTGACTTCCGTGCCTTTCAGCTCAATGCCGCACTCGTAAGACTCTTCGATGAAAAAATCGCGCCGCGCACGGCGATTCTCAGCCACCTGCTTGACGCCCTTTGCCTTCGCCATGCCCGTACCTCCTTTCATCGACCAGATACAGTATACCATATTGCATATGGGATTGCAACCTCCGCATCAAGAAGGAAACGCCCTTTCAGCGGGAATATTGTTACAATTTCTTGATTTACAACAGTTAAAAAATCCGTATAATAGTGTATGTGCGGCAAATTATGTTAAAGCAAGTGGGGGAAAGAGACATGCAAAGACGGGGAAAAAGGATATTGCCGGTACTGTGTATCTGCATAGCATTTCTGATGTGCGGCTGTGAAAAAAGCAAGATCGTTCAATACGAGGAAGCAAAGCAACTCATAAGCGTGGAGGAGTATGACAAGGCCGTCTCTGCTTTTACTGCATCAGAAGGCTATGAGGACAGCGGTAAGTATTTGATTTATATCAGCGCCCTTCAAATGGCGGAAAAAGAGCAATTTGATTCAGCTGTCAACGCTTTTGATTCTCTTGCCGACTTTTTAGACAGCAAGCAGCTTTCAGTTTATTATCAGGCACGGCAATATGAGAAAAATCAGGCGTATGAGCAGGCTGCAGTATTATACCGCTCCGCCGAAGAATTTAAGGACAGCGCAGAACGGCTTGAGGCGCTTGCGCCTGCCATTGCGGAAAGAAAGGCGGCGAAGGCGGCGCATGATGAGAAATTTCAGGTCGGCTGCACAGTCACATTCGGCACATATCCGCAGACAAAAGGCGGAACAGACAGCACACCCATTGAATGGCTTATCCTTGACCGAGACGGTGACGACGTGCTTCTCCTCAGTCAGTACGGCTTGGATAATCAGCCGTATAATGCCGAATGGACGGATGTCACATGGGCAAACTGCTCCTTGCGCGTATGGCTGAATAATGACTTCCTGAGAAAAGCGTTCAGCACAGAAGAGCAGAATGCGATTTGCATAACTCATATTATCAATGCAAGTCAGGGCTATAGCGCTTGGGATACGGTCGGCGGAAATGATACGCAGGACAAGATATTCCTGCTGAGCTTTGCCGAAGCAAACCAATACCTCGGCGTTGTCTATGGAGACAGCAGCATGGAAGCGCGCATGACGCCCACTGCTTATGCATCGTCACTCGGCGCATTCGTCAATGATGGCGAATATAAGACGGCAGACGGCGGCAAAACCGGGCTTTGGTGGCTTCGCTCAGCCGGAACAAGCCAAAATTTTGCGGCGTTTATTGCCCCTGACGGCTCTCTTTACAGCATCAACGTGGGCTATACCTACGGCTGTGTTCGTCCTGCGTTATGGGTAAACATTGAGAATGACATTTATTGATTTTGAGTGTCGCCGTCCGTTTCAGGCAAAACGACATGCTTGACGGCCTCACGTTTGCGCATGTCCGTCATAGCGGCATAGTGGCGGCGTGTCGTGTTGACATCCGTGTGGCCGAGAACATCGGCGACTAAATAAATATCACCGGTTTCCTGATAGAGATTGGTGCCGAAGGTACTGCGCAGCTTGTGCGGGCTGATGCGTGTTTTTAGCGGCGCGGCGACAAGCGCATATTTTTTTACAAGATTCTGTACGGCACGCTGGGTGATGCGCCGTTTTTGCATGGACAAAAAGAGCGCGTCCTCGTGGCCTGGCAGGGCTTCGATTTTCTTCCGCTCCTGAATATAGGCCTTGAGCGCATCGGCCACCTGCTCAGGAAAGTACAGAATGGTTTGATTTCCGCCCTTGCGGGTGACAAGAAACGCATTCAGATCAAAATCAAGGTCATCCAAATTGATGCCGATGCACTCGCTGACGCGGATGCCTGTGCCTAAAAACAGCAAAAGTAGCGCTAAATCGCGGGCGCGTGTAAATTCCAACAGCTTTTGCTGGCGCTTCGTCAGGCCATCTCCGCTTTCAACCGTTTCCAGCATTTTTGTCATTTCATCACGTTCCAAGCGAAGAATAGGCTTTTCGTGCAGCTTTGGAAGCGAAACAAGCGTGGTGATATTGGCATCAATATGCTTATTTTTGTATAAATATTCAAACAGAGAGCGCAAGGAGCAGAGCTTGCGCATGATGCCGAGTTCGTGATTTCTGACTAATTTTTCTTCTCCCGTATCATGATTTTCGGAATAATATTGTGTCAAATAGTCCTGATAGCCTTCGATGTCTCGTCCTGTCAGCTTTTTTAAATGAACATCGTTGACAAGGGGAATGGGTACATCTGCAAAAAGATAATTTTCTTTGGATAAATATTCAAAAAATAGCCGATAATCATATGCATATGCAAGGCGCGTAAGCGTGCTGGTCGTATGCGCAATGGAACGAAAAAAATCCGTGCAGACGATGGGCAATTCTTTTTCCAACTCGCGCAGTTTTTCGATGCGCTTTGAATTCATTGCTTCAGAATAAGGGACAGACATACAATGTACCTCCAGAGATTGCAAATCGGATGAAAAGAGAGTGGGCACGAAAGCTACTTCCTAAATGACTTGAGATGTATGCAGCATAAATGGCAAAACAGAAGCCGAGCCGCTTAGAAACTTTTGAAATGAAAAAGAAAAGCAAAGGCTAAGCAGAAACAGCTCGGGGATTAGGATAGCGTGCCGTAGCAGACATAAGCGCATAGTCGTTGTTGTTCGTGCCGACGTGACGAGCAGAAGCATTCGGTCTGCCAACACGCAAAGTTAAAGACACCGTTAGGATATCAAAGCCGTACTAATTATAGATGTTTTCCTTTAAATTGTCAATACTATTCGTAAAAGCGTTCTTTTGCGAATAGTATTTTAAATACAGAACCCCAACCATAACCTCCTCCCCTTTCTTCGGCTCTCAATCTTGAGGTAGCACACCATCGAATTGCGCGGCGATGCCTTTAATCAACAGTTTCCGTTTGCGCTCTGCGCTAAGCTTTGATGCGAATTTTTCTCGTTCATCCTTCAGCCTCCCATTCATTGCAGCGCAATGATTCCCCCGGCGCTTCTTAAAACGCCTTTATTTCCTCGCCGTTTTCATTCATATCGGGATTGATTTTTAAATATTGCCGGATGGCGGCGCGTGCCAGCTCATCGCAGCGATTGTTTTCCGGATGGTCCGCATGCCCTTTGACCTTATGAAAGGTGACCTCATGCTTACGGACGACTAATAAAAGCAGCTTCCACAAGTCCTGATTTTCCACCGGCTTTCCGTCTGCCGTTTTCCAGCCGCGCTTCTGCCAGTTATCCAGCCAGTTCTGTTCAAAAGCATTGACAACATAGGTGGAATCGGAGTACACCGCAACACGGCAGCGGGTTTTTAATGCGCCAAGCCCGCTGATGACGGCGAAGACCTCCATGCGGTTGTTTGTCGTGCGCGGCATTGAACCGGACATCTCCTTTTCATGCGCACCATATCGCAAAATAGCAGCCCAGCCACCCGGCCCCGGATTGCCGGAACACGCGCCATCCGTAAATAATTCCACCTGCTTGAGTGTTTCGCTCATGCTGTCACCGCCTGTCAGAAAATTATAGGCATAGTATACCATATCGCCCGTTTCAAAACAACAAAAAACGGACGCGTTTTCTGCTTTCGCCGAAAAAACGCGCCGTTTTGATTTTGGAATTTTATAAAATCAGCAACCGTCCGCAGGTCTCGCATTCGACCTGCTTTCCAGCTTTGATGCTGCGCACAACGCCGGACGGCAGCGACATATTGCAGCCTCCGCACTGATCACCAATCAGCTTCGCCAGTGGCGGTACGCTGTGTTGCTTAATCGTGCGGTATTTCTCCATATATTCCGGTTCGATTGTCTTTGCCTTCTCCGTCAATTCCGCTTTTAACTGTTTCAGTTCGCCGGATTTTGTCTTGCATTCCTCGTCATAGACCACCTTGAGCTTATCAAATGCAGCCTTGGTTTTGGCAGCGCGAATTTTGACATCATGCTGCAAACGTTCACGTTCCCGCGCATCCTTGCGAATACGGCGAATTTCCTGCTCATAGCTGTTCACATTGTCCATCAATCGCTTGACATCGCCGATATACTGGCGCGCAGAAGCGGCATCAGCGGCGGGTGCTGCTTCGATTTTGCTCTGCAGCGCCTTAAGCTGCTCCTCTGTCCGCGCCACGGCATCCTTGAGCGCCTCCAGACGGTCAGCCATGTTAGCGACCTCTTCCTCAATGTGCTTGATATTATTCTGCTGCTCGACCAGATAATCACGATATTTAACAAGCTTCTGCCGTGTCGGAGAGCGTTTGACTTCACTCTCCAACTTATCGACCGCGACGTCTGCCTGCTGATAATCCCACAATAGCTTCAGTTGATCCATGCATATCCTCCTTACACCAGCGCGCCCGGATAGGCCACACACGTTGACGGATAAACCCGTACAGTATATTGTAGCGCATTCAGGCGCGTTTGTAAATAGTCCGCAAGCTCCGGAACAAGAAGCTGCTCCGTGGCATAATGACCGCCCTCATAAAGCACCAAGCCGCGGGCAATGGCATCGACGGCCTCATGATGACGGATTTCCCCCGTCATATAAGCTTCTGCGCCCAAGTGCCCGTCTAAAATCTCCTGATAGCCCTCTCCGTAAGCGCCCCCGGCAATGGCCAAGGTATGGATGGTTTCATTTTGATGACCGAAAGTGCGGAGCGGCGCTTTCAGCAATGCGCGGATTTTCCGCCCCAGCTCGTCTGCCCGCATTCCCCCGCCTTCCACATCGCCGATAAACAGGTAGCCCTCCTGACGTATGTTTTGCAGCTTTAATCTGCGGGCTGCACAGGCGCTCCCGCTGAGCGGCGATTTATCTAAATTCGTATGCGCACTTATCAACGCAATGCGGCTTCTGATCATCTCGCAGATCACATCGTTTTCGGGCAGCCCTTCCAAGAGATTTTTATGACCGTGGAAAAACAGCGGATGATGCGACACGATAAGCCGTGCGTTCATCGCCTTGGCCTCCTCCACAACCTCCATCGTCACATCCAGGGCGCACAGTACATTTTCAACCAAAGCATCCGCTCTGCCAAGCAAAAAGCCCGCGTTATCAAATGCTTCCGCCGTATCAAAAGGCGCAAGCTCATTCAAAATGTCATAGATTTCGCTCGCTCTGACAGCAGACACGTTCCAATTCCTCCTTCAGCCATTGACGATACTGTGCGCCCTCCTCGGCCTGCATACGGGAATAAGCGCCAGAACGTTTTTGCAGATAACAAAGATAGGCCTCCGTTGCGCGGCTTTCCATCAGTCGAGGACCTAAAAAGCGCTGCTTCGGCGTGAGCGCTTCCGAGCCGCGTACAGCCCTCATTATAACATAGCAGCGGCTTTTCAGACGAACAACGGTTTCGGTCTCCAAGCGAAATGAAAGCCGCTCTAAGGTCTCTCTGAGCATCGGCAAATCCGTATGTGCGGACAAAATGAGCGCGGCGCACTCTAATTTTTCCGGATGCGCCAGCAGGATTTTTGATGCGGTCGCCCCGCCCATGCCCAAAATAGCAATGGCTTTCACAGGCGTGTTGATTGCATCGAGTCCATCGGCAATAACAAAATCAGCACGGTCATCAAGCTGATGCTCTGCCAGCAATTGCTTGGCCTTCAGCAAGGAATCCGCACTGATATCTGCTACGACCATCCTTGTGACATGACCTGACGCAAGCAGATGACAAGACAAACGCCCGTGATCGGCACCAATATCGGCACCGATATCACAGGCGGGGAAAAGTGCCGCAGCAGCGGCCAAACGCGCATCAAGCTCCGGATACGGCATCAGTCAAGATAGTCCTTCAGCTTCTTGCTGCGGCTGGGATGACGCAGCTTGCGAAGCGCCTTGGCTTCGATTTGGCGGATGCGCTCACGGGTGACGCAGAATTCACGCCCCACTTCTTCCAACGTGCGCTGATGGCCGTCATCCAAGCCAAAACGCAGTCTCAATACCTTTTCCTCGCGCGGCGTCAGGGTGTCCAGAACGTCCCAAAGCTGCTCCTTCATCAATGCATGAGAGGCAGCATCAGCCGGAGCAGGCGCATCCTCATCCGGAATAAAGTCTCCCAGATGGCTGTCTTCCTCCTCGCCAATCGGTGTTTCAAGAGAAACAGGTTCCTGCGCAATCTTGATGATTTCGCGCACCTTGCTTTCGCTGATCCCCATTGCCTTGGCGATTTCCTCCGGAGTAGGTTCACGCCCGTATTCCTGCAAAAGCTGGCGGGAAACGCGAATCAGCTTGTTGATGGTTTCCACCATATGAACAGGGATGCGGATGGTACGGGCCTGATCCGCAATGGCGCGGGTAATCGCCTGACGAATCCACCATGTGGCATAGGTGGAAAACTTATAACCCTTGCGGTAGTCGAACTTTTCAACAGCCTTAATCAGGCCAAGGTTGCCCTCCTGAATCAAATCAAGGAACAGCATACCGCGCCCGACATAGCGCTTGGCAATGGAAACGACCAGACGCAGATTGGCCTCGGCCAGCTTGCGCTTGGCCTCCTCATCCCCCTGCTCCATCCGCTTGGCGATTTCGATTTCTTCAGCGCCCGTTAAAAGCGGTACTTTGCCGATTTCCTTTAAGTACATGCGGACAGGGTCATCAATGCTGATGCCCTCCGGCACCAGATTAGCGTCCTCCTCCGGCAGCGGTTCAGACTGGGCTTGCGGAGCGGCAACGGTTTCCGCATCCTTGGTAACAGTGATGCCCAAAGCCTCCAGCGTCTCCAGCACATTGTCAAACTGTTCCGGATCAATGTCATAGGATGCCAGCTTGCCAATGATTTCGTCATAGGTCAATGTCCCCTTGGATTTGCCAAGGGCATACAGCTCATTGAGCTTTGCCTGCTTGTGGTCAATTTTGTCGCTCAATGTCTCCACTCCTCCCTGTTCCGCTCTGTCTGTTCTGTTCCCTTAACCGTTTCATTTCAGTGTTCAGACGCATAATTTCCGTTAATGTATGCCGTTTCTGCTCCGGATCACTGACGGCGGCCATGGATGCCGTTTGGCGATTTAACTCATTTTGCAGCCTTGTAAGCCTCAGATTTTTTAAGCAGTCCGCCGCAATGACGACCGCATTTTCCGGTTCTTCTCCGGCCTGCATGGTAAACACCCTGCTGGCTTGCTCACGCTCCATCGGCGTCTCAGCGGAAGCAAGGATAGCAGCGGGCTTTTCGCCTGCATTCAGTCGCCGGACAAAGGCCCGAAGCGTTTCATCCACCAAGTCCTCCTCCCGCACCATGCCCTCCGGCAAAGCGCCGGACGCAAGCAGGGAGACGAGAAGCTGTTCGGAGCGCATTCCCTCCGAAGATTGCGCCGCTTTCTGAAAGCCGCCGTTTTTTTTGAACGGCGGGCTGCTTCGCTCCGCAGCAGGCACGGAGATACCCATCTGTGCCACCAGAACTTCCCGCTCAAAGCCGGTTTTGACAGCCAAATCGCGCAGGTAAGCCTCCAACTCAACCGGATCGCGAACACCCGCCAGAAGAGCCGCTCCCTTCTTGGCAAATTCGATCCGTGCCTCCTGATCGGATAAATCGCTCTCCTCTTCCAAGCGCATGAGTCGGTACTTTACGGCGGATAGCGGCTGAAGCAGGTCAAACGCTTCGATACCGCGCTGTCGGATAAATTCATCAGGGTCAAGATTATCCGGAAAATACAGGACACGCGCTTTGATCTGCTCCTCTTCAAAGATGGCGAGCGCCCGCTCGATGGCGTGCTGACCGGCGCTGTCACCGTCATAGGCAACCCAGATTTCTGGTGCGAAACGCTTTAAGAGACGCGCCTGTTCCTGCGTTAAGGCCGTGCCCAACGTGGCTACAACTCCGACAACACCTGCCTGCGAGAGAGAAACGACGTCCATATAGCCTTCGACCAAAAGGACACGATTCAGCCCCCGCGTTTTTTTGAGCAGATTGACTGCGTATACGCCGAGGCGCTTATTGAACACAGGCGTATCACCCGTATTCAGATACTTGGGCTGTCCTTCATCCATGATTCTTCCGCCAAAGGCCAGTACGTTGCCCTGCTGATCCAAGATGGGAAACATCGCCCTGCCCCGGAAAAAGTCAAAGTGCGATTCGCCCTTGACAACTGTCAGTCCGGCCAGACGAAGCTCCTCTAAGGAAAAGCCCTTTTGCAGCAGCATTTCCGTCAGGTCGCTCCAGTCCGCAAGACTGACACCCAAACCGAATCTGCGGATGATGCCGTCATCCAAGCCGCGCCGATAAAAGTATTCCCGTGCGCTTCGTCCCTTTTCCGTCCATAGCATCTCATGATAATAGCGGGCAGCCAGACGGTTGGCCTCCAATAGTCGTTCACGTTGGCTTCTTTTCCGCTCATAGTCCGGGTCTTCCACCATCTGCGGAAGCGGCATATGCATCCTGTCCGCCAGCAGCTTGGCAGCCTCATAGAAGGAAAGGTGCTCCATCTCCATCAAAAACTGAATGACATTTCCACCGGCCTTGCAGCCGAAGCAATAGTAGAGATTCAGTTCGGGATTTACGGAAAAGGAGGCAGTCTTTTCGTTATGGAATGGACATAGTCCCCAATATCTGCGCCCGTCCTTCTTTAAAGGCAGATAGTTGGAAACCACCTGTACGATGTCCGCCCGTGCATAGAGCTCATCCAGCCATGAAGTGGGAAATCTCGGAGGCATCAGCACTCACCCGCCATAATTCTTTCGCCATTTTCTGCTTAATTCCTGCAAAGCGGGAACTAATTTTGTTATAGTACCGGAAATGCTTCCGGCAAAAAAAGCTGCCGATACTGCCGCATCGCGTAGCGATCCGTCATGCAGGCAATAAAGTCCGTCACAGCCCGCTCTGTACCGTCTCGATAGGCAATTGTCACATACTCAAGCGGCATTTCACCGGGATGGTGCATATAGTGGTCAAACAAAAGAGAAATGACGTGGTCGCACTTTTTTTCTTCGTTTTCGCGCCAGCCGTCCCGATAGACCTTGTCAAACAGAAATCGACGCAGGTCGTCCGTTGCCTCTTGAATCGGGGCGCTCATTTTGACAAAGGGCTTCCCTTTGCTTTCCGTGACAATATCCAGAATCATGGTGTTGATTCTTTCACCATGCGTCTTTCCAAGCACGCTCAGGCAGCTTCTCGGCAGTTCAAAGTCCCGTAATACGCCGGCGCGCAGAGCATCGTCGATGTCATGATTGATGTAGGCGATTCTGTCGGCGCGGGCAACGCAGACTCCCTCAAGCGTCATTGGCTTCAGGCTGCCGGAATGATTAAGGATACCGTCCCGCACCTCCTCGGTCAAATTCAGCCCTCCGCCGTTTTCGATGATTTCCACCACACGGAGGCTTTGTTCGTTGTGCCGAAAACCGTCATGGCACAGCCTGTCCAGCGTTCTCTCTCCGATATGGCCAAACGGCGTATGCCCGAGATCATGCCCAAGCGCGATAGCCTCTGTCAAGTCCTCGTTCAGATGAAGCGAACGCGCCAGCGTCCTTGCGACTTGCGCGACCTCTAATGTATGCGTCAGGCGTGTTCTGTAATGGTCGCCCTCCGGAGAAATAAAAACCTGCGTTTTGAATTTCAAACGTCGAAAGCTCTTGCAATGAAGGATGCGATCCCGATCCCGCTGAAATTCCGTGCGGAGAGGGCAGGGTTCTAAAGGACGTTCCCTGCCTTTTGTATCGGCGCTGCAAACAGCATACGGAGAAAGACGCTCTCGCTCAAGCTGCTCCCATTCCTCCCGAATCGTCAAAGCTCTTTCCTCCCTTCAAGGCTTATCGCTCATAGGTTGTTTATACAACATAAAACTTCAAAATCCTTTATTTTTTCAGATAGAATTACAGCATCACCGCACGATTCGGCAGCAATGCAGCATGTTTTGCATTGTCCGGTGATGCTTGACGCCACGGACAAAAAATATTATCATCAAAGCAGAAGAAGAGAAAGAAGGTGCCAATTTGCAGGACAGGCGAACGATGCTGGAGAACGAACGGATAGAGGAGCAGGAGATTCGAAGCCTCATGGAAAAAATGCTGACTTTTACGGAAGACGAAAACGAACAAACGCAGAATGCTTCGCTTGTGCTGCGCGAGGACAGTCCCGATTCGTCTCTTTCGGAGGAGCGCATTATAAGCATGGCGCCGATGATGAAGAAGCATTGCTTCTGTATTCCGGCAGGTGTTCTTTCACCTGCTGCTTCAGAGGAAAAAACGCATGAATGATGATTCAGTCAATATTCAAAAAACGCTGATGGCCTGCCGCACGAAGGATGCCTGCAATGCCGTCATGCACACCTTTGACGAGCTTTCCCTGTCCTTGGCGCAAAGTAAAACGGTCAAAGATTCACCGTTTGGCGGTATGCCGTTTGCCATTAAAGACAATCTGTGTATGGAAGGACAGCGCATGACCTGCGGCTCAAAGGCGCTTGAGAACTATGTTTCTCCTTATACCGCCACCTGCATTCAGCGCCTTTTGCATGCGGGCGCTATACCGGTGTGCAGCACCAAAATGGATGAATTCGGTATGGGCTCTACGGGCGAGCATTGTGCCTACGGCGCTGTATTGCATCCGCTTGATTCAAGACGGGTCACGGGCGGCTCCTCCTCCGGTGCGGCGGCGCTGGTGGCGCAGGGCATCGTTCCGTTTGCATTAGGAAGCGACACTGGCGGCTCTGTCCGTCTTCCCGCAGCATACTGCGGCTTGTTGGGCTTCAAGCCGACCTACGGAGCACTCAGCCGCTACGGGTTGACGGCCTATGCCTCCTCTTTTGACCAAATCGGTATTTTATCCGCGTCCGCAGAAATGTTGGAGGCCGTTTTTACGGCTATGACAGCGGGCGGGCCGGATATATACGACAGTACGAATACAGTGTCTGTCATGGAAAATGATAGGCCCAAGGAGGCACTGCGCATCGGCGTTTTGGATGTATTTTTCGACAGCGCAGAAGCTTCTGCGTCTGAAATTTTGAGCCGCGCTATCAGAAAAATCGAAAAGCGCGTAAACAGTCTTTCGCATATCTCTTCCATGCCCTATGCGCAGTGGATTGCTCCGGCCTACTACATCATCGCCTGTGCGGAGGCCGGTGCCAATTTGGGGCGTTATGATGGCATCCGCTACGGAAGCCGTGTCGGTTCTCCGTCAACGGTTCAGGATATGTACACGAAAAATCGTTCTTTGCTGGGCGCGGAGGTGAAAAAACGCATACGGATGGGGGCTTATGTACTCAGTCAGGAACATTATGAGGATTATTATATGCGGGCGCAGCGATTCAGAAAAAGGCTGAACGAATGGTTTTTGTCATGCTTTCGGCAAATTGACATACTGCTTATGCCCGTGGCCAAGGGCGAAGCGCCGTTCTTGGGCGAAAGCAGAAAACGGGGAAATTATGAAGCTGATGCGCTGACGGCAGCGGCAAATGTGGCCGGTCTGCCCGCCATTTCCATTCCTGTCGGGAGCGGAAAAAGCGGGCTGCCCATCGGTATTCAGGCAATGGCCGCGCCGAGAAACGATAAGCTGCTGCTGTCCTTTGCAAAGTCACTTGAAAAGGAAGATGATTTTCATGCTTGAGGCACGCATAGGACTTGAAATCCATGTGGAATTGAAAACAAACACAAAGATGTTCTGCAGCTGCGAAAATGCATTCGGCGGCACGCCGAACAGCCGGTGCTGTCCCGTATGCCTTGCGCTGCCGGGTGCACTGCCCCGTGCAAATAAGCATGCTGTAAAGCTGGCCGTGGCCGCGGGCTTGAGTCTCGGCTGCGAAATTCAGCGCGTATCCTCGTTTGACAGAAAGCAGTATTTTTATCCCGATTTACCCAAGGCTTATCAGATTACGCAGTTCTATCATCCGATATGCTTAGGTGGAAAAATCGAGTTGGAGAATGGGCGGGTTGTCAGAATCCGTGAAATTCATCTGGAAGAAGATGCCGGAAAAATGATGCATGAGGGAGACAGTTCTCTTGTTGATTTGAATCGGTGCGGTGTCCCGCTGATTGAAATCGTGACCGAGCCGGATCTCCATTCACCTGCCGAAGCGCGGGAATGTATGACCAAACTGCACGAGCTGCTGGTATCTATCCATGTGACGGAAGGTAAAATGCAGGAGGGAGCGATGCGCGCCGATGTCAACGTATCAATCTCAGATACAGACTCCGGTCTAATCGGTGAACGGGTGGAATTAAAAAATGTCAGCGGATTTCGATTGGTGGAGCATGGCGCGGCATATGAAATCAAACGCCAAAGCGCTATGATTGCAAACGGAGAAAAGGTCAGACGAGAAACGCGACGATGGAATGAATCACAAAAATGCTCGGAGTTGATGCGAAAAAAGGAAGAGCTGCCGGACTATCGCTATTTTCCGGAGCCTGATCTGCCGAATTTAGTTTTGGATGATGCGTTTATTATGCAGATAATGGGAAATTTGCCGGCAAGAATAGACCAAGTTCAAAAAATGCTGATGGTAAAGTACCGTTGTTCATCTCAACAAGCAGCATATCTGTCCTTGCATCCGGCTTTTTTGAATTATTTTCAACCGGTATATGAACAAGCGCCTTATGCAAATATTATTTTCAACTGGATGACAGGTTTCTTGAGTGCGCAGGCAAGGGAAATATCCTCCGAAGCAAATAAAACGGAAGATGGTTTGATTGCATTATTCCCGTCCGTTCAGGATTTGGCGTATGTAATTTGTCTCGCTCATGAAGAAAAGATGACACAGGAAAACGTCAAAACGGTTCTGTCTGAAATCATGCATACAAAGCAAACGGCGGAAGACGTCATCCGACGCAGGAATTTTCAAAATAGTGCTTCTGCTTACACTAAAAAGGAATTGATTGATTTTACTTCGGTTTTTCTTGATGAGCATCCGAATGAAGTACGACAATATAAAAACGGAAAAACAAAGCTGTTTTCATTCTTTATGGCAGAGCTTGTGCGGAACTTCTCGGGTGTTTCCCCTAAACAATTAAAAGATATTCTCGAAACAGAACTGAGTATGAAATGATGCTGTAAAAAATAGAACATGCTGCGTTTTGAAATATTTTTAAAAAATCCCTGATTATTCTGTCTGACATTATTTCATTTTTCTATTGCATTTGGTATAATTAATTGAGATAAGATTTTGGCAAAGGACGGTGCGAACGGGATGAAGTCGGTCATCGAAAATTATATGCTGCTATTTTTTATCGGTTCTGTTCTCGGATGGCTCATGGAGGTCATTTGCAAGCTGATTCAATACCATCGTTTTATTAACAGAGGTTTTCTGATCGGTCCGTATTGTCCCATTTACGGTTTTGGCTCGGTTCTGCTGACCATTCTTCTGACACCGTATGTCAATTCTCCGGTCATCGTATTCTTTATGGGCATGTTCATTTGCGGTACGCTGGAGTATTTAACTAGCTATTTTATGGAAAAGCTGTTCCACGCAAGATGGTGGGATTACAGTCAAAAGCGATTTAATCTGCACGGCCGTGTATGTGCCGATACGCTGATTCCGTTCGGTATTTTAGGGCTTGGTATGGTTTATATCGTTAAGCCGTTTTTGTTCCGACAGTTTGAACAAATCCCTGAATTATTAAAATCTTGGCTTTGCGGCGGTCTGCTCTTCTTGCTTGTCTGCGACACATTGATTTCCACAACCGTTCTCAGTAAAATCCGCAGCACTGCAGACAAAACCGATGGCGACAGCACGGAGGAAATCACGCGCAAGATTCGCGCTGTTCTGCATCAAAAAAGTTTTCTCTTCCGCCGTGCGTTCCGTGCCTTTCCTGATGTTCACCTGTATAACAAGCGGCTGTTTGTACTGCTACGAGATAAGCGCAGGCAGCTTCAAAGCGAATTAAAAGCAAAAAAATCTGCCTTCATAAGCGAGGTGCAGAAGCAGGAGCAGGCGCTGAAGGACGAATTAAAATCCGGAAAAAGCAAATAATATTTGGAGGGTCTGCGTATGCTATGGCGAGTATTTACCTTTCGTTTTCATGGCACAGCGCAGGATTTTTCTCAATTTCTGAAGGATGAATGCTATCAGAAGATGGGGCGTTTTTACCAATTTAAAAGATATTGTGTTAAGGCAATCAGTGACACGGAATATCAGTTTTGCGTCAGGCGCGTCGGTCTTACCTGCGGATACTGGTATCTGCCGAAGGCAGAGGAAAAGGACGGATGGCTGCTGTTCAGAGGAAGAATCCGCTTTATCAATCCGACGACCGATGACCGCCGCAAGCGCATGCTTTTACACGCCGAGCAAATCCTTTGGTCTGTCATTTTTCTTCCGCTGACGCTTGTCGCCAATATCACCCAAGAGATTCTTGCGCTCCTTCATAAGCTGCCGTTTATTAAATGGAGGAAAACGGAGACAGAACTGCTGTCGGACTTTATGGTCAGCTTTTTGCAATGTCAGGAACTGCGCGGCGGACGGGTCATCCGCAAGCCGACAAAACATGTCGTGTTGAATCAAAATGCTGTACGGGATGCTATCCTCGACATTTTCTCCTATGTGGATTGGACGGAACAAACAGTATATTGGGGAGATAAAAAATGTCTGTGTCTCAGCGCTGTCTATGATTATAATCCGCGTTTTCCGCTCCATGTGACCATCACACCGTCTGACGGAATTCAGCTTGCCCTGTCCGAAAACGCAGTCATTTTTTCCGGGGAGTGTGTGGATGCCAATTTGCGAAAGCATATTGAAAATGCATTGGATGATCGCATTTTCGTTTCTGTGTGCTATGAAAATAATTTAGACTTTGGTATGCAATACAGCTTTAAATATTGGGTCTGGTCGCTTGATGATGCACAGGGGATGCGAAAATATGAGCAGTTCAAGCGGCAGATGGCGAAAAACAGACCTTTTTTTCTGCGCCTCTGCCCTTGGCTTCCGCACGGCATCATTGAAACCTCCGATTGGACTGGGCAAGGTTATTCCAAAGTATATCGAAAATAAAACAGCATTTTACCCAAAACACTACGCTTTTTTTGATATTGTTGCTGCTGAGCCCGTTTCGTCTTATCAGTTTTAAATATATAGATACTTGCCCATATTTTTGCATTCCCATAATGTTCAAGCCTGATTGTTATTATACATTTTCCGAACCTAACAAACATTACTTGTTATGTTCGGAAATTTTTAGAATGAATCCTTCTCCATCTCAGCGAATCACTTGGATAGAGGCATATCTGCCATACTACCGCACGCTAAACAAACGCGCATCCATCATTTTATGAAACACTTGTTTTATCTCATCCTGTGGGCTATAATCATAAACGGACACGATATTTATGCAGAAGGAGACGGGTATGCGGATTCTGATTACAAACGATGACGGCATTCAGTCGAGCGGCATTGATGCGCTGGTTCGCGTTGCGGTGGCTCACGGGCATGAGGTAGTGGTCAGCGCACCCCATGTGGAGCAGAGCGCGGTCAGTATGCATTTGACGCTGGCGACCCCGCTGGTGATTCATGCCTCCTCTCGCTGGAAGGGCGTGACGGCATTCGCCGTCAAGGGGACGCCAACGGATTGTGTACGTCTGGCTAAGCAGCTGACAGATAACGAACATTTTGACTTCTGTCTTTCCGGCATCAATGATGGCGAAAACGCCGGCTCTGCCGTCTATTACAGCGGGACTGTTTCAGCCGCCCGTGAAGCGGCGATGCACTATATTCCGGCGATGGCGGTTTCTATTTGCAAGGGTGCCAATCAAGAAATGCTGGATGCACTGGCGGATCGGGCAATCAATTTAATGGAGCATTGCCCCGTGCGGAAATGGCCGAGGATGGGCGTTTTGAGCTTGAACGCGCCCGCCGTCAAACCGTCCGAGCTGAAAGAAACTGTGGTCTGTCCGCTTTCATCTGCCTACTATACGGATACCTATGAGCGCCGCCGGAATCCGCACGGTACGACTTATTTCTGGATGAATGACGGCCTGCCGATGGAAGTACCGGAGGAAAAATCCGACTATGCGTATCTTTTTAAGGGACACCCTACGCTGACGCTGCTTTCGGTTTATTCGGATTGTAATGAGGCAATAGCCGGCATCCTCGGGCGTGAATTTGATTAAAGTGTACTGCTTGACAATTTCTCCTTCATCTTCTAAAATAAGTTATAGCTTTGAAAATGTTCTGTTCCGTTTTTCACATGGAAGATTGGAGGCAGCAAGATGAAGTCAACCGGAATGATTCGGAAGTTAGATAACCTTGGCCGTATTGTATTGCCTGTTGAACTGCGCCGGACGCTGGGTCTCGACATCCACGACACGCTGGAAATTCTTGTGGATGACGATAAAATCATCCTCAAAAAGTATCATCCCGCCTGCATTTTTTGCGGCGATGCCCGTGATGTTGTTTCTTTTGACGGAAAGCTGGTTTGTCGGCATTGCCTTGAAAGATTGAAGGCGCTGTACTAACTATAAGTAATAAGAGTTTGGTCAATCGGAATTTGTTGAGGTGCTAAGCACTTTGGAGGATACTGAAATGAAGATATCAAGGAATGCAAACTGCGGAAATTGGGTATCGACAGCTATGAAAAGATTGTTGATTGCTTCTTTAGCCCTGATTATATCATGGGTGGGATTTTCCAGTACTATTGCCTCTGCAGAATCTGTTAAAACCGTGCCTTGTGTGAATGATCCTGTTTATCATAGCAATCTGATATCATTCATCGGAGAAGATATTCCTTATTCTAAAGCTATAGATGCACTTATTATTCAGCCGCACGCAGTATACGCAGAAGGAAATTATTCTATAACGATTGAAGAGTATATTTATGATGGATGCAATGTATTTGTTCTGTACTCCATAGAAGCACAATCAAATGAGAATGTCTTGTTTTCATCCGATTATCTGCATTTTTCAGGTATATAAACGAATGGATAGACGGCGAATACAGCAGTTCGGCTGGTGATGGAAAACTTTGTGTATTAAACGATCAGTATGGATACAAAAGAACCTTCTTTGCCCGTATGCAGCTTTCACCTGATCTGTACGGCCATGATGACTTGACATTGAGCTTTACTGGATGTTTTTTCCACCAGAATGAAGAAATTGAGCTGACAGAGGGCGGCTTTAGCACGCAGGCTTATAAAGAGGATTCTCCTGTCACATTGCCAGCCATTATCGAAAGCGTTGGCATTGGAAAGCAAGTGGCGCAGGTGGAAATTGAACTGCCCATCGAGGCCCAGAATCAGGAAATTGTGTATCTGCCAAGTGTAATCAATGCATCGTTTAGTGCGTATGCCTTATCTATCGATTGTTTTACGATAACACCTTTATCGGTTCATATCGAAGTGTCTTTGTACGCAGATGAACTAAGCAATGCAACGCGTCATCGCAGTTATAGATTCTTTAACGCCGAAAAGAATATGGTGCTGGAAAACATTTCATGGGACAGCATGGAAATGGAAGACGAATTTGGTGTATCCTTTATCAGGTATATGGGAGATTGCTTTGGTGAGAATGACAACTTGCCAGCAACCATATACTTTGTGCCATATAATACCAAAGAAGCCGATTCACACGTTGACAAAAATGAAGATATGAATTGGGTTGACGCAATCGTACAAGTTTCCAAATGGGACGAAGCTGTGGAGGTAAATCTCTCAAAAAAGTAAAAAAAGCCAATGTACCAATTACTTTGGACCAAAAGAATACGCTGACTCTGCTTCGAAGGTAATTGATGAATTCAGGTTACTATTGAGGAATTACGTTCGGCCTAACTTCCAGTTTATCTTTTGAGCGTCCGCCGACTGGTTGGGCGCTTTCTTTATGCCCTGAAGGAGGTGATTTTTCCTGATCTGTGTATATCCCGCCGACTGTACTGACTTTTCCAATAACGGCCTCGGTGCGGCCGATCCAATAGGCTGGACCTTGATCAATAAGAAAAATCATCGTCTCCGGATCAAAATGCCATTAGCTGGACGGACACCGTCAGCAAGCTCCGTCATTTGGCCAAATTGGATGGATCTCTGATCCTTCTGATTGCTGATTTAACTTTTGTATGCTATACTTTGCTCGATACATCGGAATTTGTGGAGGGCATTAAGATCAAAGGCGAAAAGCATCCAAACCCAAATACAATACATCCGAGTGCAGGATATGATAAAGAAATCTATATGAAACCAACAATCACGAATCCCAACATCATCGTTGGAGATTGCGCCTATATTGCCGATTCAGATTTTGAAAGTCATGTTTCACATTTGTACAAGTGGAATGATGACAACTCATCATCTAGAAGTTCTGTCAAATCGCCGCCTGTGTTGAGTTTGTGATGAACGGTGCAAACCACCAGATGAACGCTGTTTCAACATTCCCATTCTATACCTTGGAGTGATGGGAAATGTTACCGCCTGCAAAGACGGATTTGCCCTTAAAAGGAGATACCGTTATCGGCAACGATATATGGATTGGACAGAATGCGGTTATTCTTCCTGGTGTTCATATCGGTGAGGGTGCTATCATCGGTGTCAACAGCCGTTGTAGGCAGTGATGTTGCGTCATCTATAAAGGTCGTTGGAAACCCTGCGCGAGCGATTCAAAAACACTTTGACGATGAAATGATTGAATTGCTGCTCGGATTCAAGTGGTGGGAAAGGAGCATTGACGAAATCAATCAGCTAATTCCTATCTGGACTTGCAGTGATTTGGATAAAGTGAAAGCTAAAATCAAAAAGCAATTGGATTAATAAATTTCAGTATATCGTGCCGCCTCATTTACGCAGTATAGTCTCAATTATTTTTAAGCCACGCAAGACCCTCATGATAACCTTCAAAGCCGTGACCTGCAATAGTTTTTTGCGCATAGAGGGAAATATAAGAGAAATTTCTGAAGGCCTCTCTTGTTCGGATGTCGCTTAAATGCACTTCGACCGTCGGCAAGGCAACGGCCTTCAGTGCGTCTAAAATGGCCACAGAGGTATGCGTATAGGCAGCAGGGTTGATTAAAATACCGTCTGCCGTATGAAGAGCTTCTTGAATTTTATCTACGATTATGCCCTCGTGATTAGACTGAAACAGTTCTACGGTCAGCCCTAATTCGTCTGCCCAGCGGCGAATGTTGCTTTCAAGCTCCGCAAATGTCCCTTTTCCATAAATATCCGGCTCACGAACGCCAAGAAGGTTGAGATTTGGACCATTAATTACCAAAATGCGCATAAAAATCCTCCGTGATTTCCCGCACAGCCTGTGTTTTGGACGTGGCATTATTAATCATTCGGTCGCAAAGCGACTGATAAATCGGTCCGCGTTCCTTCAGCATAGCGGTTAGACCATTGGTCGAAGATGAAAGAGGTCTCCCCCGCCTCGTCAGACTCTCATGTGCCCGCACTATCAGATAAATGCGTCCGTTTGCGGCGGCGGCACGTCGATTTTTTTCGTTGAGAATGGCACCACCGCCCAGAGAGATAACCCTCCCGTTGCCCGAACATGCCTGTGCAACCGCCTCGGACTCCAGCGCACGGAAAGTTGCCTCGCCCTCTGTTTCAAAAATGCGCTGCACCGTGTGCCCTGTCCTATCTTCCACCATTTTGTCCGTGTCAAAAAAGGGACGCCCCAAGATGCGAGCTACTGTCATGCCCAGCGTCGTCTTTCCGCTGCCGGGCATACCGATAAAAACGAGATTGGTCTGCTCCGCAATTGTTTTTCGAAGCGCCTTATCCGACTCTTCCTTTGCAATGTCGTGCCCCATAAACAGCTCCTCTGCAGCCCGCGCCTGCTCCACAAGCATCGGCAAACCGCCGCCTGCAGGTATGCCAAGGCGCTGCGCTGCTTCCACAAGCGCTGTCTTGAGCGGATTGGCCACCACATCCACAACGCCCTCCAAGCATGGAAAACGCGCAATATCCACAGGCGATGTCCAAATATCCGGCATCATGCCGACCGGGGTCGTATTGACGATGAGCAGCGTGTCCTTCTGCTGATAGCAGGTTTCATAATTGCATTCGCCGTGCCTAGAAACGAACAAAATCTTCGCCACGCCTCGTTTTTTCAGGCAGTAGGCTGCCGTCCTGCTCGTCGCGCCCGTTCCGAGAACAAGCGCCTTTCTCCCGCGCACATCTATGCCGAGCCTGTCCAGCAGATAAAAGAAGCCGTCGCAGTCTGTGTTGTCGCCGTAAAGTGTTCCGTTCGCCCTACATACCACGGTGTTGACAGCACCGATTTCCGCTGCCCTGTCGGACAGTGCATCCAGATACGGAATCACAACCTGCTTATAGGGGATTGTCACATTCAAGCCGTCAAAACGGCGCTTTGCAAAAAATTCCTTCAGTTCGTCTTCGTTGAGCGGCAGCTTGCCATAGGATTCATTGCCGAAAAGCGCATGAAGACGAGGAGAAATGCTCTGTGCAAGCGGACGGCCAATCAGCAGATAGCGCTTATCGAGCGCCGCAATCAACTCCGTCTGATACTTTTTAGACAGGTCAAACAGCGTTTGATACATTTCCTCTGTATACGGTGCCAGCTTGCCTGATTGCTGACGCACATTTGTTAAAATTTCCCGCTCTCGCTGCGGATGGCTGATGCCTTGGCCGCTTGCGTGTTTGGCAAGCCCGGCCTGTGCGCACAAATGCATCCGATTGAGGAGCAGCGGCAAAAGCTGAGCATCCGTTTCATCAATCTGTCGGCGAATCTCCGATAGCTCCATCTTTTCTTCCACCTTTACAGCAGCCAATCCATCAGTGCCAAAGCAGCGGCAGCTTCTACGCACGGAACGGCGCGAACAGCCACACAGGGGTCGTGCCGTCCCTTGACTGACAACATGATATCTTCGCCCGTTTTTAGGTTAACAGAGTGCTGCGGCAATGCAATAGACGATGTCGGCTTGAAGGCCACACGGAACAAAAGCGGTGCGCCTGTCGAAAGGCCGCCCAATACGCCGCCTGCATGGTTGGAGGCAATACGCACCCGTCCGTCCCGTACGGTATACTCATCATTATGCACAGAGCCGCGCAAAACGGACGCTGCAAAGCCGTCTCCGAATTCAATTCCGCGCACAGCGGGAATAGAAAACACTGCCTGCGCCATGCGGTTTTCGATTCCGTCAAACATCGGCTCACCCAAGCCGACAGGCAGGTGCAGCACCGCGCATTCCACGATGCCGCCCACAGAATCCCCCGCTTCTTTCGCTTCCGCAATCAGCGTCTTCATGGCTTGCTCCGCGTCTTGTGAGCAGGCGGGAAATCCATCGGCGGACGGGAAATCAGCGGCTGAAACGTAAAGCGGGTCAAAGGCAATATCCCGAATACTGCCTGCCTGAAGCAGATGAGCGCCGATGTGTATGTCTCTTCTGGCCAGAAGCTGTATGACAATCCCGCCGGCCGCGCATAAGGGCGCTGTCAGCCGAGCGGAAAAATGTCCGCCGCCGCGTATGTCATTGCAGCCGGAATATTTGACGTAGGCCGGATAGTCCGCATGAGAAGGACGCGGAATATATCGCAGCGCTTCATAATCGCTTGATTGTACATCCGCATTATCAAACAAAATGCAAAGGGGCGCACCGCATGTTTTCCCTTCATAGAGGCCGGAAACGATTTGCGGTTCATCCGTTTCCCTGCGTGCGCTGACAAATGAGCCGCCCGGCGCACGGCGGCGCAAAAACGATTTCAGCGCTTCCGAATCAACCTTTTCACCCGCCGGAAGGCCGTCCAGCACCACGCCGAGCTTTTCACCGTGCGACTGTCCGAACAGGGTGACTTTTATTTTATACCCAAAGGTCGATGCCATGTATGCTTCCTCCCAGCGCCCGCATATCATTAAAAAAATGCGGATAGGATTTTTGAACGACCTGTGCGCCCAAGATTGTGCAGGGCTGCCTGCATTTAGAGGCTGCGACACAGGCTGCCATGACCAGCCGATGATCGTTTTGCGTATCTGCAATGCCGCCTTGCAAATCAGGCCTTCCCCTGATTATCAAAGCATCTTCATATTCCTCGGCTTCAGCGCCCAATGCCCGCGCCATGCGCACAATACCTCTTGCGCGGTCGCTTTCCTTAAAGCGCAGCCTGCGAATGCCGGTCAGATGAGACAATCCCTCAGCGTGTGCCATCAATGCGCCCAGCACGGGCGCAAGATCCGGTGATTGAGAAACATCCGCCGCGATGCCGTTCAATCGTCCGGTTTTTTCTACGCAAACGGAGTATTGATCTGCCGTGACAGACGCGCCCATCTGCCGCAAAAAATCCAAAATTTTTCTGTCCGCGTGTTCGCTCTCCAGTGAAAGCCCCGTTAAACGAACATTGCCGTTTAATGCGCCCAGCGCCAAGGAAAACGCCGCACCGGACCAATCACCCGACACGATGATTCGTTCGGATGTCCGATATGCCTGCCCGCCGCGGACAGCAAAACCGTCCTTCGTTTCTTCGACCGCAACGCCGAACTGTGCCATCACGCGCCTTGTCAAACGCACATATGCTGCCGATTCCAGCATACCAGTCAGCCGAATATAAACGTCCTCTTGAAGCAGCGGCGCTGCCATCAAAAGGCCGGAAACGAACTGCGAGCTGACGCAGTCTGACAGAGAAAACACGCCGCCTGATGCAGAGCCATTGACCGTAAACGGGAGCGTATCGCCGGAAAACACAGCGCCGTGCTGTTTCATGGCATTCATCAAATCGGACAATGGTCTTTTTTTCAGGCTCTCGTCACCGTCAAAACGACCGCCGCCCAATGCCCAAACAACCGGAAGCAGAAAACGAAGCGTACTGCCGCTTTCATGGCAATCAAGCAACGCATTCCCGTCTGGATGACGAATGGGACGTACGGCCGCCTGATGGTCTGAACAAGTGATATCCGCGCCGAGTGCTTCCAATGCCCGAATGGTAGCAGATACATCATCGCAGTTCGGCAGATGCTCAATGCACGTCTCTTTGCCGCTTAACGCCGCGCAAATCAGCATCCTATGCGCTTCGGATTTAGAGGCCGGGGCGGAGATTTCACCAAAGGCCGAAAAAGGCGAAACGATGATGTTCATGGCTGCAGCCCCAGTGCTGCAAAGCGCTTGAAGTCATCCATAGAAAGCGCTTTGAGCTGCGGTCCGTTCTCGGTCAATATAATCATATTTATTGTTTCGCCGCGTCTTTTTTTATCCCGCACGGCCAGCGCAAGCATGGCATCCGCGTCACAGGCATATTCTGTTTGCAATCCGCATTGCGAAATATACTTTTGCGCGATGCGTTCGTCCACGCTTCCAAACCCCATTTTGCGCGCTGCCCTCAGTTCGGCGACCAAGCCGATGGCAACGGCCTGCCCGTGTGAAAGCGCATAATTGCTCAGTTTTTCCAAGGCGTGACCAATGGTGTGACCTAAATTCAGCATTTGGCGGCGGCTCGTATCGCGCTCATCATGCAGCACGAACGATGCCTTGATCTCCACATTTTTTCGAATAATTTCGTCAATGTTTGCCTTTGGCGAAGCGGCAAATTCGGAAAGCCAAGCCGCGTTCGTCAGCAGCCCGTGCTTGATGATTTCCGCTGCGCCCTGCATAAAAATATCATTCGGCAGCGTATCCAGCGTTGCGGTATCGCACAAGATCAGGGAAGGCTGATGAAACGCGCCGGCCAGATTCTTTCCTTCCGGTAAGTCAACGGCCGTCTTGCCTCCGACGGACGCATCTATGGCGGACAGCAGCGTGGTCGGGAGCTGCACAAATGGAATGCCGCGCTGATAAATGGCTGCCGCAAAGCCGCCCAAGTCACCAGCCACGCCGCCGCCCAGCGTCAGGACTAGGTCGGCGCGGGTGATTTCCGCCTGAGCCATTTTGCTGAGCGCCCGCATACAGGTGTCCATTGTTTTGCTCTGCTCCCCCGCGGGAAATTGAAAAGTATAAACGGAAAAGCCCGCGCTTTTCAAAGCTGATTCTGCCTGTTTTCCATACAGGGCGTATACTGTTTTATCTGCAATCAGCATTGTCCGGCATGGCCGATGCACCTTCAAAAGCCGTTCGCCAAGCTCGGAGAGCAGCCCGTGCCCAATCAGCACCTCATAGGGTTCTTCTGTTTGAAGCGCCACTCTCTCCATTCGCCGCACCCCCGTTCTTTATCGTTTGTTCTTTCGACGTGAAGTTGAAAAATCCTTTATTATTTCAAAATGTGTCATTTACATGGCATCAAGCGGGTACAAAAATAACGCCCCTTGACAAAATAAAATCGACAATGTACACTAATCATGCATTGAGGTTATCAGTGATAACGTCCGTGCATGAACTGTTCAAAGGAAGGCTGGTGCGTCAAGCGGGATGGATGTGCAGGCAAAAAAGCAGTCCTCCGTCAAGAAACGGCTGCTGCTGGCCGGAATTGATGAGCTTGGTCGAAGCGGCATACAAAATTTTTCCATTCGCCGTGTGGCCGCTGCCTGCGGAGTTTCCTGCGCAGCGCCGTATAACCATTTTTCAGATAAAAACGACTTCATTTTGGCCATCATCGCCTATATCAACGGGCAGTGGTATCAGCTTCAGGCAGAAATTGCCGAGCGGTATGCTGGTGATACACGGCGGCAGCTCATTGAAATCAGTGTGGCCTATGTGCGCTTCCTCCGCAGAAACCCGTATTTCCGTTCGATTTTGATGCAGCGGGACGATTCCTTGGCTCCTGAGCAGATACGGACAAAGTCACAGATGAGTCCCGGAACAAAAGCATTGGTGGACAAATACTGTGAGGAAATGCAGATGCCGCCGGAAATACGGGTGCGAAAGACCTTTGTTGTCCGCTCTCTAATCTACGGGGCAGCGCTGATGCTGGACAACGGCGAGCTGGAAAACAAGCAGGAAAGCTTTGATTTCATTGCGCAGGCCATTGCAAGAGAGTTTGACCTTCCTTAAACGGATTGAACATATATGATTAAAAATGAAAGGGTGTCTTTCATGAGCGAGTATGTATTGATGACGGATTCCTCCTGCGACTTGCCGGACGAATTGGCTAAGGAGCTCGGCCTGACAGTGCTTCCCCTGTCCTTCGTGCAGGACGGAAAGACCTACAAAAATTATTTGGACTGCCGCGAAATGCCCTCTAAGGTTTTCTATAAAAAACTTCGTGACGGTCACACGGCGGTCACCTCCGGCGTGAATATCGATGCGGCGACCACGGCAATGGAAGAAATTTTAAAATCAGGGCGCGACATTTTGTGCCTAAATTTCTCCTCTGCGCTGAGCTGCACCTATGCGTCCTGCATAGCGGCCGCCAACGAACTGCGCGAAAAGTACAGAGAGCGCACCATTGAGGTGGTGGATACCTTGGCCGCCTCCTTGGGGCAGGGTTTGCTCGTCTACCTGACCGCGCAGAAAAAGAAAGCCGGTGCAGCACTGGCGGAGGCGCGGGATTTTGCGGAGCAGATGAAGCAGCATATATGCCACTGGTTTACGGTTGATGACCTGATGCATCTGCGGCGCGGCGGCCGTGTTTCGACCGCGACTGCCATCGTCGGCTCCATGCTGTCCATCAAGCCCGTCATGCACACGGACGATGCCGGAAAGCTGACGCCCGTTGGCAAGGTTCGCGGCCGCAAAAAATCTATTTTAGCGCTATTGGAAAAGATGGAAGAATTAGTCACTGACCCCGAAAAGCAAACCGTGTTTATTTCACACGGCGACTGCGAGGAGGATGCGCAATTTCTCGCCGAACAAATCAAAGCACATTTCCATATTCGGGATATTCTGATTCACCCTGTCGGTCCTGTTATCGGTGCGCATTCAGGCCCCGGCACATTAGCGCTGTTTTTCATTGGGCAGCATAGATAAATCAAGGCAGCACAGAATAAATAAGTTGCAATGGATGACGGAGAATTACTTGAAGCAAAGCAATTCTCCGTCATTCATTTCATCATATTTATCGCGTAATCCCCAGTCAAAGCCGGACACTGCAAACAGCAAAGGCCGAAATATGATAAATACCGTGCCGTAGATGGCTCAGTGTTCTGCAAAATATCCTTCATTGGAAGTTATCCGTCTAAAACAGGATGCGAAAAATGCCACCGCCTATTTTTCATTCACTTCTGCCGTTGATTCACGGATGATAAGACGGGTTTGCAGGATGATCTGCTGGCTGACGATGCCTGGAGTTTGAATCATCTGCATGAGAATTTTCGCAGTCAGGGAACCCATATCCACGCTTGGCTGTGTAATGGTCGTCAGCTTTGGGGTGACAAGGCGGCTGGATTCAATGTTGCCAAAGCCGATAATGGAGCATTCCCGCGGCACGGAGATATTTTTTTCTTCCATTGCATATAAGCAGCCGATGGCAATGGTATCGCTGGCGCACAGAACGGCCGTAGGGCGCACATCCGATGAGGCGATTATTTTACCCATCGCATAGCCGGATGTCTCACTGTAATCGCCGTTTACCACCCATTTATCGAGAACGGGGAGATGTGCTTCATTCATGGCCTGCAAGTAGCCGTCCATGCGGCGCATGGTATGCTGATAATTTTTGCTGCCGCTCAAATAAGCAATGCGTGTATGCCCTAAAGAAATCAAGTACCGTGTTGCGTCGGCGGTCGCCGCTTTATCGTCGATTTTAACACAACTGATATACGGTGTTTCCGCATGACGGTTCACAATAACGCAAGGAATTTTCGAATGGGACAACACCGGCAAAAGCAGCCTTTCCTGTTCGGAGCTTGTACCGGTAATCATGTAACCGTCCATAGGCCGCGCAAGAAGGTCTTCTGCCCGCATGGAGCTTTCATCAAAGACCAGCATGGTATTGGAAATATTATTTTTTGATAATTCAGAAAGGAAGCTTGTCACCAGCACGAACATGGACGGATGTCGCCCTATATCCTGCGCTGTGGAAACGGGCATAATGATGCCAAAAGAGAGTGGCTCGGCACTCGTTTTTTTATAGATCTGCATTTTTTCGTTCTCAAGAACGTGCTTGGCCGCCATGACCTTGGCTCTGGTGGCAGGCTTGACCAGTTCTTCGTCCTTTAATGCGCGAAATGCCGTGCTGACGGAAACACCAGCAGCAGACGCAATATCCCGAATAGTGACAGCTTTTGAATTCATATAATGTCCTCCCCCGTAGATTCAATATTTATGATAGCAGAAAAAATGAAATAAAGCAATAGCAAATGAAACAAATTATATTATTTTTGTTTCTTGTGTTTCATTCTTTTATGCTTTCAAAATGTCTTCTTTGGAAATAATTTTATTTTTATTGCAATAATTGTATTGACAAAGCATAAATGTATGTTACAATATACATAACAGCAACGGACGGTCGTACTCAAAATGAAACAGATTATGAGCAAAATCTGTTTCTATCTACGATTGCCTATGCAAAAAAGAACGAAAGGATGATCATACCCATGAAGAAACTCGCAGCACTCGTACTTGCTCTGACTGTGCTTTGTTCCGTGACCGCGTTCGCTACAGCCGAGGAGCATGAGCCTGTCACCATCGAATTCCTCTGCTGGGGCGCAGCGGAAACCACCACTTCCGATGCCTTCAATGCCATGATTGAAGGCTTCATGGCGAAATATCCGTGGATCATCGTTGAGGTGACCGAAAGTAACTACGACGGCGTTAACACCTCCCTGCTGACTCGTGTTGCCTCCGGCTCAGCGCCTGACGTTGCACAGGTTTCCAATCAGTGGGTTGCCGCTTATGTCGAAATGGATGGTGTCATTCCGCTGGAAGAGCTGTTTGATGAAGCCACAATAGCTGATTTCTATACCGGCTCCATGGAAGGCACCGTCATCAACGGCAAACACTATTCCGCCGCTTGGATTATGCAGCCCTTCGGCCTGTACTGCAATATGGATTTGCTGACTGCTGCCGGTTATGAACATGTTCCCACGACTTGGGCTGAATACATCCAGATGGCTCGTGACGTTGCCAAACTTGGCAAGAATGCCGAAGGCAACACCGTGTATGGCCTCACTCTGGGCACTCAGGTGCTTGCAAACGCCGGCTACGGCATCCTGCCCAACATCTGGGCGCACGGCGCAGAATTCTTCGCTGAGGACGGCTCGATTGCCTTCAATTCCGAAGCAACTGTCGCAGCGTATACCGAGCTTCAGGATTTAGTAAAGGAAGGCGTCATCGCCACCGGCCTGCAGATTGTGGACAATCGTTCGCTGTTCGGCAATGGGCAGGTTGCCTTCCACATCGATGCTCCCTCTCAGGTTGCCAATTTTTCCAAGATCAATCTGGCAGTTGCCAATATTCCGGAAACCTCTACCATCACCTCCGACCATCATATCTGCGTGTTTGAAGGCACGGAGCATCCCGAAGAATGCGCTCTGCTGGTTGACTATCTGACAGGCTCTGAAGGCATGGATCTGTACACTCAGCACAATTCCGTCATCTGCGCCCGCTACAGCGTAGAAGCCCTGCCCTATTTCCAAAATGTGGAAGGCACGACGGCTGACTTCTTTAAGATGGCTCCCACTGCCAAGTCACTGCCCGTGCAGACCTCCAGCTTCGTGGCTGCAATGGAAGCAATCGCCAAGGGCGTTCAGAGCCTGACCATCGGCTTGGAGGATCCTGCCAAGGTGGTTGCAGAGACAGCCGTAGCACTGTCTGAATACTACAAGTAAGTTCTTTGCTCTTCTGTTTCGCGGCGGGGATGAGGTTCGCTCATCCTCCCGCGCTTTCTCAAGGCAACACCGAGCAAATGAGGTGTGCCTCAAAATATCCCAAAGGAGGCTGCCGCCTTGCCAACAAAACCTGTTGTTATCAATCGTCGCCGTCCTAAAGGCCGTTCCGCAGAGAAAACTGCTGACAATCTCTTTGGCTATGCTCTTTTATTGCCGACTTTTATCGTGTTTGCGCTCGTTATTCTCTTCCCTATCGTGAAGGGCATTGCGATGAGCTTTTATGACTATACCTTTTTGACCATCAAAAAGGGTTCCCAATGGAACAGATTCCAAAACTACGTCACCATTTTTAATGATGGCTTTCCCGCTCAGCTCGGACGAACATTGATTTTTACCATAGGCACTGTCAGCTTGGAATTGATTATCGGTATGTGCATCGCGCTGCTGCTGAATACGAATATAAAAGGTCGCACTGTTTTCCGCTCACTTTATCTGATGTCTTGGACGATTCCCTCTATCGTTACCGCTCTTTTGTGGTCTTGGCTCTTTAATGCGCAGTACGGATTGATTGACTATGTGCTGTATAAGCTGCATCTGATTTCAGACCCCAATATGCAATGGCTGCTCAGCCCGGACCGTGCTATGATAACCGTTATCATTGCGGTCGTCTGGCGGCAGACGCCCTATATGCTGGTTATGCTGCTGGCGGGTCTCCAATCCATCAATATGGATTTAATCGAGGCGGCTGCCATTGACGGCGCAAATACATTTCAAACTTTCTTCCGCGTCAAGCTGCCTTCCATTAAAACGGTCATCGGCAACACGGTCATCACTTGCGTCATGGCTTCCTTCCAGCAATTCACAATCATCCGCAATATGACGCAGGGAGGTCCGATGGATAAAACAATGACTATGTCCTTGGCCACTTATCGCATTGCCTTTACCAACATGAACCTCGGCGCCGGCGCTGCAATCGGCGTGGTATGGATGTTGATTTTAGGCACGGGCATCACTCTTTACAACCACTTTACTCGACGTTTTGACGAACTGTGAGGAGGCTTCAGCAATGATTACCAAAGAGACTTCTTTGAAAAAGTTCCTCACCTATTTCGTCATTATCGTGCTGTTGTTCTTGTTTGTATTTCCGATTTACTGGATGTTCATCTCCAGCCTGAAGGATAACAGCGTGCTGATGCGGCTGCCGCCGCAGCTATATCCGACCTTCTCGACGATGGATAGCTACAAGGCCATTTTTCGGAATGTCAAATACATGCGCTATATCGGGAACAGTCTGATTGTCGCCAGCATTACGGTCGTCGTTGACTTGCTGTTTTCCGTATTCGCCGGTTACTCCCTGTCTCGCTTCCGCTATCCCGGACGCAAGGGCATCATGACCATCACCCTTTCGGCGCAGGTATTCCCGACGGTTGTTATTTTAATTTCTCTCTATGAATTTTTCTCCAAATTCAAGCTCATGAACAATTATTTCGGGCTTGCGTTAGCAGATGTCGCCATGTCATTGCCTTTGTCCGTCTGGATGCTGAAGTCCTTCTGCGACAGCGTGCCACGCTCTTTGGATGAAGCGGCTCGCGTGGACGGCTGCGGTCGTTTCCGCACGATGATGCAAATCGTTGTTCCGCTTCTGAAGCCCGGTATGCTGGCTGTCGGCATCTATGCATTCTTAATGAGCTGGGATGACTATCTGCTCGGTCTGGTCATTATGACCAAAACGCCGAAAAAGACCTTGCCTGTCGGCATCTCGGAATCCTTTTTAGGTGAATTCGGCTTTGACTATTCCGGTATGATGACCATTTCTGTTGTTGCCTCACTGCCCGTCCTGCTGCTGTTCCTGATTTTTCAAAAATACATGGTGGCCGGCTTAACGGGCGGTGCCGTAAAAGAATAAATCCAATGAATATGATAGAAAGGATTGAAGTGCATGGCGGAGCATAAAAAGGCGTTGGTTTCAGGTGCAGGCGGCGGAATCGGAAAGGGGATTGCCATCGAATTGGGCAAGGCCGGCTACGATGTGGTGGTGCATTATCACGGAAACGCCGAAGGCGCGGAAGATACCTGCCGAATGATTCGGGAAGCTGGCCGCAAAGCCTATCCGATTCGGGGCGATTTAAGCAAGTTGGGTGATGTACACAAGCTCTTTGACGAGGGTGTAAAGCTGTTGGGCGGCTTAGACCTGTATGTCAATAATTCCGGCATTACCTTAAAATCGAAATTTGAAGAAACGGATGAAGAGCTGTTTGATAAACTGGTCGGCGTGGACTTTAAGAGCGCATACTTCTGTATCCAGTCTGCGGCCAATATCATGGCAAAAATCGGTACAGGCGGAAACATTGTGGTGATTTCCTCCAGCAATGCCTTTCAGCAGGTGCCGCAAGCTTCTGTATATGGCTCCATCAAAACCGCGTTGTGCAAGCTCACTCGGCATGCTGCCGCGGAATATGCCAAGGATAATATCCGTGTCAACTGCATTGCGCCCGGCTGGACAGCCACGCCTCGTACCTTGGCCGATGACGTAAAGGCAACCTACTCCATCATTCCGCTCAAGCGCTGGGTGCAGCCGGAAGAAATCGGCCAAATGGTCTTGTTTTATGAATCGCCCGCAGCCGCTTCCATTACCGGCAATATCTTACTGGCCGATGGCGGCGCAACGCTTCTGGCGTACCCCGGCGAACGCTATGGGTTATAAACAAGGAGGAGCTTTATGAAAAACAACAATTCCAATGACTGGAAGCATCCGCATAATCGGCAGGAATTGCTGCGCAGCGCACTGCTTCAGGCAATGGGCTATACCGACATAGATATTTCCAAGCCGATAATCGGTATTGTTAATACATGGGCTGAAACAAACCCCGGCCATCTGCATTTCCGTCAGTTGGCGGAAGCCGTAAAACGCGGCGTATGGGCAGCCGGAGGTTTCCCGCTGGAAGTAAATACGCTTTCTATCTGCGAGGTCTTCTTTGACCTGTCCAGCCTGATTTATCGAAATCTGTTGTCCATGGAAACGGAAGAACTGATGGCGAGGCATCCGTTTGACGGCATTGTGCTGATCGGCGGCTGTGATAAAAATATCCCCGCTCAGTTAATGGCGGCTGCGACTGTGGATAAGCCAACTATCTTTCTGCCCGGCGGTGCCATGCTCCCGGGTAATTATAAGGGTGAAACGCTGTGCTGCGGCACAGATACATTTAAGCTGTATAACCGTTACATTTCCGGTGAGCTTACATGGGAGCAGCTGATGGAGCGTGCAGGCTGTCTGTATGGCAGCGTCGGCGCCTGCCCCATCATGGGAACGGCGAACACCTGCCAGACCGTGGCCGAGGCACTTGGCATGGCTTTGCCCGGCAGTGCCTCCAGCTTGGGCGTATCCGCCGAAAAAATGCGCATGGCTGAAAAAACAGGCCGCCGTATCGTCGAAATGGTGGCCGAGAATCTGTGCGTCCATGATATCATCACGCCGGATTCCGTGCGCAATGCCCTCCGCGTGTTGATGGCCTGCGGCGGTTCAACCAATTTGCTGATTCACTTGAAAGCCATCATGCATCGCGCCGGCTTTGATATTGATCTGATGGAGTTTGATACAATCAGCAATGACACCCCTCTGCTTGTCAACGTCAAGCCTCACGGAGCGAATCCTGTCGGTGCTGAATTTCATAACGCGGGCGGCGTACCTGCCGTAATGAAGGAACTGAAAAGTAAGCTGAATCTGAATTGCATGACCGTCACCGGAAAAACCGTTGGTGAAAACCTGGAAGGCGTGGATGATGCTTACGACCGCAGCGTGATTCATGCCATCAACTCCCCAATTTCACCTGTCGGCGGTATGTGTATTCTGAAAGGCAACCTTGCGCCCAACGGTTGCGTCATCAAACGCAGTGCTGCCACCGAGCGGTTAATGCATCATCGTGGTCCTGCCAAAGTGTTTGATGATCTATCCGTTGCGGAAAAATGGCTGGCCGACGAAAGCAGCGATGTCGATGAGAATACGGTCATTGTTTTGCGCGGATATGGCCCCAAGGGAGCGCCTGGCATGCCGGAATTCGGCAATTATCTGCCTGTCCCGCCGAAGCTGCACAAAAAAGGCATTGATGACTATCTCCGTGTCACGGATTCCCGCATGAGCGGCGGCTGTTTCGGCTCCGTGATTCTCCATGTGTCGCCGGAATCCGAAGAAGGCGGGCCGCTGGCAGCAGTGCGTGATGGTGATATCATTCACGTTGAAGTTGATGAGAATCTGATTGAAGTGGAACTGAGCGATGAAGTCATTAAAGAACGCCTGAAGAATTTCAAACCCAAGGGGCATCCTGATATTAAGCGCGGTTTTGTCCGCAATTTCATTGATCATGTGCAGCAAGCCGATGAGGGCTGCGACCTGGATTATTTAGCAAGAGTGGAGGAATGAACAAATGAAACTGAAAGGTATTTGCCCGATTATTGCGACTCCTTTTACGGAAAACGGAGAAGTCGATTACAAGAGCTTCGAAAATCTCGTGCATACCCTGTGTAAGGGCGGCTGTCAAGGCGTTACGCTGTTCGGAATTGCCGGAGAATACTATAAACTCAGCGATGAAGAGAGCTTAAAGCTAGCCAAGCTCACAACGGACATTTGCAAGCAGTATGACACGCAGTCCATCATTTCCGTTACTCTCCATGCTACGGAGCTTGCAGCAGAGCGTGCCAAGCTATACGAGGATTTGGGCGCGGACTGCCTCATGATGCTTCCTCCGTTTTTCCTGAAGCCCGGCGCTGCAGCTCTGTATGAGCATATGAAGGTCATCGGTCAGGCTGTCAGTATTCCCGTCATGGCGCAGTATGCACCCATGCAGACGGGCGTAACGATTGAGCCTTCCGTATTTGCTCGTTTAAACGATGAATGTCCCAACATCAAATACTATAAAATCGAATGTAAGCCAGCCGGCGGCTATGTGACCGCTCTGCTCCCCCGTCTGCATGAAGATACAAGCATTTTTGTCGGCAATGCCGGCTATCAATTCATCGAATGCTTCGACCGCGGCGCTCAAGGCGCCATGCCGGGCTGCTCCATGTTTGATATTTATCTGAAGATGTATAACGAATACATCAGCGGAGACCGCGCTGCTGCCATGGAAATTCACAGCAAATACATTTTGCCCATTCTGAACCACATCCGTCAAAATGAAGAAATGATTATCGCTTATGAAAAGCGCATTTTGATGCGCCGCGGTATCATCGCCAGTGACTATTGCCGCCGTCCCACCTTTGCTACGGACAAGTACTTTGATTCGCTGTTTGACGAGCATTATGAGTGTGTCGCGCCCTTGTTTAAGCAGTATAAATGATGCATATCGCACAATTTGTTCAATTAAAGAAGGTTCGTTTTTTATGAACATCATGGAGCATATCCATCAAAGCCGTGCCATCGCCATCGTGCGCGGGCTTTATCAGGGCCGGCTGCTGCGGCGTCGGCGTGGGCGGCAACCTGGTCAACAAG
>CAVDRM010000022.1:0-38128 GCA_963611355.1 Anaerovibrio sp.
GTTGTATAATTCGACATTTGTCTCTCTTTTTCCTTTTGGATTTTTATGGATTTTTTTATGCCGTTTTTGCTTTATAGCAACAAAGTCCCGCCATGCGTCAGAAAGGCGAGACTTTGTTGATAATCTGAAGCCACATTGCCATCTTGCAATGTGGCTTCTTTGACAGGCTGAGGGTACCGCTAAGCTATGCGGTGCTGTCTTTCATTTCCGTAAATTGAAATTTCCGCAATCGTTTATCTGCTGATCATCAGCACAGTCAGGTCATTGACATTCGTTCCCGTCGGGCCGGTGAAGAGGAGACCGTCTACGGCTTGCAGGGCATGGTAGGCATCGTTGTTGCGGAGGGTCTCGCGGATGTCAATATCCTTTGCCAGCAGGCGGGCACGAGTCTCTTCATCGGCATAACCGCCGGCGGCGTCCGTCGGGCCGTCCGTACCGTCCGAGCCGATTGAGAATATACAGGTGCTTTTGCAGGAAGCAATGCCTTCCGCTGCGGCCAGCGCAATCTCCTGATTGCGTCCGCCCAAGCCCTTGCCGGTCAGATGCACGACGGTCTCACCGCCCGCAATGAACGCCAAGGGGCGCTCGGCATCCTGATGGTCTCTGGCAATGGCCGCTAAGAACGCGCCCGCCTCCCGCGCTTCGCAGGACAGGCTCGCACTTAAAAATATCGGCTCATAGCCCATTTCGCGGCAGACGCGCTCTGCCGTTTTGCATAGCTGCTTGACGCTGCCCGTCACGAAGGTATCCACATTGTCAAGCGCCTTGGGCGTTTCCGTGCGCAGCAGCGCCCACGCCTTTTCGGACAGCTTCAGCCCGTACCGTTTTGCGATTTCCTCCGCCTGTTCGCAGGTGGAACTGTCCGGATAAGCGGGGCCGGAGGCAATCATGTCCAGCGGGTCGCCGATGATGTCGCTCAGCACCACGGCATAGACGTGGGTGGGAGCGCAGCACAGGGCGAATTTGCCGCCCTTGACGGCAGACAAACGCTTGCGCAGGGTGTTTATTTCCACGATGTCCGCACCGCAGGCTAAAAGCTGCTTGGTGATATCCGCCATTTCGTCCGCCGATACCAGCGGATTTTCAAACAGCGCCGAGCCTCCGCCGGACAGCAGGAACAGCACGTTGTCTTTTTCCGTCAGCCCGCTCACTAATCTGAGCGCTTCCGCCGTGGCGCGGTAGCTGTTGTCGTCCGGCACGGGATGCCCCGCCTCAAAGCAGCGAAGACCGGACAGCTCGCCCTTGACATGGCCGTATTTGGTGATGACCACACCGTCCGAAATTTTGCTGCCAAGCGCCTCATGCGCCGCCCGCGCCATTTCAAAGGCTGCCTTGCCCGCCGCGACGAGCAGTACGCGGCCCTCCTTTGTCAATTCGATTTTTTCCAAAGCCTGACGCACAGCCGCACCGGGCAGCGCCTCACGCAAAGCAGCGTCCATTACACGCTGCGCCTGTTCTCTCAGGGTCATTTGAATCTCCTCCTTTATCAGACATCATTGAACAATCGGCACTGTACCAAAAAATCCATCTGAAAACGGGCGAAGCGCACGAAAGTGTCCGCCCCGCCCGTCCATCCTATCATATCAAAAAGAAAGAATCAAGGTGTTTAGAACGTCGAAAAGTCTTTGGCCGCTCTGTCAATCAAATGAAAGTCCGCTGAAGCAGGCTTGGATTGGATGACTGTTACAGGAACAAGGAGACGAGCAGCACATTGATGATAGCCGCAATGCCGATAATCAGTGTGCCGAGGGTCTGCGTCTTGTAGCCGTCCTGCGGCTCCATTTCGCCGAAGTTGGTGACGACCCAGAAGTAGCTGTCGTTCGCGTGAGACACGGTCATCGCACCGGCGCCGATGGCAACAACGACCAGAGCGGCGTCAACAGGCGTGGTAAAGCCGAGCGTTATCATCAGGGGCGCGATAATGCCGGCCGAGGTCGTGATGGCCACGGTGGAACTGCCCTGCGCCGTCTTCAGAATCGCTGCCAGCAGGAACGGGAAGAGAAGCCCCAGCGACTCCAGCCCGGCCGCATTTTCGGAGATGAAGTTAACCAGAGAGGTGGAGGAAATGACCTTGCCCAGCACGCCGCCGGCAGCCGTGACGAACAGGATGGGACCGGTGGTTTTGAGGGTCTCATCGGTCAGCTTGTAGAATTCGCTTATCTTGCCGGAGGAAACAAGCAGGATGATGCCCAAAATCACGCCCACAGCCAGCGCCATAATCGGCGTGCCGAGGAAGGTGAAAATCGGTACGGATGCGCCCGCCATGCTCAGCGCGGATGCAAGACCCATCAGGAAAATCGGGACGACGATGGGAGCGAAGGACATCCATGCGTTCGGCAGCTTGCCGTAGCTCTTGACCAGCTCTTCATAGGACTGGCTCGTGGCTGTATCGGAGGCCTCATCATGCGCCTTGACCTTTTTGCCGATAATCAGAGCGAAAATGTAGCCGGCGATGAGGGGCAGGATGGAGCAGAGCGCGCCCATGCCCATGACGAGCAGCAGGTTCACATCGGTGTTCAAACCGTCAGCGCCGAACAGGGTATTCGCGGCGGCAATCGGACCGGGCGTCGGCGGGATGAAGCAGTGGGAAATATAAAGACCCATGGACAGCGCCACCGTGCAGGCCACGGAGGACTTGCGGGTGCGCTGCACCAGAGACTTGCGGATGGGGTTCAGGATGACAAAGCCGCTGTCGCAGAATACGGGGATGGACACAATCCAGCCCATGATAATCATCGCGGCTTCCGGATGATTTTTACCGACTAATTTGACCACGCAGTCCGCCATTTTGAGCGCCGCGCCGGTCTTTTCCAGCAGGATGCCGACCAACGCGCCCAAGATGATGACGATACCGATGGAGGTAAACGTGCCGCTGAAGCCCTGACCGATGATGGTGGGAATCTGCGTCAAATCCAGGCCGGCGACGATGGCCAGCAGCAGGGATACGCCCATGATGGACAGGAACGGATGAACCTTCCACTTGGAAATGGCAACAATCATGAGGATAATTGCAATGACGAATGCAATGAGAAGCGGTATGCCGGTCATATTTTCACACCTCGCAATAATTCTTTGAACGATGACATGGAGGGAAGCGCGCATTCCCTCAATGCCATCATTATACCACAATTCATGTGGCTGTCAACAATATTTTTGCCGTTTTTTATCAATGCGGCGCTAATGGTTTGCTAAAATTCTGCCCGATGGATTGACAGAAAAAACGGTACCGTGCTTGAATATCTGCCGATCCGGCGTCATTGAATCAAATCTTTTTATGATGAAAAAGATCATTGAATGCCGAGCAGCAACACCAAAATGAGAAGTACGATTCTCAGATTCTTCACAAAAAACTCCTCCTTAATGCAATGGTAATTTTGTTAACGATGCTTCTGAGAAATTGTGCACATTTACTCATCTCTTATATTCTATTTTTTTGTCAATACTTTTTTGGGCCAAATTATAGATTTTTTTCATGTCTTAAATACAGAAGCTTTATTCGGCTTTTTGGCTTGTAGATTTCCGGAATTGGAGACAATTTATTGATTTCATCCCTGCTTCAGCGGCTCACGCGGCTCGGTATACATCAGCGGGAGACGCATTTCCACGCAGGTGCCGCGGCCGCGCTCGCTGGTGATATGCAGGGTGGCGGCGCTGCCGTAGATGAGCTGCATACGGTCAAGGACATTATGCACGCCCAGAGAGGTGCGTTCCTCGCGGGTCTGCGGCTTGCCCTCCGGCGGGGTGAAGAGGCGGCGGATGGCGTCCTCATCCATGCCGTCGCCGTTATCCTGAATGCGGATGAGCAGGTTCTGTCCTTCGGTGGATGCGTCCACCTGCACCACGGAATGCCCCTCCGCGTTCGAGCCGTGAATCAGCGCATTTTCCAAGAGCGGCTGAATCAGCATGGTCGGCAGCATTGCGTTTTCCGCCGTCTGGCTGTAAGTAAAGGGCACCTCCAGGGTGTCGTTATAAATATAAATGTGGTGATAGATTTCCGCATACTGCTCCAAGCTGTGAAATTCCTGCCGCACGGTGCTGAAGCGCTTGCGCATGGTCTCGGCGTTCTGGCGGAAATACGCGGACAGCAGCACAATCATCCGGCACAGCTCATCGTTTCCGTCCAGCTTGGCGAGGGCGTTCACCGTTTCCAGCGCGTTATAGATAAAATGCGGGTTGATTTGCCATTGCAGAAAGCGGTATTCGTATTCCATGTTCTGATATTCCGCCTGCCGCTTGTTCGTTTCCTCGGTCACGAGGCGTTCAATCAGCTGGCGGATTTTCCTGGTCATGCTGTTGAAATGGCTGGTGAGAAGGCCGATTTCATCGCGGCTTTCAACAGGCAGTTCAATATCCAATTCGCCCGCTTCGACCCTGTTCATGGAGCTGACGAGCTGGCGGATCTGCCGCGACATCTGGGAGCTGATGCCGACAGCCATCAACGTACCGACGATGAAGCCGACAAGCGCCACCAGCATGCTGCTGCGCAGGACGGAAATCTGCACCTCGTTGGCGACCGGCGCAGGCAGCAGGCCGACGGCCTTCCAGCCGCTGCGCTCGTTCCGGCTGACGATATAGCGCCCGGCGGCGGTGGTGACCATGCCGTTTTCAATGGACGAAGGCGTCACTTCCGCCCATTCAAGCGGGTCGGACTGGCGTCCTGCCAAGGTGATAAGCCTGTTATCGCCGTCATAGAACAGCAGGGTGTATTGGACATCGGCATTTTCTTCATTGAGCGTCACCAGATTTTTTTCGGGGATATGCACGGCGATGCGCCCCACATGGCGCAGCGGGTCGGTCGTATATAAATCGCGCAGAAGAAACAAATCGTTATCCTTTGTCCGCACCCAGCGGCTTGCGCCGTAGTGATTTTCCGCATAATCCGCGTCCTTCAGAAGCTCCTCCGCGGCGCTCTGCACCCGCTGATAATAAGCGGCCTTTTCCGTATTGGGCGCACTGTAAAACAGGTTGCTGACGCATTCGCCGCCATTGATACGCACGGTCACATAATCATACAGGGCGGATGTATCAATCATCTTGCTCAGCGCTACAATCAGCTCCTGCCTTGCCTGTAAATAGGAGTTGCCGAGGGTGTCCAAGCCGCGCATCCGCCGCACCTGCTCCACCACGCCCGTGCTGACGGAGGTCGTGTACACATGCTGGCGGATGTTTTCCGTTTTCGTGATAAAATTGACCAGCGTCTGCTCGGTCAAAAGCTGAAGGCTGGCCATGTTGCTGGAGGCAGCCTGCTGGCTGGCGGTCATGGTCATCAGGCCGGAGATGGCCAAAACAACGCTGACCACAATGCCCAGATACGTCACCAGCAGCTTCCTGCGGTAGGAATAATCACGAAAAGCCTTCATTTGCTCGCCTCCTGCCACGTTCATTGTATACGACATTGAACCACAATGCAAGAATGACCGCGCCCATGCGCGGCCATTGATATGATTTGATGTTTTAACCCTTAACGGCTCCGGCGGTGATGCCGCTGATGATGTATTTCTGGCAGGCCAGATACAAAATCAAAATCGGAATCATGGACATGATGAAGAAGGCAAAGGCGGGATTCAGCTCGGAGGTTTTGCCGTTAAAGTAGCGGATCTGTGCCAGCGTCAGAGTGTAGGAATCGACATCGCGCAGAAGAATGACGGAGGTCGAATAGTCGTTCCAGATAAACAGGGTGTTCAGCACGAGCTGGGTCACGTTGATGGGCGTCATCAGCGGGAACACGACCCTCCAGAAGGTCTGGAAACGGTTGCAGCCGTCAATGCCCGCCGCCTGCTCCAGCTCACGCGGAACGGTCTTGACAAAGCCCGTCACGGCGACCATGCTGATGGAAATCTGCAATCCCGCTCTGGCGATAATGAAGCCGATGTTGGTGGAATCCAGCCCCATGCCGCGCCAGTTGATGAACAGAGGCAGCTCATAGCACTGGAAGGGAATAAGAAGCCCCAGGGACAGGACGGCGTATATAAAATTATAGGTCTTCGTGGCGTTGCGGGCCAGCACCCATGCGGCCATTGAGGTACAGGCCATCAGCAGAATGACGGTCGGGATGGTGTTGATGAGGCTGTTCTTGTAGCCGGTCAGGAAGGACTTGTTGTCGAAAATAACCGAGCGGAAGTTTTCCCATGTGGGGTTGGAGGTGAACGCCAAGCGGTTGGCGCTGATTTCGTTGACCGGCTTAAAGGCATACAGCACGGCGACATAGAAAGGCAGGACGACCAATATCAGCAGGATGCTGACCAGCAGGATGCGCAGCGCTTCGGCGACGACCTTCTGACGATGCATTTTTGAGTTCGGGGCATACATATGAATCTTCGGAATCCGTGTCATGCTTCCACCTCCAAACGGCGCAGAACCCGCGTGACGATCTGCGTCAGGACAATCAGGATAATGGTCAGAATGATGGCCGCAGCCTGACCGACGGAAGCGCCCTTTGCCTGGAAAATCTGGTTGTAAATATAATAGGCTGTGGTCTGGCCTTCGGGACGGGTCGAGGAAACGACCGCCGGCAGGTCAAAGGTTCGCAGACCCCACGCAAGGATCAGGGTGATGTTGGTGGTAAAGGCGGGGACAATCATGGGGATGGTGATGTGGATAAACTGCTGCCAGCGGTTTGCGCCCTCCACGGAGGCAGCCTCATAATAATCCTGAGAAATGGTTTGCAGGGCGGCAATATAGATGAGCATGGTGTAGCCCATGTCGCGCCAGGAGGCCATGATAGCCATCGACAGCACGGTGGTGTTTGCTGTATACAGCGGGCTGACCACGCCGAAAATCGGTGCGTAAATGTCACTGAACAGGTAAGCCCAAATGATTGCGCCTGCGGTGACGGAGGTCGTAAACGGCAGAAAGAACACGGTGCGGGAGAAGTTGTTGAACTTTGTCCCCTTTTTGATAAGCAGGGCCAGCGCAAAGCCCGCCAGGTTGGAAAACAGCAGGTACAGGCCGGTAAAGTGGAAGGTCACCTTCAGGGAACGGATGAACTGCTTGTTGCTCAAAATGAAATTGTAGGATTTAAAGGACAGGGTGATTTTTTCCCAGAGGGTATTTTCGGCGGTAAAGTAGGGAGTCGGGGAAGTGATGATTTCCTTCCAGCGCATGAAGGAATAGGGAATGCCTTGAAAAAAGGGCACCAAGACAACGACGATGAATAAAATAAGGGTCGGGAGTAAGAACAGAAAGTTGCCCAAATGCAGCTTCGTATTCAGCTTGACAGGCTTTCTGGGATTGATGATTCTGGCTGTCATCTTGGCCACACTCCATATTAAATAGGTTTCGCTTGGGTAGAAAGACGGCGGGCCATCCAACGGGCAGCCCGCCGTCCTGATTTGCATTGGCTTACCTTACCGAAAAATTACAGCGCGTTCTTGGCGATTTCTTCGTCGAACAGCTCCTGCATGTAGTTCAGGCAGGTCTCGACGGAGTTGACGCCCTCGGAGGTCTCGCCGGTGCAGCAGTACACTGCCCAGGCATACAGAGCCTTACGATAGGCGCTGGTGAAGCCGGAGGAGAAGGGCATGGTGAAGTCGCCGTAGCAGGCGGTGTTGCCGGAAGCCTTGGCAGCCAGCAGGCTCTGGAGCAATTCAGGGGTATTTTCGGTGGTCGCACCGGTGATGCAGGGCTGGAAGGTGGCGTCAGACCAGTAGCCCATGCACTCGGACAGCCAGAATTCCATGAACTTCACGCCCCATTCCTTGTTCGCGGCCTTGTCGTTCACCATGAAGGCCTGGTCGACCTGAACGTTCAGCACGGGGGTTTCGCCGGAGTCATCGGTCGGGCAGAGGAAGAAGCCGTACTCGAAGTCATCGGTCTTGACCTGCTCAATGGAGCCGATGTTCCAGGTGCCCTGATACAGCATGCCGGCCTTGCCGGAGACGAACATTTCATTCGCATCGGTCTGCTTGTTGGAGGTGGCATTGGCGGCAGCCCAGCCCTTGCCCTGCCCCATGCGCTCGGCCCACAGCTCCAGCGCCTTGGCAAAGTAAGTGTAATCGGTAACCTTCTTTTCGCCGCTCATCAGCTTTTCGAACATGTCGTTGTCGCCGTTGGCCAGCGCTTCGGTCCAGACGATGGGACGCATTTCGATGTCCACGGAGGCACCGTCGGCATACCACTGAGCCCACGGGGTGATGCCGTTGTCGGCCAGCTTCTGCGCAGCCGCCAGCAGCTCGGTCTTGGTGGTGGGAACCTCGATGCCCAGTTCTGCAAACATCTTCACGTTGTAGAACACGCCCCAGGACTTGAAGTCAACGGGGTATGCATACCACTTGCCGTTGTAGGACACGTCGCCCATGTCGCCGGCGGTCAGGCCCAGGGAGGTGATCAGCTCGTTGCCGGTCAGATCCATGATGTAGCCTTCGTTGATCAGGGTGTCATACATGCCGGGGTTGCCCATGATGAGTTCGGGGTTGTCGCCGGCAGCGATAGCGGTCTCCAGCTGCGGCCAGTAGTCAGTGCCCTGAGAATACGCTAAGTTGGTGAACTCGATCTTCACTTCGGGATGCGCGGCGACGAAGAGCTTTTCAATGGCTTCCAACGCGTCGGCCTTCTGACCCTCCACCATGTAATGGAACACGGTGATCTTGATGGTATCCTCTGCGAAAGAGGCGGGGACCATGGCCAGAACCATGATCAGTGCTAAGAACAGAGCCAGCATTTTCTTCATGCTATAGTCCTCCCTTGGGCGTTGCCCAAATTTTCGTCAGCGCCCTTGAGCGCTGATGTGTAGTTGACAGACAACATATCGTGTCTGCTGTTGAGTCTATTATGGCATGATTTTTTCCGAATATGTATACACCGTTTTTCTTAATTCGTTTATTGATTTTACTGGATTTTTGATAAAATCCGTCATCGGATATGCATAATACAGGTCGATTTCTTCCGCAACAAACAAAAATCCGGCGTTTGAGCCGGAATAAGCGTATCATTAGGTCAGCTGCGTGCCAGCCGGTTGCGGTATTCCGTCGGCGTCATATGCTCCGCCCGCTTGAAGGCATTGTAGAAGGAGATATAGTTGCTGTAGCCGATGGCGCTGCCGACCTCCTCGACCAAAATGCGCGGGTCGGCCAGCATGGTGTGCGCGATTTCCATTTTGGCGTTCTGCAAATGCTCGCGGAAGGTGATGCCCGTTTCTTTGCGGATAAGCGCGGACAGATAATTGACGCTGACATGGTACATATCGGCGATATCGTTCAGCTCCAGCTTTTCCGCGCCGTGCAGACGGATATACTCCAGCACGTTGCGGGTGAGCAGGGAGCATTTGTTTTCCGAGGCGTTGTTGCCCTCATTCAGCGCCTTGTGCAGGCTCTTCAGGCATTTTTCGACCTCCTCCCGCCCCGTCACAAACCACGGAGCGCTCATGGCGCGGTCAATGTCCGCGGTCATGGGGCAGGGAAACTTGCGGAACAGCATGAGCGAATACAGGGACACGAGGGAGCGAAGCTGGCTGTACTGCCGGCCGCTAATTTCGGCAATCACCTGAGCGGCTTCGCGGGCGCTTTCGTCCGTCAGCTCGGCCTTTTCAATCAGCCCCTCAATGCTTCGCCTGACCTCGGTCATAAGACCGTCATTTTCGGTGTTTTCCGCCTGATAAAACACGCACATCCCGCTGACATGGCTCATGGCGCTTTCCCAGAGCGCCTGCCGCGCCTGATGGTAGGTCTGCCGGATTTGGTGATGGGAGGTGGCAAGGGAGCTGATGCCGATGCGCACCTTGGCGGGAAGCGCCTTATCGATGCGCTCGCACACCCGCTCCACTTCGCCGCGCCAGCCTTCGCCCGTGTTGTCCCGCATGACATATACGACCAAGGAATCATACAGCACCACGGACAGCGCCCGCATCTGGCAGCTTTCCAGCAGGTCGTCCATGCCGTTGAGGGTGGACAAGGGGATCGCGCCCGGCTCCTCCGGCTGAATAATCATCAGATAATATGCCGGGCTCCACAGGCCGATGTCCTCCAAGGACTGGTTGACGTTCTGCCCGACGCGGGAGTCATTGGTGAGCAAAGACAAAATCTGCGCCTTCATGCGCAGCTTGTCCACCTGCGTCATGGCGACATCTGCGGCTATCTGCCGCTGCATCATGTCGATGGCGCGGCTGACGGCCTTGATGACCTCTTCATTCTGAATGGGCTTCAAAATATAATCGAACACGGCGAGCTTGATGGCGCGGCTGGCATACTGAAACTGGTCATAGCCCGTGATGATGATGGTCTTCATGTCCGGCAGCGCGGGACGCACGGCCTCCAGCATCTCCAGCCCGTCCAGCTTGGGCATGCGAATGTCCGTCAACAGAATATCGGGACACTTCTGCAGCAGCATCTTCCGCCCGCTTTCACCGTCCGAGGCCGTTCCCACCACCACACAGCCCAAGCCCGCCCAATCAATGGTTTGGCATAATGAACGAACGGTAATGGGGTTGTCCTCCACAATGGCCACCTTGACCTGCGCCATGCCTGCTCCTCGCTTTCGGATAGATTCTCGGTTTTTATTCATTATATCAAAAACTCAGGGCTTTTCAAGTAGCGGATGACAGATTGTCACGCAAAATTTTACGGAAGGTTTACGGATGCATCCGATGATTTTATTTGCTTTTCCGCGCTTTGCGCGCATTGTTCGGCAGCGCTTCAATCATGAAGGAACTGCTGCGAAGGCACGCCGTCCGTTTGTTTCCCGAATGTCAGGACGCATCGATACCATAGATTCGCATAATATATAGAAATTATAGATTCCGCATACAATTTCTTAGAATCGGCATATTGATTCATGATTCGGAGGAACTTATAATAAAGACATAATCCCCAAATTTTGCGAAAGAAGGCTGTGCTATGGCTATGCTGAATTATCGGGTCAAAATCGGTCTGGCTCCCATGCGTCGTGATGTTACCCCGCGTCCCGGCATTTTCAACTGGGAAAAGGCGGAAGAACGCGGCCATCAAGTCGTTCGGTACATCGAGGAGCATTTTGCTTCCGAAAATGTCACCTTTGTGGATTTGAAGGGCATCAATCCCGTCGATGTCATGTACTGCGATGCGGACGCGGAAAAGGTCATTGAACGCTTTAACGCGGAAAAGGTCGATGCGGTGCTGATTATCAACTGCAACTTCGGCAATGAGGAAATTGCGGGAACGGTAGCTCGCGGCGTGGGCAAGCCCGTCTGCATCTGGGCGCCCATTGACGACAGCTTCCTGCCAGACGGCACGCGCTATACGGACAGCCAGTGCGGGCTGTTCGGCGTGAGCCGCCAGCTTCAGCGCCTGCATGTGCCGTTTACCTATATCGAAACAAGCCCGGTGGACGGCGAAATCTTCAAAGCGGGCTTTGAAAAATTCACCCATGTAGCCTGCATGGTCAAGAACTTCCGCGGGATGCGCATCGCGCAGGTGGGTATGCGTCCCAAGCCCTTCTGCTCCGTCATCTTCAATGAAGGCGAGCTGATGGAAAAATTCGGCCTTCAGATTATTCCGGTCAACATGGCCGTAATCATCGACAAATACAACAAGATTTTGGCGCAAAGCGATGCGGAACTGGAGGAGGGCGCAAAGCTGCTTCTGTCCCGCTATGAAATGGACGATTTGACCCCGCCGCTGCTCAAGAAGGTCTATGCCTTCGTGCTGCTGTACAAATGGCTGTTTGAAGCTTATAATGTGCATGCCGTGTCCGCCGAATGCTGGACGGCCATGCAGCTGGGTGTCGGCGCGATGCCCTGCACCGCATACAGTATTTTGGCCGATATGGGCTATATCATCTCCTGCGAGAGCGACCTGCACGGCGCTATCTCAATGGCGCTTTTGTCCTGTGCCACGATGGGCAGGAAGATTCCCTTCTTCGGCGAATTCACCGTACGCCATCCCGAAAACAAAAACGCCGAGCTGCTGTGGCACTGCGGCCCGTTCGCCTACAGCCTTAAAAAGGAAGGCAGCCCCTGCAAGAATGTGAACATGCGCCAGTGGTTCCAGGTCAAAGACGGACAGTACACTGTGTCCCGCCTTGACCAGGATAACGGACATTACAGCCTGTTGGCCGGAACGTGCCGCACGACCGACGGCCCGTATACCTTCGGCACATACCTCTGGGCGCAGTTTAAGAACCTCTCCGCGTGGGAGCGCAAGCTGATTGAAGGCCCGTACATCCACCATATGGCGGAGATCGAGGGCGATGTCACCGAGGAACTGCGTGAATTCATCAAGTTCGTGCCCGAATTAAAGCTGGATACCGTGAACGAATAACAGACCATCATTGCAATAAGAAAGGAAGATTTTGTCATGCTGACCGGAATGAAGGAAATGCTCAAGGCTGCCGAGGAGCGCAAATGCGCCATCCCTGCTTTTAACGTCTACAACGCCGAGACCGCTCTGGGCATCATCTTTGCCGCAGAAGAAGCGAACGCCAGCGTTATCCTTCAGATGTACAGCCGCCTGTTTACCAACTATGAGGCCAAGTTCCTCATTCCCTCCATCCTTCAGGCCGCGCATGATTCCAAGGTGAAGCTTGCCTTCCATCTGGACCACGGCGCAAGCGATGAGGCCGTCTGCCGTGCGCTTCGCTGGGGCTGCACCAGCGTTATGCGTGATGCAAGCACCCTGCCGTTTGAAGAGAACGTGAAAGTTTTGAAGAATGTGGTGCATTTTGCCCATGAGGTCGGCGTGGATGTCGAGGGCGAGCTGGGTCACATCGGCGTGGCCGCCGAGGGCGTCGGTACAGCATATACCAAGGTGGACGAAGCCGTCCGCTTTGTGGACGAGACCGGCGTGGACGCACTGGCCATCATGGTCGGCACGGCGCACGGTCACTATAAACAGGCGCCCGTGCTGGCAATCGACCGCATTGCCGAAATCCATGCCGCGACCAAGGCGCACCTTGTGCTGCACGGCGGCAGCGGCGTTCCCGACGAGCAGATTCGGGCGGCGATTAAGGCCGGCATCAGCAAAATCAACTTCGGCACGGATGTTTGCTGCTCCTTCCTGAATGCCTTCCACAGCGTTGACCCGAAGACCATCGCCGTTGACCTGTTTATGAAAGAACCGACGCAGGCCGTGAAGCGCTTTGCGCTGGAAAAGATTGCGCTGCTGGGCGCGGAGGACACCAATGGCTGAACGGACGACATGGCCGGAAATGGTGGGCATCGGCTCCACGGTGTATGACACGCTGATGGTGATTGACCGCTTCCCGACGGAGGACACCAAACAAGAGGGCATTGAAACCAAGGTGCAGGGAGGCGGTCCATGCGCTACGGCGCTGGTCGCCGCCCGCAAGCTGGGCGTTTCTGCCGCCTATATGGGTACGATCGGCGATGACCCCTTCGGCCGTTTCATGATGGACGATTTTGCGCATTGGGACATTGACACGGCCTGTGTGCGCCGCGTGGCGGATGCCGTCAGCTTTCATTCCGTGGTGCTGCTGAGCAAGGCCAGCGCCAGCCGCACCTGCATCTGGAACAGGGGTACTGTTCCGCAGCCGACGGAAAAGGACATCGACTTTGATGTGCTGCGTCATGCCAAGGTGCTGCACCTGGACGGGCATATGCTGAACGCCGCAATCGCCGCCGCGAAATATTGCCGCGAGCATGGCGCGAAGGTCAGCCATGATGCGGGCGGCACATATCCGGGCGTTGAAAATTTGATGCCCTTTGTGGATTATCTGATTCCCTCGGAGGAGTTTGCGCTGAAGATGACGGGTGAAAAGACCGCTGAGGAAGCAGCACAGAAGCTGTATGATGCCTATCATCCGGAACTGCTGGTGCTGACGCAGGGCGTTCGGGGCGGCATCCTGCTGGACGAAAAGGGACTGCGCCGCTATGCCAGCTACAAGGTGGACGCGAAGGATACCAACGGTTGCGGCGATACCTTCCACGGTGCGTTTGCCGCCGCCAAAATCAAGGGCTTGAGCAACGACGATGCCTGCCAGTACGCCAGCGCCGCGGCGGCCATCAAATGCACCCGCTTAGGCGCACGCTATGCGATGGCAACGGACAGGGAATGCCGCGCATTCTTAAATGAAAGGGGCGTTTCGCTGTGAGCCTGACGACGCTGCGCAATGGAAAGCTGACCCTGACGATTTCCTCCTTAGGCGCCGAAATGCAGTCCATCAAAGACGAAAACGGCATCGAACGCCTATGGCAGGGAGACCCCAAATTCTGGAAAGGACGCGCCCCGATTTTGTTTCCCATCGCGGGCGGGCTTCGGGAGGACTGCTATTATTTAGACGGGCGGTGCTATGAAATGCCCAAGCACGGCTATGTACGGCAAATCGAATGGCAGCTTGAAAAGGCCGATGCAAGCAGCGCGACCTACCTGATGCGGGAAAAGGCTCCCGGCTTTCCGTTTGACTATGCGCTCCGTGTGACCTATCGGCTGGAGGACTGCCGCGTTATCGTGACATGGCAGGTCGAAAACCATGACCAACGGACTTTCTATTTCGGCATGGGCGCTCACGAGGGGTACGCAGCCCCCGGCGGCATTGAGGATTACGAAATTCTTTTTGACGAGGAGGAGACCCTCTTCAATCATGTGCTGCACGGCAATTTAATCGACCCGGCGGGGCAGGTAATGGCAGAAAACACCCGCTGCTTCCCCCTGAAGGAAGAATATTTCGCCGTGGATGCGCTGGTGTTTACGGACTTAAAAAGCCGCGGCGTGACGCTGGTCAGCCGCACGCATGACCGAAGGGTGCGCGTGGATTTTCCCGAACACGATGTACTGATGTTCTGGATGAAGCCGGGCGCGGAATATATCTGTATTGAGCCGTGGCTGAATGCGCCGGATACCTTGGACAGCGATTTGCAGATTGAGCACAAAAAGGGATGCATCCGCTTAGAAAAGGGACAATCCGTTCAGCGCCATCACTTCATCACAATTTTTTAAGGAGGCTCGGAATTGATGACTACGTTTGAAAAGCTGCGTGCCTTAAATCCTGACATTCCGTTTTATAGCGTCCATGATCCCGAATTCCGCACCTTCGGCCGCGTGATTGATTTTCCCGCCGAGAAGCTCATGGCCGTTTGCGAAAAGGCCGCCGAAATGCCGGCAGAAGGCAGCAAATATGTGCCGTCCATGCCGGAATTAGAGGAGCTTACAGATGAATGCCGCGCCGTTCAGACCGTTCTGCGCGGCGAAGGAAGCTGCCAAGTCGGCGTCTGCTGGGGACATTCCAGCCTGCTCAACTGCTTGGAATATCACCGTGCCAGCGAGCATAACATCGCCGTGAGCGATATGGTGCTGATGCTTGCGCACCAGCAGGACATGGAGGGCTTTGAGCTGGATACGAAAAAGGTCACGGCTTTCTATGTCCCCAAGGGCAGCGTCATCGAGGTCTACGCAACGACCCTGCACTTCTGCCCCTGTCAGGTATCCGATGACGGCTTCCGCTGCATCGTTGTTCTGCCGAAGGGCACGAATACGCCCTTGGACGGCGAGAGGCCGGAGGGCGGCGACGGACGGCTTCTGTGGGCTAAGGATAAATGGCTCATCGCACATGAGGACAACACGCCTGTTCTGGAAAAGGGCGCGTATGCCGGTCTGCACGGCATCAACTACGAGATTCATTATTGAGGAGTGAAGCATTCATGGAACGCAAGGCCTTTATGAATAATATGATTCTGACGGAGCTTGAAGACGTTGTGGGCACGGAGAACGTATCCACTGCGCCCAGCGACCGGGCAACCTACGGCGTGGACTATTTCTGGATCAGCCGTATGTGGGAGGACCGCGGACAGACCCCGCCCATGCCGGACTATATCGTGCGGCCGGGCAGCAGCATCGAGGTCAGCAAAATTCTGAAGATTGCAAACTACTATAAAATCCCCGTGAATATCTGGGGCGGCGGCAGCGGCAGTCAGGGCGGCGCTCTGCCGATGGCCGGCGGCATCATGATGGACATGAAGCGAATGAACCACCTGATTGAGATAGATGAGGTCAGCCGCACCATCACTGCCGAGGCCGGCATGATTTTCCAGCAGCTCGAATGGTACGCCAACGAGCGCGGTTATTCCTGCCAGCACATCCCCTCCTGTCTGACCTGCGGCACCATCGGCGGCGCTTTGGGCCATCGCGGCATCGGCATCATGTCCACCAAGTACGGCAAGATTGACGACCAGTGCATCAGCATGGAGGTCGTTCTCCCCAACGGCGATATCATCAACACCCTGCCCGTTCCCAAGCACGCCGCAGGCCCTGACCTCAATGAAATTTTTATCGGCAGCGAGGGCACTTTGGGCGTCATCACCAAGGCCACCTTTAAGCTCTTTGAGCAGCCGGAAAGCCGCCGGCACATCGCCTTCCTGTTCCCCGATATGCATTCCGGCTACATGGCGGGCCGCGACATCATGCAGAAGGTGAAGCCCTCCATCCTCCGCTTCTTTGACGAGGCCGAGACCGTGTCCATCATCAAGAAAATTCTGGGCTTTGAGAAAAAGGGCTGCTTCATGAACGTGACCTGCGAGGGCATGAAGAAAATCGTTGATATTGAAATGGAAATCGTGCAGGAAATCGCCGACAAGTACGGCGCTCAGAATCTGGGCAGCGAGTACGGCGAAAAGTGGTACCAGAACCGCATCACCTTCTTCTATCCCGGCCACATCATGGATATCCCGCAGATGTTCGGCACGATGGATACCGTGGCCACCTATGCCAACATCGAAAAAATCTATTGGGCGATGAAGAAGACCATCAACGAGCAGTTCCCTTATGTCAAATACATTTCTCACTCCAGCCATTGGTATGAGTGGGGCTGCATGAATTACACCCGCTTTATCGTTGACCCCGCCTATGTGCCGGAAGACCCGGAAGAGGCCGTGCGTCTGCACAACAGGATTTGGAACGCCGGCGTGCGTGCGGCGATGGAAAACGGCGGCGTCATCAACGACCATCACGGCATCGGTCTCAAGCTGTCCCGCCTGATGAAGGAGCAGTATGGTCCTGCCATGCAGGTGATGCAGGGGCTTAAAAAGAGCTTGGATCCCAACGGCATCATGAATCCCTACAAGCTGGGTCTGTAAACCGACATTTTTTCATGACCGATAAAGGAGATAGAGACAATGTTTAGCGAAAAAGCGAAAAAGAATGCGGAGGCCTGCCGCTTTTGCTGGATGTGCCGCCACCTGTGCCCCGTGCAGCTGGTGACGGGCAAGGAGACCAACACGCCCCGTGCCAAGGGTCTGCAGGTCAGCATGATCGAGCGCGGCATGCCCTTTGATATGGATGTCGCCAAGACCATGTATGAATGCATGCTCTGCGGCGCCTGCACCAACGACTGCGTGACCGGCTTTGACCCGCTGATTTTCATCCGTGAAGGCCGTACGCAGGCCAATGTGCAGGGCGTCGTTCCTGCCTATGTGCAGAAGGTCATTGACAGGGTCGTTGAAACAGGCAACATATACGGCGCGTCCGAAACCAAGGTGGACTTTGCCGGCATCCCCGAAAGCGGAGATACGCTGGTCTGGCTGGGCGCGACGGCCCGCTATTCCACGCCATGCGTCGCCAATGCCCTGTTTACTGTTTTGAAAACGGCTGATGTGCCGTTCGCCGCGCTCAAAAACGAGCCTGCCTCCGGCAGTGCGCTGGGCGACCTGATGGGCTTTGTGGAGGATGTCCGCGCACAGGCTGTCAAGGCGGGCGAGGCCATCCGCGCAACGGGTGCAAAAAAAGTCATCGTGCTGGACAGCTATGACGCAGCGCTCATGCGCCACGAATATAAGGATTGGGGAATCGACCTGCCGGAAATCGTCACCGCAACCGCGTTTGCGGATGAATTGATAAAGTCCGGCAAGCTGAATACGCAGAAGAAGCCGCTGGTCGTCACCTATCATGACGGCAGCCGTCTGGCGCGTGACCTGGACGAGCATCAGCCCGCCCGCGATATTCTGAACGCAATGGGCTGCGAGATTCATGAAATGTGGCAGAACCGCCGCTTGGCCAAGTGCTGCGGCAGCGCAGTGGTCGGACAGTACCTTCCGGAGCTTCGTGCAAAGGTCGCCGAAGGACGCTGGGAGCATTGCAAGCGCACGGACGCGAAAATCATGGTCGCCGCCTGCCCGCAGAGCACGGAGGCGCTCAGCGCTGTCGTTCCCGAAGGCTACGAATATAAGGATTTGTTCGTCATGCTGGCGGAGCGCATCTGACATGCGAAAAAAGCGCGACGCGGGGAGCGAAATGCCCCGCGCCGCTTTTGGCGTTTGTGCGTCAAAAAATCGATTTGTGAGGAAAGGGCGAAAGAAGCATGAAATATCTGCTGGGCGTGGACTTTGGAGGCTCTTCCTCCAAGGCGACGCTTTTGAGAGAGGACGGAAAGGTCTGCGCGACTGCCGGAAAAGAATACCCGACCTATTATCCGCACAGCGGCTGGGCGGAGCAGGACGCGGAGGACAGCTATCAGGCGCTGGTGGCTAATGTGCGGGAAATCCTGCATACCTCCGGTGTAAAGCCGGATGACATTGCTGCGCTTGCCCTGGACGCGGCGACCCACACTGCCGTTCTGCTGGGCGCGGATGACAGACCCGTGCGCCGCGCCATCTATTGGACGGACAGCCGCGCCAGCGCGGAGGCCGCCGAATTAAAGGAAAATCTCGGCAATGAGCTGATGAAGGAATGCTTTAACGGCGTATCCAGCCTATGGACGCTGCCTCAACTCATGTGGCTGAAGCGGCACGAGCCGGAGACGCTCCGAAAGACGCGCAAGTTCATGGCCGTTAAAGATTATGTGCGTTTCCGTCTGACGGGAGATTATGTGACGGACAGCATCGAGGCGATGGGTTTCCTGCTGCTGGACGCCCGCAAAAATGAATGGTCGGACAAGCTGTGCGCAATGGCCGGCTTGGATAAAAACATCATGCCGCCCATCGTGAACCCGATGACCAGGCTGTCCAAGCTGACAAAAAAGGCGCAGGAGGACACGGGGCTGACGGAGAATACGGTTGTCATTGTCGGCGCAACGGATACCGTGATGGAGGTTTATGCCGCCGGTGCGATTGCCGTCGGTCAGGCCACGGTAAAGCTCGCCACGGCGGGGCGCATTTGCCCGATTACCGACCATGCGGTGGTCGACCCGCGCCTTGTCACCTACCGCCATGTCATTGACGGGCTTTGGTATCCGGGAACGGCCACCAAGAGCTGTGCCGCCAGCAACCGCTGGTACAGGGACACCTTCGGCGGAAGCTTCGGCGAAATGAGCGCTGCGGCGGCTTCCGTTCAGCGCGGCTGCGACGGGCTGTATTTCCATCCCTATCTGCAGGGCGAGATTACGCCGTATCTGGATGACAAGCTCCGCGCCAGCTTTGTGGGCGCTGTCGGTGCGCATACCAAGGCACATTTTAACCGCGCCGTGCTGGAGGGCGTAGCGTATTCCATGAAGGACTGCTTTGCGACCCTGAAGGAACTGAACATTGCGCCCACGGAGGCCGTTGCCATCGGCGGCGGCGCAAAGAGCGATTTGTGGCGGCAGATTTTGGCGGATATGCTGAATATTCCGCTGAAGACCGTTGAAAATGTGGATTCCAGCCTCGGCAGCGCCATGCTTGCAGGCGTGGCGACAGGCGTGTTTGAAAGCCATGCGGAGGCGGTCGGACGCTGTGTTCGGGTGACGGGCGAAACAATGCCCGACAAGGCGGGCGTGGCCTACTATCAGGAGCATTTTGCAGTCTATCAGGCCATCCAACAGGCGTTGGCACCGATTTATCACGGAATGTAGGATGTTGGCATGAACATACTTGTTTGCTTAAAGCAGGTTCCCGATACCACCGAGGTGAAGCTGTCCAGTGATTTTACCCTGCAGCGGGATTTTGTCGCGCAGGTGATGAACCCGGCCGATGAAAGCGCCCTGGAAAAGGGCTTGCAGCTTCGGGATGCATGCGGCGGCTCGGTCACCGTCCTTTCGATGGGGCCAAAACGCGCAGAAAGCCTTTTGCGGGAGGCGCTTTCCCGCGGCGCGGACAGGGCGGTTTTGTTAACAGACCCCGCCTTTGCGGGTGCGGATACCTTGGTGACGGCCAAGTGCCTCAAAGCTGCCGTCCATGCCTTGGGCGGATTTGATGCAATTCTGTGCGGCCGCCGCGCCGTGGACGGCGAAACAGGGCAGGTCGGCCCGATGCTGGCCTCTTTGCTGGATGTTCCCTGCGTTGCCAATGCGACGGCGCTGGAGAAAACGGAAAGCGGGTTGACCGCTGTTCAGCTGACAGAAGCGGGAAAAATCACTTGGCAAACGCCGCTGCCTTCGGTCATCACCTTCTGCGAATGGAGCTATCGGCTGCGCCTGCCGACGCTGACAGGCTTAAAGAAGGCTGCAAAGGCAGAGATTCGAATGTTTGCGCCCGCTGACATCGGCCTGAACGCCGGGCAGTGCGGCCTCAAAGCCTCGCCGACCCGCGTCATTCATGTGGACAGACGCCCCGTGTGCGTGCGTCCGTGCAGGAAAATCAGCGCGGCAGAGGTGCTTTCTGCCTTGACGGAGAGGGGGCTGCTGCCGTGAAAATCGTTGTATTTTGCGAAGCGGCGCCGAATCCCGCCCTGGAGCTTATCGGAAAGGCACGCGCCATCGCGCCGGAGGCGTTTATCATCGCGCTATCGGAGCATGAAAATGCTCGGCTGCTTTTGGCATCCGGCGTCAATGAGGTGCAGCGTCTTGCGCTCTGCGCGGATGACTGCGCACAGGGCAGCCGCATTGTGCAGGCGCTGAAAACGCTTCAGGCAGACATCGTGCTGTTTCCCGCCACGGTGCGCGGACGTTTTCTGTCCGCATGGACAGCCGCACGGCTGGATACGGGGCTGACGGCGGACTGCACGGATTTAAACATTCAAAACGGGCTGCTCCTGCAGACACGCCCCGCTTTCGGCAACAACCTGACGGCGGATATCCTCTGCAAAATAAAAAGACCTCAAATGGCCTCCGTTCGTCCGGGCGTATTCCCGCTGCCTGAGCCTGCCGGCGAAGGAGGGGGCGTATACAAAATGATGGCGCTGCCGTTTTTGGAAGAGCGCATGGCGCACATTTCCTTTGAGCCTGTTGAAAACGGCGTATCCCTGCAAAACGCAGGGGTTGTCATTGCGGGCGGCAAGGGCGTGGGCAGCAGGAAAGGCTTCGAGAAGCTGTTTGAACTGGCGAATCTGCTGGGCGGCGCGGTGGGCGCGACCCGCAGCGCCGTGGACGCCGGTTATATCTCCTATGCCCATCAGGTCGGGCAGACAGGCGTGACCATTCGGCCGGAGCTGTATATCGGCTTTGGCATCAGCGGCCTTGTCCAGCACACGGTGGGCATGAGCAGCGCTAAAACCGTGGTTTCTGTCAACAAGGACCGCAGCGCTCCCATCTTTGCCTGCTCGGATTACGGAATCATTGCCGATTGGCAGGAAACCATCGACATGATGATACAATACATCAAGGAAAGGAAGAAATGATTCATGAATTACAAAAAGACGTACATCCCGAAAAAGGGCTATACTCCGCTGTGTGAAATCGGCAAATGCAGCCTGAAGGACCTGGAATTCGGCATTATCGAGCTGGGAGACGGCGAGAGCTACACCTTTGATACCAAGGATCGTGAGGTCGCCTTCGTCCTGCTGAACGGCAAGGCCGGTTTCACCGCCAACGGCAGGAACTACGGCACTTTGGGCGTGCGCCGCAATGTGTTTGAAAGCCCCAAGGCCGAATGCTTCTATGCGCCGCGCCACTGCTCCGTAAAGGTTGACAGCCCATGGAACGTGAAGATTGCCGTGTGCGGAACGCCCATCGATGTGGACACCGAGCCGCAGGCCATTCATCAGGCGGATGTCCGCGTGGTGCGGCTGGGCGCAAAGCCGTGGGAGCGTGATACCAGCTTCATCGTGGACGGCAGCACGAACGCCAAAAAGCTGACCATCGGCGAAGCGTATATCACACCCGGCAACTGGGCCGGCTTCCCGCCGCACAAGCATGATGTGGATAATATGCCCTCAGAGGGAATTTTGGAAGAAATTTACTACTTCCTGTTCGACCCGCAGCATGGCTTCGGCGTGCAGTGCCTGTATACCGCCGACGGCGAAATCGATGAGGCGTACCGCGTCAAGCAGGACGAACTGGTTGAATTCCCGCGCGGCTATCACACCACCGTGGGCGCACCCGGCTATAACACCTACTTCCTGTGGCTGATGGCGGGCGAGCATCAGGGCTTCTTCCGCTCCAACGACCCCGACCATGAATGGGTCAGCGCCGTGGAAAATCTGTTAAAGAAAAACTGATATATTTTCTTCCTTTGACGCGCCGTATCTGTCGGCGCGTCATTTTTCATGAATGTTGAGGAACGGACAATTCCGTGCAGGATATGTATCCAAAATTCCGATGGCCGGAAGGAGAGCATATCAAAAGGCGGCCGCAAAATGCAGACCGCCTTCCATGAAGAGACGTTTTTAACGAAGCTTTTTGAGCTGTTTGCGCGCCAGCTTGACCTCATGATCCAGCTCATCAAGCGCGGCGTCCAGCATCTCGCTCAGATAATCACCGGCAATGACCGCCAGCCGGACGGCGTTCGCCGCTCGCAGCACCGCGTTTTCAACGTCCTGTCCCATGCCAAGCACCTGAACGTCGCCGGTGCCGTCCTCATCCAGCAGGATAAGATCCGGAATGCCGTTGCCGTCGGTATCGCTGATATAGAGGTTGAATTCACCGTCCCCGGTCAGGTCAACGGCAACCGTATCGATATCGCCGTTTCCCGTCGTGTCCAGAATGGCCACATCCGGCTGCTTGTCGCCGTCCACGTCAATCAGAATTTCGTTTCTGGAACCGCGAACCAGCGTCTTATGCCAGTCGCGATCCAGACGCATTTTCATTTTCAGCTTTCTTAAAGTCCCCATCGTACGGCTTCCTTTCTGTCGATTATTCCGGCGGAAGATTGTCTGTCCGCATTTTGATTATAAGCCTTTCGCCGGCTAAATGCTTTGGGCAATTTTTGATTTTTATCCGAAATTTGCGCAGATGGCGGAAATTGCCCAATCAAGGAGGGTTGTTTTGAAAGGTGCCGACGCTTATAATTCAGATACATGGTATTCCTTGAATACCATGGACAAAGGAGGTCTTTCCCTTGAAACAGACGCAGTCTGAATCGGTTCAGTCCGTTGCGGCTATGCTGAAGCTGCTGAACAGGCACAGAGCGGAAATTATCACCGCACTGCTCGGCGGGACAAAGCGGTTCGGAGAAATCCGCGCCGAGCTCGGAGGCGTTGCGCAGAAAACGCTCTCCGATGATTTGCATCTTTTGGAAGCAAAGGGGATGCTGACCCGCCGGGTCTATGCGGAAGTGCCGCTAAGGGTTGAGTATACCCTGACGCCGGCCGGACTGAAGCTGAAGCCGCTGCTGCACATGATGGCGGATATGGGTTCCGGCCAGCTGGCGGCTGAATGCCAGAAGTATGGTCATTTGCAAATGAAGAAGGGGAAAGAAAAAAATGAAAACTAAAATTATATCAGACAGTACATGTGATCTGTCACCCGAATTGATACGAAAATACGGCATTGCGATAACGCCGCTTTCCGTTGCCCTGGGAGGCGTTTGCCTGAAGGACGGCTCCGAAATCAGGCCGGATGCAATTTATACTTATGTTGCGCAAACCGGAACACTGCCCAAGACCAGCGCCGTAAATACAGAGGAATATCTCCGTGTGTTCGAATTTTGGACGGCGCAGGGATATGACGTTATTCAGATATGCATCAGCAGTCTTTTTTCGAGCGCCTATTCAAACGCCTGCCGTGCGGCACAGGGATTTGACAACGTATTGGTAGTCGACAGCAAAAATCTCTCCACCGGGCAGGGTCTTATCGTCCTCCATGCCGCCGAGATGACAATGCGGGGGTTCTCTCAGAAAGAGATATACCAAAGCTGTCTTCGAATGGTTCCTCAGGTGGAAGCCAGCTTTGTCATTGATACAATGGATTATCTTTATAAGGGCGGACGCTGCAATGGCCTCGCCATGTTTGGCGCAAATCTGCTGCATCTGAAGCCCTGCATTGAAGTGAAAGACGGCGCCATGCTTCCGGGAGAAAAGTACCGTGGAAAAATCGGAAAAGTCATGCTGGAATATGTTGAAAACCATCTGAAGAATCGTAGCGACATAGACATGCACCGCATTTTCATTACGCATACAAAATGCGATCCTGCCGAGGTACAGGCCGTTCGGAATAAGATTATGGAGCTGGCGCCCGAATTTGAAGAGATCATTGAAACGGATGCAGGCTCTACAGTAACAACGCACTGCGGCCCAGGAACGTTGGGAATCCTGTTTGTCAGAAAGGAGCAAAACTGAAATGAGCGAAAAAAACACCCAATAATCCGCGTTGTCACAACACCTCCAATCATGGCGCTTTGAATGGTACTGTCAGCTTGAACAAAGGAGGCTCAACCATGGCTCAATATACGCGCAAGGCGATTCAGCAGACCTTTCTGGAAATGCTCAGGGAAATGCCGTTTGATAAAATCACGGTTTCTGCGCTCGTGAGTCGCTGCGAAGTCAGTTCCAATACGTTTTACTACCACTATCACGATATTTTTGATCTGCTGTTTTCGTGGCTGTCGGATGAACTGGCACCGCTTCTTTCATCGGATGAAGGCTCGTGGAAAGAATGCCTGACAGCGCTATTGGAAAGAATGCAGACGCATCCGGCCATTGTTTATCATCTTTCATCGTCTACAATGCGGGAAAGGATGGAAAGATACATTTTTAGCACAACGAATGACTTGTTTAACCACTATATCGATTTTCATACCTTTGAACAACCGCTTTCTGCCGAACAGAAAAAGAACATGGCGGACTTTTGCCGATATGCCTTCTTAGGCTTTTTCGCCCGCTTTATTTGGAATCGCATGGCTGGCAACGTGCGTCAGGCTGTCGATGAGCTGTCACCCCTGATGGAACAATTTGTGGTCGGCGCAAATATTCGGCTTCAGAAGGCTTCGGACAATGCGCAGGAGGCGGATTCGCGCTGAAGCAGCGGACAGGTTGACGCCTTTTTTATCCGATTGTCTTCTGATTTTTTGAATTTGCTTTGGGCAAAACGGAATGTATGCCCGGTTTTGGGTGAAAAAATTGAAAGTCTCCTAAATCGGGGGACTTTTTTTCATTCGTGAGAAATTCAGACATTCGGCCTTTTTTCACCATAGCGCAAAGCATTGGAAAGCGTGTATGCTCAATACAGCTTCCGCGGAAGGGAGCAAAGCAATCGAAAAACGGAGGAATAGCAATGAAAATTTCCGATCGCATCAAGGGCTTCACCATGAAACAGATGTATGCATACCTGGACAAGGACCCGGACACCAACCTTCCCAAGCTGCTGGACTATCTGGAAAAGTTCGACAACGACAAGGACGGCAAGGGCGTTACGGATCAGGTGGAAAGCATCCGAAAGGTCATCAGCGACCCGAACAACAACTGGTATAAGCTCATCAAAAGCCTGTGGACGGACATTGACGCAGAACAGCGCAAAGCGCTGGTGGAAAGCGCCGTGGTCAACGGCTCACTCATCGGCACGCCCGAAACCGTGCGCTGGCAGGACAAGTATCAGTGTAACGTTCCCTGGGCCATCCTGATGGACCCCACATCGGCCTGCAACCTGCACTGCACCGGCTGCTGGGCGGCGGAGTACGGCAATAAGCTGAACCTTTCCTTCGACGAGCTGGACAGCATCATTCGTCAGGGCAAGGAAATGGGTACCTACATCTATATTTATTCCGGCGGCGAACCGTTGGTGCGCAAGGACGATTTGATTCGCCTTTGCGAAAAGCATGACGACTGCGCGTTCCTTGCATTCACGAACGGCACGCTGATTGACGATAAGTTCGCGGACGAAATGCTGCGCGTTCATAACTTCGTACCCGCCATCAGCATCGAGGGCTTTGAAGAAGCCACGGATTACCGCCGCGGACAAGGCACCTATCGGAAGGTCATCGAAGCGATGGAACGTCTGAAGGCCCGCAAGCTGCTGTTCGGCATTTCCTGCTGCTATACCAGCAAGAACGTCGAGGTCATCGGCAGCGAGGAATACTTCGATTCCATGATTCATATGGGCGCGAAGTTCGCATGGCTGTTCACATATATGCCCATCGGCGCGGCGGCCGTACCGGAGCTGATCGCTACGGCGGAGCAGCGCAAATTCATGTATGAGCAGATTCACAAGTTCCGCGAGACGAAACCAATCTTCACCATGGACTTCTGGAACGACGGCGACGCCGTGGGCGGCTGCATCGCCGGCGGCCGCGGCTACTGCCATATCAACGCCAACGGCGATGTGGAGCCCTGCGCCTTCATTCACTATTCCGATTCCAACATCCGCGAAAAGACGCTGCTGGAGGCGTATCGCTCCCCGCTGTTCATGTCTTACAGAAAGGCGCAGCCCTTCAATGAGAACATGCTGCGACCCTGTCCTGTGCTGGATAATCCCGGCGCACTGACGAGGATTGTGGACGAATCGGGCGCGCATTCCACAGACCTCGAATCCCCGGAACGTGCGTGTGATTACTGCGGGAAATGCGAAAAGGCCGCCGCTGCGTGGGCGCCCGTCGCCGATGAAATGTGGGAAAATATGCCCAATAAACGCGGCATCGTAACAACCGGCAAAATGGCGAAGAAATCCTGAAGTTTGCTATGCGGCCTGATGCTGCCGGAAAGCGGAATCAGGCCGTTTTACAAATCAGGAAAGGCGGAAAAACGATGCAAAAGAAATCTCGTACTTTGATCTGTGTATTGTTGATGGCGTCTCTTTTAGCGGCAAGCTGCTGCGCGTTTGCGGACGAACAACTGGATAAACCTGCGACGATCCTTTTTACCCATGACCTGCATTCTCACTTTTTGCCCGTAAAGGTTGCCGGCGGTGGCGAATCGGGCGGTTATGCGCGGCTGTATACCGCGCTGGAAACAGAGCGGAAAACCTACGGTGATACTGCGCTTCTGACCGTGGACGCGGGAGACTTTTCCATGGGTTCTCTGTTCCAGACGGTCTTTACTACCTCTGCGGCAGAGCTGCGCATCCTGGGCAATCTGGGCTATGATGCGACGACCTTCGGCAATCATGAATTTGATTTCCGTCAGCAGGGGCTTGCCTCCATGCTGAATGCTGCAGCGGACGCTCGGAAAAATGGAGAAACCCTGCCTGTGATCGTACAGGCCAATTACTGGCCCGATCCCGAAGAAAGCGACGCCTGCACAGACAGCGACAGAATTGCGCGGGAAGCCTTTGAAAACTACGGTGTGCTGGTATCTACGGTCATTGAAAAGAACGGCGTGCGTTTTGGTGTGTTCGGTTTGCTGGGCGCGGATGCGGACGGCGATTCGCCCATGTCCGGCATGGCGTTTGAAGATACCGCCGCTGCCGCTCAGCGTGCTGTCGAAAGCCTGAAGGCGGAAAATGTGGACTATATTGTCTGCCTATCCCACTCCGGCACGAATGAAGATGAGGCACTCTCCGAGGACTATCAATTGGCACTGGCGGTTGACGGCATCGATGTGATTGTCAGCGGGCACACCCATTCTACGCTGGAACAGCCAATTCAGGCGAACGGAACGCTGATTGTTTCCTGCGGCTGCTATGCCGGCAATCTGGGTGAGGTTCGTATTGCAAAAGATGCCGATGGAAATACGGCGCTGGTGGCGTATCGGTTGATTCCCATTGATGAGACGATTGCCGATGATGAAGAAATCACTCAGGCGATTGCAGCTTATAAAGAGGATGTCGCCGAGCGGTATCTGACCAATTTCGAAGGCATGGACAGCTTTGACAAGGTCATCCTGCACTCTGATTTCGATCTGGATGCTGCATATGGCGAGACGGCAGACAAGGCGCTGGGTAATTTGATCACCGAAAGCTATTTCCATGCTATGGAAGCCTATGCGTCGGAAGATTATGATCCGGTAGACGTCGCTATGATTCCCTGTGGCGTGATTCGCGGAACGCTGGCAGCCGGTGATGTGACGGTCAGCGAAGCGTTCGACGTGCTGTCTCTGGGCGTGGGTGCGGACGGCACGGCGGGATATCCGCTGGTCAGTATGTATCTCACCGGCAAAGATCTGAAGACCGGCTTTGAAATCGACGCTTCCATTTCGCCTTCGCTGCCCATCGCGCAGCTGTACATGACCGGCGTTTCCTGGACATGGGATCCTGATGCGCCCATGGGGCAGAAGATTGTTGATTGCGCGCTGATTACGACGGACGGCGAGCGTATCCCCATTGAGGATGATAAGCTGTACCATTGCGTCACAGGTCAGAACTGCTGCCAGATGCTGGGTAAAGTGGGCGCGGCCAGCGGCGGTGCGTTGACGGTTACGCCGCTGGACAAGGAAGGCAATCCCATCGACGACGGCGGCACCTTTGACAGCTGCATCGTCTATACCAAGGATAGCAAGGAACTCAAGGAGTGGTACGCCTTCGCATCTTATCTTGAATCGTTTGAAGATGCCAATGGCGACGGGATCGCCGATCTTCCCGACACCTATCGTCACCCCCGCGGAACGAAACTGCCTGTAAGCGGAAAATGACCATACAAAGGATGTGACAATGTGAAAAACTTTTTTACCTCAGAATCGGTCACCTGCGGCCATCCGGATAAAGTTTGCGACCAAATCGCCGATAAGGTGCTGGATACGGTGCTGACGCAGGACTCCGAGGCGCACGTCGCCTGTGAAACGACCTGCACCACCAATCAGGTGCATATTTTCGGCGAGATCTCCGCAAACGCGCATCTGGACGAAGATATCGGCAATATTGCCCGCCGCGTCATTGAAGAAATCGGATATACGGAGCTTGGCCGCGGCTTTGACGCCTCCACCTGTGATATTCGCATCGATTTGGACGAGCAGTCGCCGGACATTGCCATGGGCATCCGGCGGAAGTCGCATTCGGAAACCATCAACAACGGCGCGGGTGATCAGGGCATGATGTTCGGCTTCGCCTGCCGGGAGACCGGCAGTCTCATGCCCATGCCTATCGAGCTGGCGCATTCGCTGGCCAAGCGGCTGGAAAATGTGCGCCGCAGCGAAGAGCTTTCTTACCTGCTGCCGGACGGCAAAACGCAGGTAACGGTGGAATATGAGGATGACAGGCCGGTTCGTGTGGACGCTGTGATTGTATCCGCGCAGCACCGGGAGGATGTAGACATTTCGAAGCTGCGTTCTGATATCATCGGCCATGTAATTCTGCCCACGCTGCCGCGTGAGCTGGTGGACAACAAAACCCAGTTCTTTGTCAATCCCACCGGGCGCTTTGTCGTGGGCGGTCCTGCCGGAGATTCAGGGCTTACCGGCCGAAAGCTTATGGTCGATACCTACGGCGGCTATGCCCGTCATGGCGGCGGCGCTTTCTCCGGAAAGGACGCCTCCAAGGTGGACCGCAGCGGTGCGTATATGGCCAGATACATCGCCAAAAACGTCGTATCGGCGGGACTGGCGGATAAATGTGAAGTACAGCTGAGCTATTCCATCGGTCTGGCGGAGCCAGTTTCCATGCGGGTGGAAACCTTCGGCACGGAGCATATGCCCTTAGCAGAGCTTTGCAAGGCCGTCCGGCGCAGCACGGATTGCCGTCCTGAGGCGATCATCGAACGCTTTGGCTTGAAACGCCCGCTTTTCTCCAGGGTGTCCTGCTATGGACATTTTGGCATCAATGCCGGCACAATGCCATGGGAAGCGGATAACCTGGAATTCAAGCTGTAACACCCTTTAGAACACGCAAAAGAAGCGGAGGCATAAAACATGAAGGCGATTTTTGCATCGGGCGCGGCGATTGCATTGGCTCTTTCCTTTCTTTTCCCTGTCTCTTGGGCGCTTATGTGGCAGGTGCCTCTCCTGTTCGCCGCCGCTTCTTTGAGCGTTACGCTTCTGTATTGGCTTTTTCTGGGGCTCTCCGTCCTGCCGATACAGAAGCAGTTTTCCTACGAAAAGCCTTCGCCTTTTTACTATGGGCTGCTGAACTCAGGGTATCGATTTCTGTTTGAAGCTGCGGGCGCAAAGGTTCATACGTCAGGGCTGGACAAACTTCCGAAAGAGCAGCCTTTTCTGCTGGTTTCCAATCACCTGTCCGACTTCGATAACATGATTCAAAGCGTCGCGCTGGATGATTCCCAAATAGCCTACATTTCCAAACCGGAGAATTTCAAAATTCCCATCGGCGGACGGCTGATTCATCGGAGCTGTTATCTGCCCATTGAACGAGAAAATCTGCGTTCTTCCGCCATGACCATCAAAAAGGCTTCTGAAATGCTTCGGGACGGAATCGTCAATATCGGCGTTTATCCGGAGGGGCATCGCGGAAAAAGCTATGATTTGCAGCCGTTTCACGCCGGCTGTCTGAATTCGGCTGTCTGGGCGAAATGTCCGATCGTGGTCAGCACCATCACCGGCACGGAGAACATCCACAGGAACTTCCCTTTCAGAAAGACGGAGGTTCACTTTGATATTCTGGAAACCATCGACACGGATGGAAAACGTGCGGCAGAGCTTTCCGAAGCAATCAGACAAATGATGCTGGAACACCTGAACACTTACAAGAGAGGCTGAACCTATGACGTACATTCTTTACAATCCACTCTCCGGCAATGGGAAGGCCAAAACGCAGGAGCTTGCCGATAAGCTGCGCCCCGAAGCGCTGCGCACATTGGATGTGACCAAGCAAAATCTGCGCCGTTTCTTTGAGAAAACGCCCGTTTCGGAAAAAATCATTCTGGTAGGCGGCGACGGCACGATTAATCATTTCATCAATCGGCTGCACGGCGCGGTGCCGAAGCACGAGATTGACTATTATCCTGCAGGCTCCGGCAACGATTTCTGGAACGATGTGCAGACTCAGTCAAAAGACGGATTGATACTGCTCAATCCCTATCTGGAGAGCCTGCCGGTTGCCGAAGTCTTCGGGAAACGGCATTTCTTTGTCAACAATGTCGGTTTCGGCATCGACGGCTATTGCTGCGAAGAGGGCGACCGGATGCGCAATGCGGGACAGAAGAACATCAGCTACTCGAGCATTGCGATTCAGGGCTTGCTTGGAAAGTATAAACCCACCGGCGCCTCCATCACGGTGGACGGCGTAAAACACCATTTCAATCACGTCTGGCTGGCGCCCGCCATGAACGGCCGATATTACGGCGGCGGCATGATGATTGCGCCGGAACAGAATCGAATGAATGCTGAAAAGAGCGTTTCCGTTGTGGTGCTGCACTGCAAAAGCAAACTGAAAACGCTGATGGTATTTCCCTCCATCTTTAAGGGTGAGCACGTTCGGCATGAAAAAATGGTTTCCGTGTTCACGGGGCACGAGATTACTGTGGCCTTTGACAGGCCGACCGCGCTGCAGATTGACGGAGAAACCGTTTCCGGCGTATATAAATATCAGGTGACTGCCGCGCAGGAACGAAGAACCCCCAAAGATAATATCTCCCTATGACAGAAAAAGCGGCACGCAGCCCTTTGGAGGGATGCGCGCCGCAACCGATTGTTAAGCCTCATCTTTTTGGTAAGCAACAATGCTCAGCCGAACAAAAAAGCAAAAAACGAAAAACAGGAAGCGACCTTACATTCCGAACGATACCAGGCATACGGGACGCCGGAATTTATCCGGCGTCCGTTTGCGTTTATTCAATCAGCCCGCTCTCCTTCAGCAGGAGCTCAATATCCGTTCCGCGCACTTTCTTCAGCGCGATTTTTATCGCTTCCTTTTCGACCAGCGAAAGCTTTGCGTCCGTCAGCGGCTTTTTGTCCAGCGCGTAATAGCACGCACGGAGCAGCTCGCGCACATCGTATTTGCTGCCCCAGACCTCCGGCACGCCGCGATCGACATTCAAAAGCGTATACACCGATTCCATGCCGGTGCGCATCGAATACTCGGTGGTGAAGATGGTGTCACGCGGGGTTTCGGCGAACTGGCCGATGAAGGCAAAGTTCACCGCGCCGTCCGGCACGACCTTCGGGCGGTCTGATTCCTTGCGCGGCTGGAAGAACGCATTGATGTAGGGCATGAAGCAGGTTGTCGTGTTGCACTTTTCATGCGCCAGTGCTTCGATTTGCTCCTCCGGAACGCCGATGTGATACAGCCACTCGCGGCAGACCTCCTCGCCGGTGCAGTCGCGCATCGCCTTTTTGACGTAATTGCCTTCTTTATGGGTATTCAGCGAATACAGCCAGACGAGCACCATGTTCCTGTCCTGGGATTTGAACTGCGGCTGGCGGTTAATCGTCCACGAGAGATACCAGTTGTCCGTGCTGTCCTTGACGGTCACGATACCGCCGGTGGTCACCTTGCCGGTGCGCGGATCGCGCCTGCAGATGCTCATGATGCGGCGGATTATTTCCTCGTCAGAGGTCGCAACGGTAGCGCTCATCCAGTTCGTCGCGTCCACGTCCGAGCAGAATGCTTCGGGATGACCGAATTCGCCGTGCGTTGCCTGCGCCGCAATCGCCTTCCACATATCCCAAGATTCGCCCTTGCCGTTTTCAATGCCGGACAAGTCGGGCGCGTGGGTCTGGTCTCCGTAGCAGGAGGTGTCGGTGCAGCAGCCGTTGGTGATGAATACGAGGTCGTCCTCAATCAGGTCAATCGTATGGGTTTCTCCGTCCTTGGCATACACGATCTGCCTGGCGACCATCTTATCGCCTTCGTGCGCAATCACGACGTTCTTTACGTCCATGCCGTATTCAATCTTCACGCCGTGGCTTTCCAGATATCTGACCAGCGGGAGAATCATGCTCTCGTACTGGTTGTACTTGGTGAACCGCAGTGCGCTGAAGTCCGGCAGTCCATCGATATGATGGACGTAGCGGCACAGATAGCGCTTCATTTCCAGCGCGCTCGACCAGCGCTGGAACGCGAACATCGTCTGCCAATAAAGCCAGAAATTCGTACTCCAGAAGGAATCCGGCAGCACATCGGAAATCTTCTTGTCCTCCAAATCCTTTTCGGGGGTCATGAACAGCTTCGAAAGCGCGAGCGCGGAATCACGGTCAAGCTCGAATTTGCGGTCGGTATGCGCGTCCTCGCCGCGATTGACCGTCGCACGGCAGAGGGAATAGTTGGGGTCGTGCTTGTTCAGCCAGTAATATTCATCGAGTACCGAGACGTTCGGCGTTTCAATCGATGGAACATCGCGGAAGGTGTCCCACATGACCTCGAAATGATTGTCCATCTCGCGGCCGCCGCGCATGAAGAAGCCCTTGGTCACATCCTTGCGGCCGTCGCAGCTGCCGCCCGCCAAATCGAGTTTCTCCAGAAGGTGGATGTGCTCGCCCTTCATCTGACCGTCGCGAACCAGATAGAACGCCGCGGTAAGCCCCGCCAGACCCGTGCCGATGATATATGCCGATTTTTTGTCGACACCTTCCGGCTTCTCCGGACGTGCAAAGGATTCATAAGTGCCTGCGGAATAATACATGAATCATTTCCTCCCGTCTTTGCTTGATGATTTTATTATATCCTCGCGGGAAAAATCCGCAATAAACAGACAATGCCCCGTGATAAGAATTTTATCACGGGGCGCAAAAGTGTTGATTTTTTTATCAAAGCGGGGAGAATGATGAAATCACATTCTGAATCTGCCGAGCGCCTGCGAAACGGTGTCCTTCAATATCAGCGCCAGGCGATTGACCAGCACTTCGGGGTTCTCCCGCATCTCGTCTCGAATCCAATCCAGCATCAGCCCGACGAACATATATGAATATACTTGCGCGATAAACGCTTTGTCCTCGTCGCGTACGGTCATGCCCGCAGCCTCCTCGTTGATTACGCCGAGCAGCAGATTGTCCACCAGCGGCTTCAGGTATTTTTCCACCTGCTCGCGGTGCACGCAGCGATAGACATTCATGATAAACGGCTTATTTTCGCGCACGGATTCAAAGAGCCGGATAAAGCCCTGCTGCCATGTTTCGTAGGTTTTCTTTTCCTCCAGCGCTTTGCGCGCATCTTCGAGGCACGACCATTCAACAAGGTCATAAATGTCCTTGAAATGGTAATAGAAGGTCATGCGGTTGATGCCGCAGTCCTCGGCAATGTCGTTGATTGTGATCTTCGTCAGCGGCTTTTTAAGAAGCAGATTTTTCAGCGACTGTTCCAGCGCACGCTTCGTTACCTGTGACATGCGTGTCACCCCTTCGAGCGGAGTATCGTTTATATTATACCGCAAAGGAAACACTCCCGCAAGCAAAAATGAAACCTTGTCCGTGTCAACTTGTTACGGAGTTTTGTTCAGGAGACGAGTTGCTTGAGAGACAACTGGGAACCCAAAGACTTGCGGAGCAGGTGGAGCCAGTCGACCTTGCCGAGGACAGTACATTCGTGTTCAAAGATACTCCAGGAAGGGAGAAACACAGTTGACCGGACATCAGGCACTGGCAAACGCGATTGTGAAGCAGGCCGCACAGGATTATCTGGCAGCATTGAAGACGCTCAGGCGGCACCCGGATTCCAAAGCGGCAATGGCCGAGGTCATGGAGATTGAGAAGTTCTTTCACTCCCCGTGGTATGGCGTACTGACACAGGTCGACCCGGATTACCTTATACGCAGACTGAGGAGGGAGACGGATAAATGACCCCGAAGGAATATTTGAATCAGGCGTTTCATCTTGACCAGCGGATTAATTCCAAACTGGACATGCTGGCAACGCTGAAGGAAATGGCTACAAAGACCACAAGCATCATGCAGGATGATGTGGTCAGCCACACGCGGAACGTGCATTCGATGGAAGATGCCATCGCCAAGATGGTAGATATGCAGACGGAGATCAATGCGGATATCGACCATCTGGTAGATAAGAAGCAGGAAATCATGCACGCAATCTACGCGGTGGAGAATCCGGAATATCAGACGCTGCTGGAACTGAGGTATATCTGCTTCCGCAGCTGGGAGGAAATCGCCGACAAGATGCACTGCACCGTCAGCAACGTGTTCAAGGTGCACTCCAAGGCCCTCCGCTGTGTGGCTGTTCCGAAATTGGGTAGCTGATTCCAGTAGATTCCAGTAGATTCCAGTTGGCCCTTTATGATATGATACACTCGACAAGAAAGACTAACTATTAAAAGTCAAGCTCGAAATGCAGAGAAGCGGTAAAAAAATGAAGACGGTTCAAAAAGAGTACAGCAAAGCAGACGTCCGGATGGACGCCAAACTGAGCATAAAGAAAAACGGACTTACGCAGCGTTACGATATGGCTGCTTAGATTTTTCCATCGCGTAAATCAGACGCACTAACTTCTTGGCTGCGTGAGAGAGCGCAACATTGTAGTGTTTCCCCTCAGCCCGCTTCTTGGCAAGATAAGCAGCAAAGGTCGGGTCCCAAAGGCAGACATATTTGGTGGCGTTGTAAAGGGCGTAGCGCAAATAACGTGAGCCTCGTTTTTCCATGTGCGAGTAGGCTCCAGACAGTGAAAGCTGCCCGGACTGGTAGCGTGTTCTGCTGCTCCTGATCGAGCGCAACGACTATATCCCCTTCGGAAGCAGGGCAATTACGCTCTATCACCAGCAGATCGCCTTCAGCGATACCGGCATCGACCATCGAATCGCCTTTGGCCCGGAGAATATAAAAGTCTCCTTTGCCAAACAAAGAAACAGGAAGGCTGACATACTCCTCGACATTTTCCTCTTCCTCTTCCGGAGAGCCGCAATAAATCGAGCCAACTAACGGGGCGGCAATGTAGGCTGTCTTCATTTTGGCGCTCTCAGGCGCGGAAAGAATACCCCTGCCGTAATCAAGCAAATCTCTATCGCTAAGCTCCTGAATGTAACGATGAGTTGTCGATCTGGCCACACCGACGCCAGCAGCAACCTCGCTGATCGTAGGAGCAACACGATTATCTTGATAATACTTGTTTACGAACTTCAGTATTTTGTCGAGAGTCCCTTGGTCTTTTGTCCTCATACCAGCACCTCTGTTTCTATCTGGGATTTCAAATCCCACTATCGTTATTATACTCAACTCGGAGAAAATTACAAGAGGGTAACAGAAAGTCAAAGAGGAGGTGCGGCCAATCGGCTGCACCTCCTTCAATGAAGAGTGTATCTGGGTTGTAAAGTTGATTATACGGCTTATTTTCTCTTTAAGAGCCAAAAATGATTCTGACCGTCTTCAGAGACCGTCACATTACAGCCAAGCTTCTGACTGTTCTGGCATGTTCTCTCGCGGGACTTCAGATTCGCCCCGAGCATAACGGAAAGAGCTGTGTTTGCAAACGCTGTCTGATTCTCCTTATCCTTTGAGATAGTGAACAGCAGCATGTATTCTTTTCCGTCATCAGGAACAGTGAACTTTCCAATGACTTCCCGAGCATGTTCCCACCCATGCTGCTCATAGATCACCTCAAAATCCGGATTATTCAGGACATTGAGGTATTCCGGCTCCTCACGAGCGGCATCCCCATCATCAGACAGATCATAATCAAAATCTCCCTCGGTGAATTCGTGAGTGTCCAAATAGGTGGTCAGGGAATCAACGATTTCCCGGTACTCATCGGCTGTAATACCGAATTCCTCAGTCGGATCATAGTCTTCCATCAGGGAGAGTACTGTCTCCCGGAACTCTTTAACCTTTTCTTTCATGCGCTGAACTTCGCTCAGATATGACTGCCGGATCTCCCTAGTTTTCTGCAGACGGTCCTCCTGTTCCTTTATTTTCGCCGAGAACGCCTTGAAAATAGTGTCGTTATCAGCATCAAGGAGCCCCCTGATTTCATCGATAGAGAAACCAGCCATTTGTAGGTTTTTGATTTTCACGTATTGCAGTGCCTGATCCTCATCATAATAGCGGTATCCTGTCCAAGAATCCACCTTAACCGGTTTCAGCAGATCCACATGGTCGTAGTACCGAAGAGTCTGAGGATTGCAGCCGCATAGACGCGAGAATTCTTTGATCGTCATATCCGGCACCTCCTTTCTGAAACCGTTATATCATTGCAGTTTGCTGTAAGGTCAATACCTACTTTCAATTTTCCTGAACTTTTTTCTTGAATCACGTATTCAGCTTCATGAACCCCAAGCAACCAAATTCAGTCGCAGGCGTAAAACCAAGCGACTTATAAAAGGCAATGGTCTTGTCCGTGTTGTCCGTCATGAGTTCCGTTTGATATACATCGGGATAACGGCTGATGATTGCTCTGAGCAGAGCAGTTCCTATTCCTCTGCGCTGGAATTCCGGGAGCACAATAATGTCTTGAATGAATAAGATAGAAGCTCCGTCGCCCACGGCTCTTATGATGCCAATCAGACTATTATCAGCGGTATATGCACCGAGTGTACAAAGCGAGTTCATATATGCCTTTTCCAGCATCTGAGGATGGTCAGTATAGTTTGTCCAGCCGACGCTTGTATACAGGTTCATAATTTCATTGCGATCAAAGGCGTCATAATCCCTAATCACAACGCTCTCTGCCTGCCAATCTTCCCTTGTAAGGATATTCACTTCGTCTTCTTCCGTGGTATCTACTTTTGTTTCATAAGTATCAAAGGCGTAATGCTTGAAGCCGCACTTTTCCTGAACCCTCTGCGACTGTTTGTTCCACAGGAAATGACCACAGAAGATCACATCAAGACCAACTTCTTCGAAAAGATACCGGATCACTTCCTTCACAGCTTCCGGCATCAGTCCTTGCCCCCAATACTCTTTAGAGAGCACATACCCAATCTTACGGCATTTTTTATCTGCAAATTCGGGAAAGTGATCTTCATTGTATTGCTCAATACCGAGAGAGCCAATTACTTTGCACTGATATTCCAAAGCAAAAGTCTTCTTGTGACCGATGAACATATCCAGAATCTTTTGGGATTCCCCCTTGGATTCGTGGGGCTTCCAGCCCGCCATCTGACCAACACCGTCAACCGAAGCATAGGCGTATAAATCATCCAGGTCAGTGTGACGCCAAGGGCGCAGGATCATGCGGTCTGTATGTAAAGTGACATTGCTGATATCAATCTCTGTATTCATTTATTATTCCTCCAACTTATACACATCGCATCCATCACGCTTGCCGGAGAATACGAAGCCATGCTTCTTTGCAATATGCTCTGTAACTGCTTGTCTCGGATCACATTCGATGATTGCGCCTTTTCTGAGTTTTCGAGACTCATCAATGAGCATCTTTGTAATACTATTCCCATCTTAAAACATATTCAAGATCCATTTTCTCCCGGTGATGCTTTTGATGATGCTATT